>NZ_OV100759.1:0-690421 GCF_920939465.1 Aggregatibacter sp. Marseille-P9115
AATTCCCGAACATCTCGCCAAATTCGGCGCTGGAAGATGGCGATCTTGATGATTATCAGGTGCAGATTGACATTTACAGCCCAAATCCTGATGACATTTTTAGCCTGCGCAAACAGATTTTTACCGCGCTTTCGGCGGCGTTCGATTTTGCGGAGCGCATGAATGATTTTAGCGATTATGAAGCGGATACAAAGCTACATCGTCGCGTAATCAATTATCAAATTGCTTATGGAGAATAAAACATGACAACAAAAACAACCCCTTTCCAAGGGACTAAATTTTATTTAGGTGTCGGCTTAAACGAAGAAAAAGCCGTTACAGCTGTTACGGTAAAGCCGAATGCGACAATTACCGCAACCGGCCACGGTGCGAAAGTCGGTGATTTTGTCAAAGTAACCGGTCTTGGTTCCCTTGATGGTCATTACCCGGTGAAAGCCGTCACAAACGACAAAATTACGTTGGCTGACGAAGTGGACTGGAGTAACCACGACGTGCCGACCGATTTCACGGCGGCAAAAGTGGCAATCGTCAAATGGTCATCTAACTTCTGCGCAATCAAAAACATTGAAGGCGACGGTGATACGCTTGGTGAAGAAGATGTTACGACAATATGTAGCGAAGGGACTGAAACCGAAGCGGGTGAAATTGAGTACGGCTCAATTAAACTGACATTCTTCTACGCGCCGGCAACACCAATGCAACAAGATTTGCGTAAGAAATTCTATGCCAAAGAAACTTTCCCATGGATGATGATCTTAAAAAACAATCAAGGTTCTCTTTACGGCACTGGATTTATCCAAACATCACCTAATTTTAGTGGTGAAGTGAAAGGTAAGTTTGATTCAGGTGTGACAATCAAAAAAGCGAAACGCGATTACTTATTGCCGGTAGCTTAATCCATGCGGCCGCACATAAAAGTGCGGTCATTTTTTTTGAATGAATGGAAGAATTGAAATGAGTTTACGTGAAAAACTTTTAGCAACAAAACCGAAAGTCGCACCGTTTGAATATGAGGGCGAAACTTACTATATCCGCGATCTGTCTGTCGGCGAAAATAACCAAATTATTTACGGTCAGCGCGAACACTTAATTAAATTAGCCTTGGCCCAAGGTAAAGAACTAAATTTGGGCGATGAAGACGAATTGCAAAAGCAATTACAAAACATTTACGATCCGAATGCTTTACCGCGCGGTATTGCGCTTCGTTTATGTGATGAAAATGGCGTTAATCTATTTAATCCTGACAGTGAAGAAGATTTAAAGCTGATTTCTAAACTCGGCGGTGGCATTTTTGATGCGGTGAATAAAGCTATTATGGGGCTTAATCCAAAAAACTCACCGACCGGCGCAAGTTCCAAATAAACCTTAGCCTTGCGTTGGGTAAAACATTGAGTGAAATTGAGCAAATGCCCGAAAGAGAGCTTCAAGAATACGAGCTATTCTATCAAGAACAACCTTTCGGGCTTTGGCGGGAAGATTACCGCACTGCGCAAATCAGCCACCTGTTGGCGATGATAAACCGCGATACAAAGGCTAAACCGCCTGAATTATCCGATTTTATGCCGTTTTACAAAGAAAGTACGGTCGAAAATGACGAAGAAGACGACGGCGTTACTGAGTATTTAGCGAATCGATAACCGACTAGAGATAGTCGGTTTTTTATTGCCTGTAAGATAGAAAAGTACACTCGAAAGCGATGTTTCCTTTCTCCACTCATCGTTTCTTACAGGCGCCCTTTTAGTGGAGAATTAGGAGAAAAATATGCAAGCATTAAAAGCAGAGTTTTTAGGAAAAGAAGTTACTTTAGTGGATAACAACGGTATTGCTTATGTGGCAATGCGTGAGATTGTTGAGGGGATTGGCTTAGACTGGAAGAACCAGCATAAGAAACTAACCACTTACAGCCACAAATTCAGTTGTGGTCTTATCACCACAACTGGAAAAGATGGCAAAAAATATGAAATGCTTTGTATGCCAATTAAGAAATTAAACGGCTGGCTATTTAGCATCAACCCAAACAAAGTTCGCACCAATTTAAAAGAACGCTTGGAAAATTACCAAGAAGAATGTTTCCTTGCTTTATGGGATTATTGGACGGAAGGTGTAGCACGCCGAGATGAAGTAAAAAATAAAACGCTTGCGTGGCAAGAGAAAATGGCAAGTTACAAAGAACATTCAAGCCAAAAGGGAAAAGCATTAAGCGATTGCAAAAAAGAAAAAGCTGAACTTGCCCGAGAATTTGAACAAATTCAGCAGATGGAATTGTTTTTTAACTTGTAGATATTACCAACCAAGCGTGAACATATTTACACCTTTACCCTCAAGATAATGCCATATTTTCTCTATTTTAGGCTCATTCGGATAAATAGATGGTTCAGGGGTGGGGCTTGAATGTAATCTTCGATCTTTGCATTTTTCAATCAATAAATCGCAAGTTTTTTGGCAGATATTTTCTATATCTTCCAATACATTTCCCTCAGAATTTATCCCGCGGATATAAGGTATTTCTGGAATAATGTTGGTATTGCACTCATTACTTAAAATAAATGTTATTTTCGCATTGGGATATTTATCAATGATAGCGTCATATAAGAACGCTGCATATTCATCTGCGTAGAAATGAGAATATTTGCATAAATTGCTAATTGTTACTTGTATTTCTGTCATTTTATCTATTCCTTTAGCGACAATCGTGGTTTTAGATTGTCCTGTTTGTTGTGATAATTCGGCTAAGCGTGCAATAGTATTTTCGTGTAGTTTATAGGATTGCACTCTTACACCACGCTTGGCATCGCTTTTGGCATTGATTTGGGCTCTAGTCATTGACATATAAAAATCCTTATCAAAGTTTATTAAGTTAGCCCCACTTTTCACAGCGTGGGTGGTTGCTGTATCTAGCCCTCGCTAGATATTTTATTGTAGTATTTTTTACATCTCAAAATCAAATGTTTTTGTAGTATTTTTTACAATTTAACAATTGACAGCCCTATACTTGAATAGTACCTTAGAATGTACGAGTTTTATCATACAAATAAGAGGAACCTAAAATGAAAAAATTATTATTGATTGGCGTTATGGCTGCGTTTTTGTCTGGGTGCGCCGTACCACAACAAAAGAAAGAAAGCCTAAGTGAAAAATGGGCAAAGCAAGACGAATTAGCCTTAAAGGGTGAAGTTACTGATAAAACAGATAAATTCACTGGTGAACGTGAAATCAAGTGGCAGGTATCTGGAATAGTAAATAGTCGATATACTCAAACTATAGTCCCCGAAAAATTCTCCGTTATAAAGGATAAGAAACAATATAACGAGTTACTTATCACTAAAAAAGGGCGTTCTCCTGTAAAATGTGATGAAACCCACTGGTTAGTTGATGGTAAAAAATTCAATTTAAAACTGTATAATTCTGGGTTAACAGCGACGCGTGACTTCTATTTACAGTTAAATATTTATCGTCCTACGAATGCCCAACTTAAACAACTGGCAAACGCAAACCAGATTGACATCAAGATTTGTAATAACGAGTATTCTTTCACCCAAAATGAAATTAATGGATTGAAAGAATTAGTTAAAGCAGCCGGATTATAGACAATACCCCTTGACACCCAAGGGGCTTTTTTATTAGTATGCTTTTCAAGGTGTCGAAGCCTGAAACCAAAAGCGGAAGTCCGCACCCGATAGCATAGCGGTTTTTTTATGCGCAAAATTTGTGATCTCGTTTAGTTTTATTGCCATTAAGACTTAACACGCATAAATCCATTTTCATCTATGCCGAGCGGGTGACTAATACAATACCCGCAAGGGGAATACGTCCAGCTGACTTTTGGCAGCCTTCGAACCGCTCGGCACCCTATATGGGTAAATCTAAATATCGAAGAAACACCAAAAGGAGACATTCTATGTCTAACTTAACTATTCTTAAAACTTCAATTCGCCAATCTGACAATCTTTATTCGTTAAACGATCTTCATGTTGCAAGCGGGTCAGAAAATCGCCATAAACCGTCTTTGTTTATGTCTAATCAACAAACCAAAGATCTTATTGCGGAAATAGATAATTCAAGCGATGCAGGATTTCCTGCATCGGTAAAAATAGTCCGTGGCGGTCGTAACCCTGAGCTTCAAGGCACATGGGTTTGCGAAGAATTAGTGCTTTCCTACGCAATGTGGATTTCACCAAAATTCCACCTGATTGTGTTACGGGCATTTTTGGCAATGCACCGCAACCAACCGCAACAATTAGCGTTGCCAGAGTCAAAACCAAAAACATATACCATCGAAATGACCGAAAACGACATCACCGTTTTACTTTGGTTATGGTTTATCGCCGTGCGCGTGATTGGTTCACTCAAAATGTTGGTAAAACCACTCAAATTGCTACAAGCACCGATCGCGCCGGAAGTTGTCAGCCAAGCGAATGAATATCCGTTTACAGTGGAACATGCCCGCCGAATCTTACTCAAAATGAGTAAAGATTTAGAAGCTGATCCATGGCGCGATGATAATCTTTCCCGTGTGCTGCCGAAGATTCGTAAATTCAATGAATCCGATTTAGCCTATCCGGGCAATCGCCACGAAATCTAAAACGCAGTAAAAATTGACCGCACTTTTTATTGCTATTTTGGCTATTGTTTCGTACATTAGAAGCATGAAATTAAACGTTGAAATGCTGGAGGGAACATGGAATTTTTAGAAAGCCTGGGTGTTGTTTGGCTAACTTATAAATTAAGAAAAGTCATCTTCCTTTTGGTTGCTGTTGGATATATTTCTTTTCTCGGTTATATGTCTTTCGGTGGTGGTTTGGCAGGTTCTACGTTTTGGGTTTGGGGCTTGTTCGCATTGCTCAACGGCATTACTGTTTTAGTGATTGGAAATATAATTGAATTCAATGTTGAGAAATCTCAACTGCACAAGTAATCGTTAATTAATTTTTAGAAAAGGTTCGCTTTGGCGAGCCTTTTTTTATGGAGTAAATATGGCTGGCAAATTAGGTTCACTGAATATTAATCTGGCTTTAGATTCAGTCCAGTTTTCGCAAGGATTGGAGCGCGCACAAAAAAGTGCGGTTAAATTTGCCACCACAACAAACAGCAATCTAAATTCGATTGAGCAGAATGTACAAAGGCTGACGAGAAGTATCCAAGGCGCGGATCGGTTAGTTAAGATAAATTTGTTTGCCGGCATTCCGGTAAAAAAAGTTTTGTCTTTTGCTGACGAATATACCGAACTTGGGAACCGCATTAAACTTGTAACGAAAGATCAGACGGAACAAGCGGCAGCAATGCGGGATATTTTTGACATATCAACCCGTACATATCAAAGCCTATCCGCAACCGGTCAGGTTTACACCAAATTAGCAAATGCAGAAGATCAGCTAGGGCGCGCACAAAAAAACACGGCAAATTTAACGGAAACCGTTAATAAAACTATTGCGCTATCTGGTGTAAGTGCGGCATCCGCTGAAGCTGGGTTATTGCAATTTAGTCAGGCGTTAGACAAAGGCGTATTAAACGGACAAGAACTCACCTCTGTTATGACCCAAACACCGGCACTTGCTAAGGCTATTGCTGACGGTCTAGGGGTGCCAATTGGTGCCCTTAAAGAAATGGGTGAAAATGGGGAACTAACAGCCGAACGTGTTATTGGTGCACTTGAGAAAGTCAAAGATAAAATTGATATTGATTACGCTACAACCGTTACGACGGTTGGAAACGCGCTGGAAGTATTGAACACTAAAGCCGTTAAATTTGTTGGTGAGTTAGACAAATCCGTAGGTGGTTCGGATAAGGTTGCTAAAAGTATTTTAGTTGTCGCAAATAATATGGATGCTGCCGTCGCCGCAGGATTGGCTCTTGTTGGTGTTTGGGGATCTATAAGAGTATCTCGTAGCATACACGATTACGCCTCTCAACGCGTGGCGATTACCCAAGAAAAACAACTTGCGCAAGCCGTACGCGAAAGAGCGGCGGCAATGACCGAAACCACCTCAGCGACATTGCGTCAGGCTACGGTAGATTATCAGGCGATGAAAGCACGCATTGATAATTTGAGAGTGGCGCAACAACAAACTATCGCCGAGCGAGAATTATTGGCTACACAATTACAAGGCTCTAACGCTTCTGCGCGTGCCGCCGGCATGGTGCAGTATAACGCACTGAAAGAACAGGAGAAGATAATTACTCAACAGCTTGTCGTAGCTGAAAGAGAATTAACGGCATCGAAACTGGCATTGCGAACCGCTTATGCTGAAAACGCAGTTACCCAAGCGGCGGCTAATGCCGGATTGGCTCGATCAAGTATCTTGATGACATCTTATCGAGCGGTTGTACGAGGAGCGACAGCTGAACTTAATTTGATGAAAACCGCGTTTTTATCAAATCCTATCATGCTTGGTGTTACTGCTGTTACAACATTAGCGGCGTTTGCCGGATATTGGTTAAATACGGCTGACGCGACAGAAGAGGCCACTCAAAAGGCCAAAGAATACACACAATCAATCGATACTAGCAAAGAAGCACTACAGCAGATGACCGCCGTAGCGCTGAATAAGCAAGTTAAAGATCTTGAAGAAAGTCAGGCGGCATTTAAGAAAAATGTCGAGGATAAAAAGCGCTTAATTGCCGATCTTGAAAAACAGATTGAATCATTGAATAAAGGTTGGGAGAACTACGGATCTGATAGCTGGTATCAGTTTGAAAGCGAAGCAGAGCAACGTAAGAAAATCCAAGATAAGCTAATTGATTTAACCTACGAACTTGAGAACGCTCAAAAGGATTTAGATAAATCAACCGAGCAACTCACGGCAACGCAAGACGAACTCAATGAGAAGTTGGGCAAAGGCGCACAAAAAACGCCTGATGTCACAAATAAAGTACTTGTATTTTCCGGCACTCTTGATGATTTGAAATTATCCGCCGATGATGCGAAAAAAAGCCTGAATGAGTTGTTTTCGATGATGTTTGGCAAGGGTACGACCGCAATCAAGCAAGCGGATGGAACCATTAAAGCCTACGCCAGCGACAAATTGAGCGCCGCATATTTAAAAGATATGGCGCATTTGAAAGGAGAGCAGGAAGAAACCAAGCTCAAAGGAAAGGCGTTATATCAACATCGCGGACTGCGTGAGGGGCAGGAAAAGGGCTACACCGGGAAAATGCTTGATGATTATGTTGCTCAGTACACCCAAACGAACTTAGCGAAAGACGAGCAGAAAGGCGGCAAAAAGAAAGGTTCGAAAGTCGATTACGACAAGCAGTACACAAAAGAACTTGGCGAAATGCAGAAGAAGTTGGCGGAAGTAAAAGCCAACGCTCAAGACATCGCTTTATTTGGTCAACCTAGCCAATATCAGGAAGTGAATAAACTCACTCAAGATATTGTTGCCAATGCTGAAAAATACGCTCATTTCGGTGCTGAGGGGCTTGCGAAACTGAAAAGCTTTGCCTCACAAATTGACGCTGCAAATCAGGAAGTGGCGATCAATCAGTTTGCGTTTGATAACTCCGAAAAGTTACAGGCAATGGAGTTTGAATTAACGCTACTTGGCAAAACTCGCCAAGAGCAAGAGTTGATGCAGTATAACCATCAATTGGATTTGGAAGCGGCTAGATTGAAAATCGGCATGACCGATGAAAGTATTGCTAAGCTCGATCAAGAAATTGCCAAACTGAAAGAGCGTCGAGCAGAAATCCAAAAGCAAGCCGAAGAAGCGCGCGGAAGTGCGGTCGAAGGTGTTAAACAGGGAATAGCTACAATTGAAGAAAATGTAACAAATGTAGCCGGCAATATGAGTAATGTGACGGTTAACGCATTTAATTCTATGTCTGACGCATTAACTGACTTTGTTATGACCGGAAAAGCGGATTTTAAAGGCATGGCAGTATCAATTATGCGAGATATTTCTAACATGATTATCAAGATGATGTTATTCAATGCGATAAAATCTGCCGCAAGTGCGATGGGCTTTGGTTTTGCTGATGGTGGCCCAGTTGGTGGGTACGCTACAGGTGGTCACGTTATCGGTCCTGGCACCGGAACAAGCGATTCAATCCCTGCTTGGTTGTCTAATAATGAGTTTGTAATGACTGCTCGCACAGTGGATCATTACGGCGTTGGATTTATGACGGCAATCAATCAGCGGAGATTGCCTAAATTTGCGAACGGTGGGCGTGTTGGTGGCGGTGGTTCTCCGAGTTATACCGGTTTACTCAGTCGTCAAGCCAATGGGGATATATCCGTAAAAGTTATTAACAACGGTGAACCAATGGAAGCGCGAGTTAGTCGAGAGCAACGTGGCGATCAGGTTGAAATCACGGTCGAATTGATGAAGAGAATTGCGGATAGCCGTATCGCCTATCATCAACAAGAAAGTATGCGACAAGGGGGCGCGTTTGCTCGATGAAAACATTTAAGTGGTGTATTCGTCCGAATTTTGAAGTTAACAACGAGCCAAAAGTTGACGAAATGGAATTCGGGGACGGCTACAAACAGCGTCGCCCGTCCGGTATAAATGCGCTATTACAAGCTTACTCGGTGACGGTGAAAGTCAAAAATAAAGAACGGTTTGATGTACATGAGTTCCTGCGGGAACACAAAGGCATCAAGCCGTTTTTATTTAACGACCCGTACAGTGGGCAACAGGTTAAAGTTGTCTGTAAGAAGTGGCCGGCGAAAGTCGGCACTGTTTACACGGAATTTTCGTGCGATTTTGAGGAAACGTTGTAATGCCACAAGCAATTAGCAATCAATTTAAATTAGACCTCGCCAAACTTGAACAAAACGCAATGATCGAGCTTTGGGAGGTGGATTTGCGCGGGCTGAAAGATTCGGACGGCATGAGCGGCGAATTATATCGTTTTTATGCCGGTACTAATGAAATGCGCAAGCCTATTGTCTGGCAGGGGCATACATATGAAGCCTATGGCGTAAGCGCTGATGGTTTTGAAATGTCAGGTCAAGGCCCGAGCAATCGCCCTACGTTGAATTTGATGAATCTTGATGGATTTGTTACCGCACTTTTGATTAGATTCGATCAGTGCTTGGGCGCCATTGTCCGCCGACGAATGGTCTATATGCAGTATCTTGACGCCGTGAATTTTGAAAACGGCAATAAGCAAGCCGATCCGACGCAAGAAGCATTAAGCCTGTTTGTCATTGAACAGGTCGCAACGCATAAGCGTGATGTTATCTCGTTTACGTTGGCTTTGCCGATGGAAACGGACAATGCTTACATCTCATGCCGTACGATTACCACAATTTGCTCATGGCTTTATCGTGGAGTAGAGTGCGGTTATACCGGTCCCGCAGTAGCAGACGAAAAAGACCAACCGACAAACGACCGCAAGAAAGACAAGTGTAGCGGATTAGTCACAGGGTGCGCGTTACGAAATAACGTGGTTAATTTTGGTGGATTCCCAAGCGTTGATAAATTGGGGTAAAAATGAACGAAGATTTAAAAAGAACCATATTGAAAATAGCAAAAGAACTGGAGCCGCGCGAAATGTGCGGCTTTGTTGTTTTTGTTGGTGGTGAACTTGAATTTATTAACTGTGAGAATATCGCAGACGACCCGGAAAACTTTTTCGAGGTTTCGCCTGATGATTTTCTTTCCGCTGGCATGAAAGGGAATATTGTCGCCCTTGTTCATTCGCACCCCGGCGGTGAGCCTATTTTATCTCCGGCAGATTTTCAGATGCAACAAAATACGGCGCTTGATTGGTGGCTTGTGTGTAACGGTGAAATTTATGTTTTTCCGTGGGTGCCTCCGTTATTGGGGCGTGAATTTATCCACGGGAAAACGGATTGCTACACGTTATTCCGCGATTTTTATCGGTTGTCTGGCAAAGAGTTTCCTAATTTTGAACGTGATGATTACTGGTGGGAAGATGGCTTTAACCTGTATATGGATCACATGGAAGAACAAGGTTTTGAACGCCTAACCGACGTAAAAGAATTACAGGTCGGTGATGTTATCCTGATCCAAGTTGGCTCTGATGTGCCGAATCACGCGGCGATTTATATTGGTGATCAAATGGTGTTACATCACAGCCTCCGTCGGTTATCAAAGCGTGATTTATACGATGGTTATTGGCTCAAGCATACGCATAGCTTATGGAGATTTAAAGAGTGGTCACAGTTAAACTTTACGGCGGCCTTAAGCAATTTGGCAGTGAATTTAAGCTCGATGTAAAAGACACGGCGGAAATTATCCGTGCGTTGTGTAGCCAGTTGCCGAAATTCAGAGAAACACTGGCGAAGGGATTTTATAAAGTCCGCATCGGTAAACGCTACATGGATAGTCGCTACGTTGAGCGCGATCTTGGCTATCAATTAAAAGATGGAATGACAGTGCATTTTACCCCGGTTATTGCCGGAGCGAAGAAAGCGGGCATATTCTCTGTCATTATCGGCGTGGTGCTAATGGTTGCTTCAATTTGGACTGGAGGCTCCACATTTGCTGCGGGGTTGGCTATGACCTTGGGCGGTGTTGCTCAAATGCTAACAAAAACCCCAACTATGCCAGGACAAGGGAAAGAAGCCGAAAAACAGAAATCCACATCATTTACTAACTTGTCAAACATGGCAGCGCAAGGGCGACCGGTGCCACTGGCTTACGGGAAAATCCGCACCGGCTCATTAATTATTTCGCAAGGCGTGGAAACATACGATGTGGAAACGGCGAAAACAAGTGAAAAACCTGTCGGATTTAGAAAAGGCAGAATGTAAAACGAATTGAATTTTGACCGCACTTTTATGTGCGGTTTTTATTTTGAGAGGTACACATGGGCGGTGGTGGAGGTGGCGGCGGTCATACGCCGTATGAAGCGCCGGAATCTGGACGCAGTAAACAGGCGGTAAGAATCGTTGAGATTGTTTCCGAGGGCGAAGTTAAAGGCTTAGTTAATGGGGTGCAGTCCGTTTTCTTGGACAACACGCCAATTCAAAACAAGGACGGAACCTATAATTTTAGCAATGTGGAAGCAGAAGGGCGCATAGGTATTCAAGATCAGGATATTCTTGAGGGTTTCAACACGTCCGAAAAAGAGATTTCTGTTGGAACTCAGGTGCGCAAAAATACGCCTTTAACCCGCACGGTATCGGATGGCAAGGTATCACGCTTACGGTTAACCTTGGGTGTACAAAGCCTTTTTTCGCAAAACGATCAGGGAGACACGCACGGTGCGAGCGTAACGATGAATATTACCATCGGTCAGCGCGTAATCCCGTTAACGATTAACGGCAAGTACAGCTCACAGTATTTGCGCCAAATTGAGATTGATAATCTGCCGCCGACGCCTTTTACCGTGCGAGTCGAGCGTATAGACGAGGACAGTAAGTCTCAACGGTTGCAAAATAACACTATTTGGGCGAGCTATACCGAGATTATCGAAACGCGGTTAGCTTATCCAAATACCGCGCTTGTCGGCATCAAGTTTGATTCGGACTATTTTTCAAGTATCCCGAATCGAACATATGATGTTTACGGAATCATCGTACAAGTGCCAAGCAACTATAATCCGGAAACACGGGCTTATAACGGCACTTGGGACGGTACGTTTAAAGCAGCGTGGAGCGATAACCCGGCATGGGTGCTTTATGATTTGCTGAAAAACAAACGCTATGGTTTCGGTCGTCGTCTTGGTGATTTTGCCGTAGATAAGTGGGCGCTTTACAACGTGGCGCAATATTGCGATCAGTTGGTAGATGATGGTTTTGGTGGAAAAGAACCGCGCTTTACTTGTAACGCATGGATCACGGAGCAACGCCAAGCATACGACGTTATCAATGATATTTGTTCGATTTTCCGCGCAATGCCGGTGTGGAACGGACGGGAATTTACGGTAATTCAAGACCGCCCAGCCGATCCGGTGTGGACGTACACGAACGCCAACGTTGACAAAGAGGGCTTTACTTACTCTTATTCGGCTATGAAAGCGCGCCACAACGAAATCCACGTTGAGTACGCCAACGCACAGAATAACTACGAAAAAGACGTTATCTGTGTTTCGGACGATGATTTGATCCGCCGTTACGGTTTGAACGTGAAAAAAGTTACCGCTTTTGGTTGCACCTCACGCGGGCAAGCATACCGTACCGGGAGATGGATCTTGGAAACAGAAAAGCTGGAAACCCGCACGGTCACATTTACCGTTGGCGCCGAAGGATTAATGCACGTACCGGGCGATATTATCCTTGTTGCGGATAATGACTATGCTGGAACGCAATTAGGCGGACGTGTACTGTCTGTGACGGATAAAGTCGTAACGCTTGATCGCGAAGTGCCATTTAAAACGGGTGAACAGTTTTTGTATTACAACCAAAACGCGCAAGTCACCGGCATTAAAGTGATTGATGTCTTGGATGGAAACCGAATCGTATTAGATAAAGCGCCGACGGGACTTACAGAATACGGCGTTTGGTTGCGTCATGGAGAGAAAGTACAGCCGCAGTTATACCGTGCTTTGAGTATCAAAGAGGAAAGCAAGGGCAAGTACACCATCACCGCGCTACAACATGAACCGCAGAAAGAAGCGATTGTTGACAGTGGCGCGCACTTTGAACCCGTATCATTTAGTGAAGTGCCGGATCGCTATCGTATCCAAAATGTTGATGTGGCCGCAACGGATGACGGAATCAGATTATCATTTGAATATTTTGCGAAGAATGAATCTACCGTTAAATATCAAATCAAACTCTACCGCACTTTTGACGGTAACCGCACTTTGTATAAAGTCTATGATGACTTAACAAATACGAACATTGCCTTTACCGGGCTACCGGACGGCGATTACACCGCAGAAATCCGCGCGAAAAATGGCGTAGGTCAATTGTCTGAACCTGTCACCAAATCATTTAGCGTGAATTTTACGATCGCTGAATTGGTGACGGTTAGTAAGTTGATGGGGATCGACCTTAACTGGCGTAATCCTGTTTTTGCCAATCCAAACTCAGCTATTGAGATTTGGGTTAGTCAAGACGACAATTTCCAACATGCTCGGAAACTTGTCACTCTCGCATACCCGACGAATAGCTACAGTTACACCGGACTAGGTGTTGCTGATAGCTATTATTTTTGGGCACGCATGGTGAGTAAAGATGTTGCGGGGAAATTTACGGATGCGGTCGAGGGCGTAACAGAGCGCGACGCGACAAAGATTGTTGATTATATCCACGGACAAATCAACAAGAGCGCACTCACAAAAGAACTCATCGATGAAATCAGCGGAGCCACGGAGTCGGCAAAAGGTGCTAAAAACTTAGCCGAAAATGCCGCCGCTAAAATCGAAGTGGCAAGCCGAAAAGTTGAAGATGTGAGCAGTAAATTTTCGGCGATACATACCATCAAAACACAAGCAATAGCTGGCGGACGTACCGCAATTGCGGGGATTGCCCTTGGCGCATCAAGCGACGGTAAAACCGCTGAAAGCTCCGTGATTATTATGGCTGACAAATTCGGCGTTGTTAAAAATGCCACCGATGGCACAGTGCGAAATGTGTTTACTGTTTCTAATAATCAGTTAGCGTTGAGCGGTGACTTAATCGCAGATGGCTCAATTATTGGGCGTCATATCCGCGCTAATACGGAGATCGAAGCACCTAAAATAACCGGGGGGACAATTACCGGTAATGTCATTCATGGAGCAACAGTAACCGGTGGCGCAATAACCGGAACCACAATCAATGGTGGAGTCATATCAGGGACTCGATTAGAGGGTGTAACGGGTAAATTTAGCGGCGAGCTTGAAGTTACTCAGTTATTAGGCGGGGCAATTATTGAGCACGTTAAGGGGGAGTTAAAGCATACAAGAACGATAAGAAAGAGTTATTCATATACATGGACAAGTAATAATGATTCAGGAACGCTTCATTATTCCAGAGGTACTGCTGATGTACCAATATATGGCGCAACAATAACTATCCATCCTTCCAAAACGGATAGATTTATTATCATTGGTGATGATGAAGGGTTTGTTTTACCTAAAAATCAATCTAAAGTTGTTAATTATGAGCGAGAAAGTATACTTGAGGTGAAATCTCACCGAACAGGCCCAACAGGAAACGTCGCCACCATAACCACACCAAAATTGACATTTATGATATTGTCATATGCGTTATCCACCACATCATTTATTCAAGTTAGTTGATCGCCAAAGTGCGGTCTTTTTTATGAGGGAAAAGCATGAAATACATCGAAAAGAAACTTGAAGACGCTCAAACTGGAGCAATTGTTGATTATCACGAAATCGTGAATATTGGTGCTGATTACATCAATAATAGCGTATCAGTTACGATTGCAAGCTATGTGTCTAGTAATGGGCGCGAAAACAACAAAAACCCACTGTCTTACAACTCATTTTACTTAGACGAAGCACCTGGTCGCGAAGTTAATATCCACGATTGGGCATTGTCTCAACTCATTATTAACGAGCCGAATAGCTTTGTGCGAGATGATAACGCAATCAATCCTTATCTTTTTGCCGGTGGTAAAATTAAAGAAATTGAATTGCCGCCTAAATAATCAATCGATTCAGCAGCAATCAGTAAGCTAAGCATCAAAGGTGGGCGGTTTGTTATTGTTAGTAAAAACGGCGGGTAATTCCGCCGTCTTTTTTGGTATTACATTTAGTATTACAAATACCATACGAAATTTGCCGCATACTGTTGATACATAGCATGACATATAAAGTCTATTTCAGCCGGTCGCACCATCTTTTCTTTCCTTATTTTTCTTCTTTCTTATCTCGTTTTTATTTTTCCAAACCCATCGCAGTCTTTCTGATCTTTTGCTAGAATCAGCGGGAAAAACACCTTTCTTATAACCTTGTTTTTCATCGTTTTTTATTTTGTCTCTGATTGGAAATTACAATGGAAAATCAATCTTTTCTACAACAATTCTTTAAATTAAAAGAAAAAGGAACCTCCTCTAAAACGGAAATTATTGCCGGAATCACCACTTTTTTCACCATGGTGTATATCGTTTTTGTGAATCCATCGGTATTGGGTGATGCGGGCATGGATAAGCAAGTTGTCTTTGTGACCACTTGTTTAATCGCAGGCTTCGGTACGATTGCCATGGGCTTATTCAGTAACTTGCCTATCGCGTTAGCGCCGGCAATGGGCTTGAATGCCTTCTTTGCTTATGTGGTGGTCGGTAAACTTGGCTATTCTTGGCAAGTGGGTATGGGTACTATTTTCTGGGGCTCTGTCGGCTTATTGCTATTGACTATCTTCCAAATTCGTTATTGGCTGATGGCATCCATTCCGCTTAGTTTACGAGTCGGCATTGGTGCCGGTATCGGTTTCTTTATTGCCTTAATTGGCTTTAAAAATATGGGCTTGGTTGTTGCAAATCCTGCAACCTTAGTGGCTTTAGGCGATCTACACAGTCCGCAAGTGTTATTGGGCATCCTTGGCTTCTTTATTATCGTGGTGTTGGCAGCACGCAATATTTATTCCGGCGTGCTAATTTCTATCGCAACAGTCACCGCACTTGCATTGTATTTTGACGAAAGCGTGATGTTCCATGGCATCGTTTCCATGCCGCCGGCATTAACTCAAGTGGTTGGCCAAGTGGATATCGCCGGCGCCTTGGATACGGCACTTATTGGTATTATCTTCTCTTTCTTATTAGTGAACTTATTTGACTCGTCCGGTACCTTGCTTGGTGTTACCGATAAAGCAGGTTTTAGCGATGAAAAAGGGTGTTTCCCGAAAATGAAACAAGCCTTATATGTTGATAGTGCGAGCGCCGTTGTCGGATCGTATATCGGTACTTCTGCGATCAGTACTTACATTGAAAGTGGTGCAGGCGTATCTGTCGGTGGGCGTACCGGTATGACGGCGGTTGTTGTCGGGTTATTGTTTTTACTGACGATTTTCTTCTCACCATTGGCCGGCATGGTGCCTGCTTATGCCACCGCGGGCGCATTGGTTTATGTGGGTATTTTGATGGCATCCAGCTTAATTAAAGTGCAATGGGACGACTTAACAGAAGCGACTCCCGCCTTTATTACTGCTGCGATGATGCCATTTACATACTCCATCACGGAAGGAATTGCCTTTGGCTTCATCAGCTATTGTGTGATGAAAGTCGGAACAGGGCGTTGGCATGAAGTGAATGCACCGGTTTGGGTGGTTTCTTTATTATTCTTAATTAAATTTATCTGGGTAGGTTAATTATTATGCAAAAACTTCTTTTTATTTTAAATGAATCGCCATATGGCACAGAAAAAAGCTTCAACGCATTACGTTTAGCGGTGAATTTGCAGGAAGAACATGGCAAGGAAGTGGAAATTAAAGTGTTCTGTTTTGGTGATTCGGTGTTAAGTGGCATTGCCGGTCAGCACCCAAATGAAGGTTCTAACGTACAACAAGTGATGGAAATTTTGGTAGCTCAAGGTGCGGAAGTTAAACTGTGCACAAGCTGCACCAAAGCACGCGGTTTATTTGAAACCAAATTAATTGACGGCATTACTCGCGGCACCTTAGACGATGTTTCCAAATGGACGTTATGGGCAGATAAAGTCGTTAATTTCTAACGAGAGTATTGGGCGGATTCGGTTCCGCCCTTATTTTATTCAATATTTTTTCATTCGCGTAATCTCAACCATGCAACAACTCAATCCGATTTCTATCCCGTTAAATGCTGTTAGTCTAATTGAAGCCTCTGCCGGTACGGGCAAAACCTACACCATGGGTTCCCTTTATTTGCGCCTATTATTGCAGGCAGGGGAAAATGCGTTTCCCTATGCGTTGAACGTCGAGCAAATTTTGGTGGTGACCTTTACCGAAATGGCAACGGAGGAGCTGAAACGCAAAATTCGTGAACGTATTTACGATGCCAAACAAAAATTGACGACTTATCAGCAGATGCAAGATTCTGCGGTGTTTGGACAGGATGATTTTTTACGCGAATTAGTTGCGAGCATCACTGATTTACCACTTGCCATTCAACGCCTGACTTTGGCGGAACAAAACATGGATTTGGCGGCAATTTATACCATTCATGGTTTCTGTCGCCGAATGCTGATGCAATACGCCTTCAATTCAGGCGTTCATTTCAATTTAGAATTGACTGGCGAAGAAGATGAGTTGTTGTTGCACTTGGCACAAAAAATTTGGCGTGAGCATTTTTATTCACAGCCTTATGCGGTTGCCGAGTTTATTCAGAAGAGTTTGGTTTCCCCAAGCAATATTGTTAAAAAAATCAAAAAATTTGCCGGAACCGAATTAAAACTCCCGGAAAAACGACCGCACTTTTTTGAGGGGACTTTCGAGGAATTTCTTTCAAAACTTACTGATTACTCGCAAGCATTAATCGCTCAAACTCAGGAATTAAAGCAAAAATGGTTAGAAAAAGAGGTGGAAATTACGGAGTTGATTGAAACAGAAATCAACACCAAATATAAGAATGCGAAAGAACAAAAATTAAACCGTCGCAGTTTTACATCTGCCAATCGCCCGAAATGGCTTGCCGCTATGAAACGTTGGGCGGAAAACGAAAAAGCAGATTTCCCGGATTGTTTTTACCGCTTCGGTCAAACGGCAATGGATGAACAGAAAGGCGAGGAAGCACAGAAAGCTTTGAGTCACCCGCTTTTCATTAAAATTGATGAGTTGTTAGTATTTTCCGAACAACAGGCTTTACTGTCTCAAGCGCTTTGGTTTCATTATTTAGAAACGCTGAATGGGCAGCTAGCTGAATACAAACTCAACCATAGCGAAAAAAGTTTTTATGATTTATTGCGCTTGTTAAAAGAAGCTTTATGTCATCTGAATAATACTGAATTTGCTCAGTTGATTCGTTATCAATTCCCGTTTGCCATGATTGATGAATTTCAGGATACGGATGCGGTGCAGTATCAGATCTTTTCTAAGGTATATGTAGAACCACTACGATTAGATCAGGCGTCTGATAACGGCTTTATTATGATTGGCGACCCCAAACAGGCGATTTATAAATTCCGTGGCGCAGACATTTTTACTTACTTTAAAGCGTCTGACGAAGCACAGCACCGTTTCAATCTAGGAAAAAATTACCGCTCTCACCAAGATGTGGTGCAATGTGTCAATCGATTGTTTGATTTTACCGAACAGCCTCCATTTTTATATGACAAGATTCCATTCTTGCCGGTCGAATCTAAAGACAATCATCCGCAATTTTGGTTAAACGGTGAAGTGGAACCTGCCGTACGGTTTTATGTGGATGAATCCTCTGTAAAAGAGAATATGGCGAAAGCCTGTGCCATTTCTATTCAACATTGGTTGCAAAGTGCGGTGGAAAATAACGCTGATTTTCGTTCTGATGAAAACGGTGTCGAAAAAACCTTAAAACCGGAAAGTATTGCCGTATTAGTTCGTAGTCGCAAAGAAGCTGATTTGGTAAAAAATGAGTTACGCTGTCTTGGTATTGCCTCTGTGTTTTTGTCTGAAAATAGCAATGTGTTTGATAGTAAAGCAGCAAAGGATCTGTTGTTGATTTTACGGGCCTGTCTTAATCCATTTTCCGAACGCAATATTTTAAATGCCGTTGCGACCGCGATTTTTGCGCAAACGGCAGCAGATATTCAGCGTATTCGTTTAGACGAAAACCGTTGGGAATATTGGGTAGAAAAATTTATTCATTATCAAAAAAACTGGCAAAAACAAGGTGTATTGGTGATGTTGCACCAGTTATTCCTACAAGAAAAAATCACTGAAAAATTGTATCCCACTGTGGATGGTAAACGCCTAGTGACGGATTTGTTGCATTTAGCGGAGTTATTGCAAGAAGCAGCAACGTTAAACGAAAGTGAAGCGGCATTATTACGTTGGTTTGAAAAGCAAATTCAAGGGGAAGATCGGCAAACAGAACAACAAGTGCGGTTGGAAAGCGAGTTGCAGTTGGTCAAAATTGTCACGATTCATAAATCCAAAGGGTTGGAATACGATTTAGTTTGGTTGCCGTTTGTCGGTTATGCTGCCAAAACTTGGTCTGAACACATTTCCACTTATTACGACCAAGAGCGGGACGACGTGCTGTGGGATATTGATGGTTCCCATGAGAAGGATATAAAGCAAGAGGATTTTGCCGAACAACTTCGTTTACTCTATGTGGCGCTGACCCGAGCGAAATATCAGTTGAATATCGGTGTGCCGAAAACCTTTGAGGAAAAGTGGAGTGCCTTGTTATATGTGCTCACTCAAGGGGAAATTCAAACAAATGAGAAGCCGACAGCCTACGATAGCTTACCGTTATTGAAAAAGTTGGTTAATGATGCCCCAGAGGGGAGTATTCAGATTTCTGAAACCACGGCATTGAAAGCGCTAGATGCACCAATGCAGTCGGAGACTCAAGCGCCATTAAACGCGGCAACATTTACCGGTCATATTGAACAAAACTGGACGGTGACCAGTTTCAGCGCCATTGAGGCAATTCATCAAAATAAAAAATACTATAAAGAACAACTGGCGGCAGAAAGTGCGGTCGTTTTTGAACCTGTTTTTGATGGTGGCAAAGATTACGATTTTAACGAACAAGCAACAGAAGCAATGCTTGAAAGCGCTAGTCATGAATCTGCCTATCCTTTCGGCTATTCGCCTTTTGATTTCCCGCACGGGATTAAAATCGGTACAGCGTTGCACCGTTTCTTGGAAAAATATGATTTTAGCCAGCCGTTAAACGAAGACAAGGTAGAAAAACTCTGCCAATGGTTACAGTTAGATGAAACCTGGTTGCCATCCTTACAACAATGGATGAACGCCATTTTAGATACGCCGTTAAGTGTGGATGATTCAACGTTGAAGCTGAATAATTTATCTCGCCAGCAATGTGTGAAAGAAATGCAGTTTTATTTGAAACTCAATCGGGTATTTGATGTGTCGGCATTTAATCGCGCGTTGCAAAAACATCACCATTTGCCATCGGAAGCGCTGCAATTTGATGCCATTAAAGGCATGTTGCGCGGTTTTATGGATTTGGTTTTCTGCCATAACGGTAAATATTATTTGATGGATTACAAATCGAATTTTCTTGGTGTCGAGCAGCAAGACTATGTTGGTAAAAGCCTTGAGCAAGCCATGCTGGCAAACCATTACGACTGGCAATATTTATTTTACACGCTGGCATTGCACCGTTATTTGCAACAACGTGATGCAAACTATCAATACGAAATCCATTTTGGCGGTGTGTTTTATTGTTTCTTACGTGGCATGAACGGGGAAAATCAGGACGGCGTGTTTTTTGATAAACCAGATTATGCGTTAATTCAAGCCTTGGAGAATTTGTTCTGATGTTAACTTTATTATCTCAACTCAAAGAAAAAGGCATTATTAACGCCGCCGACTATTATTTTTCCGAGTTTATTCACCGCAAACAGCAACCGTTTAATTATGCGCCCTCTGTGCAAAACTTGGCGGTGCTGATGGCGGCATTGTGTAATTTTAATTATCGTCAAGGTAACACTTGTCTTTTGTTGAACCAAGCCACTGAACAGGATTTATTCGGTTTACAGGATTATTTCAACGAGCGTGTTTACTTAACCGAAATTCAGCAAAAAATTGATTATGTGCCGATTTCACAATGGCAATCTACCTTGCAAAAGGTACAACACATCGCCTTTACGGATTCGCCATTACAGCAAATCGCGCCTTTGGTGTTGCAGTTTAATTGTTTGTATTTTTATCGCATGTGGCAAGACGAATTTCGGATTGCCGATTACTTCAAAAGTGCGGTCTGTTTTGAGCCTGTTTTTTCAACCGAGCAACTCTCACAAATTGCCTCGATTCTCGATCGCTATTTTCAGGAAGAACAGGGGATTGATTGGCAAAAAATCGCCGTGGCTATGGCGCTGCATCAGCGTTTTTGTTTAATTACCGGCGGGCCGGGAACGGGGAAAACAACAACCGTAACGAAGTTGCTTTTAACCTTGCAAGAACTGTATCAAAACGATTTGCGCATTAAATTGGTTGCGCCAACAGGTAAAGCAGCAGCGCGTTTAACGGAATCCATTGTGGATGCTGTGGAACGTTTAAAACAGACATTTGCACAGGAACCAAGTAAGCGGGAAATCATCGAAAATCTGCAAATTCCGATGAACGCAGAAACGATCCATCGTTTGCTTGGTGTGCGTTTTTTCAGTGAAGAAACCCGTTATCACGCGGACAATCCATTGCCGTTGGATGTGTTGGTGGTGGATGAGGCGTCCATGATCGATCTCACCTTAATGGCAAAATTGCTTAATGCGCTCAAACCGGACACCAAACTGATTTTGTTGGGCGATAAAGATCAACTTGCTTCCGTAGAAGCCGGTGCTATTTTGGGGGAATTAGGGCGTTTTGTGAATGCGGCAAAACCGACATACAGCTCGTCCATGGCGCAATATTTACAGGCAACGACAGGGATGACATTGCCATCAGAAGATAAGGTAAATGCTATTAGCGACAGTATTTGTTATTTACAAGTCAGTCGCCGTTTTGGGGCGAATCCGGAAGTAGGTGAGTTGGCAACGACCGTGAATTTAGGGGATGCGCTCAAGAGTTGGCAGTTATTACAACAATATCAGCAACATCAAGATAAGCATTGTGGTGTGTACTTAACGGATTTTGCGCATTATTTGAGTTATAAAGACGACGAGCAACAGCGTAAAGCTTGTGTGAAATTGATTGTCGATCGTGCTGCAGAAGAATATGCGCGCTATTTACAACAGATTCCGTCTGATGGCGTTCTTCAGGAAGATAAAGTGCGGTCAATTTTTGCTGCGTTTAATCACATCCGTTTTTTAACCGCATTACGCGTAGGGGAGTTTGGTGTCGAGCAGTTAAATTTGGCTATCGCGGAAAAATTGCGTCAAAAGCGGTTGTTACAATTTCATCAGGAACGGGAATGGTATATCGGCAAGCCGATTATGGTGACGCAAAATGACAGCGGTGTCGGCTTGTATAACGGCGACATCGGCATTTATTTAGGTCATGGGCGCGTTTGGTTTGAACAAGGACAAAATAGCTACAAAACGGTGCTGGCAAGCCGTGTGCCGAATCATGAGACTGCCTTTGTCATGACCGTGCATAAATCTCAAGGCTCCGAGTTTCCACATACGTTCCTGATTTTACCGTTGGAGAATAGCCCGGTTTTATCCAAAGAGCTGGTTTATACCGGTATTACGCGCACTAAAGATTTCCTCACGGTGTTTGCATTGCAAAGTGTGTGGGAAAGTGCGGTGAAAAATCCGGTGCAACGCCAGAGCGGATTAGGGCAGTTATTAGAAGAATAAAGGAAAATACATGACAAAATGGGATGAGCATTATCAAACGGAAGAATACATTTTCGGCACGGAACCCAATGAGTTTATCGCCAGAATTCAGCCTTACTTGCCAACCTCGGGAAGAGCCTTAGATCTTGCCACGGGAGAAGGGCGTAATGGCATCTTTTTAGCCCGTCACGGATTAGAAACGGAGGGCGTGGATTTGTCTCAAGTTGGATTGCGAAAAGCGCAAGCATTGGCGCATCAGTATCAGGTGCCCTTCACGACAAGATTGGCAAATATTGCTGACATGACGATGCCTACGGCGCATTATGCAGTGATTACGTCTGTCTTTTGTCATTTTATGGAACCGGAACGAACCCAAATCATGCAACGTATTGTGAATGCCTTGCAACCGGGCGGCTTGTTTGCCGGTGTGTTTTATCATCCCGATCAACTTCGTTATGGCACCGGCGGGCCTAGCCATGTTGAAATGCTCGGCACTTTAGCGGAGATGCAACAAGCGTTATCGGGCTTGGAATGGTTGCTGGCAGAACACGATGTACGAGAAATGAATGAAGGCAGCCGTCATGTTGGCGCCAGTTCCGTGATTTGCCTGTTAGGACGCAAACCCTAGATTTTTAATTTGATGGTGAAGAATAAAAAGACAAAGTGCGGTCAAAATTTATCGTATTTTCCCTATAAAACCGTTAGCTTTTCGGTGAAATTTTCTGTATAATCGCCCGACCCTGTAAATGCTGCGGATTCCCACCGCGCATTATTTTGTCGAGATCGCACTCGAAGGGGTGAAGATTAAGATAACTGGTTGTGCTTTTTTAAGCACTGGGTATTAATATTATTATATTGGTAATTAATTAATGAAAACTTTTGTAGCAAAACCAGAAACGGTTAAACGCGACTGGTATGTAGTAGATGCGACAGGTAAAACTTTAGGTCGTTTGGCGACTGAATTAGCGCGTCGTCTTCGTGGTAAACATAAAGCTGAGTATACTCCGCACGTTGACACAGGTGATTACATCATCGTTATTAACGCGGACAAAGTTGCTGTAACCGGTAACAAAGACAGCGATAAAATTTACTACTGGCACACAGGCTATGTAGGCGGTATCAAACAAGCGACTTTCAAAGAAATGATCGCACGCCGTCCTGAAGCAGTGATTGAAATTGCGGTTAAAGGTATGTTGCCAAAAGGTCCATTAGGTCGTGCAATGTTCCGTAAATTAAAAGTGTACGCAGGTGCTGAACACCAACACGCTGCACAACAACCACAAGTATTAGATATTTAATCACGAGGTTTTAGGATATGGCAGAGAATCAAAACTACGGCACAGGTCGCCGCAAAAGCTCTTCAGCTCGTGTATTTATCAAACCGGGCAATGGTAAGATTGTTATCAACCAACGCGAATTAGACGTTTATTTCGGTCGCGAAACTGCTCGCATGGTAGTTCGTCAACCGTTACAATTGGTTGAATTAACTGATAAATTAGACCTATACATCACTGTTAAAGGTGGTGGTATTTCTGGTCAAGCGGGTGCAATCCGTCATGGTATTACCCGTGCATTGATGGAATACGATGAAACCTTACGCCCAGCACTTCGTGCAGCAGGCTTCGTTACTCGTGACGCACGTCGCGTTGAACGTAAAAAAGTGGGTTTACACAAAGCACGTCGTCGTCCACAATACTCCAAACGTTAATTTTTATACGTTTTTTCAAAAAGCAGAGAGCAATCTCTGCTTTTTTTATGTGCGAAATTCAGCAAAAGTGCGGTGGATTTTTAGAATGTTTTTGAGATCCGCCAAGCCTTGTTATAATGCACGCCGTTTTAAGTAAAATCAGGGCAGAACATGAAAATTGCATTAGGTGTGGAATACGACGGAAAACAGTATTTCGGTTGGCAGAAACAAGAAAAAGTAGCCAGCGTACAGGCTGAATTGGAGCGGGCGATTTCTACGGTAGCGAATGAAGAAATCAGTATTTTCTGTGCAGGTCGTACGGATTCCGGCGTACATGCCACTGAGCAGGTGATCCATTTTGAAACGACCGCTAATCGTCCTGAGAAAGCCTGGAGTTTTGGTGTCAATGCGAATTTGCCCGATGATATTGCTGTGCGGTGGGCGAAAGTGGTTGATGATGATTTTCATGCCCGTTTTAGCGCTACCGCTCGTCGTTATCGTTACATTTTATATTGTAATAAACTGCGTTCAGCCATTTTGCCGAAAGGCGTGACGCATTGTCATTTGGAACTCGATCATCAATTAATGCACCAGGCGGGACAGGCGTTGCTCGGTGAAAATGATTTCAGTTCTTTCCGTGCCGCGCAATGCCAATCCAATACGCCGTGGCGTAATGTGCACCATTTAAACGTCAGTCGCCAGGGGCAATATATCATTGTGGATATTCAAGCAAACGCGTTTGTTCATCATATGGTGCGTAACATTGTGGGGAGCTTAATTGAGGTGGGTTGCGGCAATCAACCGGTGGAATGGTTAGCTTGGTTGTTGGCGCAAAAAGATCGTACTCTCGCCGCACCGACAGCTAAACCGGAAGGATTATATTTGGTCAACGTGCTTTACCCCGACCGATTTGCGTTGCCGAAAATGCCGATGGGGCCATTATTTCTCGCAGATTAATTTAAAAAATACTGAAAAAAGTGACCGCACTTTAGGTTGAAAAATAAAGTGCGGTCATTTTTTTATAAGATTTTTAGGTGAGCGATAAAGCGCAATATAGTTACCACCAACCTAATAGTTTCATCCATAAGCCACCGACACCAAACCAGATAATCAGTGATACGATGGATGTGGCGAAGCTGACGCCCCACCATTGACCGGTTGAGTTATAACCGGAGCCATAGAGGGCTGGGCCAGGGCCACCGGCGTATTGGGTTAAGCTCATTGAGAGGGTAGAGGTATAACCTAAGCCGAGCGCGGCAATAATCGGTGGTGTGCCAACGGCAATGGCTGCCGCAACGAATGCCAAGTACATGGCGGAAATATGCGCCATGGCAGACGCGAAAAAGTAGCGAGTGTAGAAATACACTAAGACTAAAATCGTAAAGGCAACCGGCCAACTGAATGCCCCCACAGAGGAGGAAATATGGCTTGAAATCCAAGCAATGGCACCGTATTTATTCAATGCATTTGCCATCATCACCAAAACCGCAAACCAGAACATGGTGTCCCATGCGGTGGTTTCAGCAACGATATTTTTCCAACTCATGATGTTGGTGAGTAACAAAATCACCAAACCGATAAAGGCGGAAACTGTTGCCGGAATATGGAAGACCAAATCACCTACGGTCCATAAGAACAACAATAAGATGAAATCAAGTGCCAAGATCCATTCCGCTTTGCTCATTGGCCCCATATTATGCAACTCTTCACGCGCCATTTCTGCCATTTTCGGTGTGTCTTTGAGTTCAGGCGGATAAATCAAATAGACGAAATAAGGCAACACGATCAAACTGATAACGCCCGGTACGATGGCACCTAAGAACCAAGTCATCCACGTAATTTCAACGCCTTGACCTTTGGCAAGTTCCGCGATTAACGGGTTACCTGCCATTGCGGTGAGGAACATGGTACACACGATTGTGTCGATTTGTGATACGGCGATGGCAAGAAATGCACCGGCACGTCTGGCAGTTGGGCCGGGTTTGGAATCGTAGGCATCAGCGATGGACTGCATGATGGGATACATGATACCGCCACCACGCGCAGAGGCAGACGGAATTCCTGGACCAATGACCACATCGGCTAGCGCGATACCATAAGCAACACCCATCATTTTTTTACCGAAACGTGCGACGAAATAGAGGGCAATACGTTTTCCCAAACCGGTTTTGATGACCGCGCGAGATAAAAACATCGCAATGGCGATTAACCAAATGGTTCCGTTGGAAAAACCGGATAACATGCCCACTTCCCCTTTGGCGGGCGATAACGGTGTTAAGCCGGTTAAACCGCTAATGACGAGTGCGACTAATGTTGCTGCGCCCATAGGCATGGCTTTAGCGATAATCGCCACAATCGTGGCAACAAATAGGGCAAGCATACCCCATGCTTTGGCAGAAAGCCCTTCCGGTATTGGTATCAACCAAATTGCCATCCCGACAATCACTGAAAGCAGTAACCCTTGCCATTTGAAGCCCATTTTTACTTCAATTGGCGCAATTGTTTTCCCTTCCATATAACTCCTCCGAGTTTATTAATTAGAGTGAGATTGCTCTCTGCGGTGAATAATCCATTATTCATATGATTAAATTGAGTCCTTTCTCAAGGAATATAATATGCCTGTTGAACTAAAAAGCACAATAATGATGTGGAAATTAATATCTTTTATTTTAAGGGCTAAGTTGGCGTAAAATGATGTTATCAAAGTAATAAGAGGAACCTGGAATGGCTGAGCTAACCCAACAAATTTTCGACTATGTCTTCACCCAATATGGCACTAAACCGGAATATTTGTGGAAGACCCATCCAGATTATGCGGTGTTGCGTCATGCCGATAATCGAAAATGGTATGCCATTGTAATGAATGTTGAGAAAACATCATTGGGGTTAAATGGCTCAGGAAAATTATCGGTGATGAACGTCAAATGTTCCCCAGAAATGTTAAGTTTATTTTTACCTCAATCAGGCTTTTTACCGGCATACCACATGAATAAAAACCACTGGTTAACGGTGTTGTTAGATGGCTCAGTAGAAAAAGACACCATACTGTTTTTATTAAATGCCAGTTTTGATCTCACCGCCACCCGACAAGTGAAAAAACAGCTGGGGATCGCCCGTTATACGGAGTGGATCGTGCCGGCTAATCCGAAATATTACGATGTGGAGAAAGATTTGCGCGAAGGCGGTGAAATTTACTGGAAGCAGAGTAACAATATTGCCGTGGATGACATTGTGTATATGTATGTTACCGAACCTACGGGAGCCATTCGTTATAAATGTGTGGTGTTGGAGGTAAACATTCCGTATCACCAAAAACGAACGGATGATTTACAGGTGAAACGGGTGATGAAAATTCGTTGTCTGAAAGAATACGATAAGCGTCTTATTCCCCGCGCGAAAATGGCGCAATTCGGTGTCACTGCGGTACGCGGGCCTCGGCATATGCCGTATGCATTAAAACAGGAAATTGCGCAGTTGAGCGGAGAGTCCTGCGAAAAGTAAAAACATATGAAAAATAAACCGCACTTTGAAGGGATAAAATCAAAGTGCGGTTTGTTTTTAGACTGGAAATGAAAAGATTAATACATGCCTTCGCGTTCTTCACGGGTGCTGATAAAGATATTTTTCACCTGTGTATAAGCGGCAAGCATCATTTTATGGGTTTCACGGCCGATACCGGAAGTTTTATAACCGCCGAACGGTGCGCCGGCCGGTAAACGGTTATAGCAGTTCACCCAAACACGACCGGTTTCAAGGGCACGTGCAACCCGTAGTGCACGGTTAATGTTATACGTCCACACCGCACCGCCTAGACCATAATCACTGTCATTTGCCATTTGGATCACATCTGCTTCATCTTTAAACTTGATCACCACAGCAACCGGCCCAAAAATTTCTTCTTGTGCCACGCGTTTTTTGTTGTCCGGCGCCAAAATTAAAGTCGGTTGGAAAAATTCGCCGCGAGCCAATGCCGGGTCGGTTGATTTACCGCCACCAAGGATGATTTGGCAACCTTCTTCTTTGGCAATATCAACATACTTACTAATCACCTTAATTTGATTTCCGTTGACTTGTGCACCCATTTGCGTGTCATCTTCCCAAGGCAAGCCAACTTTAACTTTCTTAAATTCTTCTTTTAATGCCGCGATGAATTTATCGTAAATGCTTTCTTGTACGAAGATCCGTGAACCGGCACAACACACTTGCCCTTGGTTGAAGAGAATCCCTTTTTGTGCGCCTTCTAATGCTTTATCAAATGGCATATCGTCAAAGAAAATATTGGCGGATTTGCCACCTAATTCCAAGGTGGATGGAATCAACATTTCAGCCGCAGCCATACCAATTTTTCGACCGATTTCGGTGGAACCGGTGAACGCCAGTTTGCTAAATCCAGGGTGACGCAGCATATATTCGCCGGATTTGGAACCCTTGCCGGTAATGACATTGAAGACCCCTTTTGGCAATAAGTGATTAATTTTTTGTGCTAAGGAAAGCAGACTCAATGAAGTGGAGGAAGACGGGTGAATTACAACGGTACAACCTGCCGCCAACGCCGGCGCAATTTTCCATGCGGCCATTAAAAACGGGAAGTTCCACGGAATAATTTGACCAACAACGCCAATCGGTTCGCGTAAAATCAGGGACAAGTCTTCGTTATCCAGTTGGTTTGCCACACCTTCTTCGGAACGAATTACACTAGCAAAATAACGGAAATGATCGGATGCCAACGGAATATCTGCAGCGCGCGTTTCGCGAATCGGCTTACCGTTATCCAGTGTTTCTTGCAAGGCAAATAACTCGGTATTTTTGTCAATAATGTCTGCGATTTTATTTAAAATCGTGGCACGTTCTGTCGCACTGGTATTTTTCCAGGTTTTAAAGGCTTCTTTGGCGGCATTTACGGCAGCATCCACATCCGCATCGGTGGCGTCAATAAAGGTCGCCAATGCGTCTCCATTTGCAGGGTTATGCGCTGTTAAAGTGTTACCTTCTGAACCATTCGTCCATTCGCCGTTGATCAATAAACCGTAGTGTTTGTCAAAGACATTAAGATCTTTTGCCATCTGTTCTCTCCTTTTTTCTACGTTGTGAATCAAAGTGATATACCCGATCTTTCACTGCCATCAGGCATTTAATATTTTGTCCTTAAAAGAGGGCCATTGTTCAATTTGAACATAATGCAAGGTTTGAAACTGCGAGAACGATCACATTTTGGTGGTGATGAGGAAAGGCAGGAAAAATTAATGGCGGAGCAGAGTAGATAATTGTTCATTGTTAATAAACAATCCTCAGCATGGTAATTTCTGCGCTATCTGCTAAAATACGCCGCATTTTTCTATTGGATAAAAAGTGAATTAGCATGAAATTTATCGTCAAATTATTTCCTGAAATTATGATTAAAAGCGAATCCGTGCGGAAACGGTTCGTGAAAATTCTGACCAGCAATATCCGTAATGTATTAACAAAATATGATGATACAGTCGCGGTAATAAAGCATTGGGATTACATCGAAGTGCGGTCGAAAATCGACGCAAATTTACCGATGCTTATCGAGCAATTACAACGCATTCCGGGCATTCACCATTTTCTGCAAGTGGAAGAAAAGCCCTTCGCGAACTTGCATGAGATTTTTGAGCAAACACTGTCGGATGTGGCATCCCAATTAGAAAATAAGACCTTTTGCGTGCGAGTAAAACGTAAAGGCAAACATGAATTTAATTCACTGGAAGCCGAGCGTTACATCGGTGGCGGATTGAATCAACATATTGCCAGCGCCAAAGTACAACTGAAAAATCCGGATGTGACGGTGCGTATTGAAATTGAAGATGACAAAATGATGCTGGTGCGTGCCCGTTATGAAGGCATCGGCGGTTATCCGATTGGCACGCAGGAAGATGTGTTGTCGCTGATTTCCGGCGGATTTGACTCCGGCGTATCCAGTTATATGTTGTTACGTCGTGGTTCACGCGTGCATTATTGCTTCTTTAATTTAGGCGGCGCAGCACACGAAATTGGCGTAAAACAAATGGCGTATCACATTTGGCAACGTTACGGCAGTTCCCACAAAGTGCGTTTCGTGGCAATCAATTTTGAAGGCGTGGTAGGCGAGATCCTGGAAAACGTGGATAACGGCCAAATGGGCGTGGTACTCAAGCGCATGATGGTGCGCGCGGCGTCCAAAATCGCGCAACGTTTCGACATTCAGGCGATTGTGACAGGGGAAGCGCTAGGACAGGTTTCCAGCCAAACCTTAACCAATTTACGTTTAATTGATGAAGCCGCTGACGTGTTGGTGTTACGCCCGTTAATTACACACGACAAAGAACAAATCATCGCTATGGCAAAACACATTGGCACCGATGATATTGCCAAATCCATGCCGGAATTTTGCGGTGTGATTTCCAAAAATCCAACAGTGAAAGCAATCAAAGCGAGAATTGAACAGGAAGAAGGTAATTTCAATTTTGCCGTGTTGGAAAGTGCGGTGGAAAATGCGCAATATTTAGATATTCGCCAAATTGCCGAGCAAACAGAGAAAGATGTCGTTTCCGTGGATGCCGTGTCTGTGTTAGGGGAAAATGATGTGATCATTGATATTCGTAGCCCGGAAGAAATTGACGAAAACCCGTTACACATTGAAAATCAAGCAATGATTCTGCTGCCGTTCTATAAGCTTTCCGGTCAATTCGCCGAGTTGGATCAAAGCAAGCATTATGTGTTGTATTGCGAGCGTGGCGTGATGAGCAAATTGCAGGCGCTGTATTTAAAAGAAAGCGGTTTTAATAATGTGAGCGTGTTTAAGAAATAATTTTCTTTAATCTTTCCAGTAAAAGTGCGGTCAATTTTCAAAACGTTTTTCACGTCTGAAAAACAAACTGAAAACCAACCGCACTTTTTTATTCACAATCAGATTTCAAACACCGAACCGGCAGGAATATCACGGCGCTGCATATTTTTACTGAAATGCACAATATTATGTTCACCCAGAATTTTCACCTGATTTCCGTTAATTAAAAACGCGGTTCCTTCCGGCATGGCGTAAATTTGTGCCGTCGGGTTCACCAATAAAAATTCCTCAAAACGTTCTTCACGGCTTTCCCCGTTATGCTCCGGCATTTTGCCAGAAATGAAGTGCGGGTTAATTTGATAAGGGAACAGATTAAGCGCATCAAAAGATGGCGGATAGGTGATTGGCATATCGTTGGTGGTCATGATCGATTTGCTTGCCATATTGGCGCCTGCGCTCCAACCGAAATAGGGCGTTCCGCTTTTCACTTTTTCACGAATAATGTCTAATAAATCATGTTCATACATTTGCTTTAGCAAACAAAACGTATTGCCGCCACCAATGGCGAGCACATCCGCTTGTTCAATAATGGCGCGGTGCGGTTTGCCATGATGTACCGACTGAATTTCCATATTTAAGGGCGCCAGAATTTGTTGCACTTTTTGTTCGTATTGATCGTTGGTTTGACGCACGCCTGCGTAAGGCAAAAAGGCGATTTTCTTGCCTTGGTATGCTGATAAAAAATCCTGTAACCACGGAATGGCATGTTCCAAATAGCCTGTATTGCCATAGCGAGAACCGCTAAGTAGTAACATTTTTTGCATAGTAAAATCTCCTGATGAAATAACCTTTACCATTATGCTGACTTGCGCGTTTTTATTAAGCAAAAAATGTGAATTTTGTGATCTGTGTAAGGATTTAAATACGGTGAAAATCCTCGCTGTTTTTTCACCGCACTTTTTCTTGCTTAAATATTGCAGGATAATTTTTTATTCCAATCCATTCAACGCATTGATCAACCTGATTTCTTCAAACAAACTCAAATCCATGGCTAAAATCGACCGCACTTTTATACGACCTTGGGCTAATAATGTCGCCCGTTGGGTGCCCTCAAGGAGTGGCGTGTCGGGCGTGAACCATTGTGTGCCCTGGCGGAAAATAAGGTTGCCGATAGTGCAATCGGTGACATATCCGTTTTTGATGATCATGATTTCATCGTAATCGCCTTTTTGCGCAAGTAATTCGTTTAATAAAGTACGGTCAGCGAATTTCAAGCCGTAATCAATGTGGTCGCAGACAACCGGTTTAAAGGTGCGGTAATGTTTACGCTGGTAAGGAAAATAACGGCATTGAATTTGTTCCGCATTGTAATCGATTCGGCAACGAATCAGCGGTTCGGCAGTCAGTTCGAGCGGTACACGAATATGTTCGGCAAGTTGAAAAATGCGAGGAAAATCGACCGCACTTTGTTTGCCATAAAACGCCTGTAAGCTGCGTTCGTAGCGTTGTTGATGGAGTGCGATATTGCAGATCTTGCCTTGTTCGATGGCAAGGGTTTCAAATAAAGGAAATTCCATGGTTAAGCCTTCTGTAACGGCACATACACTTTTTGAATCAATTCTTGATATTCTTCCTGTGCGTCACTTTGAATGGTAATGCCCCCACCGCTGCGGAAAACAAAGCCTTTTTCTGTGTCTTCAATAAAACGAATTGCCACCGCACTTTGTAATTTCTCACCGTCAAAAATACCGAATATACCGGTGTAATAGCCACGAGGTTGTTGTTCCGCCTGTTGAATAATTTGTACGGTTTTTTCTTTTGGGGCGCCACTGATAGATCCGGCCGGTAACAGTTTGGCAAGAAGAGAGCCGATTTCTTTCTGCCAGTTTTCCGCCAATTCACCACGAATTTCAGAACTGGTTTGCAAAATGGCGCCGCGTTCTGTTTGGATTTCTTCCACATAACGAAAGCGAGTCACTTGAATGTTTTTAGCGACGGTGGCTAAATCATTCCGCATTAAATCCACGATGGTGTAATGTTCTCGCTGTTCTTTCTGATTGTTGAGCAAGGTGGCTTGGGCATGGGGAAGTGTTGCATCAATGGTGCCTTTCATCGGATAAGTGAAAATATGGTTGTCGTATAAATTGACAAAACATTCCGGTGAAAAACACACAAATTGATCTTTGAACAACAATTTATACTTCGCTTGACTCTGTTGGAAAAGTTGACGTAGTGAATAATGGGTTTCAATCGGTGTCGGGTAGGTCAGATTCAGCAAGTAGGAATTACCGAAGCGCTGTTCCTGTTGTACTAAATCAAAGCCTTTTTGATAGTCGGCAAAATTCATTGGCTGTTTATGTAAATAAAAAGGCGCTATCGGTAAATCTTCCCGCCAATTCACGTTGGTATAGTCGGGAAATTGGACGAAAATCCCTTGTTCATCCATTTGATTTAACGGACACAATATCGGTTTTTGTTGCTCAAAATCGATTAAAAAGAAGAAGGGCGTTTTCGCTTTGCCAAATTGGTTTGCTTGTTGAATAAAATCTTGCCACATAACATTATCTCGTGAAAAATCGGCGAAAATTTTAGCTTAAATTGCCATAAAATTATATACTTCACTGCCTACTTAGCCCTCAGAGAAAGAGTTTATGTCGCTACTGATCATCAATAATCACGATTCTTTTACCTTCAACTTAGTGGATTATATCCGCCGGTTGAACGTGCCATTTCAAGTGGTCAATGTGGAAGAACTGGATTTAGATGCCGTGGACGATTTTTCTCATTTATTGATTTCTCCCGGCCCAGATGTACCACGCGCTTATCCGATATTATTCGACTTGCTGGCACGTTATCAGCACAGCAAATCCATTTTGGGCGTGTGTTTAGGGCATCAAATGTTATGTGAATTCTTTGGTGCAGAATTACATAATCTTCCGTCCCCACGTCATGGGCAAGCCAAGCGGTTGCAGTGTGTGGCGGAATCCCTTCTCTTTAAAGATATGCCGCAGGCCTTTCAAATTGGCTTATATCATTCTTGGGCGGTAAATGAGCAGAATTTCCCAAGCGCATTGCAAATTACCGCCCGTTGTGATGACAACATCATTATGGCCATGCAGCATAAAACGTTGCCGATTTACGGGGTGCAATTTCACCCGGAATCCTATATTTCGGAATATGGTGAGCAAATTTTGCGAAATTGGTTGCTGGACTCTTAAGAATCGCCATCAAAGTGCGGTGCTTTTTCGCTGCATTTTTTAGATCGGGATCACACAAATCACAAAAATCCTTTCTCTCCCTTGTTTTTACGCAAGGGCTTATTTAAGGTTAGACGTTATATTCAAACGTTGTGAAACTAAAGGAGTTTTTGATGAACATTGTTTTTCTCGATCGTACCGGTATTCCCGCAAGCCATGATATTCCACGCCCAAGCTTTTCACACACTTGGACGGAATATGACCGCACTTTGCCGGAGGAAACGTTTGAACGTACCAAAGACGCCGATATTGTGGTGACCAGCAAAGTGGTGTTTGACCGAGAATTATTAAGCCGCTTACCGAAATTAAAACTCATCGCAATTACTGCCACCGGTACCAACAACATTGATTTAGACGCCGCGAAAGACTTGGGTATTGCCGTGAAAAATGTGACGGGGTATTCCAGTGTGACTGTGCCGGAGCATGTATTGGGCATGATTTTCTCATTAAAACATAGTCTTATTGGGTATCATCGCGATCAAGTGACCTCTGATCGTTGGGCCACCTGCGGACAGTTCTGCTACACCGATTACCCGATAACAGATGTGCGTGGCGCGACGTTAGGTGTATTTGGTAAAGGTTGCTTAGGCACAGAAGTGGGGCGTTTGGCGCAATTATTGGGTATGAATGTCTTGTATGCGGAACACAAAGGGGCAAGCCATATTCGTGAAGGCTACACTGAATTTGAAACCGTATTGAAACAAGCGGATATTGTTACGCTGCATTGCCCGTTAACCGACGCCACAAAAAATTTAATCAATGCTGAAACGTTGGCATTAATGAAACCGACCGCTTATCTCATCAATACCGGGCGAGGACCATTAGTGGATGAGACAGCATTGTTAGAGGCGCTAGAAAACGGCAAAATTGCCGGGGCAGCCTTGGATGTGTTGGTCAAAGAACCCCCGGAAAAAGATAATCCGTTAATCCAAGCGGCAAAACGTTTACCAAATTTATTAATCACGCCGCATATTGCTTGGGCAAGTGATTCGGCGGTCACCACCTTAGTGAATAAAGTCGCGCAAAATATCGAAGATTTTGTGGTGCACGGTAAGTAATTTTTGCTTCCTGTGCTATGATGTGGCGCCTGAAAAAAGGGCGCCATTTTTTGTGGCAAATTTCGTCTTTCACATTGGAAAATTTAGAATGAAGAAGAATCTTATTACGACAGCAATGTTATTCAGTTTACCGGCGCTTGCGTTTGCCGCTGAACAAGCAAAAACCGAATTAAAACCTATCAGTGTTTATTCTGCGTACGCCACCCCGGTGAACCAAGATCAAACCGCTTCATCTGTTACTGTTCTCACTGAAAAAGATTTTGCCGAGCGCAACGCGACTTATGTGAGCGATGTGTTGAAAACCGTGCCTGGCGTGGCAATGGGCGCCAGCGGTGGACGCGGTGCGATAACAAGTCTTTTCCTACGTGGCGCAAATTCAAAACATACTACCGTCATTATTGACGGCATTCGTGTTAATCCGGCTGATACTAACTTTGATTTCGGCGGTTTAGCGTTAAGTAACATTGAACAAATCGAAGTGTTACGTGGTGAGCAATCTGCACTTTGGGGTAGTGATGCCATGGGTGGCGTGGTTTATATCACCACCAAAAGCGGATTATATAAAGACAAAGAATTTAACGTTGATTTCGACTTAGGTGCAGGTTCACACCGCACCCGTGATGGCTCTGTTACCCTTTCCGGTCAACATCACGGTCTTTACTATGCCCTTCATGGCGATAGCCATCGTACGCAAGGGATTTCTGCGCGTAGCGAACGCGTATTTAATTATACGAGCGTATCCGGCGCGAAAAGCACAAACGTGCCGGCAACTGAAAAAGACGGCTTCCACCGTGATAATGTGTCTATGCGTTTAGGTTTTGATGATGGTAAAAAAGGCGTTGATTTCCTGGCTTCACATTCATCTCAAACCGTTCATTTCGATAATAGTGCAGAGTACGAAAGAAAATTTGATGACAATACCCGTACACGCGAAACCCGCTATAAATTAAGCGGCTATTTTGGTAATGCAGAAGATTTATTCGTGCATAAGGTGGCGGTAAGTCACGTTAAAACGGATGCTGATACTGCACAATATCAAAGTTGGGCTTCCGCTGTTGGTAAAACAGAATACGACAGCAAAAAGTTGAATACGAACTATCAACTTGATATTAACTTCGACCGTGAAGGCGAAGTCAAACAAGCCGTCAGCGTATTAGCGGATTACCAAAATACGAAATATATCGCTTCCGCTTACAATTTTGCCGAGAAAAAATTAACAGAGAAAAGTGTTGCCGCAGAGTACCGTTTATTTACTGAAGCGGACCACAGCCTTTCTGTTAGCGGTCGTTATACTGACAACAGCGTATTTGAAAATGCTTTCACCGCACGTCTTGCCGGTGCTTATCGCTTATCACCAAATGTAAAAGCACACGCTAGTTTGGGTAAAGCTATTCACAATCCGACCATGTCCGAATATTACGGTTGGGGTGGCACTTGGTTAGCTAACCCGAACTTGAAAGCAGAAAAAAGCTTGGGGGGCGAATTTGGTGTTTTACTTGAAACCGATGATAAGCGTCATAGCTTGGATACGACTTATTTTGCCCGTAATGTAGATAACTTTTTAAGTGACGAAAATTCCCTTACCGGCAATTACATGAATCCAACAAATCGTGCGGTAAACCGTGATGGTAAAACCAAAATTAAAGGCGTAGAGATTGTGTATAACGGAAAATTTACTGATAGCCTTTCAGGTTATGCGAACTACACTTACACCTATATTAAATCTGAAAATGATCAATATGGTTCAAACTATGTTCGTCGTCCGAAACACACCGGAAACCTAGGGTTAGCTTATCAAGTCACAGAACAATTAGGTTCTGATGTCAATGTGTCTTATGTGGGTAAACGTCTTGATTCCGGCGATTTCAAAATGCCTTCATATACCTTGGCAAATTTAGGTGTGAACTACCAACTCACGTCAAACCTCAATATTTATGCGAACTTAAACAACGTATTTAATAAAAAATACGAAAACGTCCTTGGCTATGGTCAAGACGGACGTCATGTTTATGTTGGTTTGAGAGGATCGTTCTAATCATAAGGCGGACTTTAGTCCGCCGAATTTTTTAATCATGGCGGGCTGAAAACCCGCCTTCGTTATATGAAAAAAACATCCGTTATTTTCACCGCACTTTTTCTTTCCTTTTCTGCACACGCGGAGGAATTTGTTTCGCTCACCTTGTGCAGCGACCGACTGCTTGCGGAAATTGCCCGGCCGGAACAAATCGCGGCAATGTCGCCTTACTCTCAACATCCCCGCATGATGCTGGATAAAATTAACCGGGATAAACCTATCCTTGAACCGCAACTTACTGCATTGTTGCCTTATTTGGATAAAACGCTATTGATTAATGAAACCTTTTATCCGCAATTGGTCGCTGATTTAAAGCGCCTTGGTGTAAAAATAGTGCCGATTAACGACAGCCCACAAACCGCTGAAGAATTATTTGAACTCCTGTTGCAACTCGGAAAAATCACCGGTAATGAAGCCTATGCGGAACAGTTGGTAGCAAAATTAACATCACAAAAGACCAAACTGAATGTGTCCTTGACCGATACGCTAATGTTATCGGAAACCGGTGCAGTGGAACCCATTTTCCCGCAATATAACGTGCTATTAACATTGCTTGGTTTAACACCGTTAAAATACCCATTGACCCCGCAAAATTTTTCATTGGAAAAAGTGCTGCTTGTTCAACCTAACGGGTTAATCGAAATCACTGACCAACAAAGCTATAACGAACAGGCGGAATTGCTTGACCATCCGCTGCTAAAAAAATACTTTGAAAATCGACCGCACTTTCGTATTCCGATGAAATATACTTATTGCTTTGATCACGGCGTGTGGCAGGGGGCGGAGAGGATTTATCAACAATCTAAGTCATGGAATTCGACAAATCTTTCTGAATTAGACAAATCTCCCCTAACCCCTCTTTACTAAAGAGGGGGATTTTCGTTATTAAATTAACCCAGATGGTGAGTTTATAATTTTTATGTATGCATGATTAAAATGAAAGACATCAGAATGATAAATTATCGATACAATAGTCCCCCTCTTTAGTAAAGAGGGGTTAGGGGAGATTTGTTAAATTAATAGGAAGAGATTTGATAACATTAAAACGAAGAACATACCAAATGATCTTTGGATTACACAGGAAATAGCACCTTGACAAAAACACAAAAATTAAACACCGCACTTTTCTCATTTTTGCTACTGATAACAGGCATCGCCCTTTATCATCAACTCGGCGATTTTGCGCATCTTAAAAATGCGGATGGGGTGCTCACTGATATGCGTTCGCTTGTACTGTGGGATGTTCGTGTACCGCGCATTGGTTTGGCGATTTTAACCGGCGCCTGTCTTGCTCTTGCAGGGAATGCCATGCAGGGTATTTTTCAAAATCCATTGGCAAGCCCGGGTTTGCTCGGCAGTAGCGCCGGGGCAACTGCTGCCAGTGTGCTTATTCTTTATTATTTTTCTGTGCCATTTACGGTATTGCTGTTCGGCGGTGTTGCAGGGGCATTAGCGAGTTTTTTATTGGTGTATGCCATTGCCAAAAATCATGGCACGACCATGATGCTCCTCAGTGGTTTGGCGGTGAATATGTTGCTTGGTGCCGCCATTGCGTTGTTGTTATCTAACGCCAAAAGCCCTTGGGCGCTAGCAGAGCTTTATCGTTGGTTACAAGGCTCATTAGTGTGGGCGAAGCTTGACACTTTGGTGATTTCACTGCTGATCGTTCTGTTTGGTTTAGTTTGTTTATACCGCGAACGTCGTTATGTGGATTTACTCAGTTTCGGTGAAGAGACCGCCGGCACCATGGGGATCGATCCGAAACGCAGTTTTTTTATCACCACCTTTGGTGTTGCGTTGCTCGTCGGTGCAACCATTCCGCAAACGGGTGCCATCGGTTTTATCGGTTTAATCGCACCGCACTTTGCACGAATTTTATTGAAGCAACGCCCATCACAACTTTACATAACAAGTGCCTTATTTGGGGCTTTATTGCTGTTAATTGCTGATCTTTGTGTGCAGTATGTGCCGTTTTTCTCTCACATTTACATCGGCACGCTCACGGCAATGATTGGTGCCCCGTGTTTAATTTGGATTTTATTGACGGAACAACGCAGATTGGCAAGGTAACTTTATGATTAAAATCGAGAATCTCTCCCAACCTTACGGCTTAAAACACATTAACTGTACTATTTCAAAGGGCAAATTGGTCGGCATTATGGGAGCTAACGGTGCGGGCAAATCGACGTTGCTGAAAACCATTGCCGGTATTTTGCCTATTGATAAAGGTGAAATTTGGTTCGATGACAACAGATTAACCACCATGAGCGCCGCACAAAAAAGCCAACAGTTAGCTTACCTTGCACAAAATACCGAGATTCACTGGGATTTATCTGTGTATGACGTTATCGCGTTAGGCCTGCCGAATCCGCCTAATCGAGCCAAAGAACAAGAAAAAGTGCGGTCGATTTCAGAAACGTTTTCCGTTTCACATTTATTAGAAAAATCCTTTCGGCAACTTTCCGGCGGTGAAAAAGCCCGTGTACAACTTGCCCGTTGTTGTATCAAAAATGCCCCTTTATTGCTCGCTGACGAACCCATCGCAGCCCTCGATCCGTTTTATCAAATCGATATGATGGAACAACTGAAATCCCTCACACCAAGCCACACCTGCGTGGTCGCAATCCACCACCTTTCTTTAGCCTATAAATTCTGCGATGAAGTAATTTTATTGAATCAAGGAGAAATCATTGCCAATGGCGAAACAACACAAGTGTTAACTGCTGATAATTTGGCAAAAGCATTTGGCATTCAAGCAGAAATTGATGAAGCGAAAAAAGAGATTATGGGGATTGAGAAGTTAAGTAATGAGCTATATAAAACTGATTATGCGTAATATGCTCTAACTGTAAATTATCATTATTGTTTTTATAATGTTAATAAATTCAATGGGCAATGTGATCCTTATCACGAATCCAAGATTCTCCCGCCTATTTAATTGACACCCAATTCCTGCAAGTTTATTAATACAACAATAAATTTAAATAAGCCAAGCAGGAAGGATGTCAACATGGCAAAGTTAGAAATTAAAAATATCACAAAAAAATTTGGTGATTTTTACGCGGCGAATAATATTACTTTTACCGCCGAGGAAGGGGAGTTTGTCACCTTATTGGGACCTAGTGGCTGTGGTAAAACCTCGTTGTTGAAACTCATTGCTGGTTTCCATGTGCCGGATGAAGGTGAAATTCTGATCGGAGGAAAAAATGTTAATGATGTTCCGCCGGAAAAACGTAATACTGCCATGTGCTTCCAATCTTATGCCCTTTTCCCTCACCTCAACGTCTCTCACAATATTTGTTATGGCTTAAAGCAACGTTCAATCGATATAGAAGAACAAAAGCAGCGTTTAAACCTCGCGTTGAAACAAATGGATTTAGAGTTTCATAAACTAAAATTACCAAGCGAGCTTTCTGGTGGACAACAACAACGTGTTGCATTGGCTCGTGCTATGGTAACCCGCCCTGATGTAATTTTATTTGATGAGCCGCTTTCAAATTTAGACGCTAAATTGCGCGAAAGTGTGCGTTTTGAAATTAAGCAACTTTCCAAGCAATATAATTTAACCAGTATTTATGTGACTCATGATCAGGCAGAAGCTTTAACCATGTCCGATAAAATTATCGTTCTAAATAAAGGGGCGATTGAGCAAATCGGTTCTCCGCAAGATATTTATCATCATCCGAAAAATCGCTTTGTAGCAGATTTTATCGGTATCGCGAATATCACGAAAGCCAACGTGAAAAACATCGGTGAAAATCTGTATGCGGTCAGTTCTATTTTTGGTGATTTCACAGTATTTTCTGAGAAAAAACCGGAATCAGAACGGATTTATATTTGTTTTCGACCGGAAGATATTGAATTGTTACCAAACGCACAAACAGAAGCGGAAAATCAAATCACGGTGGATATTGTCAACACCGCGTTTATGGGAAATATCACGGAAGTACAAGGTGTTATTAAACGTAATGATGAAGAGAAAAAATTACGTTTGCAACTGACGAAATGCCCAAGTTTAAGCGATAAACTTACTTTTACGATTCCTCGCAATGCGATTACATTTTTGGAGTCCGTAAAATGAAAAATTTCAAAAATGATCTAAAAGCATGGCTCTTGCTGTGTAGTGGCTTAGGTACGATCCTATTTTTAATGGGGTCCACATTCTATATTGTAGTTTCGCAGAGCCTCGGTTTATACAGTATGAGTGGTGAAGAAAGCCAATTTAGCCTGGAATATTGGAGAGCGGTATTAAACAGTCCCGTATTTCAAAATTCGTATATGTATTCCGTAAAAGTGTCCCTATTAGGCGCGATTTTATCCATCATCGTGGCTTATCCTATTGCTATGTGGTTGCGTAAAAAATTGCCTGCCAAGGTAACGATCATCACCATCTTACGGGCGCCTATGTTGGTACCGGGTTTGGTTGCTGCTTTTTTGTTTGTCAATATGATTTCTTATCACGGTATTCTTAATGAAGTGTTTGTTTATTTAGGCATTTGGGACGAACCGAAAACCCTACAAAATGACGAATTTGGCTGGGGGGTAGTGATTTTACAAATGTGGAAAAACATTCCTTTTGCTTTAATTCTTATTGGGGGCGCGGTCAATTCGTTGAAAACCGATTTATTAGACGCTGCTGCGAATTTAGGTTCTAACCCTTGGCAACGTTTTTGTTATGTGATCTTTCCGCTGACCTTAGGTGCGGTGCAGGTTTCCTTTATTTTGATCTTTATCGGCGCATTGGGCGATTTTGCCTTTTATAGCATCGCCGGTCCGCGTAGCACTTATTCTTTGGCGCGTTTAATGCAAATGTCCGCCTATGAATTTGAAGAGTGGAATCAAAGTGCGGTCATGGCGTTAACCATTATGCTGACCTCTGCCTTTTTCACCATTTTAGTGTCATTACTAATTAAACCATTAGCCGTCAAACGTGGAGAAGTCAAATGAGCAGTTCCGCACAAATCACAACGAAAAATGGTCGATTAATCGCACGTATTTCTTTAACTTTCTTTATTCTTGCCAATTTTATTTGGTTGTTTTTGCCATTTTTAATGGCGGGGCTTTGGTCATTAGTGGATCCGGAAAAGCCTTGGAGTTATCCGGATATTTTCCCTCAATCATTATCTTTTGAACGTTGGAAAATCGTATGGGAAACCACGTCTTTACCGGAGGCCATGTTTAACAGTTATACCATTGCGCCTACAGTTTCTCTGATCACGATTTTACTTTCTCTGCCAACCGCCTATGCTTTTGGGCGTATGGAATTTAGAGGTAAAAAATTAGCGGAATTATTAACACTGATTCCGTTGGTTATTCCCGGTATGATTATTGCGTTATTTTTCAGCCGGATGTTATTGGATTTAAATATTAATAATCCGTTTATTGGTATTGTTATCGGCCATGTCGTACTCACTTTGCCTTACGCTATTCGTATTTTATCTGCCGGTTTCTCTTCTGTACCACAAGACCTCATTGATGCCAGCCGTGACCTAGGGGCATCTAAGTTTACTGTTTTCAAAGACGTATACATGCCGATGTTAAAACCAAGTTTTTTGGCATCGATTATTTTCTGTTTGGTGAAAAGTATCGAAGAATTTGCTATTGCTTTCGTTATCGGTTCACCGGATTTCATCACCGTACCAACGATTTTATATTCCTTCCTCGGCTATTCTTTCATTCGTCCGAATGCGGCCGTGGTGTCTATTATCTTGTTGGTGCCTAACATCATTTTAATGATGATTATCGAAAAATTACTGAAAGGGAATTATCTCTCTCAATCCACAGGAAAAGCATAATTTTAACAAGGAGAATCTTATGCAAAAAAATATCCGTAAATTTGTTTCTATTAGTCTTACCGCAGCAGCTTTAGCTGTAAGTACGCTTGCCTCTGCGGCTACAGATTTAACTGGTAAATCTTGGAGTGAAATTGAAGATTTGGCAAAAAAAGAGGGGAAAGTCACCGTAAGTGTATGGTATTTACAACCTCAATTCCGTAATTTTGTCAAAGCGTTTGAAAGCCAGTACGGCATTAAAGTCAAAGTACCGGAGGGGACACTAGACGGCAATATTAATAAATTAATTGCTGAGAAAAATTTGGAAACCGGCAAAATGGACGTTATCGTACTTAATGCGGACAGACTAGGTAACGTGGCGAAAAATGATATTCTTGTCAAACTCAACAATTTGCCGAATTTCGACAAACTCAACCATCATTTGCAAGGGGTAGAATTAGGTGATGTGGCGGTAGGTTATTGGGGTAACCAAACCGGTTTAGCGTATGACCCGTTACGGATTAAAGAAGAGGAGTTACCTCAGTCTTGGGGTGATATGGAAAGTTATATTGATAAAAATCCGAAAAAATTTGGTTATTCTGATCCGAATGGTGGCAGTTCCGGTAATGCATTTATTCAACGTGCCTTAGTCTATATTAATGGCGACTATGATTATCGCACCGATAAAATTGATGAGGCACAAATTGCTAACTGGAAAAAAACTTGGGACTGGTTTAGTAGTAAAAAAGATGCGTTAATCCGCACCGCCTCCAATGCTGACAGCCTAACCCGCCTAAATGACGGTGAATTGGTGATTGTTTCCGCATGGCAAGATCACTTATTCAGTTTGCAAAAACAAGGTGCGATTACTGACCGCTTGAAATTCTATGTACCAAAATTTGGTATGCCTGGTGGCGGTAATGTAGTGACTGTGGCGAAAAATGCGCCAAACCCAGCAGCATCACTTGTTTTTGTTCATTGGATTACGTCACCTGAAGTACAGCAAAAATTAAGTGAAGAATTTGGTGTACGCCCACTAGATAGTCAATCTGGCTTGAAAGATACTATTTTCTTCTCAACGCCATGGCGTAAAGCGGAGATGGAATCTTTCACAAAAGAGGTGATTTCGCGTTAAGTTGATGAAAATATGATATGAAATATTGGCTCGCGTTTTTCAGGCGAGCCTTTAATCTAAAAAGTGCGGTTCGTTTTTTCAACGTTTTTCATTTGAGAAATACCAAAAAACTGATCGCACTTTTCTTTTAATCTAATGCTGCAACGTTTCAAAAATCTTTTCCGCCAGTGCTTTTGAAATGCCGGGGACGGAGGCGATTTCATCGAGGGTGGCATTTTTAACGCCTTGTAAACCGCCGAGATATTTGAGGAGCGCTTGGCGGCGTTTAGCGCCTACACCTTCAATGCTTTCTAAGCCGCTTTGGGTGAAATGTTGTTGGCGTTTCTTACGGTGTCCGCTGATAGCGTGATTGTGGCTTTCATCGCGGATATGTTGGATTAAATGGAGTGCGAGGCTGTCCGATGGCAAATGCAATTCTTTATCCCATTTGCTTAAAATCAGGGTTTCCAAGCCCGCACGGCGATCGACGCCTTTGGCAACGCCAATTAAGTGCGGTCGGTTTTTATTCCATTTTACCTTGAGATTTTCAAACACTTGTAACGCACGGTTGAGTTGCCCTTTGCCGCCGTCAATAAAAATAATGTCGGGGATTTTGTCTTCTTCTAGATCTTTGTCGTAGCGTTTTAACAGTGCTTGCTCCATAGCCGCGTAGTCATCGCCTTTGGTGATGCCGCTGATGTTGAAACGACGATAATCGGATTTTAGCGGCCCGTCTTGATTGAACACTACGCAGGAAGCGATGGTTTGTTCGCCCATCGTGTGGCTAATGTCAAAACATTCCATGCGTTTGATAACATCAATGTCGAGTAATTCCTGCAGGGCGGCATAGCGATCATGTTGCAAGGTAGATTGTTTTAACTTGGTCACTAACGCAGCTTTGGCATTCATTTGTGCTAGCTGCAGGTATTTGCTTTTATCGCCTTTGGCATGATCTTGAATGGTAACTTTTCGCCCTGCTTGGTCGCTTAACAAGGTTTCCAAATCGGCTTTTTCTTCCAGTTTTTGATCCACGATAATGGTGTTCGGAATGGTTCTGCCTTGGTGTGCCTGTAGATAAAATTGCCCAACAAAGGTTTCTGTGAGTTCTGCCAGATTGGTATTGTTCGGCACTTTCGGGAAGTAACTACGATTACCCAAAATCTTACCCTGACGGATAAACAACACCTGCACGCAAGCCACACCAAGTTGGTAGGCGATGGCGATAATATCAATATCATCATGGCGATCGTTGGCGACAAATTGTTTTTCAATTACCGCGCGCACTGCCTGAATTTGATCGCGAATCCGTGCCGCCTCTTCAAAATTCAGTTGCTGACTTGCCTGTTCCATTTGTTTGACTAAATGATCCAACACTTGTTGATCTTTGCCCTGTAAGAACAAGCGGGCAAAATTCACCTGTTGCGCATAGACTTCGTCAGTCACATAACCTTTTACGCAGGGGGCAAGACAACGCCCGATTTGATATTGCAAACAAGGGCGCGAGCGGTTGTTATACACCGAATTTTCGCATTGCCGAATAGGGAACAGTTTTTGCAACAAAGACAAGGTTTCACGCACCGCGCCGGCGTTGGGGTAAGGGCCGAAATATTCCCCTTGGATTTTTTTCGAGCCACGATAAGAGGTAATGCGAGGATGCGTTTCTTTGGTTAATAAAATATACGGATAGGATTTATCATCGCGTAGCAACACGTTATAACGCGGCTGATAGGTTTTGATGTAATTGTGCTCAAGTAGGAGAGCTTCTGTTTCCGAGGTGGTAATCGTGGTTTCAATATGATGAATTGATGCCACTAACGCCTCTGTTTTCTTGCTGTTTAACTGCTTGCGAAAATAACTGGATAAGCGTTTTTTCAGATCTTTTGCCTTGCCCACATAAATCACCGTGTTGCTATCGTCATACATACGATAAACGCCCGGTAAGTGCGGTACGTTAGCGAGGAATTTTTTGGCGTCGAAAGTCATCATGAGTGATTAAGTCAGATTTTATATTGAAATGATTTGAAACATTATCGTCGTTGAATTTTTAAAGAAAATACTCCCCTCTTTACTAAAGAGGGGAGTATTTTCTTTAATGTGATTTCTTTGTCAAAATCGACCGCACTTTTTCCAGATCTTCAGCCGTGTCCACACCTACAGCCGGTACTTCTTTGGCGAGTTCTACATGAATTTTTTCGCCGTTCCAAAGCACGCGTAGCTGTTCCAGTTTTTCGATGTGTTCTAATGCGGTCGGTTGCCATTGCACATATTGTTTAATGAAACCAGCGCGATAAGCATAAATCCCGATGTGGCGCAGGTATTGTGTATTCAGTTGCAATTTTGCTACGTCATCCATTTGCGCAAATTGATCGCGATCCCAAGGAATTACGGCTCGAGAGAAATAAAGTACATAGCCGTCTTTGTCGGTTAACACTTTCACCACATTGGGATTAAATAATTCCTCAGGCTCGTCGATATTGACCGCAAGGCTTGCCATGTTGACAGGGTATTTAGCGAGATTTTCTGCCACTTGTTTGACAATCACCGGCGGAATAAGCGGTTCATCGCCTTGAATGTTCACGATGATTTCGTTGTTGGGAATCGCCAGTTTTTCAACCACTTCAGCCAAGCGTTCTGTACCGGAATTGTGGCTTTCTGCCGTCATGCACACTTCCGCACCAAAATTTTTAGCCGCGGTTGCCACTTGTTCATTGTCGGTCGCGATAATGATTCGGCTGGCGCCGGATTGCTTAGCTTGTTCAAAAACATGTTGAATCATCGGTTTGCCGGCAATGTCTGCTAACGGTTTGCCCGGCAGACGGCTGGAGGCGTAACGGGCGGGAATGATTACGGTGAATTGGGTCATGTTATTGTTCCTCTGATTGGCTTAATGTTTCTGCCTGTTCTGCTAATAATATCGGAATACCGTTTTTGATCGGGTAGGCAAGCTTTTCAATGCGGCAAATTAAACGTTGATGTTGCTCATCGTATTCCAAATGTCCATGGCAAGTTGGGCAAGCCACGATATCCAATAATTGTTTGTTCATGGTGTTTTATTTTGATTTTTGACCGCACTTTTGCACGATTTTTTGAATCAATAGCTGTGTTTTATCCCCTTGGATTTCCGTGGTTACCGGCACATACCACCAATTTTCTCGCGCAAAGGCGAGGCACTTCACCGCATCTTTTTCGGTCATGAAGAGCGGTTGATTTTTATCGAATTTATCAAACAGAGAGGCGGTAAAAGCCTGATGATCTTGGAAGGCTTGGGTTTCGCTTAATGTGATTCCCTGTTGTTCTAACATTGCAAAAAAACGTGGTGGATTGCCGATGCCGGCGATAGCGGTTGCGTGGTTAAATTCATTTAACGGACGTTGCGCATTGGTTGCTAAATTGACGGCGTATTGTGGTTTTAAGAGCATCACCGCATCGCTGTATTGATTTTCTGCACCGTTGGTAATAATGAAATCGACGGATTGTAAACGGCTTGGCAACTCGCGTAGCGAGCCTGCTGGTAATAAGAAACCGTTGCCTAAACCACGTTGAGCATCCATGATCACGATTTCAATATCACGCTGTAATTTGTAATGTTGTAAGCCGTCATCGCTGATGATGACATCACAAGGCGCATGTTGTAATAGATATTCGATGGCTTGTTGACGATTAGGGGAAATGCAAACCGGGGCTTGGGTCCGTGTGGCAATTAAAACCGGCTCATCACCGGCTTGCACCGGATCACTGGTCGGTGTGACCAACAAAGGATAAGTTTTGGCTTGGCTGCCATAACCTCTGGAAATCACCCCAACATTCAGACCACACTTGCGAAGTTCTTCGACTAACCAAATCACCGCAGGTGTTTTACCGTTTCCACCCACCGACAAATTACCGACGATCACGACAGGAACCGGTGCTCGATAAGATGTTAAGACATGAAAGCGAAATAAAGCTCGTCGAAAAGCGCTAATTAGCCAAAATAACAAGGAGAAAGGGCAGAGTAGCCATGTGATCCACGAACGGGAATACCAAAACTGCATACTTTCTCCTTAGGTTAATTATTGACTGAACTGCATGCCGTGTAATTGTTTATACGCACCGCCTTGTGCCAATAGGGCTTGGTGGTTGCCACGTTCTTTAATTTGTCCGTTTTCAATGACAAGAATTTCGTCAGCCTTTTCAATGGTGGATAAACGATGTGCGATCACCAAAACGGTACGATCTTTTTGAATTTCTTCCAATGCGGCTTGAATCGCACGCTCGGATTCCGTATCTAAAGCAGAGGTCGCTTCATCTAAAATTAACACCGGTGAATTACGCAATAATGCACGGGCAATGGCTAAACGTTGGCGTTGACCGCCGGATAAGCTGGCACCATTTTCGCCGATAACGGTATCTAAACCATGTTCTAAATGTTCGATAAATTCCATGGCGTGTGCCGCTTTTGCTGCGTTGATGATTTCTTCACGGCTATATTTATTTTTCGCTGCATAAGCGATGTTATTGGCAATGGTATCGTTGAATAAGTGCACTTGTTGGGAGACTACGGCGCAATTTTCGCGTAAATCTGATAGGCGATAATCTTGAATATTCACGCCGTCTAACAAAATTTTACCTTGGGTCACATCATAGAAACGGGTCACTAAATTAGCGATGGTAGATTTACCGGAACCGGAACGACCGACTAACGCCACAGTTTTGCCATGAGGAATCTGGAAGGAAATATTATCCAAGGCAAGTTCTTCTTTGCCCTCATAGCGAAAGGTGACATTTTTAAATTCAAGGTCGCCTTTTACATTGTCCGCTTTATGCGTGCCGGTATCTTTTTCCGTTTCCATATCCAAAATACCGAACAAGGTTTGACAGGCTGCCATACCGCGTTGGAATTGGGCGTTGACGTTCGTTAAGGATTTTAACGGGCGCATTAAGGCAAGCATGGAAGAGAAAACAACGGTAAATGTCCCCGCACTTAAGTTTTGATCCATGATGGAAGGGAAACTCGCGAGGTATAACACGGCGGCAAGGGCAAACGAGGCAATGATTTGCACCACAGGATCGGCAATGGCATCTGCTGCAGTCATTTTCATGCCTTTACGGCGCATATCATTGCTGACGTGATTGAAACGTTCTTCTTCGATAATTTGGCCACCGAAAGAAAGAACCACTTTATGCCCTTTTAACATTTGTTCTGCCGTTGAGGTTAAATCTCCCATGGAGTTTTGCATGTTACGGCTTAAATTGCGGAATTTTTTAGAAACCATGCTGATCAAGATGCCGATGATAGGGCCGATAATCAGTAATACAACGGACAGTTGCCAACTGGTATAAAGCATCACGCAAAGAAGAGAAATTAAATAAGCACCTTCACGCACGATGGTAATCAATGATCCGGAAGAGGCACTGGCGATCATTTCGGAGTCATAAGTGATACGGGAAAGCAGTTTTCCGGCAGCGTTTTTATCAAAAAAACTGACCGGCATAAACATTAAATGTTTGAATAAACGCCGACGCATGGTCATCACCACTTTACCGGAAACCCAAGCCAAGCAATAGTTGGAAATAAAGCTGGACACGCCGCGTAAGATAATGATTAACACAACAAAGACAGACATGTATTTCAAAAATGATGCGTCTGCTTTACCAAAGCCCTCATCCAATAAGGGTTTGAGTAGGAAAATTAAGCCGGAGTCGGTTAGGGCGTTGAGAATTAAGGCAACAGCGGAAACAATCAAACCGGCTTTATACGGACTAATCATTGGCCACAGACGCTTGAAGGTTTGCATAGTAGAAAGATCTTGATCTTGCATAATAATTTCTGTCTTTGGGTCAAAAATAATGGCGCATTGTACCTTTATTTGCCCTTCAAGCCAATTAATCTGCGATACCATGGCGAAAATTCCGCCCGAGCAGTTTGAATTTCTATTTTATTTCCATGAAATAACAAACTGATTTGACCTGTTTCTGCCGTATTGTAACTTTGCGTACCTTGCTGCTTTAGCCTTGCCATAACCTCGTTGTTTGGAAAGTGCCAGGGATTCCAACGCCCGCTGGAGATTAACGCTATATCCGGCTGTGTGTGGCGCACTAATGCCTCTCCTGTCGAGGTTTTGCTGCCATGGTGTCCCACTTGTAGTACGTGGATTTTATCTAGCTTGGGTAAAATGTTGTATTCCACGCTGAGATCGGCATCGCCTGTCAGTAAAATATTGTGTTTACCGTCGGTTAAGAGCAGCGTACAGGAATCGGGATTTTCCGCACGTGGCACGATGTTGTTGGGAGAAAGTACGGTAAAGTGTAATCCCTGCCATGTCCATTGTTTGTTGGCAAGGCAAAAAGTGCGGTCGTTTTCTTCCGTGTTTTTTTCGCCATAACGTTTTTGCGAAGCGGTGGTCAGTTGAATGTCGGGATAAGCGGCCAACATCGCGCGAGCACCGCCCGAATGATCGTTGTCATCATGACTTAAAATCAGCCATTCCAACTGAATGCCTTGTCGCTGTAAATAAGGCAGAATTTCTAACTGCGCCATGCTGCCCCCCGCCCAACTTGAACCGGTGTCGTATAGCACGCCTTTGCCATCTTTAACGATCAGGGTGGCTAACCCTTGACCGACATCTAAGGTATCCAATTGCCAATTTGGGTGGGAAAGGTAGTGGTACGCCAATGTGGTGCTGCAAAATGCAATCAATCCGCAACCTAACCCGTAAATTGTCTTTTGTAAGGGAAAACTTAAGGTGCGTTCAGCAGCGAGATGAAATCCCTTTAAACGAGTGCGTTTTGCTAATTCCAATGTAGAAGAGAGAGGTTTCTGGGGTTTATAAACGTAATACAGCAAGCCTAAAAACAGGCAGGTTAAAACAAGCGTAATCCATAAACTGTGGGGAAGAGAAATAGCCAGCCAATGATCCTGCAAGGGGGCTAAAAGTGCGGTGATTTTTTCTGCCAGATCATTGGCAAGCCACCATGTGTTCCAACTGCCTTGGGTGAGCACAGCAAACAGCACCAATGGCACTAAAATGAAGCTATAAAGTGGCACGGCAATAAGATTGGCAATAAAACTGTTTAAGGAAATGCCGTTAAAAAAGAACAATTGAATCGGCGTGAATAACCAAAGCAAACCAAGTTGCAAATGAAATAAACCGAAAACATACCGCACTTTTCCCCAAGGCGAGTGGCTGAATGATTTGCCGCGCCAGTGTAATAAGGACAGCGGAAAACATTGATACCAAATAATTAAACTGGTGACCGCCCCGACGGATAGCCAAAAACTGGTGGAAAGCAACATGAGCGGATCGATAAAAATCAACAGTGCGACCACTCGCAATAACAGCTGCCACACCGTCCAATGTAGCCTTAAATGCTGAATGGTATAGAGTAACGCGAGGGCAATGATGGCGCGTAGTGTGGGGATTGCCAGTCCTGCAAGTTGACTATAAAGCAGGGCTAAAATCATGCCGCAGAAAATCGGAAAGGTTGGCGTGATGTAATGGGTTGGAAACGTAAATTGGAGTAAGCGTGCCAAGGCAAAGCCTAACATCATCGCCAGACCGATATGTAATCCTGAAATAGCAATCAAGTGCGCCGTATTGGTTTTTTGATAAATTTGCCATGTGGCATTTTCGAGCCATGCCCGTTCGCCAAAACCAAGCGCCAATAATAACCCTTGTTGAGATAACGGTTCTGTTTGCTTGAGCGCATGATGAAGTGCGCTTTGCCGCCATGAAAAAACGTGATCTATTTTGACCGCACTTTTCACTTCTGCCCACGCAGTGATGCGTTTACTGAAGTACCATTGTTGCCGATCAAAACCATCCTTATTGAGCCGTGAGGAAATTGGGCGAAGGCGCAAATCTCCCACATAACGTTCACCAATATTCACGTTTTGTTTAAGTTTCCAATTGGCGTAGAGGCGTTGTTCCGGCTGGTTATCCGCGAGCTTCGCACGGAGGGTTAAGGTTTGATATTGTTGATGATGTAGGATCTCTTCCACGATAAATTCGGTATGAATAGTTTTCGGCAAACGGGCAATGTTGTCCGCTTGGTTCAGCAACTGTATTGCCGGCTGATGTACATAAGCCAGATTGAGCGTGAACAAAAGTAGCCAAAGAAGCGAGTATTTCGTTTTATGACAGGATAAACCTCGGGCAAGCAAAATGAGCGGACATAAAAGAAGGGATAAATAAAGTGCCGTTTGCCAAGAGACTAAAAACCTATCGGGTAAAAACACCAAAGTGATACCGCTTACAATTAAACTTCCCGCAAATTTATCTAACGAAACGCCCACATTTTTTACCGCACTTTTGTTCCATGGCAGGGACTATGAAAGAATTTTTAGGGAGGGAAAATACGCTTTCAAAAATATTGGAATCTGAATCACAAAATTAAAAAAAATCCTTAGAATACTGAATGGATATGCAAATATTATTTGATAAATAGGATGAGTTCTGCTATTTATACGCCTTCAAAATTTGGCTCCATTTTTTAATCGGTTTTACTTTTGGGTAGTAATCATATTAAGCGACACTGATTGTGGCCTTAACACTATGAAATGGATGAATTTTTTATTAGGAGATACACATGAGTAAAGCGTCTTTAAGTTTATTGGCTTTAGCCGGCGTTGAGCCTTACAAAGAAAAGAAAGGCGAAGAATACATGAATGAGCATCAAGTGCTACATTTCAAAAAAATTCTTCAAGCCTGGCATGATCAAATTAGAGATGAAGCTTCTCGGACCGTTGCTCATATGCAAGATGAAGCGGCTAACTTCCCGGATCCGGCTGACCGCGCAACACAAGAAGAAGAGTTCAGTTTGGAATTACGTGCTCGTGATCGTGAACGCAAATTAATGAAGAAAATCGAAAATACATTGAAAAAATTGGATACAGACGATTTCGGCTATTGCGATTCTTGTGGCGTGGAAATTGGGATTAAACGTTTAGAAGCGCGTCCGACAGCAGATTTGTGTATCGACTGCAAAACATTAGCGGAAATTCGCGAAAAACAAATGGTCGGTTAATTCGACTAAAAATAGATAAAAGTGCGGTCAAAAAACACCTTATTTTTCGACCGCGCTTTCACTTTATTTTTCTGATAAACGGAGATGTCTTATCTTTACCTATATTAAAAATCTTTTGAGCAAGAAAATCAAAAAACATCCTGCTGCTCAAAATGACATTAAAGCCTCACCTAAAAGACCCTCTATCACAGTGACTGAACCTGTAAAAAACAAGGCTCAGGGTTCATCCCACAATAAAAGAAACACACCTAAAAAAGATTTCAAACATAGCATTAAGGCATCCATGTATGGCATTACGCCACGTATGTTTAATCGTAACGCATTGACGGTGGTGGAAAAACTACAACGTCAAGGGTATGAAGCCTATGTGGTCGGCGGTTGTTTGCGTGACTTATTGTTGGGTAAAAAACCAAAAGATTTTGATGTGGCGACCAATGCGCGTCCGGAACAAATTCAAGCGGTTTTTCAACGTCAATGCCGTTTGGTTGGGCGACGTTTCCGTTTGGCGCACGTGATGTTTGGTCGTGAGATTATTGAAGTGGCGACATTTCGCGCCGGCCATGCGGAGCATCATAATGAGAAACTTGCCAAGCAAAGCGAAGAGGGCATGCTGTTACGTGACAATGTGTATGGCACCTTGGAGCAAGATGCGGAACGCCGTGATTTCAGCGTAAACGCGCTGTATTACAATCCACAAGACAACACGTTGAAAGATTATTTCAACGGTATTGAAGATTTAAAAAACGGTAAATTACGTTTAATCGGCGATCCCGTTACTCGTTATCAGGAAGATCCGGTGCGCATGTTGCGCTCCATTCGCTTTATGGCGAAATTAGAGATGTTCTTAGATAAACCAAGTGAAACGCCAATTAAATCCCTTGCCCATTTACTCAAAAATATTCCACCGGCACGTTTGTTTGAAGAAAGCTTGAAGTTATTGCAAAACGGGCATGGTGTAAAAACGTACCATTTATTACGTCAATATGGCTTGTTTGAACAACTGTTCCCGTTGTTGCCAACGTATTTCACTGAGCGTGAAGACAGCATGGCAGAAAAAATGATTTTGCGTGCGTTGACCTCCACTGATGAACGCGTGGCAGATAAATTACCGATTAATCCGGCGTTCTTATTTGCCGCATTCTTCTGGTATCCGTTGCGTGAAAGAGTGGAAACTCTAAAAAATGAAGGCGGCTTGAATAACAATGATGCCTATGCTTTGGCCTCTAACGACTTGTTAGATGTGTTATGCAATGCATTAGCGGTGCCGCGTCGTCACACTACGGTGATTCGAGATATTTGGTCGCTACAGTTGCAGTTCTTAAAACGTACGCCGAAATCTGTGCAGCGAGCTATCGAACAATCAAAATTCCGTGCGGGCTTTGATTTATTAGTGATGCGCGCAGAAATTGAGGGCGGTGAAGCCGTTGAGTTGGCGGCATGGTGGCATGAATATCAATTTAGCAACGAAAACCAACGACAAGATTTGGTGAAAGAGTTGCCGAGTCAGCCGAGAAAACGCAAATATCATCGTCGTAAACGACATCATTCTGCAAAAAAGGTTAGCCATGAATAAGGTGTATGTTGCTTTGGGAAGTAACCTTGCTAATCCTCAGGCGCAACTCATTTCTGCCTTACAGGCGATGAATGAACTGTCTGACTCTAAATTAGTGGCGGTGAGCTCTTTTTATCAAAGTAAGCCTCTTGGACCACAGGATCAGCCTGATTATGTGAATGCAGTGGCTTGTTTGGAAACCTCACTTGCGCCTCTTGCATTGTTAGATGAATTGCAGCGCATTGAACATGAACAAGGTCGTGTGCGTCTGCGTCGCTGGGGAGAGCGGACATTGGATTTGGATATTTTGCTGTATTCTGATCACATTATTCAGTCGGAACGCCTGACAGTGCCACATTATGATATGCACCAGCGTGAATTTGTGATCATTCCATTGGCAGAAATTGCGCCTCGTCTTTCGTTGCCAAATGGGCAATCAATTCAAACGCTTGTGCAGAAATTTGCCGATCATCAAATGGTGATTGTGAAACACAAAAATGAAATCCACCTCAAAAACTGACCGCACTTTTCACTTTGAATAACAGGTTATTTAGACAAAAAGAACGAATTTGTTAATTCAATCCTTTCGGTAAATAAAAAGGCTTTCATTACGAAAGCCTTTTCTTTTGCACGAAAGTGCGGTGTGTTTTTCAAGCGTTTTATTGTGTTGCTTGAATTGCCGTTAATGCAATGGTGTACACGATGTCATCAACCAATGCACCACGGGACAAGTCGTTCACAGGTTTGCGCATACCTTGAAGCATCGGTCCGATAGAAACAAGGTCGGCGGAACGTTGAACTGCTTTATAGGTGGTGTTACCGGTATTCAGATCCGGGAAGATGAATACAGTAGCTTGACCGGCAACCGGAGAATTTGGTGCTTTAGAGCGAGCCACATCTTCCATCACCGCGGCATCGTATTGTAATGGGCCATCGATGAGTAAATCGGGGCGTTTTTCTTTCGCAATACGAGTGGCTTCTTTCACTTTTTCAACGTCTGCACCACTACCGGAAGAGCCGGTAGAATAGGAGATCATCGCCACTTTCGGCTCAATACCGAAGGATTTCGCTGATTCGGCAGATTGAATCGCAATTTCCGCGAGTTGTTCTGCGGTCGGATCCGGGTTCACCGCGCAGTCACCGTAAACCAACACTTGATCCGGTAATAACATGAAGAAGATAGAAGAGATAATGGAGCTGCCCGGTGCGGTTTTGATAATTTGCATCGGTGGGCGAATGGTGTTGGCTGTGGTGTGAACTGCGCCGGATACCAAACCGTCAACTTCGTTGGCTTCTAACATCATGGTGCCAAGTACAACGTTATCTTCTAATTGTTCACGTGCCATGGTTTCTGTCATGCCTTTGGCTTTACGTAATTCCACTAAACGTGCGACATAGTTCTCACGTACGCTTGCCGGGTCAATAACCGTAATACCTTTGACTAATTTCACACCTTGAGATTCAGCAACGCGTTTTACCTCTTCAGGGTTGGCTAACAAGATACATTCTGCGATACCGCGTTCAGCACATAAGATGGCCGCTTTGATTGTACGTGGTTCATCGCCTTCCGGTAAGACGATACGTTTATTCGCAGAACGGGCTAATTCCGTTAATTGGAAGCGGAATGCCGGTGGCGATAAACGACGTAAACGGCTTGAAGCTTCAACTAATCCATTAACGAAGGTGGCATCTAATTTTTCGCTGGTATAGCGTTTGATGTTTTCAATGCGCTCTTTATCGTCAACCGGTACTTCAAGGTTAAAGTTTTGTAGGCTTAAAGCCGTTTGCCAGGTGTTGCCTTCAATACGGAAAACCGGCAATTTTTTGTTTTCAAAAACATGCTGACAAAGTTTGTTGATTTGTGGATCTAATTTGTAACCGCCGGTTAATAATAAACCGCCGATTTCAATACCGTTGGACACCGCAAGTGCCGCTGCCACGATCACATCCGGGCGGTCAGCAGAAACCACGAGTAAGCTTCCGGCACGGAAGTGTTCCACCATATTTGGCAAGCTTCTTGCACAGAAAGTGATACCGCGAATACGACGATTTACATCGCCTTCATTAAGAATCGATGCGCCTAAATGTTTAATTAAATCAATCGCACGGGTTGCAATAAGATCAGCAGACCATGGGATACATGCCAGTAAGTTGAGCTGGCTTTGTGCGAATAATTTTACCAACTCGGATTCGCTGTTGTGGCTGTGTTGGAAAGAATCGAAAATTTCGCTTAAATCTGGGCGGGTTCTGCCGGATTCATCCACTGGCGCATTGAATTTGTTCACGATCACGCCAAGAAGATTTTTATTGCCTTGACCACCGAACAGAGAAGCAGCTGCTTCTACACGTTCTTTCAATTGTGCCGGAGTTTCTGTAGCCGGTGCCGCGACTAATACGATTTCCGCATCAAGTGCTTGGGCGATTTCGTAGTTAATGCTATTGGCGAAAGAATGTTTGCGGGTTGGAATCAAGCCTTCCACAATGACAATTTCATTGTTTTTAGCAAGACGTTGATGATTTTCAACGATTTTTTCTAACAACACATCAGATTGATTTTGACCGATCAGGGATTCTGCCACGCTTAGCATAAACGGCTCAGCCGTTTCTAAACCGGTGCTGGTGCGTACGATAGAGGTTGTGCGGTCGATAATATCTTCACCGGTATTTGGTTGAGAAATAGGTTTCATGAAACCGACTTTGGCACCTTTTTGTTCAAGTGCGTTGATTAAACCAAGACTTACGCTGGTTAAACCCACGCCGGTGCTAATCGGAATTAAAATAATAGTACGAGACATAATTTACCTTCGATTGGAATAGAGGATTAAAAAGAAACTGCCGAATAAATCGGCAGTTTATAGATTACGTTTTAGATGCAAAGACGTGCGGTGTCTTGTGCGATCACTAATTCTTCATTGGTTGGAATAACCATGGCGATTGGGGTGTTATCAGCGGTAATCACGCCTTCGTTACCAAAACGGGCAGCCATGTTTTTCTCATTATCCAATTTATAACCGAATAATTTTAAGTGCGCTAAGGTGAGTTCGCGTACGTGCGCAGAGTTTTCACCAATACCGCCGGTAAAGACGATGGCATCCAAACGCTCACCGATAACGGCCATGTAAGAACCGATGTATTTCGCTAAACGGTAGCAATAAACGTCTAATGCACGTTTTGCCGGGATTTCTTTGTCATAGTTGTCTTCGGCATAACGGCAGTCACTAGTGACTTCGGTTAAACCAAGTAAACCGGATTTTTTCGTTAAGGTGGTGTTGATTTCTTCAACGGACATGCCGAGGGTGTCGTGCATGTAGAAAACGATAGCCGGGTCGATGTCACCACAACGGGTACCCATGACTAAACCTTCTAACGGGGTTAAACCCATAGAGGTATCGATACATTCGCCATGACGAATTGCGGATACGGAACCACCGTTACCTAAATGGCAAGTGATCACGTTTACTTTGTCTTCTGCGACGCCTAAACGTTTTGCCGCTTCACGGCTGACATAATAGTGGCTTGTACCGTGTGCGCCGTAGCGACGAACACCGTGATCGCGATATAAAGAGTAAGGTAATGCGTATAAGTAAGCTTCTTCCGGCATGGTTTGATGGAATGCAGTATCAAATACCACCACGTTTTTCTCTTTCAAATGCGGGAAGAGTTTGAATGCTTCTTTGATACCGATTAAGTGTGCAGGGTTGTGCAATGGTGCAAATTGAATTGCATCTTCAATGCCTTTAACCACTTCATCGTTAACGATAACGGAAGAGGTGAATTTTTCGCCGCCGTGTACGATACGGTGACCGATAGCAACAACGCCTTTTTGTAATTCAGGATCAAGCGAGAAAATGTTATTAACAACAAAATTTAACGCTTCGGCGTGAGCGGCGCCGGCACCTAAATCAGCCTGTCCTTTTTCGCCGTGTAATTTCCATTTAATACGGGCTTCAGGTAAGTAAAACGCTTCGGCTAAGCCGGACAATTTTTCTTCGCCGGTGGCAGGATTCAAAATAGAAAATTTTAGTGAAGAGCTACCACAATTGAGGATTAGGACTAATTTTTCAGACATAAGCGACCTATACGGGTTTGAGTTAAACAAAATCCGTTCAAATAGTGAACGAATAATAGAAAATTAAACCGCCATAGAATACACCCTTCACCTTTTAAAATAAATTCTTAACATCAAAAAATGCGACCTGAATCAAAAAAATTTAGCAATTTTTTTACATTTCGTAAGTGATTCATTTTTCCTGAAAAAAAGATTACTAAAGAAGAGGTATGAATATGGAAAATTAAAAAATCCGTCAGTTTATGTTATGTTGAGCAACCTGACGTTGAATTGACACAAAGGATAAGCATGACATGGGTTTTTATCGCACATTAAAAATAGGGCAACAATATTTAAATAGTTGGCCTTTAGAACCAAAGTTAGGCGCTATTTTCCCCGAAAATCGCATTATTAAAGCAACCTTATTTGCCCAGAAAATGATGCCGTTTCTTGCGGTATTATTTGTGGTGTGGCAGCAAATTTATGCACGAGGCGACAACATGGCACTTGCTGTTGCGGTGTTAAGCGCTTTATTTGCGTTATGTTTGCCTTTGCAGGGATTTTATTGGTTAGGCAAACGCGCACAAATGCCATTGTCACCTCAAAGTGCGGTCGGTTTTCAACGTGTTTTTGAAAAATTGAGAGAGACGCAGGATACCTTACCTTCTTTCCCCGACAAGCCCACCTATTTGGATTTGGCAAAGTTACTGAATCTTGCTCAGAAAAAATTACCCCGTGATTTTTGGCAGGAGCTTTAATTCCCCGATTTTTTCTATATTCCCAAACATAACAATGGTATAGTGACGCCCCTTTGCTTCTTTGTGCAAAAGGGCGTTTTTTAGTGCGTAAATTTTTGCGCAAACGGTTTCGTTTTTTGCTAGAATAGCGCCCGTTGCAAATAGAAGTGTTTTTTTCAACACTTTAGAGATGATTTGATGATTGATTACATTATTATCGGCATTATTGTTTTTTCCGTTATTGTCAGCTTATTACGCGGTTTCGTCCGTGAAGTGATGTCACTAGCCAGTTGGATTGTGGCATTTTTTATTGCAAGCAATTTTTATGTGTATTTGGCGGGTTTGTTAACTTCCATTGAATCCCTGTATATCCGCAATGGTGTTGCCATTGCTATCTTATTTATTGCCTCATTGATTGTTGGCGCTATCGTGAATTATGTATTAGGTCAGTTAGTGGATCGTACCGGCTTAAGCGGGACGGATCGAGTACTTGGTGCTTGCTTCGGGCTATTACGTGGTGTGCTCATTGTGGCGGCAATTTTATTTTTCTTGGATACGTTCACCGCGTCAAATCAAAGTGATTGGTGGAAAGAGTCAAAATTAATACCGCACTTTCGTTTTGTGGTGGATTGGTTCTTTCAACAGATACAAGCAAATTCCAGTTTTTTAAATTCAACCTTGGATTTGGAGCAAGTGACTACGCCGGCTTCAAATCCAATCCCAACTTCAACTCAGAATCAGTAGAGGAACAACGTGTATGTGCGGTATTGTCGGTATTGTCAGCCAAACCCTGGTAAATCAAGCCATTTATGATGCCTTAACGGTATTACAACATCGTGGGCAGGATGCGGCGGGCATTGTCACCATTGATGACGAAAATCGCTTTCGTTTGCGTAAGGCGAACGGCTTGGTGAGTGATGTGTTTCAACAAGTGCATATGTTGCGCTTGGCGGGCAATACCGGTATCGGTCATGTACGCTATCCGACTGCAGGAAGTTCCAGTGTCTCTGAAGCCCAGCCGTTTTATGTAAACTCGCCTTATGGCTTAACCTTGGTACATAACGGCAATTTAACAAATTCTGTCGAATTGAAGGAAAAACTCTTCAACCTTGCCCGCCGTCATGTGAACACTAATTCCGACTCAGAACTTTTACTGAATATTCTTGCGTATCACCTCGATCAACCGCAAAAATACGCGTTAACACCGCAAGATATTTTTAATGCAGTGAAACAAACCCATGAAGATATTCGCGGTGCGTATGCCTGTATTGCGATGATCATTGACCATGGCATGGTGGCGTTTCGTGATCCCCATGGTATTCGTCCTTTAGTGTTAGGTAAACGTGAAGAGCATGGCAAAACCGAGTATATGTTCGCTTCGGAAAGCGTGGCGTTAGATGTTGTGGGATTTGAGTTTGTGCGTGATGTGGCGCCGGGAGAAGCGATTTTTATAACTTTTGATGGCGAGTTGTATGCTCAACAATGTGCTGACAATCCCGTGTTAACGCCGTGTATTTTTGAATATGTCTATTTTGCCCGTCCGGATTCCTGCATTGACGGCGTTTCCGTTTACGCAGCCCGTGTGCACATGGGACAACGTTTAGGGGAGAAAATCGCCCGTGAATGGCAAGACATGGATATTGATGTGGTGATTCCGGTGCCGGAAACCTCAAATGATATTGCATTGCGTATTGCTAATGTGTTGAACAAGCCTTATCGCCAAGGGTTTGTAAAAAATCGTTATGTCGGTCGCACATTCATTATGCCGGGGCAAGCGCAACGCGTGAGTTCTGTTCGTCGTAAATTGAATACCATTGCCTCTGAGTTTAAAGGTAAAAATGTGTTATTGGTGGATGATTCTATTGTGCGTGGCACGACCTCTGAACAAATCGTGGAGATGGCTCGAGCTGCTGGCGCGAAAAAAGTGTATTTTGCTTCCGCCGCACCGGAAATTCGCTATCCGAACGTGTATGGCATCGATATGCCAACGCGCAGCGAATTAATTGCCTATGAACGTAATACCGATGAAATCGCCAAACTTATTGGTGTTGATAAATTGGTGTTCCAAGACTTAGCGGATTTAACCGGTTCCGTACAACAAGAAAATCCGGCTATTCAAGCATTTGATTGCTCGGTGTTTACCGGCTGTTATGTTACCGGCGATATTACAGAAGCTTATTTGGATAACATTGCTGAGCAGCGTAACGATGCGGCAAAGAAAAAACGCGAAAAGGATTCCTCAAATCTTGAGATCCATAACGAGAGATAAAGAGGCTTCTATTTATCAAAACAAACGGCGCATTAGGCGCCGTTTGTTTTATAGAGAAGATAGCAAATAAGAAATTTAATAGAAACCTCATTTACCTGTGGATTTTTTGTGACAGGTTTGTCGTAAATCGCATAAGATAGGGTGAATACAGCATCGATATAAGTAAAGGAGCTACATATGAAAAAATCCTCTTTGTTAGCGGCATCGGTTTTTATCGGTTTATTACCGTCCTTCGGTGTTTTGGCTGAAGAACAGGAAAAAACATGGGTAGATGAACAACATCAAGAGATACGCACCAAATTGCATAGTTGGGCGCATGCGATGGATGAATGGATGGGAGAGCCAGATCTCAATCAGCCAGCGACTGCCGGCTTGCGTATCATGTTGGATAGCCAATGGAATCATTACGATCACTTTTCTATGAAACCACGTGTCCGTGGGAAGATTCGGCTACCGACCTTAAAAAAACAGCTGAGTTTGGTTTTCGGGGATGAAGATTTAGATAATGAATCACGAGACAAAAACCACATCGGTAAGGTTTATAACCAGCCATTGAATAAAAATAAACATTATGATCGACGTCAAACGCGCGAGGATAATGCCTCGGTCGGTTTACGCTGGTCCGACTCCATTAAAAAATTAGGCATTGATACCGATCTCGATCTAGGCATTCGTTCCGGTAGCGATATTTATTTGCGCTTTAAAGCGGGAAAAGAATGGCTTATTACTGATCGTTTTTCTACCAGATTGGAGCAAATTTACCGCTACGGAACCAATAGTAAACATTATTTGCGGACGAACTTTGAAAACAAGTATCGGACTTCAGATACCAGCTTTATCGCTAATCAGCTGTATTTACAGTCCGAACATGATGTTGATGAAAAAAATTCTTGGGGGAACAGTTTTTATCGTCAACACGATTTCAATAACTATAAACGGCTAAATTATGGCATTTTTATTGGTGGTGATATCGATAATAAACAATTTCATCTTAACCAATACGGCCCATTTATTACTTGGCGTCAGCCGATTTTGCGTCAATGGTTTTTTATTCAGCCTGAATTGAATTATTACAATGATAAGAATCAGGATCGTCGACATCACATTGGTGCATTTTTACGTTTAGAAGCCATCTTTTAAAATAACGTAACGCGTTTTTATTTGCTGATTGCTTATTGTTGAAATAGAGGGGATAAAGTGCGGTGGATTTTAAAGGTGTTTTTTAGAAATGCGTAATTGAACATTTAAAAACTGAAATGACAGCATGCATTTTCCCCTTGCATGCTGCCATTATTTTACAGACTGCTATTCGGCAATTTCATTTCCCTTACCGACATGGTCATGCCATCAATCAACAATAACCTGCCACACAAATTCTTTCCGATTTTTAACCGCACTTTGATGGCCTCTAAGGCTTGAATAGAACCAACCAAACCGACAATCGGTGCCAACACACCGGCTTCTACGCAACTTAAAGCATTGTCACCAAATAAACGGCTGAGCGTATGATAGGTCGGCGTATTGTCTTCATAAGTGAAAACGGAAACCTGTCCTTCCATACGAATAGCCGCACCGGAAATGAGTGGAATTTTATGGGCAGCACAAGCTAAATCTAATTGATTGCGTGTCGTGATGTTGTCGGAGCAATCCAATACCACATCAAATTTGCCAACCAAGCCATGAAGTTGTTGCTCATCCAATAGTTGGTGGATTGCATTGACCTCAATATGTGGATTTAAACGTTGTAGAGACTGCCTAGCAGATTCCACTTTTGGCATCCCAAGGCGACTGTCATCATGTAAGACTTGGCGCTGTAAATTAGATAAATCCACGGTGTCGAAATCCAGTAAGGTTAAATGTCCCACACCGGCAACGGCTAAATATTGCCCGGCAGCACAACCTAATCCGCCGAGACCAACAATCAGCATTTTGCTACTTTTTAACGTTTCTTGTCCGTCAAAATCAATGTCCTTCAACACGATTTGGCGGTTGTAACGCAATTCTTCTTGATGGCTTAATTCCATAGCAAACTCAATGTATTAGCGTAATAAATCGTTAAACGGTTCGATGGTAACGGTTTCGCCTGCAGCAACGTTGCCGCGTTCTTGTTCCAACACGATAAAACAGTTGCTTTTTACAAAGGAGCTAAACAAATGTGAGCCTTGGAAGCCTACCGGTTGCACTTCAATTTGCCCTTGTGAGTTGAGTTGATAGAAACCCCGTTGGAAGTCTAAGCGTCCCGGTGCTTTTTTCAGATTGCTCGCCGCAATGGCCGGTAAACGCATTGGTGCTTTCCATTGGCTATAACCGCTCAGTTTTGCAATTGCCGGTTGTACTAATTGATAGAAAGTCACCAAGGCTGATACCGGATTGCCCGGCAAGCCACAGAACCAGGCTTTTTCTAATTTACCAAAAGCAAAAGGTTTGCCCGGTTTAATGGCGATTTTCCAGAAGTTGATTTTGCCGACTTTTTCTAAAATATGTTTGGTGAAATCCGCTTCGCCCACAGACACACCGCCACTGGTGATGACCAAATCTGCTTGTTGTTGGGCTTCCAAAAAGGCTTTTTCAAATTGTGCTTCGTTGTCCGGTAAAATGCCGAAATCCAATACCTCACAATTGAGTTTCTCTAACAACAGTTTTACGGTGAAGCGGTTCGTGTCATAAATTTGACCGACTTGTAACGGTTGACCGACCGGAACCAGTTCATCGCCGGTAGAAAGCACCGCTACTTTTAAGCGTGGGAAAACTTTGACTTTTTCGATGCCGAGAGAGGCGAGCAATGGCAAAGAAACGGCATTGAGTAATGCACCTTGTTTTAACACCACATCGCCCAGTTTCACATCTTCACCAATGCGACGAATGTTTTGGTTTAATTTTGGTAATGCGTGAAATGTCACCGTGCCATCATCGTTCACTTGAACCTCTTCTTGCATTACCACCGCGTCAGCGCCTTGCGGAATCATCGCACCGGTCATGATTCTGACCGCACTTTGTGCCGTCCATTCTCCTTCAAAAGGCGCACCGGCAAAGGCTTTTCCGGCAACAGAAAGTGTCATGGATTTCGCTAAATCTGCCAACCGTACTGCATAACCGTCCATCGCAGAGTTATCGAAAGAAGGGACATTAATCGGAGAAACGACATTTTCAGCACAAATTCGTTGATTGGCTTGATGTATTGGCAACGTCTCCGTGCCAGTCGGAGAAGGAAGTTGATTTAACATTTGTTCAAGTGCTTGGGATAGCGGCAACATAAGGATTCCTTGTAAGAATAAAAAAGTCCGCCCATTATACTCGGGCTTTAGGATGTTTCAAAAAATACTTGCAAGAGAACAGGTTGAAACAGGTTTTAAATAAAACTTTTCATGGAGGCTAGTCATTATCTTCATTTTATTATTGTCGGTGATTTTGTTAAAATGCGGCATTATTTTTATTGGGAGCAGTAAATGAACGATATTTCACCTGAAGCAGAGAAAGTCCGCACGGCGCTGGTTCAGAAAGGAATTGAAACACCGATGGCGGTGTTGAATGAAAGAAAAGATGAACGCCGCACCAAAATCGAACAACACATGCGGGAAGTTTTGCGTTTAATCGGTTTGGATTTAAATGACGACAGTATTGAAGAAACCCCGTCACGTCTTGCAAAAATGTTTGTGGATGAAATCTTCAGTGGTTTGGATTACGCTAATTTTCCTAAGATTACCAATATTGCTAATCGCATGAAAGTGAGTGAAATGGTGTTGGTGAATGATGTCACATTAACCAGTACATGTGAGCATCATTTCGTGACCATCGACGGTAAGGTTTCTGTGGCGTATTACCCGAAAAAATGGGTCATCGGTTTATCTAAAATCAATCGCGTAGTGTCTTTTTTTGCTCAACGCCCTCAAGTGCAAGAGCGTTTAACAGAGCAAATTTTATTGGCATTCCAAACGATTTTAGAAACAGAGGATGTTGCCGTGTATGTGAAAGCGACGCATTTCTGTGTGAAATGTCGTGGCATTAAAGACGCAAACAGTTATACCGTCACTTCTGCGTTTGGTGGCGTGTTCTTAGAAGATCGCGAAACCCGTAAAGAATTTTTGAGTTTGATTAATAAATAATCTTGCAACGGATTCGTCGGTCGTCCAATTAAATTAAAAGTGCGGTGGATTTTAGAGGCGTTTTAAAACGTTTGAAAAATCCACCGCACTTTTTTTAGTTTTAGTCGGTTACATCAATCTTGATAGAGCGCGTTATACACGCCGCTTTCAAATTGCACTAGCGGTGCACGTTTGGTTTTGCTTTCTAAATCGCCGGTAGAATATCCATTGATAAATTGCACAAACGCCACTTTTTCACCACGTGCGTTGGTGAGGTAGCCTGCCAAATTGTACACGCCTTTTAATGCCCCAGTTTTCGCTATCACATTTTTTATTAATGGTGGATTGATTAAAGAACCGCGTCCGCTCAAGGTGCCGTCCACACCGGCAATAGGGAACGACTCCAGTAAATGTAATTTGTCTTCATTTTTAGCAATGTAGTCCAACACCTGCAACATGGTTTGTGGTGCGACCAAATTATGGCGGGAAAGCCCGGAACCGTCAGCAATAATGCTGTTACCGAATTTAATGCCTACCTGTGATAACACGCTTTTCATGGCTAATGTACCCAATTGGAACGATGCCGGGCGTTTATATTTATGATAAGCGATGGTACGGAACAGAGCATCGGCAATTTGGTTATCGGATTTTTTCATCATTTTCTTGATGAGTTCGGGCAGTGGTTTAGAAAGGTGCTGTGCTAAAACCTGTCCTTGCTGTTGGCGATAGGGCTGTTGCACTTGACCGTTAAATTCAATGTTCAGGCGTTTTAGCTGACGTTGAATAATTGCCGCAGCGTAAGCATCGGGGTCTTGTACAGCAAAACTCAACCCGAAAGGCTTGGCTTGGCGTGCTAAACAGCCTTTCACTTGATAACGGTTATTGTCGTGTACCACCGCGTCTAATTGGCAATAGCCGGCTTCCTCTTTACCTGCCACATAAACTTGCCCAAATACTTGAATTGGGTACTGCGACGGCACGTTAAATTTGACTTGTTGTCCTTCCGGCAGGTTTGCATCAATATCTACATAGAAGCAGTTATTATCAATGTTTACCGCCGCAGGTGGAGAATTAAAACACATGGTCAGATCGTTCCAAATCCAACCTAAACCGCGATCATGACCGGTAAACACAGAAGTATCCAAAATCAGATTGCCGGTAATTTTATTGATGTTTTGTTTCTTTAATTCTGCGAATAAGTTGAATAATTGGCCGCTGGTGAGATCCGGGTCGCCAGTGAAACGTACGATTAAGTCGCCGTTGAGTTGACCATTTTGCACTTTTCCGTTGGTTAAAAGTGCGGTCTGAAATTGAAATGAATCGCCGAGCGCTAATTTTGCTGCCAACGCGGTGAACACTTTTTGTGTGCTGGCGGGTAACATGAAGGTTTGCCCTTGATAGTCGGCGACAATCTTATTTTGATTAATGTTTTTGGCGATAAAAGCCAAATTTGCACCCTCAGGTAGTTTGTCGAGGTAATTGTTTACATCAACATTGGCAAAAGTCGAAGTGGTTGCTGTTAAGCCAAGGAGAAAACAGATTTTTTTGAACATACGAAATGAGTAAAACTGACACATAATTTAGACTTGAGGTTGCTATTTTTTTTCAGGCGAACAATAATAGTACGCGAATACGCGGGAGTAAATGCTTTTCTCCCTCTATAACGGATTAATTTATGCTGTGGAATCCTTGGGATTCCACGGTTTTTCTTTTGTTTAAATTTAGGGAAAAGAAGAATGCAACAAATTCCAATGACCGTTCGTGGCGCGCAATTATTACGCGAAGAACTGGATTATTTGAAGAATGAACGTCGCCCGGAAATTATCAAGGCCATTGCAGAAGCACGTGAACATGGCGACTTAAAAGAGAATGCGGAATATCATGCAGCGCGCGAACAACAAGGTTTCTGTGAAGGACGCATTCAAGAAATCGAAGGTAAACTCGGTAACAGCCAAATAATTGATGTCACCAAAATTCCCAATAACGGCAAAGTGATCTTTGGTGCAACAGTGGTGTTATTTAATACCAATACAGATGAAGAAGTGACTTATCGTATTGTGGGCGATGATGAAGCTGACATTAAAAACGGGTTGATTTCTGTGAATTCGCCGATTGCTCGTGGTTTGGTGGGTAAAGAAGTGGACGATGTCGTCAATATCACCACACCGGGTGGCGCGGTTGAATTTGAAATTATTGAAGTAGAGTATGTGTAACTTTTTTCGCTATCAATAACAAAAAAGGCAGTTAAATAACTGCCTTTTTTTATGTTTGCGTTTTGTCTTATTTACGCGGAAGTTGAATTTTATTTTCTTCACTTGGGCGATACAACACTAATACATGACCGATAGTTTGTACTTCCGCAGCGCCGGTTTCACGCACGATAGCATCAATAATCAATTGTTTGGTTTCGCGATCAGAACCGTTGATTTTCACTTTAATCAATTCGTGATGATTGAGTGATAAATCAATTTCCGCCAACACGCCTTCCGTTAAACCATTGCCACCGAGCATGACGACCGGGCTTAAATGGTGGGCAAGGCTTTTTAAATATTGTTTTTGTTTTGTTGATAATGTAATTGACATAATAATCTCGTTGAAAAATTTGATGGCTGATTCTAAAGCAAAATGGGCGTTTTAGCCAATAAATTCTGATGAAAAAACACCGTGAAAAACAACCGCACTTTTAGGCTTCTTTCTGTGCCAAATAACGTTCCACCGTATCCACAATAGCTTGCGTTTGCGGATCGATTTCAATATTGACTTTTTCACCCACCTGTTTCTTGCCAATTAGCGTACGATGAATGGTTTCCGGAATGAGATTCACGCAGAAGCTTTGTTCACGGACTTCACCGATAGTTAAACTAATACCATCCACGGCAATAAAGCCTTTAGTTAACACATATTTCATCATGTCTTGATTCGGCAGTTGGAACCAAATTTGCAGATTGTTTTCAGATGGAAGGCGTTTAACGATGTCCGCGGTGCAATACACATGGCCGGATAATATATGCCCGCCGATTTCCGAGCCCATTTGCATGGCGCGTTCGATATTGACGAAATCACCGACCTGCAATTTGCCCAAGTTTGTGATTTTCAAGGTTTCTTGCATTAAGTCGAAACTCACCAAATTGTCTTTGATTTCGGTGACGGTTAAACACACGCCGTTGTGTGCAACAGATGCACCGATTTGTAATCCTTTCAGCATTTCTTGTGGCATTTCCACCACGTGTGTTCTAAAATTAGCCCCTTCTGTAATAGCCTTAATTTGTGCCGTACCTTGCACAATGCCTGTAAACATAATGACCTCGAAATCTATTTATTTATGAATCTAAACTTTGTCAAAGAATATCATATTGAAGCTAAAAAATTAATTGCTATCGCCATTCCGATTTTGCTTGCGCAAATTGCGCAAAACTCCATGGGGATGGTGGATACCATTATGGCAGGGCGCGTGAGCGCAGCAGACATGGCAGCCATTTCCGTGGGTGCCTCCATTTGGTTGCCGTTGGTGTTATTTGGACACGGGTTGTTACTCGCCTTGCCTCCGACCATTTCCTATTTGAATGGCTCCGGTCAGCGTAAACGGATTGCTCATCAGGTACGTCAAGGCATCTGGATTGTGTTCTTTAGCTGCATTCCCCTCGGTTTATTGATTTATCACAGTGATGTTGTCTTGCAAAACATGGATATGGATCCCCGTTTAGCGGAGATCACAAGCGGTTATTTACACGCTATGATTTGGGGCTTGCCGGGTTATTTATTAATGATTAATTTTCGTTGTTTAAATGACGGTATTGCCAAAACCAAGCCGGCCATGGTGATTGCTTTCCTTGGTTTAATGCTCAACATTCCCCTTAACTATATTTTCATCTACGGCAAACTCGGTATTCCGGCATTTGGGGCGGTTGGCTGTGGTATTGCAACGGCAATCGTGAACTGGACGATGTGTCTTCTCATGTTGACTTATTGCATGCGCGCGAGAAATCAACGTGATTTAAAGGTCTTTGACAAGATTATCGAACGTCCGAATGTGCGTACCTTGAGCAAGTTGCTGAAACTTGGGCTTCCTATCGCCATGGCCCTGTGTTGTGAAGTGGCGTTATTTGCATTGACTTCATTATTTCTATCACCACTTGGCGCTGATGTGGTGGCGAGCCACCAAATTGCCTTAAACACCAGCTCGTTTGTCTTCATGTTGCCTATGTCGATTGGCATGGCAGCTACGATCTTAGTCGGGCAACGTTTAGGCGAAAAATCGCCACATGGGGCAAAACTGGTGTCTTATTCTGCGTTGGTGGTCGGTTTATCGGTTGCGATAGTCACTGCATTTTTAACAGTAATTTTACGTGAGCATATTGCTGCCATTTTTGTGAAAGACGTTGAAGTGATTGCCATGGCAAGCACCTTATTATTAATTGCCTCGCTATACCAATTTTCTGACACGGTACAAGTGATTATCGGTGGCGTGTTGCGTGGGTATAAAGACACCAAAGCCATTTTATACATCACATTATTTTGCTATTGGGTAGTGGGGATGCCGCTTGGTTACGCGTTGGCACGCACCGATTGGATCATTACCGGTGGCATTGCGGCAAAAGGGTTCTGGATTGCCTTTATTGTGAGTTTAACCTTGGCCGCGATTTTATTAATTTATCGTCTCCGAAAAATTCAGCGTTTGCCGGATGAAGTCTTGTTAGCACGTTTAGAAAAATTGAAATAAAGAGAAGCCTGTTACCGTTGTAGCAGGCTTTTTTCATCTAAAGTGCGGTTGTTTTTTGAAATGTTTTTTTAGTGTATTTAAAAGAGAATAATTCTCTTTTTCAGCTCAAGCTTTTCAGCTATACTGTCGCCGTTTTTTGACTCGAAAAGGTAATGTTATGAAATTTAAATTAAGCCTGATTTCCACCGCACTTTTAACGGCGGTATCCATGTCTGCTTATGCGGAAGAAAAAGCGGAAAATCTTGAACAAATCACTGTTGAAGATACCGGCATTAAGCAAAACGGTTATCAAACCACCGGGACCTCTGTGGTCTCAAAAGCCGAGGTGCCTGTGCTGGATACACCGAACACGGTGAATATTCTTTCCACCCAATTATTAAAAGATCGCAAACCCGAATCCTTAATTGATGCGCTTTACAATGTGAGTGGCGTTAGTCAAGCTAATACCTTAGGCGGCATGTTTGATTCCATTCAAAAACGCGGTTTTGGCGGCAATCGTGATAATTCGATTATGCGTAACGGCTTGCAAGCCGGCCCTGCCAAGAACTTTAGTGCCACCACGGAAACCGTCGAAGTCTTAAAAGGCCCTGCCTCTGTGCTTTATGGTATTCAAGATCCGGGCGGTGTAGTCAATATCATTACCAAAAAACCGCAACAAACACCAAAATATGTAGTGGGCGGCACATTGGGAAATCATCGTTTGTGGGGAACACAAGTGGATTTCACCGGCGGCTTAGGCAATGGCTTTGCTTATCGTTTTATTTATGACAAACAAGAAAAGAACTATTGGCGTAATTTCGGCAAAATTAAAAACACCACTTACGCGCCTTCACTTTCTTGGGAAAATGACACCACCAAAGTCTTAGTGGCGTATGAACATAAAGATATTCTTGAGCCGTTTGATCGTGGGACGAATTTATTAACGGCGACAAATTCTCTGCCGAATATTCCGGTCTCCCGTCGTTTAGACGAACCGAATAATGAAACCACGGCAAAAACCGATAACATTGATTTTAAAGTTGAGCATAAACTTAATGATAACTGGAAGTTAAACGCTGGTTATAACTATGCCCGTTATGAATATTTCTATAATCAAGCGCGTATTTCGAATATTAATGTTGCAGACACACCGATCCCTGCGGTTAAAAATAAAAAGGGCGTGATCACCTCTCCGGAATTAAAAGCACGCCATGTACGCCGAGCCATTGAGCAACAACAAGGCGATCAACGCGTGCATAGTGGCACATTAAATATCGTGGGTGAATTCGGTATTGGTGAGATTGCTAACCGTTTTGTCGCCGGTGTGGATGTGATGCGTAATATTCGTGATATTGGTCCGATTTATAACCAAGGCATTATGGATTCCGATATTAATATTGATCATCCAAACTACACCAATCCTGTTGCGCAGAAGAAAAACGGCAATGGCAATGCCTACCAATATAACTATTTAAAAACTGTCGGTGTTTACGTTCAAGATACGGCTTATTTCACTGATCGCTTTATTATGACCGGCGGTTTGCGTTATGAATATTTTGACCAATTTGCCGGCCGCCATTGTTTAAACGCAGCAAATTGTGATGTATCAAAAGGACAAAACGTAATGAAGACCGGTAATACGGATCAGCACGATGGTAAGTTGCTTTATCAATTAGGTGCGGTATATAAATTTACGCCTGATTTTGCCACTTTTGCTAATTACTCGGAATCCTTCCGTCCGCAAATGAGCGTTGCAACTCCTGTGAACGGCGATTTGAAACCTGAACAAGGCAAATCCGTTGAAATTGGTGCGAAGTATGAAAATGCCGGTTTTAATGCAACGGTTTCGTTATTTAACATCAATAAACGTCATGTGGCAGAAGCGGTGGGTAGCGGCGCTAATGCCGAATTAAATATCGTCGGCAAACAACGTTCCCGCGGTGTGGAATTTGACTTAAACGGTCAGCTTACCGATCAGTTGAGCGTGGCGGCGAACTATACTTACACCAAAGTGAAATCCTTAGAAAATGAAAGATACCCTGACGCGGTGAATCAACAGCTTTCTGGCGTACCGAAGCATCAAGCCTCTTTATTTTTAGCCTATAATGTGGGCGAATTTGATTTCGGCAATATCCGTGTTGGCGGTGGCGCTCGTTATTTGGGATCTTGGTATGCCTATACAAATAACTACGCGAAATCGTATAAAATTCCACACGCCGTAGTGTATGACGCCTTTATTGCTTACGATACCAAAATCTCCGGCAAGAAAGTATCATTCCAACTTAACGGTAAAAACTTAACGGATAAAACCTATTTCCCATCTACTTCAGGCAATGCAACAAACACGCTGATTCCTGTGGCGTTGGGGTATGGACGTGAGTTTATCTTTAATACCAAAGTGGAATTCTAATTAAATACATTCATCCCTAAAGGGCGTTTAACGCCCTTTCTTTTTGGATATTCAAATGGATTGGCAAACAGAAGTTAATAATAGTTTATCTTGGATTTTGACCGCACTTTTGGGCGTATCGACGGTGTTGGCAATATTGGCATTGGCGCTTAAACGAACAGACTTTGGGCAACGCTTTTGGCTGATTACACAACCTTGTGTGCAAACCTCGTCGGCATACAAAATTATTGGTTTGCTTTTATTGTTGCTGACCTTGATTTTGCTGGAAGTGCGAATCAGCGTGCTGAATTCCTTTTTCTATAATGGGCTTTATACCTCGTTACAAGAACAAAAAGCCGACGCCTTTTGGTTTTTTGCCGGGCTGAATGCCTTGTTGGTGATGTTCAAAATCGTGCATTCCATTATCAATTATTTCGTACGCCAGCTGTTTGAAATTCGTTGGTTAGAAAAACTCAATAATGAAATGCTGGTGCGTTGGTTGCGCCATAAAAATTATTATCGCCTGAAATACGAAAAAGAATTGCCGGATAACATCGATCAACGTATCGAACAAGATGCCCGCGAATTTATTAGCGGCACGGTTACCATGTTGCAAGGCTTGATTAATTCCGTGATGTCCACCATTGAATTTACGATTATTCTGTGGGGCTTGTCAGGGATATTGGTGTTGCTCGGCGTGTCGATTCCGAAAGGCGTGGTGTTCTTTATTTATATTTTTATCATCGTCGCCACCGCACTTTCCGTTTGGATTGGACACCCACTGATTAAATTGAATTTTGATAAAGAACGATTGAACGGGGATTACCGTTATTCCTTAATTCGCGTGCGTGATAACGCAGAAAGTATTGCGTTTTACGGTGGTGAAACAAAAGAGCGGTCAAATTTACAAGCGAAATTTCACGCTATCATTCACAACCGTTGGGTAATTGTGCGCCGTATGTTGGGGTTGGACGGGTTTAATACCGGCGTGACGCAAATTGCTATGATTCTACCACTCATGTTGCAAGCGCCTCGTTTCTTTGCCGGACAGGTGAAATTAGGCGATATGCACCAAACGGTGCAAGCCTTCAATCGCCTTATGCGGGCGTTGTCTTTCTTCCGTTTGTTCTATGAAGAATTCACGTTGTATCAAGCGCGCTTAAACCGTTTGTATGGTTTTTTTACCAAATTAGACGAATTGGACGGCACAGAAATTCATCAACCGGTGGAATGTTCCCATCGGGTGTCATTGCATCATTTTGGGATTAAAGACGGCAACGGAAAAGTCCTGCTGAAGGAGCTGAACGTGGATTTGCAAAATGGTGATGCTTTGCTCATTCAAGGCCCGTCAGGCGCAGGAAAAACCTCGTTACTTAAAGCCATTGCGGGGATTTATCCGTTTGATACGGAAGGTCGGGTAGAGCGTCCATGTAGCAACAGTCTGTTTCTGCCACAACGCCCGTATATGCCGCAAGGCACGTTACGCGAAGCGATTTGCTATCCGAATATTGAGCCTAAACGTGGTGAATTGGAGTTGGCAATGGAGCAGTGCCGTTTGAGCAAATACATTCCGTCTATTAACGAATCCAACGATTGGCAAGCTATTCTTTCACCGGGAGAATTGCAACGGGTGGCGTTTATTCGCATTCTTCTGATGAAACCCGACGTGATTTTTTTAGACGAAACCACATCGGCACTGGACGAACCAACGGAAGAATTGCTATATAAAATCATCCGCAGCCGCTTCCCAAACATGATTATTCTCAGTGTCGGCCATCGTTGCACGTTGCAACAGTTTCATAATAAGCAGTTAGTGCTGTAAAAAGTGCGGTGGGATCTTAGGACAAATTGGGGAAGACATAAAAAAATATCTTCCTCGCATTTTTGAGTAAGGGGAGAGGTTGAATCATAAAAACGTGCTGAAAATCGACCGCACTTTTATCCTTCATCTACAATGTCCACAAATTGCGCATTTAAGATCTTCGCTAAATCTTGCGGAGCCAGTTCTACGCTTAAGCCACGTTTGCCGCCGGAAACGTAAATCTGATCAAAGTTTAAGGCGGAATGTTCAATGATGGTGGTGACACGCTTCTTTTGACCTAATGGGCTGATGCCGCCCACTAAATAACCCGTACTTTTTTGGGCTGCGTCTTTGTCGGCCATCTCTACTTTTTTCACTCCGAGGGCTTTCGCGGCTTTTTTCAAACTTAACATGTGGCTAGTCGGTAAGACGAAACAGGCGAGTTTTTTCTGATCGCCATTCTCTGCCACTAATAAGGTTTTGAAAGATTGCTCGGGGTTAATGCCTAATTTTTCAGCGGCCTCATCACCAAAATGGGTGTTGTCAGGGTCATGATCATAATGGTGTAGTATGAAAGGCACCTTGTGTTTTTTCAGTAAGTCAATCGCCGGTGTCATTGTATTTCCTCATGATAATTCAGTAAAATGTAGCCCGTTTATTTTACTGCGGAGAAAAAAATGAGTACAAGTTTAAATGTCGCCCTTGTCGCGGAATTTGATTTATGTGAGAAGTTGGCGGAGACATTAGAGCAGAGTTGTTTAGAAATTGAGAAATTATCCGTTGTTGAGCTTTTCCCTTTTAGTGAAGAACAAGGAATTCGATTTAATAATAAAAGTGTTGAACAGCTTCCGTTAGATGAAACGGAATGGTCGGATTTCAATTATGTTTTCTTTGCCGGCGATGTCGCGCACGCAGTGCATATGGCTAAAGCGGCGCAAGCGGGTTGTGTCGTGATTGATTTGAAAGGTGTGTGTGCCTCGTTAAATGATGTGCCGTTGATTGTGCCAAGTATTAATGATGAACAGTTAGTTGTATTACAACGTAACATTGTTTCGTTACCAGATCCGCAAGTCACTCAATTTGTTTTCTCTGTGTCACAATTTGCCCGCGAAAATACGCTTTCTCAGGTGTTAGTCACCTCCTTATTACCGGCATCTTATATCGATAGTTATACGGTGAATAAACTGGCCGGTCAAACGGCGCAGTTGTTAAACGGTATCCCATTAGACGAAGAACAACAACGCTTGGCGTTTGATGTGTTCCCGTCCCCGAAATCGACTGCAAGTCTTGCGGCGCAAGTGGAGAAAATCTTTCCTCAATTATCGAATGTGATTTTCCATCAAGTGCAAGTACCGGTATTTTATGGCATGGCGCAAATGGTGACGTTGCGTTCCGAGTATGAATTTGATGCGCAGGCACAGCTTCACGCATGGCAAGCCAATGAGCTTGTGGATTATCGTGAGGCGTCTGCATTGACACCGGTTACAAACGGGGAAGCTGAAGCCGGTGAAGCGCCTAAATTGCATATTGGCGGCTTAACCGCACTCGAAAACGGCATGCAATTTTGGTTGGTTGCCGATGAGCAACGCTTTGATATTGCGTTGCTTGGCGTGAAATTGGCGGAATTGGTGTATCAAAAAGGATATTAGTTTAAATTAAAAGTGCAGTAGAAATTCACCGCACTTTTTTGTTGTCAGAGAATTCATCATGTTTTTATTTTCAAAAATCAGAAGTGCAATCAATAAATATCACAGACGATCTATTAATCGCGAATTAAGAGAACGATTACAAAATCACGGGATGTCTGTGCTGTCGAGTAATTGTGTCGGCGCGTTTATTTTGCACGATTTAAATGAGCCGTTTAATTCGCCTTTTGTGAATTTATTTATTAAACCGCGGGATTTTATTCGTTACTTACAAAATATGCCCCACTACCATCAGCAAACCTTAGTTTTTAAGCCAAGTGATAAACCTTATCCCATCGGTTGGTTGGACGATATTCCCATTCATTTTATGCATTACCACAGCGAGCAGGAGGCTCAAGAAAAATGGGAAACCCGTTTAAAACGTGTCAATTTGGATAATTTATTTATCATGATGACGGATAAAGACAGCCCTCAAGGTATGACGGAAGAAGAGCTTGAAGCCTTTGAACGTTTACCCTTTAAAAATAAAGTGGTGTTTACCCATAAACCTTATCCGCACTTGAAGTCGGCGTTTTATATTCGTGGTTTTGAGCAAGATGATCAGGTAGGAGATTTATTTGCATTCTCCGATTGGAACGGCAAAAAATATTACGATCAATTTGATTATGTAGCCTGGTTTAATCAGCCTTAAAGCCAATTTGCAGTGATAAGAGAATAAAAAAGTGCGGTGGATTTTCACCGCACTTTTTTCATGGTGAGAGAATTTAATTCTCCATCAACTGTTTTATTTGCTCCGTCCCCAAATGTCCGGGTAAGGTTTTCTGAAGTGTGAAATTGGTATCCAATACTAAACTGGACGGATAACCGCGTACTTTTCCGCGTTTAATGACTTCGCCGTTTTCATCGAGCAACACAATGATGTTTTTATAATCCAACCCTTTGTACCACTCGATAAAATCTTGGGTTTCTTTTTCGCCTTTAGAGCCTGGAGAAACGATGGTAATAACATCAAACTTTTTGTTTTGATCGGCACTGAGTTCGTTAATTTCCGCCAAACCGGCAAGACAAATCGGGCACCAAGACGCCCACGTTTTGACGTAAACCGGTTTGCCTTTGGTGGTAACTTGATCGAGTGTGACCACGTTATTATTTAAGTCCTTAAATTGAATGTTTTTCAATGAATTTTCTCCTTCGGCAAAGCTATTTATGCTGAATGCCATTAATAATAATGCAATGATTTTTTTCATAGTTAATACGTCCTTTTATCGTAAGTTATTGTAAGTTATTGGTAATGAGTAAAACACCCATGACGATAATTAATAATCCGCCGACAATTTTGAATTTACCTAAGTGTTTATTCAGTGCTTTGGTACGTTTAAGCAGTTCTTGGGAAAACAAGGAGAACAGCACGAATGGTGTCGCCAAGCCGAATACATAAACCATCATCATAGCTGCACCGTATAATGCAGATCCTTCGTCACCGGAAAGTGCCAACACGGAAGCTAAAATCGGGCCGATACAAGGTGTCCAACCAAGACTAAAGGTCAGCCCGAGGAAAAAGGCTTCAAAGGAGGCACTTTTGCCTTCGGTTTTCACTTGAACCACTTTGGTTCTTTCTAAGAAATTCAACTTGATAATGCCTAATTGGTGAATCCCTAAAATAATGACGATAATGCCGGCAATGATTCTGACGTTATCATTAAAGAACAAATTGCCTAGAAAACCGAAGCTAAATCCAAGGCTTACAAAGGTTAGGGATAAGCCTGCAATGAACAAAAAGGTGTTCAGAATCTTTCTGCCGCCTTTCGCCAAAATGCCAAAATAAATAGGAATAATGGGGAAGATACAAGGCGACAAAAAGGAGGCTAGACCGGCAAGGAAAACCGTGCCGATTAATAACTGCTGATCAAACATCTTTTACTCCTTCACCGCATTAATCAGGTAGCCATAGTTTTCTTTTGCCATGTCTTCCAATGGAATAAATTTGATAGCTGCACTGTTAATGCAATAGCGCAAACCGCCTTTATCTTTCGGGCCATCATCAAACACATGACCTAAATGAGCTTTTCCGCTACGGCTGATGACTTCCGTTCTGAGCATATTAAAGCTGTGATCGTCTTGATAAGTCACCACCTCTTTGGCAATTGGTTTGGTGAAACTCGGCCAACCGCAACCGGATTCAAATTTATCTTTCGAGGAGAACAACGGTTCGCCCGTGGTGACATCCACATAGATGCCCGGTTTAAAGTTATCCCAATACTCATTGCTGAAAGAATGTTCGGTATTTTTGTTTTGTGTCACGCTATATTGCAGCGGGGTTAATTTTGCTTTGAGCTCCGCATCGCTTGGTTTTGGATAGTCTTTTTCGTCAATAATGACGTTATTGGCTTGTTCCAAATCGATGTGGCAATAGCCGTTTGGGTTTTTCTTTAAATAATCCTGATGATAGTCTTCCGCTAATACGTAATTGCGTAACGGTTCCACTTCAATTTGAATTTTGTTTTTGTATTTTTCTTGCAGTGTGGCAAGTTCTTTTTCAATCACAGCTTTATCCGCGACGTCTTGATAATAAATACCGGTGCGATATTGTCTGCCACGGTCATTGCCTTGTTTGTTGACGCTGGTCGGATCAATGACTTGAAAATAGTATTTCAGTAACTTATCTAGCGAAATTTTATTGCGGTCATAAGTCACTTTTACCGTTTCTGCGTGATCCGTAATACCGATCATTTGATAGCTAGTTTTGTCACCTTTGCCGTTGGCATAACCGGACACGGCATCTTCCACGCCGTAAATACGTTCCATATAAGCTTCAATGCCCCAAAAACAGCCACCGGCTAAATAAATCTCGTGAAGATCTTTTGTTGCTTCAGACATATTGCTTTTCTCCATGGTTGGTTGAACGTGATTTTCTGCCATAACACTTGTCGGGATTGCTGCACAGGATAAAAGTGCGGTCAATATCAGGACTAATTTTGATTTTTTCATGAGAACTCCTTGGTAACTTGAAAAGAATGAAACGCCGATTCCTTTGTATTTATTAGACGAAGTGGCTAGAGGTTTCTTACACATTTTTCATAAATTTTGGGCACAATTAAATCATGAATAGAAGAAGAGGGGATAATAAAAAGAAATTTTATCAAAAAAATAATTGGGCTATACTGAGCACCTTTTGATTTTTGAGGAAAGAGGATTAGCGATGAAAAAAATAGAAACCTTGTTTGCCAACAATTATGCGTGGGCAACGCAAATGAAAGAGGAAAACTCCACTTACTTTCAAGAATTGGCCGAGCATCAACAGCCGCATTATTTATGGATTGGTTGCTCAGATAGTCGTGTGCCGGCAGAGAAATTGACGAACTTGGAGCCGGGAGAATTATTTGTTCATCGTAACGTGGCTAACCAAGTGATTCATACGGACTTTAACTGCCTCTCCGTAGTGCAATATGCTGTGGATGTGCTGAATATTGAACACATCATTATTTGTGGCCATACAAATTGTGGCGGTATTCATGCTGCAATGAATGATAAAGATTTGGGCTTAATTAATAACTGGTTATTGCATATCCGAGATATTTGGTTCAAACATGGTCATTTGCTTGGAAATCTTTCACCGGAACGCCGTGCCGATATGTTGACTAAGTTAAATGTGGCGGAGCAAGTATATAATTTAGGACGCACTTCCATTGTGAAAAATGCGTGGAAAAATGGCAAGAAATTGTCTCTGCATGGTTGGGTTTATGACGTGAATGATGGTTTCTTGGTCGATCAAGGCGTAATTGCCACCAGTCGTGAAACTCTCGAAATTTCTTATCGCAATGCGATTGCTCGTTTATTGAAATTAAACGAAGAAGAAATGTTGAAAAAAGATCACGAGCGAGAGGCGGAATAATATAAAAAGGGTTGAACGTAAATGTTCAACCCTTTTAGTTTGAGTCATTTTTGACCGCACTTTTCAGGTATTAATTCAAATAATTAAAGACTTTCACTACTTTAGTCACACCCGAAACATTGCGAGCAATTTCTGCCGCAGCATTGCCTTGGTCATGCGTTACGTTACCCAATAAGAAGACTTCATTGTTTTCGGTGATAACTTTCACATCACTGGTTTTCACTTTGGAATCTACAAGCATTTTGGACTTGATTTGGCTCGTAATCCAAGCATCTTTACTGATTTGAGAGAAGTTCACTTTTGGTCCGATGCGCACTTCGTTATAAACATCATTCACGTTTTGCACACCTTTAGCTAAAGATGTCGCGATTTCTCGTAAATTATCATTAGGCACTTGACCGGTTAATAAAACTCGGCCGCTATATGAGGTGATACTAATGCGCGCTTCGGATTTAATTTGTTGATCTTTATAGATGGCTGATTTTACTCTTTCTTCTAAGGTTTCATCATCAATTTGGGTGCCTACTGTTCTTGGGTCTGTTGCGACTTTGGTGGCACCGGCAACGGCTGCACCACCAATAGCTGCGGCAACACATCCTTGTAATAACATGGCGCCAGCAAAAATGAATGCCAGTTTTTTTAGTGAACTTGGTAACATAGTCATCTCCTTTTTATGTTTGATTATTGGCGTTAGTGTGACTTGAATGCTTACTTTCTGTCAAGTTACGAATGTGAGAACAGTTTGAAATCAATCAGTTCGCAAATGCTGTTAATAATGAATAAATGATTTTCCAAAATTCGACTTTCTTTTGAACTTGGTACGGAAATGTGTAAATCCTTTTCCGTTAAAATCCCTTGAATATGATCGTTACTGTTTCCCGTTAAGACAATCACATTGATCTCTTTGTTCACGGCATGCGTAATAATGTTGAGAATATTGCTCTCATTGCCTAATGGCGCAAAGACCACCAAAATGTCACCTTGCTGTGCAATGGCATTGAATTGGTGTTGATAAAGCTTTTCTAGGGTATTGTCAGAAACGAAAGTAGAACCGACCGCACTATCTAAACTTAATAGGACAGAGGGAAAGCTTGGGCGTTTTAATTCATAGCGATTGAGTAAATTTGCTACCAAGCATTGTGCGTTAATGTAAGAACGTCCTTCTCCGCAAGCGATAACTTTATTTCCGCGTAAGAGACTGTTGATTAATAGCTGTGTAGCCTCAGCGATTTGTGGGCTAAGTAAGCTTTTTGAGTAAATATGCGTTTTGATATTTTCTTCATATAACGCATTGAGTTTATTTAACATAGTCATCAATCAAGAAAGTTAGGAATCCATTGAATATCATGCTCGGAATGGCCAAAAGTAACCAAATCGAAACGACAATCCGTATCTTCTAAGCTTTGCTTTCGTTGTGCTAACCAAAGCGTTGCCGCATCCATCCAACGTTGCTGTTTTTTCCAATCAACACTTTCTACGGCGGAACCGAAATGATCGTTTTTCCGTTGGCGTACTTCTACAAACACGATAGTATCTTGATCTAACATGACGAGATCTAATTCACCGCATTTGAAATTCTGATTGGCTGCAAGAAAAGTTAAGCCTTGAGATTCTAAAAAGAGGCGAGCTTTGTGTTCAAATCTCGCCCCTTGTTGACGTTTTAGAGAGAACATACGTTCAACTTAGTTTAATACCTGGATGCCGCCATTTTGGTATTGGAACCAAGTCATATCGCGTTCGATATTGCAGTTTGGACCGGCGCTTAATTTACCGGTTAAACCGTCAATTTGATAGCCGGGGACTTGGCGTAATTCATTGAAATGATTGATAAGCAACCAAGCATCTGCGCCCATTGCGTATAAACGCATGAGAGAGTAATCGCCATTGGTATTGTTGGCAATTTTTTGATATTGGGCGGAGTCCGTATCTTTAAAGAACGGAATATCGCTGAATTGTAATCCGTTCATCAATAAACGATATTCAGGGCTGTTATTGGAAGAGTTGCTGCGTGAGCTTGCATACAATTTGATGTTGCTACCGCTGTTGTCAATAACTGTTTTTAAATCGGCCAATTCATCGCTTTTTGCTACAACATATAATCCTTGTAGATTTTGACCTTGTAATGCAACGCCGACATCTGCAGATTGATTGTAGTATTTGATATTTGCATCCGTACCAGCCAATTGTTGCCAACGTACGTTAAATGCAGTTGCGGTGCGTTGTCCTAAATCATTTTGTGGTACAGCAACCATCGGTTCACGAATACCGTCTGCCCACATTTTATTGGCTGCAGATTCCGCCTCATCTTCCGGAGATAGACCGTAATAGCACACTTGACCGATTGCACGGGCATTTTGTGTTGCATTTAAGGTTAACACGTTTAGATCTTGAAGTGCGGAAGGGCTGTTGAGAAGAGTATCAACGTTTTGTTTCAATAACGGACCGATAATCGCACGGGCACCGGCTTGTTTTGCTTGAGCAATAATGTCATTCACCGGTGTTGCCACAGTGTCATAAAATTGTACTTGAACGGAGGTATCACCGCCTCTTGCCGCATCAAAACCGGATTTGATCGTGTTGCCTAGGATTTGACCGTTACCGCTTAAAGGTAAAAGTAAGGCAACGTTGGTCAATGCTGTTTGTTGGAAATTAAACAAACCTTGTAACTCTGTCGGGAATAGATAAGCTGCAGTGTGATTTGAATAAGAGGCTTTCCAGTTTTGTAATGCTTGGCTTAATTGTGTCGGTTGATTGATATTGTCGTTATACGCACGGGTTAATGCCAACCAGCCGGCTAAAGCAAGGTTGCCTTCATCTTGTGTGTTATTAATGATGCCACGATTTGCACTGCGTAATAGCGCCCAAGTGCGGTCGTTATTTTCTTGTTTTCTTTGTACATCGCTAAGCACTTGATCCATTTGAATACGAGCTTTTACTGCTTCAATAATGTCTGCTTTATTTTCTGCAATGCGTGCTTTTACAGCGTAATAGCGACCGGTTTGAGATGGACTTAATTGCGCTAAATTTATGCTTTTTAATACGTTTGCTGCACTGGTATTATCGTTTTTTACTGCCGCAATATGTGCCTCAATAAGGGATTTATCGACAAGTTGATCTGGGTTGAGATCTTTTAATTCATTTAATAAGGCTTGTGCTTGAGGAATTTTATTTTCAGTTATCAAGACACGCGCTGCCAACAATTTATAGGTTTGTTGTTCTTCCAGTTTTTGTGTTTGTTCGATTTTGTTCATATAAAAATCGGAACTGGCATTCGCATCCTCTTTTAGCATGTTAGCCGTATTGCCACCCAAAAAACTGGTGGTACAACCCGCTAATAACAGCGTAAAGAAAAAAGGCATTAATCCTTTTTTAAAATTAATGCGTTGTAATAGAATAGACATAATTACTCCATTTGTTGAAACAATTGGGGCGATCTTACTTATGTCACTCACTAAAAGCAAATAAAAGAAACACGAAATGAGCAATTCAAACGGAATTTTATACATCGTCGCCACGCCGATTGGCAATTTGCAAGATATCACTCAACGGGCATTAGAAACCTTTGAAAAAGTGGATTTAATCGCCGCAGAAGATACCCGTCACAGTGGGCTATTGTTAAGCCATTACGGCATTAAAAAACCGTTTTTTGCTTTGCATGATCACAATGAGCAACAAAAAGCGGGCGCGTTGGTGGAGAAATTATTACAAGGCACGAATATTGCCTTAATTTCTGATGCCGGAACACCATTGATCAGCGATCCCGGATTTCATTTAGTGCGTCAATGCCGCCAAGCGGGAATTCAAGTTGTGCCGTTGCCGGGGGCTTGTGCGGCAATTACCGCGTTATGTGCTTCGGGTATTGCTTCTGATCGTTTTTGCTTTGAGGGGTTCTTGCCGGCAAAAAGTAAAGCGCGCTTGGATAAACTAAAAAACGTGGAGAATGAAGACCGCACTTTGATTTTCTATGAATCGACCCATCGTATTTTAGACAGCCTTGCGGATATGCAAACCGTGTTTGGCGGCGAGCGTTATGTGGTGCTGGCGCGTGAAATTACGAAAACCTGGGAAACTATTCATGGTGATAATTTGGCGGAGTTGTTGAGTTGGTTACAAGAAGATCCGAACCGAACCAAAGGCGAAATGGTGTTGATTGTTGAGGGCAAAACACAAATGGAAAACAGTGATGAGATTTCACCACAAGCGGTAAAAGCACTTGAATTGATTAGCCAAGAATTGCCTTTGAAGAAAGCAGCCGCTATTGTTGCAGAACTTTACGGCTATAAAAAAAATCAGTTGTATCAGTTCGGCTTGGAATTTTTAAGCTAAAAGTGCGGTTGGTTTTTTAAGTATTTTTTATCTTGAAAATCGCGAAATACCATTTCCGTTTTCTTCCATATAAAAAGGCGAGAGGAAAATCTCTCGCCCATATATAAAAAATGTAGGAAGGTTAATTTTTTTATTCCTCTTCCCACGCCAATGCACGCTGAACCGCTTTCTTCCAGCCTTGATAAAGTGCGGTGCGTTTTTCCGGCGTTTCTTTCGGTTCAAATGTCCGTTCGACAATAGCTTTGCCACGCAATTCTTCCAAGTCTTTCCAGAACCCTACGGCAAGCCCAGCCAAATAGGCGGCACCGAGCGCGGTAACTTCACGCACTTTTGGACGCTCAACCTTCACATCTAAAATATCCGCTTGGAACTGCATCAAGAAATTATTGGCAACCGCGCCACCGTCCACGCGTAAAGCCGCTAATTTCTCGCCACTGTCCGATTGCATCGCATCTAATACTTCACGGGTTTGGTAGGCGATGGCTTCTAGCGTGGCGCGGACGATATGGTTACGGTTGGCACCACGGGATAAGCCGACAATCGCACCGCGTGCGTACGGATCCCAATATGGCGCACCTAAACCGGTAAAGGCAGGAACGACATAAACGCCATTGGTATCTTTCACTTTGGTCGCGAAATATTCGGAGTCGGCACTGTCGTGAATTAAACGCAATTCGTCACGTAACCATTGGATTGATGCGCCACCCATAAAAATAGAACCTTCTAAGGCATAACAAGGTTCACCTTTGGCATTACATGCGATGGTGGTGAGCAATCCGTTTTTAGATTCGACCGCTCTTTCTCCGGTATTCATGAGCATAAAGCAACCGGTACCGTAAGTGTTTTTCGCCATACCGGGTTCCACACATAAATGACCGTAAAGCGCGGCTTGTTGGTCACCGGCAATACCCGCTACCGGAATCCGCACACCGCCTTTACCCCCGATGTTGGTTTGACCGTATACTTCAGAAGAATTGCATACTTTCGGCAACATGGCTTTTGGAATATCCAACAACTCAAGCATTTTGTCATCCCATTGCTTGGTGTGGATATTAAACAGCATAGTACGAGATGCGTTGGTATAGTCGGTCACATGAGCTCGACCTTGGGTGAGTTTCCAAACTAACCAAGTATCCACGGTACCAAACAACAATTCACCTTTTTTCGCCCGTTCTCTGGCGCCTTCAACATGATCCAAAATCCATTTGATTTTTGTTCCGGAAAAGTAAGGGTCAACCACGAGTCCGGTGGTTTTACGAATGTAGCTTTCGTGCCCGTCAGCTTTTAATTGGGTACAAATATCAGCAGTACGGCGACATTGCCAAACAATCGCGTTATAAATCGGTTTGCCCGTTTCTTTTTCCCAGACAATCGTGGTTTCGCGCTGGTTGGTAATTCCGATAGCAGCAATTTTATCGGAGGTAATACCCGCTTTAGCAACGACTTCGTTTAATGTGGAACTTTGGCTTGCCCAGATTTCCATCGGATTATGTTCAACCCAGCCTGCTTGCGGATAAATTTGGGTAAATTCACGCTGAGCCACTTCGACGATATTGGCGTTTTTATCTAATAAAACCGCACGGGAACTTGTGGTGCCTTGGTCGAGAGCAATAATGTATTCTTGAGTCATGAGTTTCTCCTTATATAGAAATAAAGCGGGTTAATTAGGATTCGCCACAGTTGCACGGTAAATGTTTACCGATAAAACGTTGGTATCCCCAAGCACCAAGCAAACCACCGACAATGGGTGCAATTAAAGGGACGAGGAAATAAGGAATGGCTAAACCACCGGTGAGCGCAATGTCGCCCCAGCCGGCAAAATAGGCAAATAATTTCGGACCAAAGTCACGTGCCGGGTTCATGGCAAAGCCGGTTAATGGACCGGTAGCTCCACCGATGACGGCAATAAGTAAACCAATCAATAGGGGAGCCATAGGACCTTTGGGTACGCCGTTGCCATCATCGGTTAAGGCTAAGATTAAGCCCATTAAAATGGCGGTAATCACTGTTTCCACTAAAAATGCTTTGTAGAATGTGATGTGTGGATGCGGATAGGTTGAGAATACATTGGCAACACCAACGGTTTCTCCGCGAACGATATTTTGTGCGGCTTCCGTTGCAGCAAAAAGATCTTGATAAAGCAAGTAAATCAACGCGGCGGCAACAAAGGCACCAGCCATTTGCGCAATGATGTAAGGAATCACTTTTTTGCCGTCAAAGCAAGCAAATTTCCATAAAGCAATGGTTACCGCCGGATTTAAGTGTGCTCCCGATACGCCGGCAGTACAGTATACCGCCATAGCGACCCCGATCCCCCAAACAATGGATATTTCCCAAAGTCCGAAGGCTGCACCCGCTAGTTTTGCTGCTGCGACACAACCGCAACCAAAGAAAATCAGAAGACCTGTACCTAAAAACTCCGCAATACAAGCACCTTTAAGTGTGTGATTTGTAGCCATAAGCTCTCCTTAATAAGAAGGAATTGATAAGAAGCATTTCGTTTTAAAACAGAATGCGGCGTCAAATTAATGAATAAATTTTCGCCAAGCAAACAAAAATAGTTTAATTTGTGAGCAGGATCACAGAATATTTAATCGTTTAAGCAAACGTTTGCGTAAATTTTAGAATTTTTGAGCGTTAATCGTGATCATGATCACAAATTTAGAAATTTATATTTTCTTTTGTTTCCTTTGCTTTCGTTTAATGTGATAAAATGAGCATAAACGAACATTTCGTATTAAAAGTAAACAATTCGATATCAATCTTCGAGGTGAAAAATGCAAAGAAATACGCAGCTTGAAAACGTAAAAAATACAGCGCAATGGGATTTTATTGTTGTTGGTGGCGGTGCCAGTGGTTTAGGTATTGCTTTAGACGCAGCATCACGTGGTTATAAAACATTGTTATTGGAAGGCTATGACTTTGCAAAAGGTACTTCAAGCCGTAGTACTAAATTAGTACATGGTGGTGTGCGTTATTTGGCTGCAGGTGATGTCGCTTTAGTAAAAGAGGCTTTACGTGAACGTGGTCGTTTAGCAAAAAATGCCTCCCACTTATTTAAAAACCAAAATTTCATCATTCCTAACTACAATTTTATTGATAGCGTGAAGTACCGCATCGGTTTAGGTTTATACGATTATTTATCCGGTAATTTAAGTTTAGGTAAAACCATTGCCATCAGTAAAAACACCACAATGCAACGTTTGCCAACCTTAAACGGCGCGGATTTGAAAAACGGCGTAGTGTATAAAGACGGTCAGTTTGATGACTCCCGTTTAGCGGTGAATATTGCACAAACTGTTGTGGAACAAGGCGGTACCGTGTTGAATTATGCAAAAGTAACCGAATTGCTTAAAGATCAACAAGGCAAAGTCAACGGCGTTAAATTTACGGATGAATTAAGTGGCGAACAATACTGCGTACAAGGTATAGCGGTGATTAATGCTACCGGTGTGTTCATGAATGATATTTTATCCATGGATCACGGCACTGATAAAAAATTCGTTGTGCCAAGCCAAGGCGTGCATTTGGTATTGGATAAATCCTTCTTACCAAGTGATGACGCATTGATGATTCCAAAAACCTCTGATGGTCGTGTATTGTTTGCGGTGCCATGGCATGAAAGATTAGTGGTTGGTACAACGGATACATTGGTTAAAGAACCGTCTTATGAGCCGATTGCTTTAGAGCAAGAAATTCAATTTATTTTAGATACTGCCGGTCAATATTTAACGAAAAAACCAACACGCGATGATGTATTAAGTATTTTCGCCGGTCTTCGTCCGTTAGCCGCGCCGGAAAAAGCCGGTCAAAGCACCAAAGAAGTGTCTCGTAGCCATAAAGTTGTGGTTAGCGACAGTGGCTTGGTGACGATCACCGGTGGTAAATGGACGACTTATCGTCAAATGTCTGAAGACACTGTAGATGAAGCATTAAACGTACATCCGCAATTAGCGAAAAAACCATGTGTTACAACGAATTTGGCAATTCATGGTAAAATTCCGGCAGAACAAGTAGATTTGAAAAATCACTTGTATATTTACGGTGCTGACATTCCGGCAATTAAAGCATTGGAAGCTGAACATCCGGAAATGGCGGAAAAAATTCATCCGCGTCATCCAAATACTGTTGCTGAAGTGGTTTGGGCGGTGCGTGAAGAAATGGCACAATCCGTTGAAGATGTTCTTGCACGTCGTGTTCGTTTGTTGTTCCTTGATGCGCGTGCAGCCATTGACAGTGCAGCCAAAGTGGCAAGCGTCATGGCAAAAGAATTGGGTAAAGATGAACAATGGCAAAAAGAACAAGTAGAAGCGTTCTTAAGCATTGCGAAACATTACTTGCTCGTGGATTACGCGCCACAAAACTAATTTTCATTTTTTTCCTGAAGTTAAGATAAAAGGCAACATCATGTTGCCTTTTTCTTTTTTACTATTGCATGACGGAATATCGAAAGGAAAGTGCGGTGAAAAATAATGTTATTTTTTACCGCACTTTTGTTTTCATTTACCTAACAGGAATGGGGTATTTTCTGACTTTTCTAAATCGCCTCTAAGAAAAATGGCAAAACCGGTGTTAAAATATTGTTAATTAATTTTTACTTTTCATTTTTTAGTTTAGAGGTATTTATGAAAAATATCGTCATTGTCGGTGGTGGTGCCGGAGGGTTGGAACTTGCCACTCACTTAGGCAATAAGCTGGGACGAAAAAAACGTGCTAATGTCACTTTAATTGATCGCAATCAAACCCATTTATGGAAACCCTTATTGCATGAATTGGCGACCGGTGCATTAGATGATGGGGTCGAGGCATTAAGTTATCGCGCCCATGCCCACAATCATTATTTCAACTTTGAGCAAGGTTCCATGGTTGGCTTAAATCGTCAACATAAATATGTGGAACTGGCGCCGGTTTATGGCGACGACGGCGACATGATCGTGGTTTCCCGCCGCATTCCTTATGATTATTTAGTGATTGCCATTGGCAGCAAATCTAATGATTTCAACACAAAGGGTGTTGAAGAAAATTGCATCTTTTTAGATAGTCCTGCACAAGCCATGCGCTTTCAACAAAAAATGTTGGCGCTTTTCCTGAAATTTCGTGAAAACCAAGTATTGGACGATATTGGTGAGACGGAAAGTAAACAGGAGTTAGTGCAAGATGGCCACATTCATATTGCGATTGTGGGGGCCGGGGCAACGGGCGTGGAGCTTTCTGCAGAGCTGTATAATGCTGCAGAGCACTTGTCTTCTTATGGTTATGGGCAAATTGATAGTAGCCGTTTAAACGTGACTTTAGTCGAAGCCGGATCCCGCATATTACCGGCATTGCCTGAACGCATTTCCAATGATGCCACGGAAGAGCTCCGTAAATTGGGCGTGGATGTCAAAACCAATACGATGATTGTTGAAGCTAACAAAAACCGGTTGGTGACAAAAGACGGACAACATATTCCTGCGGATTTAATCGTATGGTCGGCAGGCATTCGCACTTCGGGTATTACGAAACGTTTTGACGGATTGGAAATCAACCGAATTAACCAATTAGTGGTGAAGAAAACCTTGCAAACCACAAATGACGACACGATTTTTGCCATGGGTGATTGTTGTTTCTTTATGCAAGAGGATGGCAAACCGGTGCCGCCAAAAGCCCAAGCTGCGCACCAAATGGCAAGTCGTTGTGCGAAAAATATCATTGCGTTATTTGATAATAAACCATTGAAAGATTTTAAATATAACGACAAAGGCTCATTAGTGTCTTTATCTGAATTTACCGCATTTGGCGCGTTAGGCGGCAAGATTACCGGCGGTTCTTCCATGACCATTGAAGGTAAAATCGCACAATGGATGTATGTTTCTCTTTATCGTATGCATCAAGCGGCATTACATGGTTGCTTTAAAACCGGTTTAATTATTGTGGTAGGGCATTTGAATCGTTACTTACGCCCGTCATTAAAACTGCATTAAGAAAAATGCGGAAAAAAATAACCGTACTTTTCTTTATATTTTGTCCACAAAAAAAGCACCTTCATGGTGCTTTTTTGTTTTTAGGCGTTATTAAAGGGTGGTTGCCAGTTTATCAATTTCTGCTTTGGCTTGCGCTTGCGCTTTTTCGACCGCTTCCGGACCAAATCCAATGCCTTCCACATAAACGAATTGCACATCGGTAATACCGACAAAGCCTAAGATAGCTTTCATATATGACGTCACCAAATCTGTTGGTTGATTTTGATGAAAACCGCCAAATGATGCTAATACCACGGCTTTTTTGCCTTTTAATAAACCTTCCGGCCCTTTTTCTGAATATTGGAAAGTGACACGTGGACGTGCAATAAAATCAAAATAGCTTTTTAGTTGCGTCGGAATATGAAAGTTATACATGGGAGCGTTAATAATCAAGGTGTCTGCCTTTTTAATTTCCGCCACTAATTCATCAGATAACGCCAATAATGCATTTTCTTCAGTACTTGTTGGTTGACCGCGCAATGCTGTTGCAGCCGTTGCATCAAAATGCGGTAGTGGATTTGCGGCAAGATCACGGATAACCACATTTTTGTCGGCAAGTTTACTGACGAAATAATCGGATAATTGGTTGGTTTGTGAATTGTCTGCCAGAATGCTGGATTTTAAGACGAGAACATTATTCATGTTAGCTCCTTTTTGAAATCATGAAATGAAAAGTGCGGTCATTTTAACGGGTATTTAAGAAAGATAAATAGGGCTTTTTGAAAAGCATTATTAATGCTGGGTTAATAATCCTTTATTTTTCAGCTGGCCGCGAAGGTGGCATTGAGATAAGCGATACTTTATAATCCTCGACCTTATTTATTCTTACTAAGGAACAATTATGTGGTCTGATATTTTTGTCGGTTATGGCGTGTTTATTTTAGAAGTGATCACCTTGTTATTGGTGGTTGCGGCAGTGGTTGCCATGATCATTGCTATGAAACAAAAAAAAGCGCATTTACACGGTGAATTGGTGATTACCGATTTATCAAAAGAATTTGAGGAAAACAGCAAAATATTGAGTAACTTTCACCTCAGCGAAGATGAATTAAAAGAAGCGGAAAAAGCAGAGAAAAAGGCAGAAAAGGCGAAAGCAAAAGCCTTAAAAGCACAACGTAAAAATGGTCAAGATACGGAATCCGAACGTAAACCAAGCCTTTATGTATTGCATTTTAAAGGCGATATTTCTGCTTCAGAAACGGCGGCATTGCGGGAAGAAATCAGCGCGATTGTTCAGGTGGCGAAGCCAAATGATGAAGTGTTGCTTTGCTTGGAAAGCCCCGGTGGTGTGGTACATGGTTATGGGTTAGCCGCATCGCAATTAATGCGTTTAAAACAGCACAACATCAAGTTGACGGTTGCCGTGGATAAAGTCGCGGCAAGCGGTGGCTATATGATGGCTTGTGTTGCCGATAAAATTGTATCTGCGCCTTTTGCGATTATTGGCTCTATCGGTGTTGTTGCTCAGATCCCCAATATTCATCGTTTATTGAAAAAACATGATGTGGACGTAGATGTAATGACGGCAGGCGAATACAAACGTACCGTGACCATGTTGGGTGAAAATACCGAAAAAGGAAAACAAAAATTCCAACAGGAATTAGAAGAAACCCACCAATTATTCAAACAATTTGTTTCACAAAATCGACCGCACTTGGATGTAGAACAAGTGGCAACCGGTGAGCACTGGTTTGGTCAACAGGCACTACATTTGAATTTAGTGGATGAGATTATGACCAGCGATGATTTATTACTACAAGTGATGAAAGAAAAACAGCTTGTTGGCGTGAAATATGTGGTGAAAAAATCGTTGTTGCAGAAAGTGGGTAAGCAAGCAGAGGAGAGCGCCGATAATATTGCGTTACGTTGGTTAAAGAAAAATGAAAGAACGCTGATGTAAGGTTGCGTCATACAAACAATAAGAAAGGGCATTGCGCCCTTTCTTTTTTGTGTCGTCTTTAACGATTTTCGTAACGTTGTAACACATCATGTACAACCTTATTGGCAAGCGCCACATAGTTGCCGTGGAAACGGCTACTGAAGTTAAGCAGATGATAAAGCTGATAAATGACTTTCCGCTCTTGATAACCTTCATCTAACGGGAAAGTGCGGTTGTAATTTTCATAGAATTCTTGTGGAAACGGCTCGAATAATTCGGTAAAGGCCAAATCACATTCCCGATCGCCCCAATAGCATGCCGGATCATAAGTCACGGTGTGACCGTCAATGTTGGCGCAGTTTTCAATCCACAAATTGCCGTGTAAAAGCGATGGTTTAGGCTGATGTTTTGTCAATAATGTAGCAACGGCTTTTATGATTTCTTCTTTATCACCGAAATACAGATTCTTTTCCGCACAGAGCTGTAATTGCCAACCAATGCGTTGTTCACTGAAGAATTTTGCCCAACGGGAACCCCATTCATTCGGTTGATATTGCGGCCCTAGCCAAGTATCAAAAGATAAACCGTAATTTTCCGAACCTTGATATTGGTGTAAGCGAGCCAATTGCTCACCAAATTCCGCCATATTTTGTGGCGTATTCGGTTGCATTGCTAATCCTTCTAACAACAGAAAACTGTGATTTTGCGAGCAACCGACGCCATAGACTTCCGGTACACGAACGGTATTGGTTTTTGCCAGCATGATTAACTGATCCGCTTCGGCACGGAACATGGAACGGTAGGACTTTTCATTCATTTTTACAAAGACGGGTTGGATGCCGTCATCAATGATCCAAGATTCATGCATTTCGCCGGTATGAATTTTGGTTTTATTTTTGATGGAATAATACGCCCCGAATTGATCAGCTAAAACTTGAGAAATCGACTTCCACATACTCTGTTCCTTCTTTTCAGTTAATCATGTTTCTAGTGTAAAAGATTAAGAAAAAATTACTGTGACTCAAGTCAAAATTTAGGCATTTGGTTGTCCTCCTAAAATATGCTAGAATTGCGCGCCGCACTTGGCTTGTCCGTTTGTAAGGATGATAAAAGTGCGGTGCTTTTTTAAAACGTTTTTTAATTAAATGAAACAAGCCACCTCGCGTATGGGTGACCACTGTATAAGGATGCATTATGCCAGTTATTACTTTACCTGACGGTTCACAACGTCAATTCGATAAACCTGTTACCGTATTAGAAGTTGCGCAAAATATTGGCGCAGGCCTTGCCAAAGCGACCATTGCCGGTCGTGTCAACGGCGAACGTAAAGATGCCTGTGATCTGATTACCGAAGATAGCACATTAGAAATTATTACTGCCAAAGACGAAGATGGTTTGGAAATTATTCGTCACTCCACAGCGCACTTACTCGGTCATGCGATTAAACAATTATTCCCGGATGTCAAAATGGCCATCGGGCCGACGATCGACAACGGTTTCTATTATGACGTGGATTTAGACCGCTCTTTAACCCAAGAAGATATTGATGCCCTTGAAAAACGCATGTTGGAATTGGCCAAAACCGATTACGACGTGATTAAAACGCCGGTCAGTTGGCAAGAAGCAAGAGATACTTTTGAAAAACGTGGCGAGCCGTACAAAATGGCGATCCTAGATGAAAACATCGAACGTACTGCAACCCCTGCGCTTTATCATCACCAAGAATATATTGATATGTGTCGTGGTCCGCATGTGCCGAATATGCGTTTCTGCCATCATTTTAAATTACAAAAAGTGGCTGGAGCATACTGGCGTGGCGACAGCAAAAACAAAATGTTGCAACGTATTTACGGTACGGCGTGGGCAGATAAAAAACAACTGGATGCCTATTTGCAACGCCTAGAAGAAGCAGCAAAACGTGACCACCGTAAAATCGGTAAAGCGTTAGATTTATATCATATGCAAGAAGAAGCGCCGGGCATGGTGTTCTGGCACAACGATGGTTGGACGATTTTCCGTGAATTGGAAACCTTCGTACGCACCAAATTAAAACAATACGATTATCAAGAAGTGAAAGGTCCGTTCATGATGGATCGCGTGTTGTGGGAAAAAACCGGTCACTGGCAAAACTACGGCGATTTGATGTTTACTACACAATCGGAAAACCGTGAATATGCCATCAAACCGATGAACTGTCCGGGACACGTTCAAATCTTTAACCAAGGGTTAAAATCTTATCGGGATTTACCAATTCGTATGGCGGAATTCGGTTCTTGCCACCGTAATGAGCCTTCCGGTTCTTTACACGGTTTAATGCGTGTACGCGGTTTCACTCAGGACGACGCCCATATTTTCTGTACCGAAGATCAAATTGAAAGCGAAGTAACGAGCTGTATTCGCATGGTTTACGATATTTACAGTACCTTTGGCTTTACCAATATCTTCGTTAAACTTTCAACCCGTCCGGAAAAACGTATTGGTGCCGATGAGATGTGGGATCGCGCAGAGCAAGGTTTAGCCAACGCGTTAAAACACAATGGTCTTGAATATGAAATTCAAGAGGGCGAAGGCGCGTTCTACGGTCCGAAAATTGAGTTTGCCTTACGCGACTGCTTAGATCGTGAATGGCAGTGCGGTACTATCCAATTAGACTTTGCGCTACCGGGCCGTTTAAATGCCTCTTATGTGGCGGAAGACAATGATCGCCGTACACCGGTAATGATTCACCGTGCGATTTTAGGTTCTATTGAACGTTTCATCGGTATCATTACCGAAGAATACGCAGGTTTCTTCCCTGCATGGTTGGCGCCAACGCAAGCGGTTGTGATGAACATCACCGATTCTCAATCCGAGTATGTACAACAGGTTGCGAAACAGTTATCTGATGCAGGTTTACGCGTGAAAACCGATTTACGTAACGAAAAAGTCGGTTTCAAAATCCGCGAACACACCTTACGCCGCGTGCCTTATATGTTGGTTTGTGGTGATAAAGAAATCGAAACCGGCAAAGTGGCGGTACGTACCCGTAAAGGTCAAGATCTCGGTACATTCACTGTGGAAGAATTCTTAGACATTCTGAAAAAACAAGTGAGAAATCGCGACTTGAAATTGTTGGGTGAAGAGTAGTTATCCATATAGAAGTATAAAAGTGCGGTCAAAAATGACCGCACTTTTTATTTGTTAAACAGTGAATGTTTCTAGCTAATATGAACCTAAGATGTAGCAGGTTTAGTTTTAATGAAATTAATCCTGTGTGCATACAAATAAAAGGCGGAATTACTACGTTTTCCGCTATTGCGTAACGTGGTGAAATTCTGTAAAATGCACCCCGTTTTTGCTCATTCTTAGAGCATTAAAAATGAATTTAACTTCTGTTTTTGTATAGTAAAACAGCAGTTTTGAGGCTTAATTAATAAGAGGAATATCATTATTAAAACCGTAAAAAAAGCACCTGCAGTAAATCGCCCTAATCGCATTAATGACGAAATTAGAGTAAAAGAAGTCCGCTTGATTGATCAGGACGGCGAGCAAGTTGGGGTTATTGCGATTCAACAAGCATTAGAAATGGCGGAAGCCGCAGCTTTAGATCTTGTAGAAATCAGTCCAAATGCGGAACCACCTGTGTGTCGCATTATGAACTACGGTAAATTCCTCTACGAAAAGAGCAAAACAGCGAAAGAACAGAAGAAAAAACAAAAAGTGGTGCAAGTGAAGGAAATTAAATTCCGTCCAGGCACAGATGAAGGTGACTACCAAGTTAAGTTACGTAGCCTAATCCGCTTTTTGGAAGAAGGCGATAAAGCCAAGATTACTGTACGTTTCCGCGGCCGTGAAATGGCTCACCAAGATATCGGTTTTGATGTATTGGAGCGTGTGAAAAATGATTTAGCCGATATTTCTGTGGTTGAATCTGCGCCGGGGAAATTAGAAGGTCGCCAAGCAGTTATGGTGTTGGCACCTAAGAAAAAATAATTTTTGATTCAGATTTCATCTGAATCACGGAATTTTCACTTCGGTGAAGATACAACGGTACATTGGGCACACTACGCAGCCTAATGACGTTTGAAAAGGGCAATTTTAAATTGCCTTGATTGGAAATAATCAGTGCCTACAAGTAATCGCCTTAAAACGATTCGCCTGATTATATTGTTTAAACTTAAAAATGCGGAGTTATTTAACAATGCCTAAAATTAAAACAGTACGCGGTGCTGCTAAGCGTTTCAAAAAAACTGCTTCCGGTGGTTTCAAGCGTAAACAATCTCACTTACGTCATATTTTGACTAAGAAAACAACAAAACGTAAACGTCACCTACGCCATAAATCCATGGTTGCTAAGTCCGACTTAGTATTAGTAGTAGCGTGCTTGCCATACGCATAAGCACAAACGTACGTCAGTTCATTTTAGTTAAAAATATTACATAGGAGATTAAATAATGGCTCGTGTAAAACGTGGTGTTATTGCAAGAGCACGCCATAAGAAAGTTCTTAAGGCTGCTAAAGGTTATTATGGTGCACGTTCACGCGTGTATCGCGTTGCTTTCCAAGCGGTGATCAAAGCTGGTCAATACGCATATCGTGACCGCCGTCAACGTAAACGTCAATTCCGTCAATTATGGATTGCACGTATCAACGCAGCGGCTCGTCAAAATGGTTTATCTTACAGCAAATTCATCAACGGTTTGAAAAAAGCGTCTGTTGAAATCGACCGTAAGATCCTTGCCGATATCGCAGTATTCGACAAAGTCGCATTTGCTGCATTAGTTGAAAAAGCAAAATCTGCACTTTAATTCATTAAAGTTTAGGTAAAAAATTAGGACGCTTTAGGGCGTCCTTTTTTATGCGTATTTTTTAGATTTTATTGTTTTTGGCGTAATAGAAATAGAATCAGATTTTAATTCACTCTTTTAAAACGCGCCTAAAATAGACCGCACTTTTTCCTTTTTCTCCAAAAAAGAAAAAACCGCTATCCTATTTCTGAATAGCGGGGAGGTCTTAAATATAAGAAAACGTTAAAAGACAACTGCATTTGCAGTGCACTAGCAATTGTTAAGACTAGGTATCTTTAAAATAGTTCAAATAAAAAAGAAAAATTTATTTTATTTTTTAGAAAATGGGATGAATCGCAAAAAGAAAAACGACAGATGCTAAATCACCTGTCGTTTTTTATGGTGGTAGGATTATTTCTCAGCAAGAAAATCCACGATTTGTTGTTCAATCCCAGCGGCGTCTAATTTTAAATCAGTGAGCGTTTCTGCTTGCGATCCTTGAGGGATAAAGAAATCCGGTAAACCTAATTGCAATAATTTCACTTGGTGTTGTTGCTGATTCAATACTTCAGCCACTGCACTTCCGGCGCCGCCTTGAATCGCATTTTCTTCTAATGTCACAATAAGTTCATGGCTGTTGGCAATCTCGTTAATACGGGTGACATCCAACGGTTTTACAAAACGCATATCAATGACGGTTGCATCTAGTTTTTCCGCGGCAATCAAGGCATTTGGTAAAAGCGTACCAAAATTTAAAATGGCTATTTTTTTACCTTCACGAACACGCTTTGATTTACCCAATTCCAATGGTTGTAAAGGTTCTAAGGTAACGCCCATGGCATTTCCGCGTGGATAACGCACGGCGGCAGGCTTACCGTAATGGTAACCGGTATAAAGCATTTGGCGGCATTCATTTTCATCGCTTGGTGTCATGATGATAAGGTTTGGAATACAGCGCATGAAACTGATATCAAATGCACCTTGGTGAGTTTGACCATCGGCGCCGACAATGCCAGCACGGTCAATGGCTAAGAGAACCGGCAGATCTTGAATGGCGACATCATGAATGAGCTGATCATAAGCGCGTTGCAAGAAAGTTGAATAAATAGCAACCACAGGCTTGTATCCACCAATCGCCAAACCGGCTGCAAATGTCACTGCGTGTTGTTCAGCAATCGCCACATCAAAATACTGTTGAGGGAAACGTTGAGAAAATTCCACCATGCCGGAACCTTCACGCATTGCCGGGGTGATCCCGATAAGTTTTGGATCTCGTTCTGCCATTTCACACAACCAATCGCCGAAAATTTTGGAATAGGTTGGGGTGGCATTCGATTTAGGTAACTGACCGCTTAAATGGTCGAATTTTGGCACGCCATGAAAACCGATAGGATCTTTTTCTGCCGGTGTATAGCCTTTGCCTTTCTTGGTTTTTATGTGGAGTAATTGAGGGCCTTTTAGATCGCGCATATTGCTTAATGTCGCGATTAATTCATCAATATTGTGTCCATCGATAGGGCCAATATAGTTGAAACCCAATTCTTCAAATAAGGTACTTTCCGGTGAGAACATCACTCCTTTCATGTGTTCTTCGGTTTTTTTCATAAAGTTTTTCACCGTTGGCACTTTATCGAGAATTTTTTTGCTACCGTCGCGCACGGTAGAGTAGAACGAACCGGAGAAAATTCGGGCAAGATGGTTGTTTAACGCGCCGACATTTTCTGAAATAGACATTTCGTTATCATTTAAAATCACCAACATATTGGTGTGTAACGCGCCGGCATGATTTAATGCCTCAAATGCCATACCTGCCGTAATGGCGCCGTCACCGATGACACAAACCGTTTGTCTTCCGGCATTTTCTCGTTCTGCGGCAATGGCAATGCCTAATCCTGCACTGATCGAGGTGGAAGAGTGTCCTACGCTTAACACGTCAAATTCGCTTTCACCACGCCAAGGGAAGGGATGTAACCCGCCTTTTTGTCGAATAGTCGACATTTGGTCACGACGACCGGTTAAGATTTTATGAGGATAGGCTTGATGACCAACATCCCAAATTAACTGATCGAAAGGCGTTTTAAAGACATAATGCAGTGCAACGGTAAGTTCCACCGTGCCTAAACCGGACGCTAAATGTCCGCTACTTTGACTCACCGATTCCAACAAATATTCGCGTAGCTCTCGACACACTTGAGGGAGTTGTTCTTTGTTTAACAAGCGTAAATCTTCAGGCGAATTAATCAATGATAAAAGGGGGTAGTTTTGCATAAGGGTTAATCAATTCCAACGTTAAAATTTATCTATCACTACGTTTAAAACAGCGCTAATTTCCACCGCACTTTGGGGGCGCATTAGCTTTTTCGTTTAATGATAAATTCCGCCAACGCATAAAGTGCGGTGGTATCAAAAGGTAAATCTTTGAGTTCGGCCAATGCCATTTCATAAAGTTCTTGGGCTTTTTGTTTGGCACCTTCCAGCCCCAATAATTTCGGATAAGTGCTTTTATCTGCCGTCAAGTCGGAGCCGACTGTTTTGCCGATGGTTTCGCTGTCACCTTCAATGTCTAAAATATCATCTTGTACTTGGAAGGCGAGACCAATTGCCGTGGCGTAGCGTTCCAGCTGTTGTGCTAAAGCCTTGTCTGCAAAATGAGGCGAGCAAATAAAGCCCATCGTGAGCGCTGCAGTGAGCAAGGCACCGGTTTTATTTAAATGGATGTGTTCTAATTCTTGCAGGCTGATGACTTTTTGTTCAGCCATTAAATCTAAACTTTGTCCCAAGCACATGCCTTTGACACCGGAGGCGGCACTTAAGGTTTTAATGAGTGCCAGCTTTTGTTCCGCCGATAGCGTTGGAATATCCGTTAAAATCTCAAAGGCAAAGGCTTGCAATGCATCACCGGCTAAAATCGCGGTGGCTTCGTCAAACGCAATGTGGCAAGTTTTATGACCGCGACGCAATTCATCGTCGTCCATGGCAGGCAAATCATCATGAATCAATGAATAAGCATGAATGGCTTCAATGGCAGCAGCAGCGTAATCGAGCTGGGCATCGTTGGCACCGAGCATTCTGCCAGTGGCATAAACTAAAAATGGGCGAATGCGTTTTCCGCCCAATAATAAGCCATATTTCATGGCGTCAGCTAAAGGTGCCGGCGAGCTATCAAGGTGGGCAAATTGCTCTGCTAAAAAGTGATTAATTCGCTGCTGAACTTGCTGTAAATCTTCTGAGAACTGATACATTGCCGCCCCGTTATTCTTCCGCTTGATAATCGCTGAGTTTGGCACTTTCGTTTTTTTGTAACAAAATTTGGATGTGCTGTTCCGCTTGCTGTAAGCGTTCTTGACCTAACTGAGCCAGCTTGATGCCTTGTTCAAAATCTTTTAATGCCTCTTCAAGAGAAAGGTCGTTATTTTCCAAACGGGAGACGATTTCTTCCAGTTGTTTTAAGGTATTTTCAAAATCCGGTTCGTTTTTTTCAGCCGGTTTGCGCGCCATGCTCTTATCCTTTTTTGCAGCAAAATAGAATTGCCGTATTGTACTTGATTTTTATCGCTATTGTTAGGGCGAATTTAGGGTATTTCTGGTGAATAATTTCTTCTAAAAAAACAACTGAAAAAGACACCGCACTTTGGGTTAATGTGCACAATCCTGTTGTGTTTTACAGCGAGAAAAAAGCCATTTCAAACCCTCTAATAAAGCAGGCATGACACTGGTCATATGGGTTTCTTCATCATAAATCTTACTTACAACGGATAGCTTCTCATTAGGCAGCGCATTCAGTTTTTCCGCTACATTTTTGACTTGCGTCACCATGGCGCGCTGATCTAACTGCTTTTGTCGTTTGGGATCTTGTTTCATATAGGGCGCCAATTTTTGTTCATATTCCCCAACGGTAAAACGCACGCCAATTTTCTCTTTTATGTTTTGCAGATGTTCGGAAAATGTAGGTAAATCTTGCAAAATCCGTTGCTGATTCCACCATACTGAAGGGCTGGCGATAAGATAGTTGCGGAAGCCATTCGGGTGATTAAACAAACTATATAAACTAAATAGACCACCATAAGAATGCCCAAAAATGTTTTGTTGAGCCGTGTTAATTGAAAAACGGCGATGCAAATCCGGCGCGAGTTCTTCCTGAATAAAGCGATAAAAATTTTCCGCACCACCAAATTTTTTATTGGTTTTATCGCCGGTATCATCGTAACTTTCTGACGGCGGCGTATAATCTTGCGCGCGTTCTGCCGGATTAAGAAGTTGAGTATTCGGGTAGCCGATGCCGACGATTAAAAATGGTACTGCATTAGTTTCTTGTGAGCGCGCCATCATATTTTGCGCCATGCTGGCAGCCGCCGGGAAAAGGGCATCGCCGTCCAACACATACAGAACGGAATAGCCGATATGCTTTACTTCTCCAACAGGCATCACCTGAATGCGATAATCTTTTTTCGTAAATTGGCTGTGAAGCACATATTCTTGTGCATTAGGGAGAATTGCCGGTTTTAAATTGCCCATTGAAGTTGCTTGATGCCCCTCGGCAAGATTAAAGAATACGCCACAAGAAAGTGCCAATAATAACGGTTTCATATATGTTCCTATGTGAGTTTTTGCGCTAGCGTAGCAAAGTGCGGTCAGTTTTTCTAACGTTTTTATCAGATAAAAATACCCGAAAAAATGACCGCACTTGATGACTAATCAGATCAGTATAAATTGCTATAAAATTTTTCAAAATTATGGTCTAATAGCGCGTAATTTTTTGTTAATCAAGAGAAAAAGGTTAAATATGAGCTGGATTGATAGAATTTTTAGTAAAAATACCTCGACTTCTTCCCGCAAAGCCAATGTGCCTGAAGGCGTGTGGACAAAATGTACCTCATGCGATCAGGTGTTATATCGTGAAGAATTAAAACGTCATTTGGAAGTTTGTCCAAAATGTGGACACCATATGCGTATTGATGCGCGCGAGCGTTTATTGGGCTTATTGGATCAAGACAGCGTACAAGAATTAGCGGCAGAGTTAGAACCGAAAGATATCTTGAAATTCAAAGACTTGAAGAAATATAAAGATCGTATTACCGCTGCTCAGAAAGATACCGGCGAAAAAGATGCCTTAATTGCATTTTACGGTACGTTATATAATATGCCGATTGTGGCCGCAGCCTCTAACTTTAGCTTTATGGGCGGCTCCATGGGGTCTGTGGTGGGGGCGAAATTTGTCAAAGCCGCAGAAAAAGCCATTGAAGAAAATTGCCCGTTTGTCTGTTTCTCCGCTAGTGGTGGCGCACGTATGCAGGAAGCCTTGTTCTCCCTCATGCAAATGGCAAAAACCAGCGCCGTGTTGGCTAAAATGCGTGAAAAAGGTGTGCCGTTCATTTCCGTATTAACGGATCCAACCTTAGGTGGCGTTTCTGCCAGTTTCGCAATGTTGGGCGATATCAACATTGCCGAACCAAAAGCCTTAATTGGTTTTGCCGGTCCGCGTGTTATTGAACAAACCGTGCGTGAAAAATTGCCGGAAGGTTTCCAACGCAGTGAATTTTTATTGGAAAAAGGCGCAATCGACATGATCGTAAAACGTGCTGATATGCGTAATACCTTGGCGAGTTTGGTCAGCAAACTGATGAATAAACCATCTCCTTTTGTGGAAAGCGAATTAATCACAGAAGAATAAATATGAACACAATTTTAAAAGCCACTTCGCCACTCGACGAGTGGCTTTCTTATTTGGAAAACAGCCATTTTAAAGCGATTGATTTAGGGCTGGAACGCATTAAATCTGTCGCCCAAGAATTGGATTTGCTCACGCCGGCGCCTTTCGTGATTACCGTGGGCGGTACAAATGGCAAAGGTACCACTTGTCGTTTGTTAGAAACCATTTTATTGAATGCCGGTTATCGTGTCGGCGTGTATTCTTCTCCCCATTTGTTACGTTATAACGAACGCGTTCGCATTCAGAATCATGAGTTGGATGATGCACAGCACACGGCGTCTTTTGCGTATATCGAACAAAACAAAACGCAATCATTAACGTATTTTGAATTCAGCACCTTGTCTGCGTTACATTTGTTCAAACAAGCAAAATTGGATGTGGTGATTTTAGAAGTGGGGCTGGGGGGGCGCTTGGATGCCACGAATATCGTGGATAATGACATGGCGGTCATTACTAGCATTGACATTGATCATACGGATTTCCTCGGTTCTACGCGCGATCAAATCGGTTTTGAAAAAGCGGGAATTTTCCGCGCCAATAAACCGGTGATTATCGGCGAACCTAACATTCCGCAAAGCATGTTGGCGCATGCCGAAACATTAGGTTGCCAATTATTTTGTCGTCACCTTGATTGGCATCTTTGCCAACAGGAACAAAGTTGGACATGGCAAACCACGCGTGAAGACGAAAAAGTGCGGTGGAATTTGCTCGCGGATTTACCGCTTTGCCACATTCCGTTAGCCAATGCGGCAACTGCACTTGCGGCAATACAAAAATTGCCGTTTGAGATTTCCCTTGAAATCGTGAAAAAGTCGTTGCTTGAGGTGGAACTCACCGGGCGTTTTCAAACGATGAAACCGGAAAGCTTAACGCATTTATCGCAAATGATTCAGCGTGAAGTGAAAGCGCTACCACGCGTGATTGTTGATGTGGGGCATAATCCGCACGCAGCACGTTATTTAGCAGAAAAATTGACCGCACTTAAAGCCCAATCGCAAGGAAAACTGATTGCCGTTTGCGGGATTTTAAAAGACAAAGATGCGGCAGGCGTGTTGACGCCGTTACTTCCACTGGTGGATGAATGGCGTTGTGTCACATTAGGCGGTTATCGTGGTCAACAGGGTAAAGATTTGTTTGTGACGTTGCAACAGATTGCGACTCAACACCATTTGAATGCACAAGGCAGTTATGCCGACTCCGTCGCAGAAGGGGTAAAAAGTGCGGTGGAAATGGCCAATGAAAATGATACCGTGCTAGTGTTTGGATCTTTTCATACTGTTGGCGAGTTTCTGACATTAATCCAAGCCTAAAGATTTTAGCTTCACCCAAAAAACAAAAGCGTCGAGGAACAATCCTTGGCGCTTTTCTTTTAACGTAAATGTCCCGCTTCATTTATGGTGTCAATAATAAATTTTCCGTCGGTCCCATTGCTTTGTTTATAGTGCACGATGTTAATCGCACAATTTAGCAAAGATTGGCTTTTCCCTTCATGACGATGTTCTTGCCAGCTTGTTCCGGCAAGTAAAGCAAGCAATAAGCGTAATGTATGTCCGTGCGAGACAACTAAGATATTGCCTTGCTCATGTACTTGAATAATGTCCTGAAGCGCTTTCATCGCTCGTTTGGCAAGTTGTTCAAAGGTTTCTCCGCCATTGCTTTGCGCTTTATAATTTGCGGCATCTTTGAGCATTTGATTGAATTCTTCTAAAGAACGCAATTCTTCCACCGGTAAACCTTCCCAAGACCCGAAATATTGTTCGTTTAACCCTTTATGTTGAAACAACGGGACATGTCGTTCGCCTAAAATATATTGCGTTGTGTCGATGGTACGTTGTAAACAGCTGGAATAGGCGGCAACAAAAGGAATGTGCTGCAGTGCTGCTCCGGTTTGTTTGGCGCCTTTAACACCTTGTTCTGTTAAGTCGGAATTGCCGAATCCTTGTAATAGTCCTTGCTCGTTCCAAAGAGTACGTCCGTGGCGGACGAAATAGAACGTGAGATGTTTATTCATGAATTATCCTGTTAAATCTTGTTGAGATAAAAACGCAGAAAAAAATGACCGCACTTTTTTATAAGAGCGGGCTGAAAAGGAAAAACAGTTTTTCGATAATGCGTTGATAAACGGAACGATTTGCCCACTCGGCGTAGTTAAGCAATTCAGCATTTTTGATGTAGCCTTCATGCAACAGAGCAATTTCGTTAGCAAATGCCGCATCCTCCACCACCATGGTGACTTCAAAATTCAATAAAAAGCTGCGCATATCCATGTTTACAGTGCCGACCAACGCCAATTTATTATCAATCAGCATGCTTTTGGTGTGCAGTAAGCCTTTATTGAAATTGTAAATTTTTACACCGGCGGCGAGTAAATCATCAAAAAACGTACGGCTTGCCCAGTGCACCATCATCGAATCATTTTCTTTTGGCAGAATGATAGAGACATCCACACCTCGTAGGGCGGCGGTGCGTAATGCTTCGGCAATGTTATGGCTTGGCACAAAGTAAGGAGAGGTGATGACAATGCTTTTCCGTGCGGAAAAAATTGCGATGGCGAGAGATTGCGCCATTAAATCATCAGGAAAACTCGGGCCGGTAGCAAGAATTTGCACGGCGTGAGAATTGTTTTGTTCCAACGGCAATAACGGGCAATCAGGAATATGTAATGGCACGGATTGTCCTGTTTCAATTTCCCAGTCCCAGGCATGCAAACCATTGAGCACTGCCGACACAGGGCCATTGATACGCACCATGACATCAATCCATTCGCCTACATTACTGTCTTTTTTGAAAAACTTCGGATCGACCATGTTCATGCTGCCGGTGTAAGCAATTTGGTTATCGATCACAATAATTTTGCGATGTTGGCGTAAATCGATTCGACTGAAAAACATGCGGAATAAATTCACATGCAAGGTTTCGACAATCTCAATCCCTTGGGCTTGCATTGCGCGACAATCCGCACTTTTTAAAAACGGACGACTGCCCACTGAATCCAATAAAATGAGTACTTTTACCCCACGTTGACAGGCTGCGATAAGCGCTTCTTTGACGTCGTTCACCAAACCATAGGGAGACCAAATATAAAACACCATATTGATGGATTTTTCTGCGCATTTGATGTCTTCAATGATGCTGTGCATGATGTTTTCCGGGGTGTCCAGAATATGCAGTTCATTTCCTAAAACACAAGGAATGCCAAGACGTTGCTTGGCTAAGTCGAAAATTGAACGATAGAGTAGATTGGTTTTCGTATTCACCAAATTATCGCATTTCGATAGCTTGTCGAACCATGCCATAAATTGGGGTTTGAGCTGGTTGAATAGTGTTGCGCGGCGCTTCCCGAGATTAATTTCGCCGAAAATCAAATAGGCTACAATGCCGACAATAGGGAAGATATAAATCACCATCAACCAAGATAGCATGGCGGCGACAGATTGCTTTTTCATGACCAAACGAATGGTAATAGCAATGGTGAGAACCCAGATAAGTGCAGGAATAATGTAGGCGATAATTTGTTCGATATTCATAAAAATGACCGCGTTATAAAGGTGTAGAGGTAAAAAGCATTAACAAAATTGGCGGTGTAATGTTTGTGATAAACCCAAAACTAAAAGCAAGCGGTAAAACCTCTACGCCGCCGGCTTTTTGAATAATGGGTAAGGTGACATCAAGGGCGGTTGCCCCGGGAAAACCCACCGCCGTTGAACGGTAGTTTTGCATGAATAGCGGAATAATAAATAAGCTAATCAATTCACGCGATAAATCATTAAAAAACGCAATACTGCCCCAAATCGGCCCCCAAGCATTACTGAGGGTTACGCTGGACAACGAATACCAGCCAAAACCGGATGACACGGCTAACCCTTGTATCACCGGCACTGACAACACGAAAGCCGCAATAATGCCGCCAAGTAATGAAGTGAATATGAAAATCACGCCCATCGCCAAGCCGCGTTTATTGAAAAATACCGCGCGCATGGAAATGCCATTGTTGCGCAATTGCACGCCCACACAAAAAATCATGACAACCAGCACATAAGTGGTAGCGTCGTGGGGCAAAGCAAAATGACCTTTGAACAGCCAACCAACCACGAAACCAATGAGTACCACCGTGCATAATTTCAATGAATCCAACATGATATGCCAACGCGAGGCAATTTTTTCTGCAACGTGTTTTAGTGGCTGCGGGTGGAATTTGTCGTAAAGAAATAAGCCGATGAAATTTAGGCATTGAATAAACAGAATAAAGGTGAGGGCATAAACGCCGATTTGCGGTAATTGTTTTGCTAAATCATCCAGTTGTCCGAGGGAAAAACCCATGGTGAAGAGAATCATGTACAGCAAAATTATGGTCACTCGACCGAAAGATTGCAAAATGGCGTGATTTTTCACTTTCACCATGTAACCGATAAACATCGGCACTAAAATAATGAGTAATCCTTCGTACACTGTTGCCACCTTCAAATGCTATATAGTGGCAGAGTATAGCACTTTTCCCTATTTTCGCCTATCGGTGAGGCCTAACACTAAAGCCAACGTCATTGATTGTGCTATACTTTCGGGCATTATTTTCCTCTAGTATTTCCCTATGACATTCCAAATTGTATTTCAACATCCTGATTTTATTGTGATCAACAAGCTTAATGGCATTAGCGTACATAAAGATGATGCGGATGTGGGGTTAACTCAATTAGTGGCACAGCAACTTGGCGTGTCGAAAGTCTGGTTGGTGCATCGGCTGGATAAAGTCACTTCAGGCTTATTGATTCTTGCGTTAAATGAAAAAGCAGCTGTGACGTTGTCGCAGAAATTTGCGCAACACCAAATTCAGAAAACATACATTGCATTAGCAACGCATAAACCGAAGAAAAAACAGGGCAGAATCAGTGGTGATATGCAAAAGGCTAGACGAGGCGCGTGGAAACTTTGCCAAAGCAAAGAAACCCCTGCGGTGACAGATTTTGTTTCACACAGTTTGGCACCCAATTTGCGTTTATTTATCTTACAACCGAAAACCGGTAAAACCCATCAACTGCGTGTCGCAATGAAAAGTTTAGGCAGCCCGATTTTAGGGGATGAATTGTATGGTGGAGATAAGGCGGACAGAACCTATTTGCATGCCTACCAATTATCGTTTGACTATTTCGGGTTGAAGGTTCAAATTAAGGGAACACCGATTAATGAGAGCGAAAAGTGCGGTGAAATTTTTCAACGTTTTTGGCAGGCCATTGAAAAATATCTTCATGGTGAAAATGAAAAAACACCTTAAGAAATGACCGCACTTTTTTCGCTGCGAATCAAGGAACGTTGCCAATGCCGAATAAGATCATAACCAGTTCATACCACAAAGCCATTGTTTGCATGGTGCTTGCCTATATCAGTATCGCCTTGATGGGCGTGTTCGTAAAATATGCCTCGGATGAATTACCGGCAAGTGAAATTTTGTTTTCTCGCTTTCTGATTGGCTTTGTGTTCTTGTTACCTTTTATGATTCGCGATGGTGATTTCCGAGTCGAAATGCGCCAATGGCCGTTTTTGGTGATTCGCAACCTTGCCGGCATCGGCAGTATGTTATGTACTTTTTATGCCATCAAATATTTGCCACTTTCCATTTCTATTTTGTTGTTGAATACCTCAGCGTTATTCGTGCCGGTGTTGCTCTTTCTTTTGCGTACTCGCACGCCGCTGAAAGTCATTGCCTGCAGTGTGCTCGGATTTATTGGTGTAGCGATTATTTTGCTCACCGATCACCATGGTGAGGTGGAACCTTATTATATTTTTGTCGCATTGGGCGGTGCGACTTTAGCCGCCATGGCGTTTATCAGTTTGCAGGAATTAAATAAGCATAATTCGCCGAAAAATATCGTTTTCTATTTCCATTTACTTGGGGCGATTTTATTACCGTTATTTTTTATGGCGCAATGGACGCTCCCGACAGCGCATGGCTTATTTATGCTTTTATTGGTGGGCGGATTCGGCTTAATTTTCCAACTTTTGCTGACGCGTGCGTTTAAATACGCTCCGGCAAATGTCATCACGCCTTTTGCATTTACCGGTGTGATTTTTTCCAGCATCTGTGACTGGCTGTTTTGGCAGAATGTGCCGACAGTGCATTTCTGGTTTGGCTCTTTGGTGATCATTGTGTCTGTTAGTTTATTGGCTAGAATGCGTGGCCAAGGGAAAACGAAAGCATAATTTATTCCCCAAAGGCTGTTGATTTTCCGCTACAATAGCGCACTTTGAAATGACATTGAAAACGAGGAAATCCATGGAATATCCAATTTGTCCATCTTGCAAAGGCGAAAACACCTATCACGATTCTATCCAATTTGTTTGCCCAGATTGTGGTCATGAATGGACCGGCAACGAAGTCGAAGAACATGACGATGATGCGCTTATTGTCAAAGATAGCAACGGCAATTTGCTGGCTGATGGCGACGACGTGCTACTCATCAAAGATTTAAAACTTAAAGGCTCTTCCGAAGTATTGAAAAAAGGCACAAAATTTAAAGGCATCCGCCTGGCTCGCGGCGATCACAACGTGGATTGCGGCAAAATTATGCTGAAATCAGAGTTTTTGAAGAAGGCGTAGGTGAAAAAAGCCATCTGTCGTAAGCAGGTGGCTTTTGTCATTTTATTTTCTTCCGCCGAACTCATTTACAATACGTCTATCTAACCAACAGTAGATCTTTAATACAGGAGAACTTTATGCAAGCAAAAACATGGTTGGCTTCGTTGGTAGGGTTGGCTGTTTCCGGTATGGCTATGGCGAACCCACCGCAAGGGAATGATCCGTTGACGGATGCGCCGTATTTCAATAAAACGGACAGTGGCTATGATTTAAAATTCTCACCGAAAACTTACCGCACTTTAGAGGCGAAAGTGAATGGTGAGACGGTGAAATTCCGTGCGTTTGAAAAGATTGTGTATGTGCAAAACCCGGTTGAGCCGGATTATCAGACACTGAACATTTATGTGCCGGAAGCCTATTTTAATAATGGCAAAATCAATGGCTTTAATGCCAAGAGCGCGCCGATTTTCCTGCCGAATGCGGTGGGCGGTTATATGCCGGCAAAAGCGGCAACCTATGATGCAAAAGGCTTCGGCAGTGGTGATAAACCTAACGCAATTTTGACCGCACTTTCCAAAGGCTATGTGGTGGCAAGTGTGGGCGCGCGTGGACGAACGTTGGAGAAAGACGGCAAATATACCGGCAAAGCACCGGCAGCAATTATTGATTTGAAATCGGCGGTGCGCTATTTGCATTTTAACGATGACGCAATGCCGGGTGATGCCAATAAGATCATTTCTAACGGCACCAGCGCAGGTGGAGCATTGTCCGCGTTATTAGGGGCAAGTGGTGACAGCATGGATTATGTTGAGTATTTAAAACAAGTCGGCGCGGCAGAGGCGAGTGATGTCATTTTTGCGGTGTCCGCCTATTGCCCGATTACCAATTTGGAACACGCCGACAGCGCTTATGAGTGGGAATTTAACGGCTTGAACGATTATCGCCGAATGGACATGAGCCGTTTGAATGCACAAAGTTTTAATGATCGTTCGCAAGCTGCGGCAAAAGCCACGATTGAGGGTACGTTGACGGCAGCGGAAATTCAGGTGTCCGATCAGCTAAAAGCCGAGTTTCCATCTTATTTAAATAGTCTGAAATTAGAAGATGAAAAAGGTAATGCCTTAACGTTAGATGGGCAAGGTAACGGTTCTTTTAAAGATTATGTGAAAAATGTCATTGTGCGCGCGGCAGATAAAGCCCGTAAAAGTGGCGTGACCTTTGAAGATAAACCTTGGGTGAAACTGAACAAGGAAGGCGTCAGCGACATTGATTGGGAGGGCTATATTCACTCAGAAAAACGCATGAAATCACCACCTGCCTTTGATGCGCTGAATTTGAGTTCCGGTGAAAATAACTTATTCGGTACGGAAAGCGTGAATAATCAGCATTTTACAGACTATTCCATGCAACATAGTACCGAGAAAGGGAAAATGGCAGATAAGCACGTCATTCAGTTAATGAACGCGATGAATTATGTGGATCATGGCAAAACTGCATATTGGCGCATTCGTGCAGGTACTTCTGATCGTGATACCTCGCACGCCATCAGTGCGATACTTGCAATAAAACTGCGTATGGCAGGCAAACAGGTGGATTATGAAACTCCGTGGGACGTGCCGCATTCGGGGGATTATGATCTAGACGAGCTGTTCCAATGGATGGATAGTATCAGTAAATAATTGGTAATAGCCATAAAAGTGCGGTTAGTTTTGGTGACGTTTTATCTGAAAAACAGTCTGAAAACCGACCTCACTTTTCTCTCAAAAAAAACGGCGCTTTGTTAATCAAGCGCCGTTTTTGTTTTTTTAAAGAGAAAGTGCGGTCGTTTTTCACCGCATTTTTACTTAACGAGAGTAGTAACCTGCCATTGAACTGTAAACGGCATTTTCTGCCTGAATCACGTTGAATTTGGCTTGCAAAATGGAAAGCTGGGAGGCTTTTTCCGTATTGGCTGCCGTCAACCATTCGCGCAATTCAGACACGCCCGCGTTATAGCGGTTGCGGTAATATTGTGTGATGCGTTGGTTGTAATTGTACGTTTGTTGCACGTTGCCAAAGTGGCTTTGTGCTTGAGTGAATGCGTAGTAGTTGGTATCCACATCATTTAACGCGGTGGTGATACTTTTTTCGTAGTTCAAACGGGCTGTTTCGTAATCCGCTTCAGAAATTTTCACGTTCCATTTTACGGTGTTCCAATTTAAGAACGGCAATGTAATACCAACGTTGCCGGCGCCAATAGAGGAGAGCGTGGTTGCCCCGGTTTGATTGGTGGCATTACGGCTTAAGCTGCCACCCAAGGTAATTTCCGGGAACCAGCTTTTTTCCGTGGCTTTGGCATTTTTGAATGCGCTGCTTAAACGGGCTTGATAGCCTTTAACATCAGGACGATTGGCGATTACGGAAACCGGCACGTTTAAATTCACGCCCACAGTTTTCACGCTCAAAATATGCGGGAAGTTGATGTTTAATGCGTCATCCGGTTTTAAGTTCAGCAAATTGCGTAAGGTTTTTTCTGCGTTTTTACGGTTGGTTTGCAACGTAATTAAATTATTACGCGCCGTTAATACCGCTTGTTGTGCCTGATCTACGCTAGCACTGTCTGCGACACCTTGCGCCAGGCGATTTTTCATGATGTTGCTGATGTCGGTGTAATACTTGATGCTTTCTTGTGTGGTGCTAATGGCATCGTTTAAATAGGCAATTTGGTAGTAGGTTGTTACCACCGAGTTGATTAAAGAAAGACGGGTAGATTCCATGTCTTCAATGGTGGCTTTATGCGACCATTCTGCCGCATCGGCGGTATCTGCTAAACGACGCCATAAATCCAACGTATAAGACACATTTAACGCGCCGGTATGCGTGATTGCTGAATTGCTGCCACGATTAATGTCTTTTTGGGCGGAGGATTTTGCCGAACCGCTAAAGGCCGGAATCAAGCTTGCACCGGCAAGGTTGGCACTATACAGCGCACGGTTGACGGAAACCGCTGCTTTGGCTAAGTCTTTGTTATTTGCAAGGGCTTGTTCGACCACACGGTTGAGTTGTGCATCGTTATAAAGCGCCCACCAGTTGTCTTTAATGTTGTATTGCTTGGTGATGTCTTCGTATTGTTTGTAATTATCGAGGCTGGCTTGATAAGAATCGCCAATATTGGCACAGCCGGCGAGGGTTGTTGCCATCACCACTGCAAGGGCTAATTTTTTCATTTTTAACATTTTTTATCCTTCTTTAAGGTTCAAGGGGCTATCGTATGCCTCAAAAGTGCGGTCGATTTTAACCGCATTTTTAGGTTTTACAAAATCTATTCACGGGCTAATGCTGTAATCGGATCTAATTGTGCTGCACGTTTTGCCGGGGTGTAGCCGAACACTACGCCGATTAAGCTGGAAAAAGCGACGGCGGCAATAATCGAACCGCCGGAAAATGCCATGGTGAAATCGGTCATAAAGGTGTTAAACAGCACTCCAATCGCACCGGAAAGCAAAATACCGGTGACGCCGCCGATAAGACAAATCAACACGGCTTCAATTAAAAATTGTTGCAGGATGTTGGATTGTCTTGCGCCGATTGCCATGCGCACGCCGATTTCTTTGGTGCGTTCGGTCACTGACACCAACATAATATTCATCACACCAATACCGCCGACGATCAAGGAAATAAAGGCGATAGAGGAGATAAGCAATTTCATCGTGCCGGTGGTGCTTTCGATGGTTTGTTTAATGGTGTCGCTGTTCATGATGAAGAAATCTTTTTTGCCGTGGCGCAGTGTCAGTAATTCCGTAATGCCTTTTTCTGCCGCTGTTGAGTTGATCTCTTCCGCCACTTTCACCGTAATCGAACCAATTTTTTTACTGCCTGAAATACGGTTCATAACGGTGGTGTAGGGGGCATAAAGATTCAGTGAACTGCTCGCACCGCCCATTTGTCGGTCGGACACAACACCAATAATACGCAACGGGCGTTTATTAAACATCACCACTTTACCGAGCGGATCTTCATTGGGAAAAATGGATTTTTTAGCGCTTTCGTCAATTAACGCCACTTGCGCGTTTTCTGCGATATCCTGCGCTGAGAGGAGGCGACCTTGTTTTAATTTTAAACCTTCCACGTCAAAAGATTCTTCGCTCACGCCTTTTAAGGACGTCGTCGAAAAGGCTTTATTCGCATAAATCAAGGTGCCGCTTGACGCGCTATTCGGCGTAACGCTTTGCACGTAGGTTTGTTGGCTTAATGTGTTGGCATCGCTAACTGTAAGATTTTGCATTTGTTCCGCACGGCGATCGCCAAAGCCGGTGCCGTTAAAAATGGTGATGGTGTTTGTGCCGATGCCGCGAATATTTTCCAGAATTTTTTGTTGCGAGCCATTGCCCAATGCCACCACGGACACCACGGAGGTAATCCCAATAATGATGCCAAGCATGGTGAGTAGGGAACGCATTTTATGCGCCACAATGGCACTGACAGACATCCGAAAGGCTTCCATCAGCTGATCTTTGCTGAAGCCAAAACGTCCTTTAAAAACACCTGAATTTTTGACCGCACTTTTCACCGGCTGGGTTTGCGTGTCACTGATAATTTCGCCGTCTTTGATTTCAATCATCCGATTGGCGCTGGCAGCGATATGCTTGTCGTGGGTGACCATAATAATGGTATGGCCTTCTTGGTGCAGTTGACGTAGGATTTCCATCACATTTTCGCCACTTTGCGAATCCAATGCACCGGTGGGTTCATCGGCTAAAATGATTTCACCGCCGTTCATTAGGGCGCGTGCGATACTCACCCGTTGTTGTTGCCCACCGGAGAGTTGATTCGGCTTATTCTGCCATTTATCGCTTAACCCCAGTTTTTCCAATAATTGTTTGGCGCGTTCCAAACGTTGGTTGTGTGGCATGCCCGCATAAATTGCCGGTAATGCCACGTTTTCTGCTGCAGTAAGGCTGCTCAATAAATTGTAACGTTGGAAAATAAAACCGAATTTTTGACTGCGTAAATCGGAGAGCTGATCAGCGGTTAATTCGATGGTTTCTTTCTCATCGATTTTGTATGAACCGCTGGTCGCCGTATCGAGGCAACCAATAATGTTCATCAACGTGGATTTGCCCGAACCCGATTGCCCGATAATGGCAACGAAATCGCCTTTTTCGATATTTAATGAAATGTCTTTCAGAATATGAACACGATTTTCACCGGCACCAAAGTAGCGGTTGATGTTTTTCATTTCAATAATATTCATTGGAAATTTCCACCGCACTTTAGAAAATTCGTGGTCCGCGCATATTGCCGACGGATTCGCCGGCAGCCACTTGTGACACAATGACTTTTTCGCCTTCAGCAACACCGGATTTAATTTCTGTTTGGTAATCGTTTTGTACGCCGATTTCTACTTCACGTTGTTCCGGTTGGTTGTTGCTGTTTAATACCTTCACAAAGGTTTTACCGTTTTGTGTTTGAATTGCCATATTCGGCACGGATAGCACATTTTGCGCGTTGGCAATTTTGATATTGTTTTCTGTGGTCATGCCGATGCGCAAAATCTGGTTGGGATTGTCCACGATAATGTTGGCGTAGTAATAAACTGCACTGTTACTGGTGCTTGACGTTGAGCTTGTGGTGCTGGACGTAGAGCTATTGCTAATCGTCGTTGTCGCCGGATCAACGGATTCAATTTTGGCGTGATAACGGGTTTTGCTGTCGGACAAAATACTGAAAGTGACCTCTTGTCCGGCTTTCACTTTCGTAATATCGCCTTCGGAAATTTCCGGTTTAATACGCATTTTGCTTAAATCCGCCACTTTGACGATGGTCGGTGTGGTTTGATTGGAGTTTACCGTTTGACCTTCAGAAACCGGCGTAGCAATCACTGTGCCGTCAATCGGTGAGGTGATTTTGGTGTAGCCCACATTGGTTTCCGCCGTATTCACTTCAATTTCTGCTTGTTTAATGTTTTCCTGCACCACATTCATTTCCGCTTTGGCGTTATCTAAGGTCGCTTTTGCGCTGTTTAAGCTGTCCAAGGAGGTGCCTTTTTGCGCATACAATTTGGTTAAACGATGGTAATTAGAAAGCGCCACATCATAAGTGGTTTTACGGGCGACAAACTGGGCTTGGTAGCTTGCAAGCGCCGCTTTTCGGGTGTTTAGCGTGTTGATTTGCGTGGTGGAATCAATCTCTGCAATCAAATCGCCTTTTTTCACTTGCTGACCTAAAGCCACATAGAGTTTGGTGACTTTACCGGAAACCTGCGCGCCCACATCAACGGTGTTGACACTTTCAATTGAGCCGGTCGCCACCACATTTTTTTCAATGTCGCCACGTTGCACGGTTTCCGTTAAATAAGTGGTTTTTGGCGTGGAATCGCCCATAAAAAAATAACCGCCGGTGATCACCGCGGCAGCCAGTGCGGCCATTATCCAATATTTTTTCGTCATATTTTCTCAAGGGTTAGAAGACACAGTGAAAATAGAATACAGGAGAAAGATTAAGGAAATCTTAATTATTAATGAATGAACGTTCATTTAGTAGCGCATTTTAGTGATTCTTCTTCGGATATTCAAGTGAGAATCAAAAACGAAACTTGAATATTTACGTATTGTCATTAAAATGTAAGACAATTGTATTACATTAAGGAGGCTAAAATGACTTCATATACTTTTCGATTAGATCCTGAATTAAAAGAGCAGGCCTTTTCCGTTTTCAGAAGCTACGGATTAAACCCGGCTCAGGCACTAAAAATGATTTTACAACAAGTGGTTTCGACAAAATCTATTCCTGTTCAGTTAGATTATCAACCGAATGAAACAACGATCCGCGCTATGGAAGATGCATTAAGTGGAAAAGTGGAAAGCGTAGAAACTGAGAACGTAGAGGAGCTGATTAAAAAAATGCAACGTGTCGCAAACGAGGCATAAATGAAAATTAGCTTTACTAAAGACTATAAACGCGATCTCAAACGATTAGCCAATCAACCCGAAATATTACTTTCTGCCGAAATGATTGATGTTATGCATCATTTGCTAAACGGCAAGAATCTTCCCGAAAAATACAAGGATCATGCATTGTCCGGAAATTGGAAAGGGTTTCGAGATTGCCATATTAAAAATGATCTAGTGTTGATTTACCACGTAAATAATGAAGGACTCACTTTGGTTAGACTCAACACCCATTCTGAAGTTTTTCGCTAATCGCTTTCAATAACAAACCGCCTTCTTCGCTTTTTGTGTCATAGCGTGTAGAATAGTGCGGTTATTTTTTTATGCGTTTTAATTGAGAAAATTATGAGTACAGAAACTATCTTAGAAACGACGGAAAATGCCCGTCCGCACAATTTTATTACCCAAATTATTGATGAAGATTTAGCGTCCGGTAAACACCAACGCGTTCACACCCGTTTTCCGCCTGAGCCAAACGGCTATTTGCACATCGGCCATGCCAAATCTATCTGTTTAAACTTCGGTTTAGCAAAAGAATATCAAGGTTTATGTAACCTCCGTTTTGACGACACCAACCCGGTGAAAGAAGATGTGGAATATGTAGATTCCATCAAAGCCGATGTGGAATGGTTAGGTTTCAAATGGGAAGGTGAGCCGCGTTATGCTTCCGATTATTTTGATGCACTTTATGGCTATGCCATTGAATTGATCAAAAAAGGATTGGCGTATGTGGACGAACTTTCACCGGACGAAATGCGTGAATATCGCGGCACGTTAACCGAGCCGGGTAAAAATAGCCCGTATCGTGATCGTAGCGTAGAAGAAAACCTTGCGTTATTCGAGCGAATGAAAAACGGTGAATTTGCAGAAGGCACGCTGAGCCTTCGTGCGAAAATCGACATGGCGTCGCCGTTTATGGTGATGCGCGACCCGGTGATTTATCGTATTAAATTTGCCAGCCACCACCAAACAGGCGACAAATGGTGCATTTATCCAATGTACGATTTCACCCACTGTATTTCCGATGCCATCGAACGCATTACACACTCATTATGTACTCTTGAATTCCAAGACAACCGCCGTTTATACGACTGGGTGTTGGAAAATATCAGCATTGAGCGCCCATTGCCGCACCAATATGAATTCTCCCGTTTAAATTTAGAAGGCACGCTCACTTCTAAACGTAAATTGTTGAAATTAGTCAATGAAGGCATTGTAGATGGCTGGAACGACCCGCGTATGCCGACCATTTCAGGTTTACGCCGTCGCGGTTATACGCCGGCGTCATTGCGTGAATTCTGTCGTCGTATTGGTGTGACCAAACAAGACAACGTGGTGGAATACAGCGCATTAGAATCTTGCATTCGTGATGATTTAAACCAAAATGCGCCGCGTGCCATGGCGGTGATCGATCCTGTTCGTGTGGTGATTGAAAATTTTGAAGGCAAAGAAATGTTAACTGCGCCGAATCACCCGAACCGTCCGGAATTAGGCGAACGTCAATTGCCATTTACCAAAGAAATTTACATCGATCGCGCAGATTTCCGTGAAGAAGCTAACAAACAATATAAACGCTTAGTGTTAGGCAAAGAAGTGCGTTTGCGCAATGCTTATGTGATTAAAGCAGAACGTGTGGAAAAAGATGCCAACGGTGACATCACCACCATTTTCTGTACCTACGATCCGGAAACCTTAGGTAAAAACCCGGCAGATGGCCGCAAAGTGAAAGGCGTAATCCACTGGGTTTCCGCCACGCACAACCACCCGGCAGAATTCCGTTTATATGAACGCCTTTTCACCGTGCCAAACCCGGGCGCAGAAGAAAACATCGAAAGCGTGCTAAACCCAACGTCCTTAGTGGTGAAACACGGTTTCGTCGAACAAAACCTAAGCAATGCGGAAGCGGAAAAAGGCTACCAATTTGAACGTGAAGGCTATTTCTGTGCCGACAGCAAAGACAGCCACCCGGAACATTTGGTGTTTAACTTAACGGTGAGTTTGAAAGAAGGTTTTTAACCTCATCACCCATTAAAAAGTGCGGTCGTTTTTCGTGATGAATTTCGACCGCACTTTTTATTTAAGCTGTTTATTGTATCGCTCTAAACTATAAAAAAACTGAAGTGATTAATAAATGGCGAGAATCTAATTCAAATGAAACGGATGTTTTGGGCACGCGTTAGGAAACGAGCGCCATCGTGGGAATGATTAATGAAAGTTATCTGCCTTATTTTATTTTCTCTACTTTCTAGTGTTTTTGTTTCTTTTACTATGTTTTTATTAGCTAAGTTTATGTATAACATAGAGAATAATATGCCTACTTTTGATATAGATTTAGTATCGTTTTTTGTACAAAAAACAGCCAAAGAAATAAAAATGATAATTTTCTTATCTGTAATTATATTTGTAGTTTTTTATATGTATTATAAAAAAAATGATCCATTACAATAAAATTTATATTAATACACCCTAGACAGCGCGCGTCTTCTGACGCGTGCTTGTATCTATCTAAAAATAAACAAAATGAAGTTGTTAATGAAAATAGTATAAATCTGAATTAAACGAAATTGATGCTTTAGGCACGCGTTAGGAAACGCGCGCCATCTTGGGTAGAAAGTAACTTACATTTAAATATTTATGAGGATAAAAAATAAATGCTTATAGCTGAACTAAAATGGGTTGATTACAATGTCCCAACAAGAGATGATGCATCCTTAATAATACTTAAACCAGCCTATTGCTTAAATTTAACATTGGCAATAGGTGCTAAAGATGAGTCTGGAAGTGATTTTTTTTATACTAATATTTTTAATTTAGGGATGATTCAAAGAGAAAAATTATTAATGATAAATAAAGGGATAGTTATTGATCTTTATACACTAGATGAAATAGAAAATCATTTGAAAGCTATAATAAATAAAATATCTGGAGAAACCTGGAATGATATTGTTGTTCAATTAAAAGAATATTTTGATTGGGAATATCAATAGTTTGTAAATACCCCTAGATAGCGCGCGTTTCCTAACGCGTACTTATATCTAACTTAAAAATAAACAAAATGAAGTTGTTAATGAAAATAATAAAATCATCATTAAATGAAATTGATGTTTAGGCACGCATCAGGAGACGCGCGCCATCGTTGGGGGTACCTAATAATGAATAAAATTCTTCAAATTATTATTCTTTTAATACTGATTTTTACATGCTTTTTTTTAGTATTTTCACTAGGTTTAATAATATTTTCATTTGTTATAAATGGAGGTTCTATTTCTTTAGATGAGATAATGGAAATAATGGTTTTTTGCTTTAAATTGTTTTCATTAGGTTCTCCTTTAATATTATTATCAATATTTATTTCAAATAAAATTAGGAAATAGAATACGGTGGTATAAAGTAGGTAATATGCTTGATGATAATGAGAAGAGTATAAAAAACATATAGGGGTAAGTAATGAAAATTAAGCTATTACTTCAATACGTTATATTTTGGTTAATTATATTTCTTATTTGTTTTACATCTTCCACTTTTATATTTAGTTTGCTTGAGCTGCTTTTAAAACTTGATAATTATTCTTTTTCTGATTTTAAGAAAATGGCATCTTTTTGGTTAAATGGCTCTGCTGCAATGGCGACTTTAGTTTTGATCATTGAAGCTAAAAATAAGCGATGGTAATGTTGAGGGGAAACCCCAGATAGCGCGCTTTTCCTAACACGTGCTTGTATCTATCTAACTAAAAATAAACAAAATGAAGTTGTTAATGAAAATAGTGAAGATTTGAATCAAACGAAATTGATGTTTTAAGTACGTGTTAGGAAACGCGCGCCATCGTTTGGAGTGCCCAATATATTTATAATGAGTCTCAAACAGGAGGTAAATAATGAAAAGAGTCATTCTAGATATTCTATTTTCTATTTTTATTGGAGTTTCTTTTTCATTATTATCGTTAATAGTCGGTAGATTACTTTACAATATTGACAATTCAATATCTATTTTTGAGCTAGAATTGATTGATTTTGGTATAACAAAAATCTCATTTTTAATCAAAATGACATTGTTTGTATCAAGTGTTTACTTTATTCTTTTTCTCTATGGTAGGAGGAGTTTCAAGTAGCAAAATAATGTACGTAAATAATTAATTATTCACGCATAATCTTAAACGCGCGCCATCATGCATAGCATCTTTTGTGGCTACCTTAAAATTAGTTTAATGTTTTCCATAAAAAATCTGCACGTGAATTAATCGTTTATGGTGTTGACATATTCACGTGCAGATGATGTTTAATTTAGACGCGAAGTGCGGTCGATTTTCAAAGCGTTTTTAAATAACACTATAAGCTTTTCGGTAAACGAATTTTTTGCCCCGGGAAGATTTTATCTGCGTCTTTAATCACTTCTTTATTCACTGCCACGATTGCCGTGTATTTGCTCCCATTGCCATAATGTTTTTCAGCGATTTTCCAAAGGGTATCGCCTTTTTGGATGACATAAAATTCATCATCGCCGGCAAGGCTTTCGCCGTTTTTTACTGTTACGTCATCAATATTGACGTTACTGATACCGATGATGTTACCCGCCATTAATACTGCTTTTTCCAACGCATCGGCAGAGCTTGCCACGCCCGAAATTTTCGCCACGCCTTTTTCGACTTTCACCGCCATATCCGCAACGCCCGGGTTGTCTTCGTTAATGTGGTTGGTTACTGCGGCGGAAGCCTCTTCTTCTTTGCTAAAAATTTTTTTGCCGATATCGCCGACAAAATCAAATAATCCCATTTTCATCTCCTTATTGGATTCATTAAGGGAGCCACAACATACCCAATTCAGCCATATAAGTCTAGGAATAAAATGTTAGGCGGGGAAAAGAGTTCTCGATTAGAATAGCGCGAATTTAATTTGAAGATAGGAAAGATTATGCGTTGGCAAGGTCGTAGAGAAAGTTCAAATGTGGAAGACAGACGCTCCTTGGGCGGTGGTTTTGGTGGCGGAAAACCGACCGGTATTTTGGGGCTGATCATTATTTTGGTCGGCGCTTATTATGGCGTGGATTTATCAGGCTTGGTCGGTGAGATGGAGGTGGGCACTACGCAAAGTTCACCTTTGCAATCACAGCAAGAAGACCAATTATTTAAACTCTCCAAAGTGGTGTTGGGCGACACCGAGGAAGTGTGGCCCACATACTTTTCCAAAAATAATCGACAATATGTAGAACCTCGCATGGTTATCTACAACGGCGTAACCACAACGGCGTGCGGCACGGGGCAATCTGCCATGGGGCCATTTTATTGTCCGAATGATCAACGGATCTATTTGGATTTATCGTTTTACAACGACATGAAAAATAAACTGGGTGCAGCCGGCGAATCTGCGTTTGCTTATGTGATTGCCCATGAAGTGGGGCATCATGTACAGAATTTATTCGGCACATTGACACAAGTGCATCGTCTGCAAAGTCGTTCATCTCGCGCAGAAGCAAATCAACTTTCCGTAAAATTAGAACTTCAGGCGGATTGCTATGCCGGCGTGTGGGCATCACAAGCGGTAAAAAGCGGTTTATTTGAACGTGGCGATATCGAAAAAGCGTTTAACGCCGCGGAATCTGTAGGCGATGACCGTTTACAAAAACGCAGCCAAGGTTATGTGGTTCCTGATAGTTTTACCCATGGCACGTCAGCCCAGCGTTTGCAATGGTTTAAAGTGGGGCTAACCGGCGGTAATCCGGCACAATGTAATACCTTTTAGCGGTTGGCAGAAACAAAAAGTGCGGTGGATTTTTGAGGCGTTTTTCAATGCAGAAAAACATGTTGAAAACTGACCGCACTTATTCATCAAAAGGCTGATGTTGACGGTGTGTCGAAATCGGCCTTTGATTTATTCAAATCAAATAGCGCGGGGATAAGTAATGTTTTTATCATTAAATAATTCAATGATTCTTGTTTTTGATTTGAAACAGAATAATTTAAAAAATAAAGAGCATGTTAAGAATGTTCAGTTATTAATGTTGGATAATAAGCCTTTCGGCTTGAAAGGTAAATATGGTTTATATGATTCTAGTGAGTGGTGGGATAATATTAAAGAAGGATTTCTACCAAATAGGGTTATTAGCGGAGAGATAATTAGATTATATAAATCTGGTCAAGGTAATAATGGAAGATTTAATGCATTTGAATTAATGTTAGGTGATGGTAGTAAATGGACATCTGGTATTTATGTAAATGATGAATCTGACTTTAAACTATTTAAAATAGGGAAAAAAGTATCAATATTTTATATTCTTGAAGAGCTTAAAACTGGGGATGTAATAGATTTAGTTGTTGAAATGGCCGTTAGCATTTAGGAAATGTTTTAGAGAATAGGTATTTTAAAAGGTTAGATCTGAATAAGTATCATGAATAGCTGAAAAGGTTATGCATATTTACCCCAGATAGGGCGCGTCCCCAATGATAGCGCCAGCGTCCACGCTGGTGCTGTTTAATAAAAACATTGCGAATTTTACCCATAAACGTTGGGAGAACTAATGTTCAAAATCCTTTGGATTTTGTGACCGCACTTTTAGTTGATAGGCACAAGCGAGGACGCTTGCGCCATCGTGGGAGGAGGATAATGCTAAGTAGGTTATTCCAGTACTTGATTTTTACATTTTTTGCATCCGTAGTTTGCTTTATTGGGTTTTCGTTATTTTTAATTCTTATATCCTATATATTAAATTGGGGAGAAATATCTTTAAGTGAAATAAAAGACATTGTTTTATTTTTCTTTAATGTGTTTAGTAAGGGATTTCCTTTACTCTTTTTATCTATACTTATTTCAGATAATTTAAAAAGAAGATGAAAGGAGCTTTAAGAATATCTCCCCAGATAGCGCGCGTCTCCTGACGAGTGCCATCAAAGGGTAGAATTTAATGTTTGAAAGTGCGGTCAATTTTAAAAGAGTTTTAAAACCTCTCAAAAACCGACCGCACTTATTCATTAAAAAAGGCTGATATTGACGGTGTGTCGAAATCAGCCTTTGATTTATCTAAAGGGGATTATTGAGGCATCTTTAATTGAGGATCTTGTCCGTAGGATGGATGTCTCGGACCGTAAAGCAAGCAGCCATTACAAGAACGACCTAACATGTTTCCGGTTGCCCATCCTGCCACTTTATATCCTTTATCAGATACGTTATTGGCAATCTGTTTAACGACTGCGGTCACCAGCATAGCCAGCGCGTTACCGTTGTTATTGCTTTCAGCATCGTCCGCATAGCCTTTGCCTTCCCATAATGTTTTACCATTGCGTAAGTCAACGAGTTTGCCACTCACTTTCACTCTGGTTACGCTGTCGAACACTTGGTAATTCACACCGTAGTCGTCCACATTAATGTAGAGCACGGCATCCGCACCAAAAATCTCGCGTAATTTTTGTGGGTTGACGTTATGAATTTCTTGCGCTTGTGTTAACCCGTTATTTTTAAAGGTTTGATAAACAAGAGCCGGTGGAAAAACATAGTAACCATTTTCAGCCAATGGCGAAATGGCTTGTGCCAACACAGCCGGGGAGCCTTTTACATCATTGGTGGTATCGGTTGGAAGCAATACAAGAATAGACTGCGGTTTGCTCTCTAAATAGTTGGTATAGTCATACGGCGTTGGCTTCATTGCAGAACACGCTGAAAGCAAAAATGCGCAAGCCATGGCTAAATAGAGTGAAATATTTCTCATTTTTTCTCTCCTTTTTTCGCTTTTTTATTTGCGCGATTTTCTTGGGCTGTCTCTACTTTTTTTCCTTTATTTAACAGGAAATTGATGTATTGCGTCGATTCAGGAAACAGGCTCATTTCTTTTTGATAAGATTCAGCCATTTTTCCCGGATTCCCTAATTGCCCATAAAGAAGTCCAATTTGTGCGTATAAACCGGGTGGCACTTTGTTACCGCCATCCAGTTGAGCCAGTTCTTCTAATTTTTGCAGTTGTTCTTGCGGATCACCTTCTTGTGTTAGGTGTTGATAAACAGAAGAAGGGTAAACATCACCATTCCAAGTGTAGAGCGAGTGTTGTTTGTGCCCTGATGAACAAGCCGTCAATACAGCGACGGCAGACAAACAAGCGAGAAGTGTTAATTTCTTCATCATCTAACCCTTAATTAGCCGGTTTCCATTGACCTGCTTCAACACCAGAAACAAGGTTGTTTACCGCTTCACGAATGGCTAAATCTAACACTTTGCCATTGAGTGTTGAGTCATATCCTGAAGTACCGCCAAAGCCTAATACTTCACGGTTGGAAAGATTGTATTCGCCGGCACCTTGAACGGAATAAACCACTTCGGATGTTTGTGTGTTAACAATGTTTAAGGTGACTTTCGCGTAAGCCACTTGTTGTTTTCCGCGACCTAAAATGCCAAATAATTGTTGGTCGCCAACGGTTTTACGGCCAAATTCCGTTACATCACCGGTAACCACATAATTTGCGCCTTTTAAGGTTTGTTTTTTACCTTTGATTTTCGCTTCTGCGGCAGTTTCAGACATATTGGTGCGATCTAAAACACTAAAACGGCCTGATTGTTGTAAATGAGAAACTAAAATCGTTTTTGCTTGATTTCCTAATTGATCGCCATCGGAGAATACGCCATTTTGATAGCTTGAACGGTTGTCAAATTTACCGACAGAAATCGGTGCTTTTACGCCATGATAAGCGGTGTTGTAGCTGTTGACTTTTTGCACTTCTACGGTACGAGAACCTTCAGTTGCACAGCCTGCTAATGCTAAAATACTTGCTGATAATAAAACCGGATAGAATTTTTTCATCATAGAATCCTTATATTTTCATGAATAAAAAGTGCCCTGAATATCAAGGACACCGCATTTTAAAGAATTTATTGTTCCTTCGCTATCGAATTTTCTGCGGAATTTATGTAAGTTAATCCTCTTTTAGCGGTTTTTTATCAGATCTAAAAAACAATTTAAAAACGCACCGCACTTTATGAAATCAATCAGGAGAAACCTTCGTGTTATTTAAAAAAATATTCGGCATGATTCAATTTAGCGGCTATAAAAGCTTTTCAGGCTTATACGATCGCTATGCCATTATTGGGTTTGAAAAGCAGCTTGATTTCGCCGAACGAGTAGAGAATTTGGATTGGAACGTGGATTTGAAAGCCGGGAAAATCACCTTCGGCGAGCAATATACTTATCCGGTTCAGGTGTTGGGCTCTTTTTCTTTTGAGAATCAAACCTGGCTTTGGAGTTGGGCAAACCAAGCGGCTAATATTCCTGCGAAGTTGTTGGAACAAGCGAAAGAATTTCGTGCTTACGGCAAAAAATACAAAATTGATGAACTCACAAAACCCAATCGGGAACTTGCCTTAAATGACGTGCACAGTTTTGGTTTGGTCGCGTTGGGTATGTTTGAGTCTGACGGCTATTACGTGGGCAATTTTGGTGCGGGTGCATTGTTGGTGACGGTGAAAGATCGCAGTTTACGCAAGACCTTTTCTCTGGAAGAAGAACATTTGAGAATCTTGTCAGTTTATCCGCAATTCATTTCTTTATTTGAAATTAAAGCCCAGAAAAAAGTGCTACAAAATTATGTAACGGCAAAGGAATATCGCATTATCGAAAATACAGAAACCCATTTAATCGCCCGTCGTGGTGAAAAAGAAATTGTCGGTATTTTTGATGAAGAAGGGCGTTTGTCGCAGCTGAAAGGGTAGTGTGAGAGGAAGTGCGGTCAATTTTGACGATGTTTTTTAATTGAAAAAACACGTTGGATTTTGACCGCACTTTTAAATTTTTTCAACCAATCGAATAAAACCTTTTTTTCTTTTCTCTTCTTTTTTACCAAATAGCCTGTTTTTTGATCTACACCCCCATTTAGAGGTGGATTTTAAATTATACTGAAACGATTTATCACTTTTAGTCGAGGAGAAATCTTATGGGTATATTCAGTGTGCCACCGGATTTACCAGTGACGAAAACCAAAGAGGAAATCGACAAAACTTATCGCTATTGGCGATTACATTTGATGATCACCAGTTATATCGGTTATGCCGTATTCTACTTTACGCGTAAAAGTTTTAAGTTCGTTATGCCTGAGATGCTTGTGGATCTTGGGCTACAAAAATCAGATATCGGTATTATGGGTACCGCTTTTTATCTCACCTATGGTGTTTTCAAATTCTTATCCGGCGTATTAGGCGACCGCTCTAACCCTCGCTACTTTATGGGCATTGGGTTAATGATGACCGGGGTAGTGAATATCCTCTTTGGGATGAGTTCTTCCATCTTTATGTTTATCACCCTTTGGATGATTAACGCTTTTTTCCAAGGTTGGGGCTGGCCACCATGTTCAAAAATTCTGAATACTTGGTATTCCCGTAATGAGCGTGGATTGTGGTGGGCGATTTGGAATACATCACACAACCTAGGTGGTGCGCTAATTCCTCTTTTAGCCGGTGCTGTAAGCCTTTATTGGGGCTGGCGTTACGGCATGATCGTGCCAGGAATTATTGCCTGCGTAGTCGGTTTTGCAATGTGCTTCTTATTGCGAGACCGACCTTCATCTATGGGGCTGCCGACAGTCGGTGAATGGCGTAACGACATTGCCGAAAAAGAACATGAAAAAGAAGGCTTGGGTTTATCCAACTGGGAAATCCTGAAAAATTATGTCTTTAAAAATAGCATTATCTGGGCATTGGCGTTCTCTTGGTGTTTTATTTATGTGATCCGTACCGGTATCAATGACTGGGGTAACTTATATTTAATCGAAACCCATGGTTATGATTTGCTTAAAGCAAACTCAGCCGTTTCTTTCTTTGAAGTCGGCGGATTCTTAGGCGCGCTGTTTGCGGGTTGGGGTTCTGATAAATTCTTCAACGAAAACCGTACTCAAATGAATATTATTTATGTGCTGGGCATCATTTCAACGTCCTTAGCACTTTGGTTTATTCCAAGCGATAACTATTTCATTATGAGCGCATTATTCTTCTTGATGGGCTTCTTTATTTTTGGTCCGCAATTCTTGATTGCCATGGCGGCTGCCGAAAACTCCCATAAATACGCGTCAGGTTCATCCACCGGGTTTGTCAGTCTGTTCGCCTATATCGGTGCTGCAGCGGCTGGTGCGCTATTAGCGTGGATTATTCAATCACTCCATTGGAACAGTTTCTTTGGAACGTTATTTATCGTTTCTCTTGGTTGTGCCTTGTTATTAATCTTGGTGTATTTCTTACAACGCAGAAAAAATCGCTTAATGAGCTAATTTTTTCGTGAAAACTCGGGCTAAAAGCATGATGTCTTTTAGCCCGATGTCTTTTTTATGATGGGTATGCCTCAAGTAGGCAACGCTGCAAATCATTCATATAAGTGCGGTCAATATTCGATGTGTTTTTTCTGTTGAAAAACATCGTAAATGTTGACCGCACTTTTATTTTTTTTCATAAAGCAAACGTTTGCTTTTGGCTTGGCTAAGGATTAGAATTTGCCGATTTTTTTACTTTGAAAGGATACAAAAATGAGTTCTGAAAATTTTAGTTTGAAGCCCGTTCCACAACATGAACGTAAAGGTGCTGTGGCACTGACGTTTGTTATGCTGGGATTAACGTTTTTCTCTGCAAGTATGTGGACGGGCGGCACGCTGGGCACATCACTCACTTACCATGATTTCTGGTTAGCCGTGATCATCGGTAACTTAATGTTAGGGATTTACACGTCATTTCTTGGCTACATCGGTGCAAAAACCGGCTTAACAACCCATGTTTTGGCGCGTTATTCCTTCGGTGTGAAAGGCTCTTGGTTGCCATCTTTAATTTTAGGCGGCACCCAAGTGGGCTGGTTTGGTGTTGGTGTGGCGATGTTTGCGATTCCGGTCAATAAAGTTACCGGCATTGATGTGAACTATTTAATTTTAGGCTCAGGGTTATTAATGACCATTACGGTTTTCTTCGGTATTTCCGCGCTGACTATTCTTTCCACCATTGCGGTGCCGGCAATCGCTGTGCTTGGTTCTTATTCGGTGTATTTGGCGGTAACGGATGCCGGTGGTTTATCTGTGTTAGAAAATATCATACCGAAAGACGAGATTTCCTTACCGATGGCGATTACCTTAGTTGTGGGGTCTTTCATCAGCGCCGGTTCATTAACGGCAGACTTCGTGCGTTTCGGACGCAAAGCCAAACAAGCGATTTTAATCAGTATGATTGCGTTCTTCTTGGGCAACTCATTAATGTTCGTCTTTGGCGCCGCCGGGGCAGCCGTGACCGGGATGTCCGATATTTCTGATGTGATGGTTGCCCAAGGATTAATTCTGCCGGCGATTATTGTGCTTGGTTTAAATATTTGGACAACTAATGATAATGCGCTTTATGCCTCCGGTTTGGGTTTCGCCAACATTACCGGTTGGAGTAGCCGTCCATTATCGGTGTTAAACGGTGTGATCGGTACGCTTTGTGCCTTGTGGTTATACAACAACTTTGTGGGCTGGTTAACATTTTTATCTGCTGCGATTCCACCGATTGGTGGCGTGATCATTGCCGACTATATTTTGCGTAATAAAGCCTATGCCAATTTTGAACAAGCAAAATTTGTCACCATCAACTGGACAGCCATTATCTCTGTGGCAATTGGGATTGCTTGCGGTAAATTCTTGCCGGGTATTATTCCGTTAAATGCCGTTATTGGCGGCGCAGTGGCTTATTTTGTGTTAACGCCGTTATTCGGTAAAAAATTGGCGTTCAAATAGGAGCGATAAATGTTAGTTAAAAATATTCATATTAACGGACGTGAAGGCTTATGGCAGATTGCCATTGAAGACGGCAAGATTGCCCGTATTCTGCCTAACGAACAACAGATTGATTTTTCCGGTGACATTTTAGACGGCGAACAGGGCATTGTGTATCCGCCGTTTGTTGAACCGCACATTCATTTGGATGCGACACAAACCGCAGGACAACCGAACTGGAACCAATCCGGTACGTTATTTGAAGGGATTGAACGTTGGGCTGAGCGAAAATCTTTATTGAGCCATGAGGATGTGAAATCCCGCGCATGGAAAACTTTAAAATGGCAAATCGCAAATGGCGTGCAACATGTGCGTACCCATGTGGATGTGTCCGACCCAACGTTAACCGCACTTAAAGCCATGCTCGAAGTGAAAAAAGAAGTTGCCCCTTGGGTGGATCTTCAAATTGTGGCATTCCCACAAGAGGGAATTTTGTCTTATCCGAACGGCGAAGCCTTGTTGGATCAAGCCATGGCAATGGGCGCAGATGTGGTGGGCGGCATACCGCACTTTGAATTCACCCGTGAATACGGTGTGGAATCTATGCACATTGCCTTCAATATTGCGCGCAAATACAACAAACAAATCGATATTCACTGTGATGAAATTGATGATGAACAATCCCGTTTTGTGGAAACGGTTGCCGCATTGGCATTGAAATATGAAATGGGCGACAAAGTGACTGCAAGCCACACCACCGCAATGCATTCATACAATAATGCCTATGCTTCTCGCCTTTTCCGTTTGTTGAAATTATCCAAAATTCATTTTGTGGCCAATCCGCTCGTCAACATTCATTTGCAAGGTCGATTCGATACTTATCCAAAACGCCGTGGCGTGACGCGCGTCAAAGAAATGCTGAAAAACAAGATCAACGTGTGTTTTGGCCATGATGACGTATTCGACCCTTGGTATCCGTTAGGAACGGCGAATATGTTACAGGTGTTACACATGGGGTTACACGTTTGCCAACTGATGGGCTACGGACAAATTAACGACGGCTTAAAATTAGTGACTGAAAACAGTGCAAAAGCACTAGGGTTACAAGGTTATGGCGTGGAAGAAGGGAATGCCGCTAACTTTATCATTTTACCGGCAGAGAATGGCTTTGATGCAGTACGTCGTCAAGTGCCGACACGTTATTCTATTCGACACGGCAAGGTCATTGCAGAAACCAAATTAGCTGAAACGACCATTCATTTAAACGATAACGAACGCGTCACTTATCGTTAATCTGTTATTTTTAAGGATAAGTGCGGTCAATATCCGATGTGTTTTTTCCGTTGAAAAACATCGTCAATATTGACCGCACTTTTTTGTTTTTGCAAACCTCTCTTTCAGTATTTGTCACAGGCTGCGTTCCTCACTATAATTTCCGCTTTTAAAACCAAACCGGTAAATAATTTATGCAATTAGAACCTGATTTCTGGCGACACAAAAAACTGCTTGATATGAATGATGCCGAATGGGAGGCATTATGTGATGGTTGCGGCAAGTGTTGCTATCGTAAATATATTGATGGCGAGGGCAAATATGAGCGTTTGTATTACACCCGTATCGCGTGCAATTTGTTGGATTTAGAAACAGGAAAGTGCGGTAATTATTTGAAACGTTTTGAGTTGGAAGAGGATTGCACCAAACTGACCAAAGACAATTTACCTGAATTTGGTTGGCTGCCAGCGACTTGCGCCTATCGTTTGCTTTATGAAGGCAAACCGTTGCCATCATGGCACCCGTTAATTAGCAGCGATCCTGAAAGTGTTAAACGTGCAGGCGTGTTAATCCAAAACGGCATTCATGAATGTGATGTCATTGATTGGTTTGAGTTTGTTGTGGATGAAGAACAATCGGTTTAAGCGTTAAACTATCCCTGACTTCAAATATATCCTTCTTTTCAAAAGGCTCACGTTAAGTGAGCTTTTTTTATTCGCCAAACAGACGATTAAAAATTCAGCCAAAATTACTGCTTAATCCTTGTAAATACTGAAAGATTTATTTTGATGGAGATCACTAATTTGGATTAAAAACGTTGTTTTTACCTGCCCCTTCACTACAATACTTATAAATCGTTATTTTATGTTGTATTGAGTTGTAGGTTTATATGCAAGTTTCTGATTCTCTTAAACGATCTGCTGAAGATGTTGGCATTTCGCTTTCTCATTATGATATCGATGGGCATTTGATTTATGCCCCACCGGAAACGTTACGTTATTTCACCGCACTTTTGCAATCGCCGAGTAAACGGGAAAAAGGGGCGTTCGATGATGTGATTACCGCCTTTGAAAACGAGCCGATTCATTATGATTTAGCGCGTTTATCCCTTTCTGAGCCTGTTTCCCTAAATATTCAACTTCTTGATGAACAAGGTAAAAAATGTGTTGAACAAACCGGTTCTTCAAGCCCATCTATTTTATTGCCTTCGTTGCCGTTTGGTTACTATCAATTAAATCTTTCCACGGCGAATCAAAAATATGTGGTTCGTGTTTTAGTGGCACCGCGTACTGCCTATCAACCACCGATCTTGCAATCGAAAAAAGCGTGGGGGATCAATGTTCAGCTATATAGCTTACGTTCTCAAACCAACTGGGGCATTGGCGACTTCGGTGATTTAGCTTATTTAATCGAGCAAGGCGCAAAGCAGGGCGCGGATTTTATTGGCATTAATCCGTTGCATTTGATGTACCCCGCCGTGCCGGAATGGGCAAGCCCTTATAGTTCATCCTCCCGCCGTTGGTTAAATTTTATTTATTTGGATATTGCCGCTTTGCCGGAATTTAAATTATCCCGTTCCGTGCAAACTTGGTTTCATTCCGCACCTGTGCAAGAACAAATAACCTCCTTGCGTGAAGCCAAAACCGTGGCTTACGGCGAAATAATGCAGCTAAAACTGACCGCACTTGAGCAGTTATTTGACTTCTTTAAACGTAGTAAATCTGCACAAATCATCGCCCGTCGCCAAGATTTTGATGCTTTCAAAAAAGTACAAGGTGAAGCATTGTTATTGCAAGGGCTCTTTAATGTGTTAGATGGCATTGAGCATGAACACCAACAGGCGGAAGAAAATACCATTGGTTGGTTGGGCTGGCGTAAAGCGTGGCAAACACTCTCAGCGCGTGAACGCAAAGCCTTGTTAAAAGAACATGAAGCGCAAGTGGAATTCTTCGTATGGTTACAATGGGCGACATCACAACAATTAAGTGAGCTACAAACGTTATGTCGTCAAGTGGGAATGCAACTTGGCATTTATGGCGATTTAGCCGTAAACAGCTCCCGTGGGAGTGCCGATGTGTGGTCAGACCCGGAGCTTTATTGTGTGAACGCGTCTGTCGGTGCGCCGCCTGATCCGTTAGGTCCTGTCGGACAGAATTGGAATTTGCCGCCATACAATCCAAGTGTGTTAAAGGCGCGTGGTTTCCAGCCGTTTATTGAGATGTTGCGTGCCAATATGCAGAACTTTGGTGTGTTGCGTATCGATCATGTGATGGGCTTATTCCGCTTGTGGCTGATTCCTGAAAATAAAACAGCGGCAGATGGCGCTTATGTGCATTATCCGTTTGATGAACTGATGGCAATTCTTGCGATTGAAAGCCAACGTAACCAGTGTTTAGTGATTGGTGAGGATTTGGGCACCGTGCCTGATGAAGTGCGGTTGAAATTAAACGAGTTTCGTATTTTCTCGTATTTTGTGTTGTATTTTGCGCAACGTAACAACATGTATCCGCTTAAACAGGATTTCCCACCACATGCCTTTGCCACTATCGGCACCCATGATGTGCCTTCTTTACAAAGTTTCTGGCATTGCCTTGATTTGGCGTTGTTCGGTCAGCTCGGCATTTTAGAGGGCGACGTGTTAAAAGAAAAATACGATCAACGCGTCGTAGATAAACAAGCTTTATTAGACAGTTTGCACCGCGACGGTTATTTACCGCCTGATTATTGGGGCGATGCTTTAAGCATGGCAATGCACGACAATTTGAACCGTCAAATTCATCGTTATTTGGCAGAAAGTGCAAGCCAGTTGGTGGGCGTGCAATTAGAAAATTTATTGAGCCAAGAAGTGTCATTCAATTTGCCAGGCACTTCAACGGAATATCCGAATTGGCGGAAAAAATTAAGCCAATCCTTAGAACTTATTTTTGATGATGCGCAAATGACCGCATTTTTCTCTTTAATTAATCAAGCCCGCAGAGCTTAGCGAGGATTTATTATGACTCAACTAGTAGCGCAATCCGTGATTAATCAATTCTTTGATGGAACACATTCTGATCCTTTTTCCGTATTGGGTATGCACGAAACCGATAATGGCATTGAAATTCGTGCTTTATTGCCGGATGCCAGCCGTGTCAGCGTCATTGATAAAGAAAATCAAGACACCGTCTGTGAATTGGATTGTTTAGATGACAGAGGCTTTTTTGCCGGTGTTGTGCCGAACACCCGTGATTTCTTTGCCTATCAATTACAAGTGTATTGGGGCAAAGAATCGCAAATCCTTGAAGACCCTTATCGTTATCATCCAATGATTAATGATTTGGATGAATGGCTTTTAGCTGAAGGCTCATTCTTGCGTCCGTATGAAGTGTTAGGTGCGCATTTTATCGAATGTGATGGTGTTTCCGGTGTGAACTTCCGTTTGTGGGCACCGAACGCGAAACGAGTGTCTGTGGTGGGGGATTTCAACTATTGGGACGGCCGTCGTCATCCGATGCGCTTACATCCGGCAAGCGGCGTATGGGAATTATTCCTACCGAAAGTTGCATTAGGGCAGTTATATAAATTTGAATTAATTGATTGCCACGGCAATTTACGCTTAAAAGCCGACCCTTATGCCTTCAGTTCACAGTTACGTCCTGATACAGCGTCACAAATTAGTGCGTTACCGGACATTGTGCCAATGACAGAAGCCCGCCGTAAAGCCAACCAATGGGATCAACCGATTTCCATTTATGAAGTGCACCTAGGCTCTTGGCGCCGTAATTTAGAAAATAATTTCTGGCTAGATTACGACCAAATCGGCAATGAATTGATTCCTTATGTGAAAGAAATGGGTTTTACGCACATTGAGTTTTTACCTCTTTCCGAATTCCCGTTTGACGGTTCTTGGGGCTACCAACCGCTAGGTCTGTATTCTCCAACCAGTCGTTTTGGTACACCGGAAGGGTTTAAACGTTTAGTGGAACGCGCCCATGAAGCCGGCATCAATGTGATTTTGGACTGGGTGCCGGGTCATTTCCCAAGCGATACCCATGGCTTGGTGGCTTTTGACGGCACGGCATTATATGAACACGCCGATCCGCGCGAAGGGTTCCACCAAGACTGGAACACGCTTATTTATAACTATGGTCGCAACGAAGTGAAAAACTTCTTATCCAGTAACGCCTTATATTGGATTGAACGTTTCGGGATTGACGGTATTCGTGTCGATGCGGTGGCCTCCATGATTTATCGTGATTACAGCCGTGCCGAGGGAGAATGGATTCCGAACCAATACGGCGGGCGAGAAAATTTAGAAGCCATTGAATTCTTAAAACACACCAACTGGAAAATTCATAGTGAAGTGCAAGGGGCGGTTTCCATTGCGGAAGAATCGACCTCGTTCGCTGGTGTAACACACCCGACAGAAAACGGTGGTTTGGGCTTTAATTTCAAATGGAATATGGGTTGGATGAATGACACCCTTTCTTACATGGAAAAAGATCCGGTCTATCGCCAATATCACCACAATCAAATGACTTTCGGCATGGTGTATCAATACAGCGAAAACTTTGTATTACCACTTTCCCACGATGAAGTAGTACATGGAAAATGTTCCTTAATCGGTAAAATGCCAGGGGATGCGTGGCAAAAATTCGCGAACTTACGCGCTTATTACGGCTACATGTGGGGCTATCCGGGTAAAAAATTATTGTTCATGGGAAATGAATTTGCCCAAGGCCGTGAATGGAATTACCGTGAAAGTCTTGATTGGTTCTTATTGGATGAATCCATCGGCGGAAGATGGCATATCGGTATGCAACAGTTGGTGAAAGACCTCAATAAAATTTATCGCGAAAATGCACCGCTCTTTGAACTGGATTCGGATCAGCAAGGTTTCGATTGGTTGGTCGTGGATGATGCGCAAAACTCCGTATTTGCTTTTGAACGACGTAGCAGCAAAGGCGAGCGCATTATTGTGATCAGTAACTTTACGCCGGTGCCACGCAATGATTATCGTATGGGTGTGAATATTGCCGGTCAATACCACGAAATTTTAAATACGGATTCATCCTTTTACGAAGGTTCAAATCTTGGTAACTGCGGTGCCGTAGAAAGTGAGGCAATCTCAAGCCATGGACGAGATCATTCTATTTCTGTTTCTATTCCACCATTGGCAACCCTCTATTTGAAATATCAAGGATAAAGCATGGTTGCAGTTAAAAATCAAGGCAAGGCTTACCCGTTCGGTTATAGCCAATATGAAGAAAACGGCGAGCAAGTCACTCACTTTGCACTGTATTCTTCTGTGGCGGATGCTGTGGAATTGTGCCTGTTTGAGAACGGCAAAAAAGAGCAGCGTTTTGCTATGCATCGCAGCGAAAATGTTTGGCATATTGCGCTTTCCGGTGTGGCTAACGGTATGCAATACGGTTTTAGAATCACCGCCGAAAATGACCGCACTTTAGCTAATCCAAACAAGCTCATGCTTGATCCTTATGCGAAAGCCGTGGTGGGTAAACCGGATTTAAGTTCGGCAGAAGTGCGGTCGATTTTTCAGTTAAATGATCCACGAGATAACGCGGAATTTGCGCCGAAAGGTCAAATTATTGAGACGGCATTTGACTGGCAACACGACAAAGCCCCGAAAACACCTTGGGCAGAGACGATAATTTATGAACTCAGCGTAAAAGGCTTTAGCCAATTACGTGCAGAGCTACCTGAAAAGTTACGCGGAACTTATGCCGGTTTGGCGCAACCGCAAAGTGTGGCGTATTTAAAAGAATTAGGGGTTACGGCAGTGGAGTTGTTGCCGGTTAATTACCACGTAAACGAACCGCACTTGCAAGAAAAAGGATTACAAAATTATTGGGGCTATAACCCGTTGGCCATGTTTGCCGTAGAGCCCAAATATTGCTCTGAAGCGAACCGCGAAAACCCGTTGTATGAATTCAAAAGCATGGTGAAAGCGTTACATGAAGCGGGGATTGAAGTAATTTTAGATGTGGTGTTTAACCACACGGCAGAATCGGAAAAACCATTCCCAACGTTCAGCCAACGTGGCATTGATGATCGGACGTATTATTGGCAAAACGAACAAGGCGAGTACATTAACTGGACGGGGTGTGGCAATATGCTGAATTTATCCAATGACATCACCCGAAAATGGGTGGTGGATTGCCTTCGTTATTGGGTAGAAGAATGCCATGTAGATGGTTTCCGTTTTGATTTAGGCACGGTGTTAGGGCGTGAGTCACCGGATTTCAACCCACACGCCAAACTGTTTGACGATATCGCGCAAACACCAAGTTTACAGCAGGTGAAATTCATCAGCGAACCTTGGGATATTGGCCATTACGGTTATCAATTAGGGCGTTTTCCCCATTATTTTGCCGAATGGAACGACCGCTTCCGTGATGATATGTGTCGTTTTTGGTTATGGAAAAGTGGGGAAGTGGGCGCATTTGCCGAACGTTTTGCCGGCTCAAGTAATCTGTTCAAGCGAGAAACGCGTTTGCCACACACCACCCTGAATTTTATTACCGCTCACGATGGTTTTACGTTACGCGATTTAGTCAGTTATAACCATAAGCATAACGAGGCGAACGGCGAAGATAATCGCGACGGTCGCAATGAAAATTACAGTTACAACCATGGCATTGAGGGCAGTCAATTAGACCTAAATGACGAGCACCAAAGTGCGGTGGAAAATCAGCGCGTTTTAGCGCAAAGCGGATTATTGGCAAGTTTGCTGCTGGGCAATGGTACCCCGATGTTGCTTGCCGGTGACGAATTCGGCAACACGCAATTCGGTAACAATAACGCCTATTGTCAGGATAATGAAATCACGTGGCTGAAATGGCAGGATTTCAATCAGGAATTATTTGACTTGACCAAACAACTGATTGCAACACGAAAACAAATTCAAAGTTTGCAACGGGATGTTTGGTGGTCAGATGAAAATGTCACTTGGCTCAATATTGAGGGAGAATCAATGCAAGCCAAGGATTGGCATAATCGGGAAAGCAAAGCGCTGCAAGTGGTATTAGATCAGCAATGGCTTTTCTTAATCAATGCGAAAGCAGAACCCCAGTCTTTTATGTTGCCCGTCGCGTTTGATGGACACTGGAAGGCCGTGGCAGGTACAACAAACTTAACGGAGCAACAACGGCAAGTTGATGTAGGTGGTATGGCGTTTTGTGTGTTGAAAAAAATGGATACTTAAAACAATATAACGGAGTTCACTATGAAAGCTGATCTAAATAAACACGATCTCGTTAAAAGCACCTTAGTGCTTATTTTGGCCGGTGGCCGCGGTTCACGTCTGCACGAATTAACGGATAAACGTGCAAAACCGGCACTTTATTTTGGTGGTAACCGTCGAATCATCGATTTCGCTTTGTCCAACTGTATTAACTCCGGCTTAAACCGCATTGGTGTGGTAACGCAATATGCTGCCCACTCTTTATTACGTCATTTACAAAAAGGTTGGTCTTTCCTGCCACAAGAGCGTGGTGAATTCATTGATATGCTCCCGGCGCGTCAACAAATTGATGACTCTACTTGGTATCGCGGTACAGCTGATGCGGTGTATCAAAATATGGCGATTATTCGTGATCACTACCGTCCGAAATACGTCTTAATTCTTGCCGGTGACCACATTTATAAACAAGACTATAGCCAAATGTTGTTAGACCACGTGACCAGTGGTGCAAAATGTACCGTGGGTTGTATCGAAGTACCACGTTCTGAGGCACATGAATTTGGTGTGATGGCGGTTAATGAAAATCTGAAAGTGAAAGCCTTCGTGGAAAAACCGAAAGATCCACCGGCAATGGTCGGCAAACCGGATACGTCGTTGGCTTCCATGGGGATTTATGTATTTGATGCAGACTATTTATACAAAATGTTAGATCGCGAAGTGAATACCCCTTGCACATCTCACGACTTCGGTAAAGACGTATTGCCGAAATGTTTGGAAGAAGGCACCTTATATGCCCATCCGTTCAGTCGTTCTTGTATGGGACGCAATACCGAAGGTGATATTTATTGGCGTGATGTGGGCACCTTGGACAGTTTCTGGCAATCCAATATCGACTTGGTGTCTGAAAATCCACAATTAGATATTTATGACCAAACCTGGCCGATTCGTGGTAACCCGGTGCAAGCCTATCCGTCTAAATTCTTCTATAAAAATGCCAATGTTAAGCCGGTGGATAATTCCCTTATCGGTGGAGGTTGTGTGATTACCGATGCGTCAATCAGTTATTCCGTATTATTTGATCGCATTAAAATTAATGAAGGCTCAGTGATCGATCATAGTGTTGTGTTGCCGGAAGTGACTATCGGTAAAAATTGCGTGCTGAAACACTGTATTATTGACCGTCATTGTATTATTCCGGACGGTATGCAAATTGGTGTTGACCGTGAATTGGACAGCAAACGCTTCCGCATCAGTTCAACCGGTAAAGTCATTTTAGTGACACCTTCTATGTTGAAAAAATTAGAAGGGCAAGAAGTGTTCTCGGAAGAACATTTAGACTAACGTGAAAGTGCGGTCAGTTTTCAAAACGTTTTAATTATTACTCATAAATCACGGAAGTGATTTATTCGCTCCTTCGGAGCCGTTGGCAAAGCCAACGTTCAAAATCCTTCGGATTTTATGACCGCACTTTAAGAAGGCAAATACAGGCGCAAGCGTCTTCGCTTGTGCCTGTAACAGAATTGTTTATAACGGCACGCGTTAGAAAACGCGCGTCATCTTCGGTGCCATTTTGGCGTCATATTAGGTAAATAAAATGAAAGTATTACACGTTTGCTCGGAGTTATATCCTTTACTCAAAACCGGCGGATTAGCCGATGTGATGGGCGCCTTGCCGTTTGCACAAAAAGAAATTGGCATTGACACTCGTATCTTATTGCCGGCTTATCCGGCAATTATGGCAGGGATTCCGCATACTTCAATCGTGACGGAATTTGATAATTTTGCCGGCCATATTGTTTTGCGTTACGGTGAATATCATGATGTGGGAGTTTATCTTATTGATGCACCGCACTTATATGCGCGTGAAGGCAACCCTTATCACGATGTTAATTACAATGATTACGGCGATAACTACAAACGTTTCGCGTTGTTGGCTTGGGTTGGCGCGGAATTATCCACCGGATTAGATAGTTGGTGGCGCGCTGAAGTCGTTCATGCTCATGACTGGCATGCGGGTTTAACGGCGGCGTATTTATTTAATAAAGGGCGTCCCGCGAAATCCGTTTTTACGATTCACAATTTGGCGTACCAAGGCCAATTTGATTATCGCCATTTATTTGAAATCGGCTTGCCACACAGTATGTTCCATGTGGATGGATTAGAGTTATTTGGACAAATTTCCTATTTAAAAGCCGGACTCTATTATTCAGATGCTGTGACAGCCGTTAGCCCAACTTATGCGAAAGAAATTACCACTCCGGAATTTGCGTATGGCTTACAAGGCTTACTTTCTACCCTAGATCAAGAAGGGCGTTTAGTAGGTATTCTAAATGGTGTGGACGAAAAAATTTGGCATCCGATGAACGATCAGTACATTCAACATGGTTACAAGTTGAAATACATGGGCGGTAAAGCGAAAAATAAAGCGGATTTACAGGCTTATTTCAACCTTCCGGAACAAGCTGAGGCGTTATTGTTTGTCATGGTGACGCGTTTAACAGAACAAAAAGGCGTTGATTTATTGCTAGAAAGCGCCGATGAAATCGTTAAACAGGGTGGACAGTTGGCGATTCTCGGTTCTGGCGCACCGCACTTAGAAGCCGGTATTCGTCAATTAGCGGAAACTTATCCGCAAAATATTGCCGTTAAAATCGGCTATGATGAAGCTTTATCGCATTTAATGGTTGCCGGTGGTGATGTGATTTTAGTGCCAAGCCGTTTTGAACCTTGCGGTTTAACACAGCTTTACGGCTTAAAATACGGTACGTTGCCATTAGTTCGTGCAACCGGTGGCTTAGCTGATACAGTGGTGAATACCACGGCGGAAAATATCCAAGCTCGAACAGCAACTGGGTTTGTCTTTAGTGATGCTACTGCTGATAGTTTACGTCAGGCATTACAATCGGCGTTTGCTTTATGGAAAAAACAACGTTTATGGGCAACAGTCCGAGTCATTGCAATGGAACAAGATTTTAGTTGGCAAATCTCTGCAACCCATTACCAACATTTATATCAAAGAATTTTATCTAATTAATGAAATACTTATCTTCTGCACAAAGAAAAAACAAGCTTTGTGCAGGAGATTATTATTGTTTTTTTATTTTTAATGATTAAAATTCACCCGCTTTTTTATTAACTGAGGACTATTTTTATGATAATGGATAATTTTGATTCTCCATTCCTATACGATCGACCAGAAGTCAATGTCGATTCATTGAAAAAGACGATTGTCTATAAACTGATTTTTTTAATTGGCCGATCACCGAAAGAAGCGAGCCAACGGGATTGGTTAAACGCTACATTATATGCAGTACGTGATTTCGTCACCGAAGGTTGGATCACCACTGCACGCGAAGCTAGAGCAGAAGACTCCCGTCGTGTTTATTATTTATCAATGGAATTTTTGATTGGTCGTACCTTATCTAATGCCATGATTGCAGAAGGATTATACGACATTGCCAAAGATGCGCTTTCCGAATTAAACGTTGATTTAGAAGAAATTATTGAAAAAGAAGTGGATCCTGGGTTAGGTAACGGTGGTTTAGGTCGTTTAGCTGCCTGTTTCATGGATTCTATTGCGACCTTAGGCTTGCCGGGCATGGGATATGGTATTCGTTATGAATACGGTATGTTCCGTCAAAAAATTGAAGATGGCCAACAAGTTGAACGCCCGGATGCCTGGTTAGAAAAAGGTGCGCCTTGGGAATTTATTCGTCCGTCTAAACGTTTTACCGTTTCTTTTGGCGGTAACATTTATTTTGAAGGCAAAAAATGTATCTGGAATAAAGGCGATGAGGTGACCGCATTGGCGTATGACCAAGTGATTCCAGGCTATAAAAATGATTCTGCCGCCACATTACGTTTGTGGTCTGCTCATGCCGGTGAACTTTTCAACTTAGAAGACTTTAACCGCGGTCAACACATTGCTGCCGTGGAAAGCCGCGCTTCTATTAAAAATCTTTCTCGTGTGCTTTATCCGGATGATTCTACTTGGAATGGTCGTGAATTGCGCTTACGTCAAGAATATTTCTTGGTTTCAGCTTCATTGCAAGACATCATCCGCCGTCACAAACGTGCACATGACAGCATTGAAAATTTAACGGATAAAGTGGCAATTCATTTAAATGATACCCACCCGGCATTAGCGATTCCTGAGTTAATGCGCATTTTAATTGATGAAGAAGGCTTTGCATGGCAAAAAGCCTGGGATATGACCCGTCGCATTTTCTCTTATACTTGCCACACATTGATGTCAGAAGCGTTAGAAACCTGGCCGGTAGAAATGATGGCGAAAATCTTACCGCGTCATTTACAAATGATTTTTGAAATTAACGATCATTTCTTGGAATACGTCAAAACCTACATCACTACCGACGTAGATTTCATTCGTCGCGTTTCTTTGGTGGAAGAAGGGCATCAACGTAAAGTTCGCATGGGGTGGTTATCCGTGGTTGGTTCTCACAAAGTCAACGGTGTTGCGGCAATTCATTCCGACTTAATGGTGACATCTACTTTTGCAGATTTCGCGCGTATTTATCCGGAACGTTTCACTAACGTGACTAACGGCATTACCCCGCGTCGTTGGCTTGCTGTGGCAAACCCACAATTAGCGTCGTTGTTTGATAAATATATCGGTTCTGATTGGCGTTGTGATTTAAGTCAAATCGAAAAATTAAAACAATACGCGCATGAAGCGGATTTCAAACATGCCATTTCTGACATTAAATTTGCTAATAAAGTGAAGTTAGCAAATTACGTGAAGAAAACATTAGACATTGATCTTGATCCACATGCGTTATTTGACGTTCAAGTAAAACGTATTCACGAATATAAACGTCAAATTCTGAACGTGTTGCATATTATTGCCCGTTACAACGCGATGTTAGAGCATCCGGAAAAAGATTGGCAACCTCGTGTGTTTATCTTAGCCGGTAAAGCGGCATCTGCGTATTACGCAGCGAAACAAACCATCCATTTAATTAATGATGTTGCGAATGTCATCAATAACGATGCTCGTTTGGGTGGCCGCTTAAAAGTGGTCTTTATCCCGAACTACAGCGTAAGCTTGGCTCAATTGATCATTCCGGCGGCAGATATTTCTGAACAAATTTCTTTGGCGGGTACAGAAGCCTCCGGTACCAGTAACATGAAATTTGCGTTAAATGGTGCATTAACCTTGGGTACATTGGATGGTGCAAACGTAGAAATTTTGGAAAATGTCGGCAAAGACCACATCTTTATTTTCGGTAATACCGTAGAACAAGTAGAGAAGTTACGTCGCGATGGCTACTGTCCATTTAATTTCTATCAAGAGGATGTGGAACTCAGAAACGTTGTTGAGCAAATCATTAACGGCCGTTTCTCCGAAAACGATCCGAACCGTTATCAACAATTGTTACAAGGCTTACAATATCACGATTACTACCAAGCGTTTGCTGATTTCCGCAGCTATGTGGATGCACAAAAATTGGTAGATGAAAAATATAAAAATCGTGATACCTGGATTGACAGCACGATTCAAAATATCGTCAACATGGGTTATTTCTCTTCCGACCGTACCATTAAGGAATACGCGGAAAATATTTGGCACATTGAGCCATTAAATCTCGAGAAATAATTTCCGATAAAAAGAAACCCCATTCGAATCTGAATGGGGTTTTGTTTTATGGGGTTAAAGTAAAAAAACGTTTTGATTTTTTGACCGCACTTTATGCTTTTTCGTTGACCTTTTTACGACCTTTATGCCATTTCCAAATCAAGTAGATTGCGAGAAACGCAATTAAAATATAAATAATGGATTGTCCTTTTTTGATTTGCTCATGTAGCCAATCCAAGTTACTTGCCCCCAAATCTCCTAAATAAACCCAAATAGGTACAGAAATAATGGCGGCAAAAAAATCTAATAAAAGAAAGCGAATAAAACTCACGCGACGGGTAATGCCGGCAACGATATAAATCGGCGCGCGTAATCCCGGTAAAAAACGGGCGACAAATAAAACGCGATTGCCATATTGTTCAAATTTACTCCGAACCATACGTAAACGCTCTAAGGTTAAAAAGCGGCGAATAGGGCGGAAGCGTAAAATTTTAGTACCATAAATGCGTCCCAGCCAATACATGGTGCTATCACCTAAGAGGACGCCGAATAAACTCACAACCAACATAATATGCACATTGGTATAACCCAAACCGGAAATAACACCACCGGAAACTAAGGTAATGTCTTCGGGAATCGGCACGCCAAAACCACAAATAATCAAAACAAATAGCACGGCAAAATAGCCGTAATCACTAAAAAAGTGAATTAAAAATTCCATCGAATACTCTTTAACTCTATAAAAAATAACGCCCTATTTTAGCCCGTTTTTGGGCGTAATATCTAGGAAAATTAACAAGATTTTTGTTTGCTTTAGCACCACGAATTCATTATAATGCACCACCTCAAAGTTCAGGCTTTGAGCAAATTTTGTGGAAATCGCTGGGTCGCCTGCGATTTTTTAATTTTAATCTTTACAAAAGAGAACATAACAATGGCATTTAAATTTAACGCTGAAGTTCGTACAGCGCAAGGTAAGGGTGCGAGCCGCCGCCTGCGTCATAACGGTCAAATTCCTGCTATCGTTTACGGTGGTAGCGAAGCACCGGTTTCTATCATCTTAAATCATGATGAAGTTAACAACGCTCAAGCACACGATTCATTCTATTCCGATGTGATTACTTTAGTTATCGACGGTAAAGAAGTTGCAGTAAAAGCACAAGCAATGCAACGTCACCCGTTCAAACCAAAATTGGTTCACATTGACTTCAAACGCGTTTAATCATGAAAAAAACTCCGAAATTCTCGGAGTTTTTTTATATGTAAAATTTTGGAACAAATTATTACATATCCTGTCTAACGCCCCGTCTATTTGCTCGTAATAGAGTAATTTTCATCAACAATTAATAAGGATTTTTTATGAACAAATTTACAAAAATTAGTGCTACCGCATTATTGGCTCTTTTCTTAACAGCTTGCGACAAACCGGCAGACAAAGCGCCAGAAGCGAAACCGGAAGCAGCACAAACACAAGCTGCATCAGAAGTAAAAGTAGATGAAAAGGGTGATTATCAAAAATTAGTCGATTGGAACAAGGCACAAGAACAAACACAGTTACAATCACAACAAAAATTCCAACAAGATTTGGTGGCCGCAGTTCAAGCTCAAGATGAAAAAAAAGTGAAAGAAGCGATTGAAACATTTAATCAATCAGTAAAAGATACAATTACAAGCTTAGATGCATTAGATGTAAAAGCCGAATCAATTCAATCTATCAAAGAGCAAACAAAAAATGTATTAAGCTTGGCGAGTGGTTTATTGGTTGATCAGGCTAATATGAGTTTCACTAACCCGACTCAAACACCGGAACAACAAAAAGCTTATGCTGAAAAAGCTGAAGCATTAAGAAATGCAATGGCTGAGTTACAAAAACAAAGTGTCGAATTAGAACAAAAATTTAATCCTGCACCGGTAGCAGCGCCAGCACAAGAAGCAAAATAATATTCTGACTTATTTATCTAAGGCTTGGTAATTTAAATAACGAATATATAAAAACAAAAACCACCTTCTATTGAGGGTGGTTTTTTTATTTAATCTCACCTTGAAAAACTGCTAAAATAACACCGTTGCTTACTTCTTTGAATCATCCTATGTTATCAAAAACCTTGCCTTTATTATTTTTACTACCAACGGTTGCCGTTGCACAATCTTATGTTGTGTATGACTTTACCCACAATAAAATATTGGAAAGTAGCTCACCTCATAGCGTGCGTCCCATTGCTTCTGTAACAAAATTAATGACGGCAAATGTGTTTTTGGAACATAACAAAAATGCGCGTTGCATTGCCTCAATTACCGCTGAAGATGCGGACCACATCAAAGGCACAAGCACAAAATTGCCTAGATACACACCCATCTCTTGCAACGAATTATTGAAAGCGATGTTGGTGCATTCCGATAATTATGCTGCACATGCTTTGTCCCGTTCAGCCGGTATGAGCCGTCAACAATTCATCAAAAAAATGAATGATAAGGCGAGAGCGCTTGGTATGACTTCAACCCATTTTAGCGACAGTTCCGGTTTATCTAACAGTAATGTGTCCAGCGTAATGGATTTGGTGAAGCTGGCTAAATATTCTTTAAATAACGCGGAAATTAAACGTCTTTCTAATATCTCTTCCACCTATATTCAAACAGGAAAACGCAATATTTTTGTGAAGAACACCAATAAATTGGTGCGCGATGAAATATTTAGCGCGGCTATTAATAAAACCGGTTATATCCGTGAATCAGGATACAATTTGGTGTTCGTCAATAAAGTGCCTTGTAATCGAGCGACCATCGGCGTGATAAGCCTCAATAATGTCTCTTCAGCATATCGTTCCAGTTTTACCAAAAGTAAATTGGAAAAATACGGTTGTACCGCGTTAAATAGCAAAATGCTGAGAGATTTTGTGGAGGATATGCAGTATGAAGAAGGCTATGATGAAGAAGGAATGAACGAGTTAATTAAAAAACTCGCGGGTTAAATTCAAAGTATAATTTACCTAAAAAAAGCATTGTTTTTTTGACCGCACTTTCCATTTTCAAGCTGTTAGAAAAGGCAAATTCCTGTATAATTCCCACAATTTTTTGTTGAAATTAACCTGTTGTGAGATCCCTCATGCTTGACACATCACAAACCATCCCCGAACTGGTCTCCTGGGCGAAAGAACGTGAGTTTTCCTTAAATTTGCCGACTGAGCGTTTGGCATTTTTATTGGCGATTGCCATTTATAATAATGAACGTTTTGACGGCGAAATGTTAGAAGCTGACTTAGTCGATATTTTCCGCCACATTTCTACCGCCTTTGAACAATCTCAAGAAACAATTGCCGTTCGTGCTAATAATGCGATTAATGAACTGGTTAAACAACGTTTTCTCAACCGTTTTAGCAGTGAATTCACCGAAGGATTGGCAATTTATCGCTTAACACCGTTGGGTGTTGGTGTATCCGATTATTACATTCGTCAACGCGAATTTTCCGCCTTACGTCTTTCCGTTCAACTTTCTATTGTGGCCGATGAAATCCAACGTGCCTCTAATGCGGCGGAAGAAGACGGCGATGAGCATTATTGGCGTCGCAGTGTTTTTGCACCACTAAAATATTCCGTTGCAGAAATTTTTGACAGCATTGATTTGTCACAACGTGTGATGGATGAGAATCAACAAAGCATTAAAGAAGATATCGCAGCTTTATTAACCAAAGATTGGCAAGCGGCAATTTCCAGCTGTGAACAATTATTAGATGAAACCTCCGGCAATTTACGGGAACTCCAAGACACCTTAAATGCGGCTGGTGATAAATTACAGGCGCAATTATTACGTATTCAAGATTGTGTGATCGGTCGCCAAGAATTGTATTTTATTGAACAATTAATCATTGATTTACAAGCTAAGCTAGACCGCATTATAAGTTGGGGGCAACAAGCCATCGACTTGTGGATTGGCTACGACCGTCATGTGCATAAATTTATCCGCACTGCTATTGATATGGATAAAAATCGTGTCTTTTCACAACGTCTCCGCAATTCTATTCACCATTATTTCGACAATCCTTGGTTCTTATGGACAGCGCAAGCTGAGCGTTTAGTGGATTTACGCGATGAAGAATTAGCGCTGCGTGAAGAAGATGCCTTGGGCGAATTGCCGGAAGAACTGCAATTTGAATCTTTAGCCGATATTCGCGAAAAAATCGTCGAACACATGCAAGGCTTATTAATTGATTACCGCGAAGAAAATCGTCCGATTAATTTAAGTTTAGTGTTGAAGCAACAATTAGAAAATTATCCATTGATACAACATTTTGATGTAGCGCGAATTATCGTGGATCAGGCTGTGCGTTTAGGTATTGCAGGCGATGACTTGGCTGGTATCTATCCGCATTGGACGGAAATTAACGATTACGGCGCAGAAGTTCAAGCGCATATCATTGATAAATATTAAAAGTGCGGTCGAAAATCCACGCGTTTTTTGAGTCGTATCTATCGCACGAATAAGACAATAACAGAGCAATTCAGTTAGAGAAAAAAATAATGACAGACAACCTTCAAGATGTAATTTCACCGAAATTGGCAGCTGCCATTGCCAACCCGTTATTTCCTGCTGTGGACAGCCAGTTGCGTTCCGGTAAACATATCGGCACAGAACATTTGGATAACCACGCTTTTTTACTTGATTTTCAAACGGAACTGGATCTGTTTTATCGTCGCTATAATGTCGAACTGATTCGTGCGCCAGAAGGTTTTTTCTATTTACGCCCGAAAGCGACAACACTCATTGCCCGTTCTGTGTTAACTGAATTGGAAATGTTAGTGGGTAAGGTGTTGTGTTATTTGTATTTAAGCCCGGAGCGACTAGCTCAACAAGGCATTTTTAGTACTCAGGAAGTGTATGACGAATTGCTGAATTTAGCGGATGAAGGCAAGTTACTGAAAGCGGTGAATCAACGTTCCAGTGGTTCCGATTTGGATAAACAAAAATTAGCAGAAAAAGTACGTGCGGCAATCGGTCGTTTGCGCCGTTTAGGCATGATTTATACCGTAGGCGAACCGAACAGCGGCAAATTTACTATTTCTGAATCGGTATTCCGTTTCGGCGCAGAAGTGCGTGCCGGAGATGATCCGATTGAAGCACAATTACGCTTAATTCGCGATGGTGAAGCGGCAACGCCACAATCTTTACAAGCTGAAAAAGCAGCATTACAACGCGATACAGAAAGCACTGAAAACGATACTGACGTTGAAGACGAATTCGTAGAAGAGGAACAAGAATAATGACTGAAGAATTATCCCTGGAAAATGAAGTAATGGATATAGCATCCTCTGATGTAGCGCCGGTTATCTTTAACCAAAACAGTGGGGTAGAACGCGGTAAATTCTGTTCTCTAACGCTCATCAACTGGAACGGTTTCTTTGCCCGTACCTTTGATTTAGACGAATTGGTGACCACACTTTCCGGTGGTAATGGTGCCGGTAAATCTACGACCATGGCCGGATTTGTGACAGCGTTGATTCCGGACTTAACCTTGTTGCATTTTCGTAATACCACGGAAGCAGGTGCAACAAGCGGTTCTCGTGATAAAGGTTTGCATGGTAAATTGCGTCCTGGCGTTTGTTACGCGGCGTTGGATACCATCAACTCCCGTCATCAACGGATTATCGTTGGTGTACGTCTGCAACAAGTGGCAGGGCGTGATAAAAAAGTGGATTTAAAAACCTTTTCTATTCAAGGCGTAGAATTGTCTGTCAATCCGACCGCACTTTTCACCGAAACCATTAACGAACGCCAAGCGCGCGTACTGACCTTAAATGAACTAAAAGATAAGGTTGAGCAGAGCGGCGCCCAATTTAAACAATATCATTCCATCACTGATTACCACGGCATGATGTTTGATTTGGGGATTATTCCAAAACGTTTACGTTCTTCTTCAGACCGCAGCAAATTCTATAAACTTATCGAAGCCTCTTTATACGGCGGTATTTCCAGTGCCATTACCCGTTCATTACGGGATTATTTATTGCCGGAAAATCTTGGTGTGAAAAAAGCCTTCCAAGACATGGAAAGTGCTTTACGTGAAAACCGTATGACGTTGGAAGCCATTAAAGTCACCCAAGCAGACCGCGATTTATTCAAGCATTTAATCACCGAATCCACCAATTATGTGGCGGCGGATTATATGCGAAATGCCAACGAGCGTCGTGGCAACATTGAAACCGCATTAAATTTCCGTCAGGAGTGGTATAAAGCCAAATCTGAACAGGATTTATCGCAACATCGTTTGGTTGAATTAAGTCGTGAAGCCGCCGAATTGGCAGAAAATGAAAGAATTCTGGAAGTCGATCATCAAAGCGCGCTTGATCACCTGAATTTGGTGTTAAATGCGTTACGTCATCAGGAAAAAATTTCTCGTTATCAAGAAGATGTTAACGAACTGACTGAGCGCTTGGAAGAGCAAAAAATGGTGGTTGAAACTGCTAACGAACAACTGGAAGAAAGTCAGGCGCAATTTGAACAAACAGAACAAGAAGTTGACAACTTGCGTTCCCAATTAGCAGATTATCAGCAAGCTCTTGATGCACAACAAACCCGTGCATTGCAATATCAGCAAGCCATTCAAGCCTTAGAAAAAGCCAAGACCTTGTGTGGATTAGCCGATTTAGCTGTGAAAAATGTAGATGTGTATCACGAAGAATTTGAAGCGCAAGCGGAAGTATTGACGGATAAAGTACTTGAGTTAGAGCAAAAAATGTCTATTTCCGAGGCGGCGAAAACGCAATTTGATAAAGCGTATCAATTGGTTTGCAAAATTGCCGGTGAGGTGCCACGTTCTGCCGCATGGGAAAGTGCCAAAGAGTTGTTACGCGAATATCCGACACAAAAACTTCAAGCACAACAAACGCCGCAATTACGCGCTAAGTTACATGAATTAGAACAACGTTTAAATCAACAACAAAGTGCGGTGAGATTATTAAACGATTTTAATCAACGTGCGAATCAAAGCTTAGAAACGGCGGATGAATTGGAAGCGTTCTATGGCGATCAAGAAGCCTTAATTGAAGATTTATCCGCCGAACTTTCCGAGTTGGTTGAACAACGTTCAACGCTACGTCAAAAACGTGAAAATTTGACCGCACTTTATGATGAAAACGCCCGTAAAGCACCGGCTTGGCTAACCGCTCAAGCCGCATTGGAACGCTTGCAGGAGCAAAGTGGAGAAGAATTCGCAGACAGTCAGGATGTGATGAATTTCATGCAATCACAGCTGACCAAAGAGCGCGAATTGACCATGGCACGCGACCAACTTGAGCTTCAACGTCAGCAATTAGATGAGCAAATTAGCCGTTTAAGTCAGCCGGATGGTTCGGAAGATGCCCGTTTGAATGTGCTGGCAGAACGTTTCGGTGGCGTGTTGCTGTCTGAATTATACGATGATGTGCCGATCGAAGACGCGCCTTATTTCTCAGCCTTATACGGCCCAGCACGCCACGCTATTGTGGTGCGTGATTTGAATGCGGTGAAAGAGCAACTCGCTAATTTGGACGATTGCCCGGAAGATTTGTATTTAATTGAGGGCGATCCGGCGGCCTTTGACGACAGCGTGCTTTCCGCACAAGAGTTGGCGCTTGGCGTGGTCGTTCAGGTGTCCGATCGTGAATTACGTTATTCCAAATTCCCTGAAATTCCGTTGTTCGGCCGTGCGGCTCGTGAAAAACATTTAGAAGAATTACAGGCTAAACGTGAAGAAGTGGCAGAGCAGTACGCACAGCGTGCTTTTGACGTGCAAAAATGTCAGCGTTTACATGAGCATTTTAGCCAGTTTGTTGGTTTGCATTTAGCTTTGGCATTCCAAGCCAATCCGGAACAAGTTATGGCGCAGACCAACCAACAACGCAATGAAATTGAACGCGAGCTTAATCAATTGGTGATCGGCGAGCAACAAATTCGTCTGCGTTTAGATGAGGCGAAAGAAAGAATGCAGTTGTTGAATAAATTAATTCCGCAATTGCCATTATTGGCTGATGATAGCTTAGCTGATCGCATTGAAGAATGCCGTGAGCAATTAGATTTGGCAGAGCAGGATGAATTGTTTATCCGTCAACACGGCGTCACGTTGTCACAATTAGAGCCAATTGCTAACACATTGCAAAGCGATCCTGAAAATTACGAGCACTTAAAAGCCGATTATGAACAAGCCATTCAGCTACAAAAACAAGTGCAACAAAAAGTCTTTGCCTTGGCGGATGTGGTGCAACGCAAAGCGCATTTCAATTATGCGGAAAGCGTACAAACGGAAACCTCTGAATTAAACGAACAGTTACGCGCGCGTTTAGAACAAATGCAGCAACAACGTGAAATTCAGCGCGAACAATTACGTCAGGTTCAAGCGCAATATGCGCAGTACAATCAAGTGTTAATTCAATTGCAAAGTTCTTTCAACAGTAAAAATCAAATGTTGCAGGAATTGATGCAAGAAATTGGTGAATTAGGTGTGCGTGCGGATGAAGGCGCGGAAGAGCGTGCCAAAATTCGTCGTGACGAGTTATATCAACAACTTTCTACTAATCGCCAACGCCGTTCTTATATTGAAAAACAACTCACCCTTATTGAAAGCGAAGCGGAAAATCTGACTCGTCGTATTCGTAAAGCAGAACGTGATTATAAAACCCAGCGTGAGTTGGTGACGGCGGCGAAAATGAGTTGGTGTGTGGTGCTTCGTTTATCCCGTAATTCTGATGTAGAAAAACGTTTAAATCGTCGTGAATTGGCCTATTTATCCGCAGATGAATTGCGTTCCATGTCGGATAAAGCGTTAGGTGCGTTGCGTACAGCAGTTGCTGACAACGAATATCTGCGTGATGCCTTACGCTTGTCGGAAGATAGCCGTAAACCGGAAAATAAAGTGCGGTTCTTTATCGCCGTATATCAACATCTGCGCGAGCGTATTCGTCAGGATATTCTGAAAACCGATGACCCGATTGATGCAATTGAACAAATGGAAATCGAGCTTTCCCGCTTAACGGAAGAATTGACCGGCCGTGAACAAAAATTGGCGATCAGTTCTGAAAGTGTGGCGAATATCATGCGTAAAACCATTCAACGTGAACAAAATCGCATTCGTATGCTGAACCAAGGTCTACAAAATATCGCCTTTGGTCAGGTGAAATCGGTACGTTTAGTGGTGAATATTCGGGATACGCATGCCATGTTGTTGGATGCGTTATCCGGTAATCAGTCAGATTATCAAGATCTGTTCAGCGACAACCGCATGACTTTCTCCGAGGCTATTGCGAAGCTATATCAACGTCTCAACCCGCATATTGATGTCGGGCAACGCACTGCGCAAACCATCGGTGAGGAATTATTGGATTACCGTAATTACCTCGACTTAGAAGTGGAAGTTTACCGTGGCGCAGATGGCTGGTTACGTGCAGAAAGTGGCGCATTATCCACCGGGGAAGCTATCGGTACCGGTATGTCAATCCTCTTAATGGTGGTACAAAGCTGGGAAGAAGAAAGCCGTCGTATTCGTGGCAAAGACATCGTGCCATGCCGTTTATTATTCCTAGATGAAGCGGCTCGTCTTGATGCGAAATCCATTTCTACTTTATTTGAGCTATGCGAACGCCTGGATATGCAACTATTGATTGCTGCACCGGAAAACATCAGCCCGGAAAAAGGCACCACCTATAAACTGGTGCGTAAAATCGCCGGTAATCACGAACACGTCCATGTGGTCGGATTACGCGGATTCGGCGCAACAGAGTAGTTTAATAAATAAAAAGTGCGGTTAAAAAATGAAGTGTTTTTTGACCGCATTTTTTGTTAAGGAATAAATATGCAAACATATAAAGAAATGATGTTTCCTATTTTAAGATTATTTTCTGATCGGAAAGAATACTCTCGTAGTGATGTATATCAATTCATAGTAAAGTACTTTTCTTTAACCGAACAACAAATAAGTGAACGAATAAAATCAGGACAAGCACTTTATAAAAATAGAGTAGATTGGGCAATTACCTATTTATCTACACTAAATAATATACCTGAAAGACAGAAACTTTTATTGAGAATATCCCGTGGCATTTATCAAATAACAGAATTGGGGTTTTCAATTGCTAAGGATGAGAAACTATTTGAGAATTGGTATCAGGAAGTACATGGTAAAGAAAGTAAGTCTAAGCCAAAGGATAAAAAGGAAGCTAAATCCACATCTCAAGAAAAAACACCTAATGAAAGAATTGATGATATCTACCTTGAACTAACAGCAGCATTAAAAAGTAATTTATTAGACGAAATCGCAAATAAAGATCCTAGATTTTTTGAAAATTTAGTTTTGCAATTGCTAAACAAAATGGGATATGGAACTAGCAATTATACATCTTTAACAGCTAAAGGGGCTGATGAAGGAATCGATGGAATTATTAGTGAAGATGAGCTCGGTTTAAGTAAAATTTATATTCAAGCAAAACGCTGGAAAGATAATGTTTCACGACCTGAAATACAAAAATTTGTAGGTGCAATCTCTGATAAACCTACACAAAAAGCAGTTTTTATTACAACATCTGATTTCTCGAAAGAAGCTATTAATTATGCAAAGAACATACAGAATTTAGTCATTATACTAATCAATGGTGATCAATTGTGTAATCTAATGGTTAAACATAAAGTTGGCGTTTATGTGAAACAAACTATTGAGCTTTGTGAAATTGATCGTGATTTTTTTGAAGAATAATTTAATAAGGAAAATTAGCTATGCACAATCTCATTATCGCCGTTCTCTGTAGCGTCGCGGTGTCTGTATTATTAAAAGTTGCTCGTAAACGCAATATCGTTATTCAGCAAGCTATTGCCTTTAATTATATTGTGGCGTTGTCACTTAGTTGGTTTTTATTGAAACCGGATTTCAAAGGTCTTGAGTTTACTGACTTTATCGCACAAAGCGAAAATACGCCGATTTTCTTAGCATTAGGTATTTTATTGCCAAGCGTGTTTATTATTATGTCCAAAGCCGTAGAATTCGCTGGTATTGTACGTTCTGATGCAGCACAACGCTTATCCTTATTTTTACCCATTCTCGCTGCGTTTTTAATCTTCCATGAAACCCTAAGTCAATCAAAAGTCGTTGGTATTGTGTTGGCATTTGTCGGGTTGTTTTGCCTTTTAAGCAAACCGAATCAACAAAGTGCGGTCGATTTTCGAGGTGTTTTGGGCTTAGTCGGTGTGTGGTTTGGTTATGGCGTCATCGATATTTTGTTTAAACAAATAGCGAAAAGCGGGGGAGCATTCCCAACGACGCTATTCATTGCGTTTTCCTTGGCCGCCTGCATTATGTTTATTTACTTGTTATTCAAACGAACTCAATGGAATGTCGCCAGTTTTGTGGGAGGCATTATTTTAGGGGTACTGAATTTCTTCAATATTCTGTTTTATATTAAAGCTCACCAGAGTTTTGGCTCTAATCCGACATTAGTTTTTGCCGGCATGAACATTGGAGTAATTTGTTTAGGTACGATTACCGGTGCATTAATCTTTAAAGAAAAAATCAGCAAAGTTAACTGGTTAGGTATTGCGTTCAGTTTGTGTGCAATTTTCTGTTTGTATTATCTAGATAAAATCTTGGCTTAAATTTGAGAAAAATGATGGCAAAAAACGATTTCAGCTTTTTCATTTACGACTATGAAAGTTTTGGTGTCAATCCGGCAACTGATCGCCCGGCGCAATTTGGGGGGATTCGCACAGATGCTGATTTTAATATTATTGGCGAGCCTGTTGTGTTGTATTGCAAGCAAACCAACGATTATTTGCCTGCTCCGGAGGCTGTGTTAGTGACAGGCATTACACCGCAGGAGTGTAATGAAAAAGGCCTGCAGGAACCGGATTTTGCTGCTCGAATTTTACAGGAATTCAGCCAACCAAATACCTGTGTCATGGGCTTTAATAATATTCGTTATGACGATGAAATGACACGCTATACCTTTTATCGTAATTTTATTGATCCTTATGAATATAGCTGGAAAAACGGTAATTCCCGTTGGGATTTGTTGGATTTAATGCGTGCGTGTTATGCCTTGCGTCCTGATGGCATTGAGTGGCCTTTAGATGATGAAGGCATGCCGAGTTTTCGTTTGGAAAAACTGACGGAGGCGAATGGAATAGAACATGCCAATGCTCATGACGCCATGTCCGATGTATATGCCACTATTGAAATGGCAAAATTAATTAAGCAAAAACAGCCTAAGTTATTTCAATATTTCTTTGAAAATCGTGGAAAAAAAGAGATTGAAAAGCTCATTAATACCGCAGAAATGACACCGTTAGTGCATGTATCGGGAATGTTAGGAAATTACCGCGGAAATACGACATTAATTGCCCCTTTAGCTTGGCACCCAACGAATAAAAATGCGGTAATTGCGTGCGATTTAACGGCCAATATTGATGACCTACTGACAAAATCGGCAGAGGAGTTGCGTGAAAATCTTTATACGAAGAAAGAAACGTTGTTAGAGGCCGGAGTGCTTCCTGTTCCGTTAAAGCTCATTCATATCAATAAATGCCCTATTGTAGCGCCGGAAAAAACCTTATTGCCTCAAAACGCTGAACGTTTAGGGATTGATCGAGCGTTATGCGAGAAAAATCAACAACGTTTGTTGGCATCTAAGGATATTCGTCAAAAAGTCATGGATATTTTTCAGCAAGATCGCGAGTTTGAAGCATCTGATAATGTTGAAACTGAACTTTATAATGGCTTTTTTAGTGATGCAGATAAAAACAATATGGCGATTTTACGCACTTTGGAGCCCGAAAAGCTCGCTGAACATAATTTGAGTTTTCAAGACCCAAGAATCCCTCAATTGTTGTTTCATTATCGTGCGAGACATTTTTATCGCACATTAAACCGAGCTGAACAAATTAAATGGCAAAAATATCGCCGGAAAAAATTAGAAGCTGAAGTTTTGAGATTTGAGCAAAGCCTTCAAGAGTTAGCTGCACAAAATGAGAACGATGAAGAAAAGTTGACTTTATTACAAAAAGTTTATGAATATGGCAATAAGATAATTGATTAGAAAGTGCGGTCAAATTTTTTAATGTTTTTTCAATAGAAGAAAAGAGACAACGTCACTAAATATTAAATAATGAAAACACGCTGGATGAAAATTCAGCGTGTTTTTTATTTATGTATTTTGAAAATCTGGCAAAATACCCCTGAGAAAAACTCTAGATTTCACGTAGCACAATCTATCCCTAAATTTCATCCCTTTCATAAAAATTACTTTCCAATAAAGTAAGGCGTAAAAACGAAGAAATACAGAAAAAAATAGGAAATATACTATGATTTTCCGCCTATTACTTTTGTTGAATAAATATTTACATTTCAAACTTAAAGTCTATAACTTCATTTTATATTTGTTACATATCACGAAAAAATCAGTTTTCATCTAGTTTTACTAGTAATAGTGACTTGTGTATAAGTCTGTGATCTTCTTAATCCGTAGCTTTCGCTCACCCGATAACTAATTTCGCATAATGTATATTATGTTAAACAATATACATCATTTGTCACATTCTGATATTAAGGATAACCTACTTTGAAGCTATATCGCTTTGATGTGTAATTCTATAAAAAACATTGAATTTTCATGTTTTCTATTTATCCAGTATTTTGGAGTTAATAAGTGAGAGCTAAAAACTTTGGAAATCTACGATTCTCTTTCCAACACCTCATCATTTCTCTAGAGAATTTGGGCAAAGGCGATATTGATAACTCATTTCATTAAATGTAACCAAATGAGAATGATTTTATTTATAAAACCATTTTAAATTAATAAGTTACACTAAAAATTTATAAAATAAAATTGACCATTCTCAATAATATGAGTAAAATTCATCCGCAAATACAAATTTTGTATTGTGATACATCTATTAACCGTATTAAGGAAAGGAGTTAGTTATGCTAAGTAAGTCAATTACAGCAAAATTAAACGAACAAATTAATCTCGAGTTCTATTCATCAAATGTCTATTTGCAAATGAGTGCATGGTGCCATAAACATGGTTATGAAGGCGCTGCAGCATTTTTACTTCGCCATGCCGATGAAGAATTGGAACATATGCAAAAGTTGTTTACTTATGTGAGCGAAACCAGTGGAATGCCTTTGTTAGGTAAAATTGACGCCCCTAAACACGATTACGCTTCATTAAAAGAAGTTTTTGAAACAACACTTGAACACGAAAAACTAGTGACATCTAAAATTAATGAGTTAGTTGAGAGTACTTTTGCAGAAAAGGATTACTCTACTTTTAACTTCTTACAATGGTATGTGGCTGAACAGCATGAAGAAGAAAAATTATTTAACAGTATTGTTGATAAATTCAAACTTCTTGGTGAAAGTGGCACAGCGCTCTACTACATTGATCGTGAATTAAAAACTTTATAAGAATAGGAGAAATAAAATGTTATCAAATAGCGTGATTAAACTATTAAATGATCAAATGAATTTAGAGTTTTATTCTTCTAACTTATATTTACAAATGAGCGCCTGGTGCGAACAACAAGGTTTCGAGGGAGCTGCAAAATTTTTATCAGAGCATGCGGCTGAAGAAATGCAGCATATGCGTAAACTCTTCACTTATTTAAATGAGACCGGCGCTTTGGCTATCATCACACAAATTGATGAACCACCTCATCAATTTTCATCATTGAAACAAGTACTTGAATTAACTTATGAACATGAAAAGTTAATTACCTCTAAAATCAATGAATTAGTTGGTAGAACTTTTGAAGAGAAAGACTACTCTGCCTTTAACTTCTTACAATGGTATGTGGCTGAACAACATGAAGAAGAAAAATTATTCAGTGGAATTTTGGATAAATTAAATCTTCTTGGTGAAGATGGTAAAGGTTTGTTCTTAGTTGATAAAGATTTAGGCGCATTAACAACAAACAACTAATCAAGTCTGATGAAAAAGGCTAAGTCATTATCGATTTAGCCTTTTTTTATATCAAAATCTAGCTATTTTTGTCTAAAAGTGCGGTGTTTTTTTCAGGTGTTTTTGAAGGATATTGAGATTGTTGGTTGGTTTCATAATGAAATGTACGATAAAAAAACGCAATAAGTAGAATGACTAGCGCCAGTAAAATTTGAATTAAGCGTTTTTTAGTTAGTTTTTCAGCAGCCATACTTCCTCACCAATGTTTGTACTTTTTAAATTAATAATTTAGTGGTATTATTGAGATAGATCAATTTTACACGATTCTTTTCCATTTTTCTGGAATTTGGGGAATAAATGAAAATTTTACCGACAGAAACAAAATTAGGACGTCGAGTTCAATCTGGTGGATGCGCAATCCATTGTCAAAATTGTAGCATTAGTCAGCTATGTATTCCTTTTACTTTAAATGAACATGAATTAGATCAATTAGATAATATCATTGAACGTAAAAAACCTATCCAGAAATCTCAAGTGCTTTTTAAAGCGGGTGATGAGCTTACATCACTCTACGCTATTCGCTCTGGTACAATTAAATCTTACACAATTAGTGAAACCGGTGAAGAACAAATTACTTCTTTTCATTTACCGGGAGATTTAGTCGGTTTTGATGCGATTATGAATATGCAACATCCAAGTTTTGCTCAAGCGCTAGAAACCGCTATGGTGTGCGAAATTCCGTTTGATATTTTGGATGATTTATCCGGCAAAATGCCGAAATTACGCCAACAAATTATGCGTTTAATGAGTAATGAAATTAAAAGTGATCAAGAAATGATTTTATTACTCTCAAAAATGAATGCGGAAGAACGCCTTGCCGCTTTTATTTATAATTTATCGCAACGCTATTCTGCTCGCGGCTTTTCCGCTCGAGAATTCCGTTTAACGATGACACGTGGTGATATTGGCAATTATCTTGGTCTCACCGTTGAAACAATCAGTCGTTTACTTGGCCGTTTCCAAAAACTAGGTGTTTTATCTGTGCAAGGAAAATACATTACGATTAACAATATGGCTGAATTAATCGAATTATCCGGTACAAATAAAACCAAAATCAAAATGGTTATCTAACCCTTCCCTTTCCGGCGCATAAAATTGCGCCGGATGCCTTTTTAAGTCTCTCTCCTTGTCATTTATTCAAGAATGTTCTACCCTATTTATAACCAATAAATGGAGGTTGTACATGAAATTCAATAACATACTGGTGGTTTTAAATCCCGAAAATGACAAACAATATGCCCTTGCTAGAGCTGTTCGTTTGGCGCAAGAGCAAAAAAGTCAATCCCCAGTAAAAATAACTCTTTTCCTCGCAATTTACGATTTATCTTATGAAATGTCAGCGCTACTTTCTTCAGAAGAACGCTCAGAAATGCATAAAAATGTCATTGAGCAACGTAAATTAGCCATCCAGCCCTACATTGAAAAATATGCTTCTGATGGAATTGAATTTGCCACAACCGTTGTTTGGAACAGCAATGAGGCAGAAGCCATTGCCACTGAAGTAGAAAATCAAGGATATGATTTGGTCGTGAAATACACTAAAGCGGAAGAAAGCCTGACATCATTAATCGTGACGCCAGTTGACTGGCAATTACTGCGTAAATGTCCAGTACCTATTCTCGTAGTGAAAGATGGCGATTGGAAACATCAACGCCGGGTTTTGGTTGCAGTCAACGTATCTGATGATGAAAATGAAGCGCATAGCTCGTTTAATGATGAATTAGTCTCATTAAGTATGGATTTAGCGGCGTCTTTAGATCGTGGCAATATCCATCTGGTTACCGCTTATCCGCCAACGCCAATCAATATGGCCATAGATTTACCGGAGTTTAGTTCGGGCGAATACAATAGCGGTTTACGTGGACAATATTTAATTAATATGAAGTCATTGCGCCAAAAATACGGTATTAATGACGATCATACCCACGTGGTTGAAGGTTTCCCTGAAGATGTTATTCCACAAGTTGCTAAAAAAATCGAAGCTGAACTCGTGATTTTAGGCACCATTGGTAGAACGGGGCTTTCTGCTGCATTTTTAGGGAATACCGCGGAACATGTCATTAGCAAACTAAACTGCAATTTATTGGCTATTAAACCTTCAAAGAAAGAGAATTAATTTAATCGCTTTCAGCTTAATGATTTTTTCTTATTGCAGAAAAATTATGGGTATTCTGATAAAACAAAACCACCTTTACAGGTGGTTTTTTAATAAGAAAAGTGCGGTCTAAAATTTAGGGGCTGACGTAGATTAGCAGTTAGGCTAGGCTACGAAAATGCAGATAACCAATTGTAAATTAAGCAAGAGAGTTCAAAAGAAACTACTTGAATTTTTTGTACTCCAAGTTACCGCCGGTTCCGCTGCCGATATTTTGGGCATTCAGCCCAACTCCGCTATTCTGTTCTACCGCAAAATTCGTATGGTTATCAGCCATTATCTGGCCTTGGTTTCCGATGAGGTTTTTGAGGGCCCTGTCGAGTTGGACGAAAGCTATTTCGGCGGACGGCGTAAAGGCAGACGTGGTCGCGGCGCGGCAGGAAAAGTGGTTGTCTTTGGTATTCTGAAACGCAACGGACGGGTCTATACCGTTGTCGTAGATAATGCCAAGTCTGATGCTTTGATGCCTGTTATCAAACAAAAAATCATGCCGGACAGCATTGTTTACACGGATAGCCTGAGCAGTTATGACAAGCTGGACGTAAGCGGTTTTATCCATTACCGTATCAACCATTCCAAGGAATTTGCAGACCGTCAGAACCACATTAACGGCATTGAGAATTTTTGGAATCAGGCAAAACGTGTCTTGCGCAAATACAACGGAATTGATCGCAAATCCTTCCCGCTGTTCTTGAAAGAATGCGAATTTCGGTTTAACTTCGGCACACCGTCTCAACAGCTTAAAATTCTGCGGGATTGGTGTGGAATTTAGGGCTAATCTACGTCAGCCCCAAAATTTAAATATTTTTTCAACCGCACTTTTAAACTTCGAAGAAAAAGAAAATTACTTTTTCCGCTCTATCCATTTTCCATCAACAAAATCCACAATCCATTTCGTGGCTTTGCCATTCTTTTCAGAGGTAACATATTGACGTTTTTCCTTACGGCTAAAGCGAATAATTGCCTCATTCCCCTCCGGATCGACTTGTGGTGCATCGGCTAAGTAGCGCAATTTCTCCGGTAAACGCTCACGATACAACGCCAATTCTGCCACTTTGGGGGCGCGCGTTTCGCGGGATTTCGGGAAATTATGCGCGGACATAAACACACCGCTGGCACCATCGCGTAATACAAAATAAGCATCCGATTTTTCACATTTCAATTCGGGGAAATGAATCGGATCTTCTTTTGGTGGCGCAACTTCACCATTTTTCAAAATTTTACGGGTGTTATCACATTGCGTACAGCCCATGTATTTACCGAAACGTCCTAATTTGAGGTGCATATCGCCACCGCACTTATCGCATTCGACAACCGGGCCGTCATAGCCTTTAATTTTAAATTTACCCTCTTCGACTAAATAACCCTCGCAATTTGGGTTATTACCGCAAATGTGCAATTTGCGATGTGGATCGATAATGTAACTATCCATCGCCGTACCACATTTCGGACAACGTTTACGTTCCATCAACGCTTTCGTTTCCGACGCCTCATCCAACACATTTAACAATTCCGCTTCCGGAATCAAATTAATAGTGGTTTTACAACGTTCTTTCGGCGGTAAAGAATAGCCGGTGCATCCTAAGAAGACGCCCGTGCTAGCCGTTCTAATAGCCATATTGCGTCCGCAAGTCGGACAAACAATATCTGTTTCGACCAAATTATTCGGGCGCATTCCGCCTTCTAATTCGTCTAATTCTGCCTTAGTCAATTGTGTTGAGAAATCTTTGAAGAATTGATTTAATTCGGTTTTCCAGTTTTTCTTGCCGGACGCGATTTGGTCCAACACATCTTCCATATTGGCAGTGAAATCATAGCTCATCAAATCAGCAAAAGACTGATTTAAGCGATCGGTCACAATTTCGCCCATTTTTTCCGCATAAAAACGACGATTTTCTGTACGCACATAACCACGTTCCTGAATCGTAGAAATAATGGCAGCATAGGTAGAAGGTCGGCCAATACCACGTTTTTCCAACTCTTTCACTAATGCAGCTTCTGAAAAACGTGCCGGTGGCTTAGTGAAATATTGTTGTGGCTGCACTGCAGACAAATTGAGTTTGCTGTTGACAGAAACATCCGGTAGCGCTTGATCTTCAGCAGATTTACTTTGTTGCGGCAATACTTTTGTCCAACCGTCAAAACGTAAAATACGTCCTTTGGCCGTTAACGTATAATCCCCTGCTGTCACCGTTAATGTTGTGCTGTCATATTGCGCAGCCGGCATTTGACATGCCACAAACTGACGCCAAATTAAATCATATAAACGCACGGCATCTTTTTCCATGCCGACTAAGTCATTTAATCCAACATGGATATCGGACGGTCGAATAGCCTCGTGGGCTTCTTGTGCATTGTCTTTACTGGAGTAAAAATTCGGTTTTTCCGGTAAATAAGCGTGTCCGTAATGTTTTTCAATATAACCGCGCACCATATTTAACGCGTCTTGGCTTAAATTGGTGGAGTCCGTACGCATATAAGTGATGTAACCCGCTTCATATAAACGTTGCGCCAACATCATGGTTTTTTTCACACCAAAGCCCAAACGGGTACTTGCCGTTTGTTGTAGCGTAGACGTAATGAACGGCGCTCTTGGTCGGGAACTTGTCGGTTTCGTTTCTAAATCAGAAATGACATAATCAGATTTAGTTAAAAAATCCACCGCACTTTGCGCTTGTTCCGCATTTTTCGGCTCAAATTTTTTGCCTTTAAATTGCGTGACATCTAACTGAATTTCATCACCTTTCGGTGTGTTAGTAAGAACGGAAACTTCCCAATATTCTTGCGGCACAAACGCCTTAATCTCACGCTCACGTTCTACAATTAATTTCACGGCGACCGATTGCACACGGCCGGCAGATAACCCTCGCGCCACTTTTTTCCACAGCAACGGCGACACCATAAAACCGACAACACGATCTAGGAAACGCCGAGTTTGCTGCGCATTCACGCGATCCATGTTCAAATTTTCAGGATGTTCAAAGGCTTGTTTAATGGCATTTTTCGTAATTTCGTTGAAGACGACACGGCTATAGCGTTCATCCTCACCGCCAATCACCTCACGCAAATGCCACGCGATGGCCTCTCCTTCTCTATCCAAGTCGGTAGCGAGATAAATATGATCGGCTTTTTTGGCAAGGGATTTTAGTTCAGCAACGACTTTTTCTTTACCGGGTAAAATCTGATAGTTGGCTTTCCAACCGTGATATGGGTCGATCCCCATGCGTTTGACTAAAGCATCTTGTTCTTTTTGTTGTTTTATCGCTTGCTTTTCTTCCGCACTAAGACCTTTGGTGGAAATAGGTTTGGCTTTCTCTCCGGTTGCGGAACCCACCGTTGGTAAATCACGAATATGGCCCACGCTGGATTTCACTACATAATTGTTTCCTAAATATTTATTAATGGTTTTCGCCTTCGCCGGCGACTCCACAATAACCAAGGATTTTGTCATTATTATTACCTAATTTCGATTAACTTGTATAAAATTGCCCGCTATATTGCTAACTATCTTCAAGTAGGTCAACTACTTTTTTCCAAAAGGCATAAGAAATGGATAAACTCAACGCAATTTCAATTTTTTGCAAAGTGATTGAAACTCAAAGTTTTACCAAAGCAGCCGCATTGCAAAATATCTCCGTTGCCATGGCAAGTAAATTGGTTTCTCAATTAGAAGAACAGTTAAAAACACGTTTGTTACAACGAACCACCCGTAAGATTGTGCCAACGGAAGCCGGCAGCCTCTATTATCAACGCTGCCAACCCATTCTATTGGAATTGGAGGAAACCGAATCCAGTATCAGCAACCTTTCCACCTCTCTGCAAGGCAATTTAACCGTTTCTGTCCCTCGGGATTTCGGTTTGCGCTTTATTACGCCGAATTTAGCGAGTTTTATTAAAGCCCATCCGAATTTACACGTGGACATTGAGTTTAACGATCGTATGATTGATTTGGTCAGCGAAGGATTTGATTTAGCGTTGCGTATTGGTTATCTGCAAGACAGTTCCTTGGTGGCGAAGAAAATTGCGACCTCTTCAATGCACTTCGTCGCTTCACCCGAATATTTAGCCATTCATGGTACGCCACAAACACCGGAAGAATTAGAACATCACGACTGCCTTTTATACAAAGCCACAGGAAATCAAATTTATTGGGAATTTGACAAATACAATAAAATTCAGCGCATAAAAATGCGTTCAAAACTGGTCTGTAATAATGGCTTAACCCTTGCTTCATTATGCGTTGACGGTGTTGGCATTATTAACACGCCACGCTTCTTTATTGAGGAAGAATTAACTTCGGGGAAATTGGTGGAAATTTTATCGGATTACCGACAACAAGAGTTGGATTTATACATTGTTTATCCACACCGCCGTCATTTGTCAGCCAAAGTCAAAGCCTTCATTGATTTTATTACTCAGCTGGATTTATGTAAGACAAAACCGTAAAAGTGCGGTCGTTTTTAAGTGCGTTTTAATTTCAATGGCCTTGCAATTAAGCAAGGCCATTTTTTACATCTAAAACCAAAGGAATATGCTCCGGCAACGGTGCGAGTCGGCCTAACTCCACCCACGCACAAGGAAAATGGAAATCAGACCCCATAGAACCGGCAAGTTGATGTTCTTCCGCGAGTTTTACCAATAATTGATACTGGTCGCGACTTTGTCCACAACCGGAAATTTCAATGGCATCGCCGCCCCAGGCTTTAAAACTCTCCGTTAGTTTTCGTACCCATTTCATAGTCATGGTATAACGCAACGGATGGGCAAACACGGCAACCCCACCGGCTTGATGAATAATGTCGATGGTTGTTGGAATATCAATCCATTGCGCTTTAACATAAGCAGACTTCCCCTGCCCCAAATAACGTTTGAAAGCTTGGCCGTCATTAGAGACTTTGCCAATTTGTACTAAATGGCGGGCATAATGCGCTCGGGTCACTTCGCCATTGCCGGCTAATTTTTTTGCCTCTACGTAAGCATTTTCTACACCAATTTTTTCTAACTTTGCCCCGATTTCCTGAGCTCGAATCTCGCGTAATTTCGCTTGCTCAGCTAAAAGTGCGGTCATTTTTTCATGTGAAATATCAAACCCTAACCCCACAATATGAATGGAGCGATTTTCCCATAACGTGGAAATTTCCACGCCATTAATCAGCCTCATGCCCAAGGATTCTGCTTGTTGTCGAGCCTCAGCAACTCCGGCCACGGTATCATGATCCGTCAACGCCAGCACATTTACACCTTTTTCATGGGCACGCAAAACTACTTCCGTCGGCGTCAAAATGCCGTCGGAGGCTGTACTGTGGCAATGGAGGTCGTATTTGAGCATATTTTCCTTATTTAATTGCTTGAACCAGCTCTTTCACTAATTTCGGGCCGTGATAAATCAACCCGGAATACACTTGTAAAAGCTCGGCACCGGCTTGGATTTTCTCTTGAGCATTTTGTACGCTATCAATGCCACCGCTGCCAATAATCGGAATTTGCCCTTTTAGTTCTTCGTGCAAGCGAGCAATGATAGCGGTACTTTTATGTTGCAAGGGCTTCCCGCTTAATCCGCCCTGCTGTTCAGCATTTTGGAGATTTGTGACGTTGTCGCGAGAAATGGTTGTATTAGTGGCAATCACACCATCCATTTTATGACGCATCAAGGTATCGGCAATTTGAATTAACTCGCTTTCCGTCAAATCTGGGGCGATTTTTACCGCAATCGGCACATATTTGCCGTACTGTGAAGCCAGTTCTTGTTGACGGGATTTAATACTTCTCAACAAATCATCAAAATAATCACCATATTGTAACTGACGCAAATCCGGCGTATTAGGCGAAGAAATATTCACGGTGATATAACCGGCATAGTTATAGGCTTTATTCAAACAAATCAGATAATCATCTTTCCCTTGTTCTAAGGGCGTCAGTTTATTTTTACCGATGTTGATCCCCAACACGCCGTCATAGTGCGATTTCTTGACATTTTCAATCAGCTGATCGATACCATAATTATTAAAGCCATTACGATTAATAATGCCTTCAGCTTCAACCAAACGAAACTGGCGTGGTTTGGCATTTCCCTCTTGCGCTAATGGCGTCACGGTGCCCACTTCAATGAAACCAAACCCCATGGCACCAAAGCCATCAATCGCTTCAGCGTTTTTATCTGCCCCTGCTGCCAAACCAATAGGATTTTTAAATTCAATGCCCATGACGGTTTTCGGCGTGCCTTGTGGGCAATTTAGAAGTTGTTTTAAGAGAAAATGAAATGGTGGGTATGCCGCTAAGCCAAGGGTTTTTATCACTAAATTATGGGCATCTTCTGGATCAAGGGAAAAAATCCCTTTACGAATGAAAGAATACATACTCGTTTATCTCTCCGGATAGTTAACTGTGAAAGGAATAGAAAAAGTGCGGTCAAATTTAACCGCACTTTTATGTTTACTGTAACGCTTTTTCGATTTTCTCAAACAAATCGCGAGATAAATCTTCTGTCTCACTGATGCGTTCTAGCGCGCGTTTCATCAAGGTTTGGCGTTGTGCATCATAGCGCGCGAAACGAATTAACGGCTCAATTAATCGAGAAGCCACTTGCGGGTTACTTTTGTTTAGCTTAATCAAAATATCCGTTAAGAAACGGTAGCCTGAACCGTCAATGGCGTGGAACGCTTTTAAGTTTTGCCCAGCAAAGGCACCAATGAGAGAACGCACGCGGTTCGGGTTATTAAAATTAAAGCTTGGATGATCCATCAACTGCATCACGTTTTGTAACACATTTTCTTCCGGACGCGTCGCTTGTAAAGCAAACCATTTGTCCATTACTAAACCGTCATGCTGCCATTTTTGTTCAAAATCAGCCAATAAACTGTCTCGACAAGCCAATTTAGCTTGGGTTGCAGAAGTTAAAGCAGCAAGCGTATCGGTCATATTATTAGAATACGTGTAATGCTTATTCACCAAGTTATTGCCAATATTACTGTATGCTAAGTAACTTAAGCACACATTGCGCAGTTTACGTAAGGCAATATCTTGACGATTAATTTGATATTCATCCAAGCGAATTTGATTGTAAGTCTTCAGTAATAATTCTTTTAAATTATCGGCAATCGTTTGTGCCATAAATTCCCGTACAGCACTGATCGCATCCGGATCAATGGTTTTAAATAATTCGGCAAATTCTGTCGCTTTCGGTAAGGTGAGAATTAAACTGGTTAACTCGATATCTTTTTGATAATTATCTAAAACTTGATAAAGCACCGCCGCCGTTTCCGCAGATAAATCGAGCGGTTGCCCTTGCTGATAGTTAGTAACGTTACGTCGTAACTCAGCAGCAAGTAACATCTGTGCAGCATCCCAACGTATAAAGCCATTTTCAGCAAATTTTAATAAGGTAATCAGTTGTGAAGTGGAATAATCGTAATCCAATTTCACCGGTGCAGAGAAATCACACAATAATGCCGGAACAGGCTTAGTATAAATATTGTGGAACTCAAAGGTTTGGTCTTTTTGCGTAATATTCAAGACATTATCCACAACGCCATCGGCATCATAGAGCGTTTGTGCTGCACCTTTTTCATCATACAACGCAATTTTCAACGGAATATGTAAATTCACTTTTTCCATTTGATCGGCTGTCGGTGGCGTTAATTGAGAAACCTGTAATTGATAGACATGATTTTTTTCATCATAACGATCACTGATAGTCAATTCCGGTGTACCAGATTGACTGTACCAACGGCGGAACTGGGTTAAATCCAAATCATTGGCACGTTCCATGGCTGACACAAAATCCTCACACGTTGCGGCTTTGCCATCGTTTTCCGCAATATATAACTTCATGCCCTTTTGAAAGCCTTCTTCGCCCAATAAGGTATGCAACATACGAATCACCTCCGCGCCTTTTTCATACACGGTAACCGTATAAAAGTTATTCATTTCAATGACTTTTTCCGGGCGAATCGGGTGCGCCATCGGGCCGACATCTTCAGCAAATTGTACGGTACGCAAAAACTTCACGTTATTAATGCGATTTACCGGGCGAGAACCGGTGTCAGAGGAAAATTCCTGATCACGGAAGACCGTTAAACCTTCTTTTAGACTCAATTGAAACCAATCACGGCAAGTGACTCGATTCCCCGTCCAGTTGTGGAAATATTCATGGGCAATAACGCTTTCAATGGCTAAATAATCATCATCGGTCGCTGTTTGTGGATTTGCCAACACATATTTGTCGTTAAAAATATTGAGCCCTTTATTTTCCATGGCCCCCATGTTGAAAAAGTCCACCGCAACAATCATGTAAATGTCGAGGTCATACTCCAAATCAAAACGTTCTTCATCCCATTTCATGGCACGTTTTAAGCTTTGCATTGCCCAATCTGCGCGATCTAAATTGCCACGATTCACATACAATTCCAATGCGACTTCACGACCTGTTTTAGTAATGAATTGATCTTTCAGAACATCAAAATCGCCTGCCACTAACGCAAACAAATAACTTGGTTTCGGGAATGGGTCATTCCATTCAACCCAATGGCGACCATCCTCTAAATCACCGCTGTTAATGCGATTGCCGTTAGAAAGTAAAAAAGGATATTTCGTTTTATCTGCCGTAATTTTCGTGGTGTAACGCGCTAATACATCCGGGCGGTCTAGCATGTAGGTAATTTGACGAAAGCCCTCGGCTTCGCATTGTGTACAAAAGGCTTCACCGGATTGATACAAACCTTGCAATGAAGTGTTGGCGGCTGGGCTTAAAATAGTGGTAATTTCCAGCTCAAATTGGTCCGCCTCTACTCGCGCAAAATCCAACGTTAAACTTTCGCTATCCTGCTGATATTGAGAGAACGGTTTGCCGTTTAATTTAATGGATGAAAATTGAAAATCATGCCCGTCTAACCGTAATGTCGTACTTTCTTTGTTAAGACGTTGATATTGACTTTTTGCTACAACAACTGTTTTTTCAGGTTCCAATTGGAAATCAAGATAAATGTCGGTAACAGTGAAATCGGGAGTTTGATAATCTTTTCTATATTTGGCTTTAGCGTACATAAAACGACCTAATTCTAAGGGCTAAAAAGTGCCTTAAGGATATGATTTTTAGCCTTAAGTTGCAAATGGATTTTCTTTGGCAAACTTATCGCAAACGTTTGCGCATTATGCTATTCTAGCGCCGTTTTTTATCTCCAAGAATGAGGCAAAAATGTCTTTAACATCTCCTAAAATTGCCATTGTAATGGGATCCAAAAGTGATTGGGCAACCATGCAAGAAGCTACGCAAATCCTCGATCAATTACATGTTCCTTATCACGTCGAAATTGTTTCGGCACATCGCACACCAGACAAACTCTTCCAGTTTGCCGAAAACGCACAACAAAACGGTTATGAAGTGATTATTGCCGGCGCCGGCGGTGCAGCACATTTGCCTGGCATGATTGCAGCCAAAACCATCGTCCCCGTGCTTGGCGTTCCGGTGAAAAGCTCAATTTTAAGTGGTGTCGATAGCCTCTATTCTATCGTGCAAATGCCCAAAGGGATTCCTGTCGGCACCTTAGCCATCGGGCCAGCCGGTGCAGCAAACGCAGGCTTATTAGCCGCACAAATTTTGGCAATGAATAATGCAGAATTAGCCCAACGCTTGCATCAGTTCAGACAGACACAAACACAAAGCGTATTGGACAATCCGGATCCTCGAATTTAAAAACAGCTAAAATTTCCACCGCACTTTAAACAGACCAATATAAAAAAGTGCGGCCATTTTTTCCCGTGTTTTTTAATGAATCACTGAAGGTAGCGCAAGCCTGAACGTTTGTGCATCCATAAAAATCAATGAGAAAACTATGCAAAAATCAGCCCTCTATCCAACCATTTATGTTCTTGGCAATGGACAACTCGGCAGAATGTTACGCTATGCCGGTGCGCCTTTAGATATTCACGTTCAACCGCTGCCTTTTGATGCGCCAGTGTTTGAGTTGTCACCGAATGACATTATTACCGCAGAAATCGAACGCTGGGAAAAAACACCTCTGACCACACTCCTCGGCAATCACGCCAATTTCGTCAATCAAAAAGTCTTCGCACAATTAGCTGATCGCTTAAGCCAAAAATCCTTATTAGATAAATTACATCTTCCAACCTCGCCTTGGTGTCTGCTAAAAGAACCATCACAATGGGACGAAGTATTTCAAGATATCGGTGAAAAAGTCGTTGTTAAACGCCGTATGGGCGGTTATGACGGCCGTGGGCAGTGGATTGTATCTGATGAAAACAAAGCACAAATCACTGAAGACTTGTTTGGGGAAACCATTGCAGAAAAATTCATTCCCTTTGATTACGAAGTGTCTCTCGTGGGCGCCCGTTTCCGTAACGGTGATACCCGTTTTTATCCGGTCACTCACAATTTACAACAAAATGGCATATTACGTTACAGTGTCATGGACGTCACTTTCCCACAACAATCCACACAGCAAAAGCAAGCTGAAATGATGTTAAGCAAAATCATGAATGAACTGAATTATGTGGGCGTGATGGCGATGGAATGTTTTGTGGTGGGCGATCAGCTTTTAATTAATGAGCTCGCACCACGCGTACACAACAGCGGACACTGGACACAACTTGGCTGCGCTGTGAGTCAATTTGAATTGCATTTACGCGCATTATTAGATTTGCCTACGCCGGAATTAAAAGTATCTGCGCCAAGCGTGATGGTCAATTTGATTGGTACTGAGCACAACCCACAGTGGTTAAACACCGCCTTTGCACAATTACACTGGTATGGCAAAGAAGTACGACCGGGGCGTAAAGTGGGACACATTAACCTTTCGCATCCGGATAAAAAGGTCATTATCGCGCAATTAGACAAACTCGCCACAGAGTTGCCGGAAGACTATCAATCCGGTTTGCAATGGGCAAAAAATAAGTTGATATAGTTAACATTTTCGCAACATATTGCTTGTCAAAAAGAAACCCGAGCAGTATAACTAAAGAGATTTTTCACCCACCATCCGAGGATAATACTATGTTTGAAAAGATTACTGCCGCACCGGCGGATCCAATTTTAGGTTTAGGCGAAGCGTTTAAATCCGAAACCCGTAGTAACAAGATTAATTTAGGCATCGGCGTATATAAAGACGCCAAAGGCAATACCCCGATTGTTAAGGCGGTAAAAGAAGCGGAAAGACGTTTATTAGAACAAGAAAATACCAAAAACTATTTGCCGATTGACGGTGTTGCTGATTTTAACGCACGCACCAAAGAATTATTGTTTGGTGCGAATTCCGATATCGTAAAAAATAATCGTGCCAGAACCGCACAAAGTTTAGGTGGCACCGGCGCGCTCCGCATTGCTGCAGAGTTCGTTAAACGCCAAACTAACAGCCAAAATGTGTGGATTAGCACGCCAACCTGGCCAAACCACAATGCAATTTTCAAAGCGGTGGGCATCAATATTCGCGAATATCGTTACTACGATGCAGAACGCAAAGCCTTAGATTGGGACAACCTCATTGCGGATTTAAGCCAAGCCGGTGAAGGCGATGTGGTTTTACTTCACGGTTGCTGCCACAACCCGACCGGTATCGACCCAACACCGGAACAATGGGACAAACTGGCTGAAATGTCTGCACAAAAAGGCTGGTTGCCATTATTCGACTTTGCTTACCAAGGCTTTGCTCACGGTTTAGAAGAAGATGCTTACGGTTTACGCGCCTTTGCTAAAAACCACAAAGAACTTTTAGTGGCAAGCTCTTTCTCTAAAAACTTCGGTTTATATAACGAGCGTGTTGGTGCATTTACTGTCGTGGCGGAAAATTCTGATATTGCTGCAACAGCATTAACTCAAGTGAAAGTCATTATCCGTACCCTCTACTCCAACCCATCTTCTCACGGGGCAAATACCGTTGCATTGGTATTAAATGATGCAAAATTACGCCAAGACTGGGAAAACGAGCTTACCGAAATGCGCGACCGCATCAAAAAAATGCGCCACCGTTTTGTTGAGTTACTTAAAGAATACGGTGCTCAACAAGACTTTAGCTTCATCATCAACCAAAACGGTATGTTCTCTTTCAGTGGCTTGACCGCAGAACAAGTTGACCGCTTGAAAGAAGAATTTGCCATTTATGCCGTGCGCTCAGGCCGTATCAACGTTGCCGGTATTACCGAAGACAATATTCGTTACCTCTGCGAAAGCATTGTCAAAGTGTTGTAATTTTTGACCGCACTTTAAAAAGAAAACGGCATCGAAATAGATGCCGTTTTTTGTTAAGGTTACGAGCCTTGGATGAATCCAACCCTTGAAATAGGAGCTTACCAAGGGTTGGAATAAATTACGCAGATAAGATCTTATCTGCTGCGATTTTGGCTAAAAAACTGCTACGGTTTTTATATTCACGGTGCGTTGAAACAAAATCATCAATACGCTTAATTAAATAAGCCGGCATTGTGATGTTGATTTTTTCAGACTTACCCAATAAATGCGTAATATCCACATCAACCACACCAAAAAACATACCGTAGTTAGTAAAATCAGGGTTGTTACGATGATTTTCCATTGATGTTGGTAAAGGCACTTCTTCACCCATTTCAACCAATAATTCTAAATGCCCGGCAATGGCTGCTTTTGCATTGGTGTAAGCTTCTTCAAGCGTATCACCGGCAGAAAAACAGCCAGGAATATCCGGCACGATCACACCAAATGCGTGAGTTTCGTCACCTGGCTCAATTGCGATTGGATATAACATAATCTTTCCTCTTTGTTTTAATAACAGGACTATTTTAGCCTTGCTTGTTTTAATATTGAATTTTCCGTCCCTTTCTTTAAATCCTTTTTAGGATGTGGAACGGTCACAATCCCTTTCTTTATCGGATGAGTAAAGTGATAGTGGCTTCCTGTGGCATGGTGAAAAATCCAACCATCTGCTTCAATCATCTTAATTATTTTTCGACTATCCACATTGATTTGCTCCTATGCTGTTTGATTATGTGGTTATTATACCCACAATTAAATTATAATCAATTATTTTATAGTTATCATACCTCTACTTCATCGATTATTGGCTGGGAGCGATATTTCAGCAAATAATGTATCGAGTTTCAGTTTAGCAAATCCCGCTGAAATACGCGGATACTCCCCATCATAACGTGGCGTCGCTCAATCGCCAAACTCAACCGAAACTTTGTTAATATTGATACTACTCATCTACACCTATAATTCTTTAAATTGCGGTCAGTTTCCTACTCGTTTTGGCTACTCCCTTAATTTCGTTATATAAAATAAACTACAAAGACATGTATAATTTCATATATAATGAACCGCATTAAAAACTAACCGCGCTTTTCTCATGAATAAAAACACGCTGATTTTTATCTTGCTTATTTTATTGCTTTTTAGCCTTGCCTTGTTTTCCTTGTCTTGGGGGCGCTTTGCCATTCCGATTGAAAATGTGGTGCAAAGCCTAATGGGCAATAACACCAGTGACGTACAAAACAACATCATTTTCAATCTGCGCTTGCCACGCATTCTTGCTGCTATTTTAGTGGGCTCTGCGCTTGCGGTGGCGGGTGCAACCTTTCAGGGAATTTTCCGCAATCCGTTGGTGTCGCCTGATCTGTTAGGTGTATCCAGTGGTGCTTGTATTGGCGCAGCCATTGCGATTTTGCTCGGTTTCGGTTTGTTTGCCATTCAAGGATTCGCGTTTGTAGGCGGTTTAATTGCCGTGTTGATGACCATGAGCCTGCCGAAACTGGTGCGACGTGATTCCACGATTATTCTTGTGCTTTCCGGAATTATTATTTCTGGTTTTATGATGGCTTGCCTTGGTTTAATTAAATATCTCGCCGACCCGGAAACCCAACTTGCCGATATCGTGTATTGGCAAATGGGGAGCCTGACCAAAGTAGATTACAAAAATCTAAGCATACTCGCCCCGATTATTCTATTTACTACCGGCGGTTTACTCATGATGCGCTGGCGCATTAACGTGTTGTCATTGGGTGATCGGGAAGCAAAATTAATTGGTGCCAATATTCGTTTGGAACGCAACGTTATGGTGGTGTTTGCCACCTTGCTCACTGCTTCTGCGGTCTGCTTAAGCGGCACGATCGGTTGGATTGGCTTAATTATTCCGCATTTGGCGCGTATGTTTATTGGCGACAATAACCTTCGCACCCTACCGCTTTCTGCACTGATCGGCGCCATTTTCTTATTGGTTATCGACACCTTGGCCCGCAACTTATATACCCAAGAAATTCCGCTTGGCATTCTCACAGGCTTTATCGGCGCGCCGTTCTTTGCTTGGGTATTAGTAAAACAAAAAGTCGCGGAATAAGGAGTTGATATGTTAAAAATCAACCAACTTTATTTTCAACATCAGCCTCATATTCCGTTATTAAATGGTGTGGACTTAACGCTGAATGCAGGTGAATTAGTCACCATCCTCGGTGCTAACGGACGCGGAAAATCAACGCTGCTGAACTGTATTGCCGGTTTACTCACACCACAACGGGGCGAAATTTTTCTCAATAGTGTAGAAATTAAACATCTGACAAGTAAACAAATTGCCCGTCAAGTCGCCTATGTATCGCAACATTCACCGCAAACTTATCAATACAAGGTATTGGATTATGTGGTGCTGGGACGTGCAGCTCACCTAGGTTTGTTCGGCAAACCGCATGAGGAAGATTATCACCTCGCAGAACAAGCCTTAGCCCAACTGGGTATCAGCCATTTTGCCGACAAAATTTATATGCAAATGAGCGGCGGTGAAAAACAATTAGTGAATTTAGCCAAAATTTTAGTGCAACAGCCGCAACTGATTTTGTTTGATGAGCCGACCTCCGCCTTGGATTACGGCAATGTATTTAAAACCTTGAGCCTGATTAAAGAGTTATCACATCAGCAATTTTCCATCATTATGACCACCCATAATCCTGATCACCCGATGCTTTTGCATGATGTGATCCCGAACAGCAAAGTGGCCATCTTAAATACCCAAGGGAAATTGCACTGTGGTTTAACCGAAGACATTCTCACAGAAGATAATCTGCGAGAACTTTACCAAACAGATTTGTGCTTAATTGAAGTGCCTGAATTAGGACGCAAAATCTGTGCCATTACGCATATTTAAGAGGACGTGCTTATGACCCTGAAAAAAACATCTCTAAAACTTACCGCACTTTTTGCTGCTACTTTGTTGGCATTTTCCGCGCAAGCGAAAATTATCACCGATGTGGATGGTAACCAAGTGGAAATCGCTGATCGCGTGGAACGTGTCGCCGACCTTTGGCATGCCAATAACCAAATCGTGTTGCTATTAGGTGGGGCCGACAAATTAGTTGCAACGACCACCGCTATTGCGGCGAATCCTTGGTTCGCTGAAGTGTATCCAAACATTAAAAACGTTCCGGTGCTAACTAACGGTGAAACTATTCAAGTGGAAGAATTGTTATCCCAAAAACCGGATGCTGTGTTGTTGTCTAAAAAATCCATGCTAACCGAAATAAACCAAGCCGGCTTAAAAGGCGTGCGTGTGAGTTTTCAAGATTTTGATGGATTAAAGAAAACTGTGAGCATCACTGCCGAGGTTTTAGGAGACAAAGCCCCTGAAATCGCGAAAAGTTACATCAAAGAACTTGAAGGCAACATTCAATTCGTCGAATCCCGCATTAAAGACGTGAAAGAAGAAAAACGTCCGACTGTATTGCACATCACTAGCGGCGCTGATTTACTTAAGATTGACGGTGGCAAATCCATGATTGGTGAATGGATTCGTTTAGCCGGCGGTAAAAGCGTGTTACCGGATCAAGCCAACATGGTGACTGTCACCATGGAGTCCATTGTGGAAGCTAATCCGGATGTAATTATCATCGGCAGCAGCGGCAATAAATCTCAAGCCGCCATTGAGAAAATCAAATCTGATCCAACTTGGCAATCCATCAGTGCGGTCAAAAATAATCGTATTTATGCCAACCCGACGGGGACTTTCCCATGGGATCGTTATAGTGCAGAAGAAGCCTTACAAATTTTGTGGGCGGCACAATTATTCCACCCGGAAAAATTCCAAGACATTGATATGGTGGAAAAAACACAGGCGTTTTACAAAAAATATTACGGTTATGCATTAAGTAAAGAAAACGCTGAGCAAATCTTAAAAGGGCTATCACCTCTTAAGTAGTATTGGTTTTTTAAATTATTCCATGTAAAATGCACGCTCTTTTTCAACCGCCCGCGAGTTGTATGGGCATCAACATAAGGAAATTTCTATGAAAATCAGTGCAAGAAACCAATTAAAAGGTAAAGTTGTTTCAATCGAAAGCGGTTCTGTAAACGCTATCGTTCACCTTGATATCGGTGGTGGCAACGTAATTTCTTCTACCATCTCTCTTGAAGCGGTAAAAGAATTAGGTTTAGCGGTAGGCAAAGACGCTTATGCAATTATCAAAGCCACTTCAGTAATGGTTGGCGTAGAATAATTTATTCTTAATTAAAGATAAAACAACCGCACTTGAAAAAGTACGGTTGTTTTTTTATGTGTTTTTCTTCCATAAAAAAATACGGTGAAAATTCACCGCACTTTTTTACACAATCAATTTTAGAAACTGTATTTCAAATTCGCAAAGTAAGAACGACCACGCTCATTATAGGTGCGTGCCGTGCCGGCGTTACGATAAATACGTTTATCTAAAATATTATTCACCCCCACACGTAGGCTTAAACTGTTATTAAATTTATAGCCAACGTTAGCGCCCCAGATGCCGTAGCTACCAAGTTGATATTGCGTCACCAGGCTTTCACCGGTGTTATAAATTACGTGCATAAAGTTTTCCGCATTCTCAACGGTTTTTTGTTTGCCGTAACGGGTGTAAGAGGTATTCACATCCCAATGATTATTAATTTTCCAATTAAGATTGCTGTTCACCGTGTATTTCGGCACAAGAGAAATCGGATTGCCGGTTTCCTTGTTTTTATTTTTGAGCATATAGGTGAGATTGGTACTGAATAAAATCGCATCATCCAAGAATGGTAATGTGATATTACCTTCAACCCCTTCAATAATCGCTCTTGGTGTATTGCCCCAACGATAAACATTGGTTGCCGTGTAGTTACGATAAATCGCTCTTCCGTCCGGAGTATTACTTGCACGAATTTCACGATCATAGCCGCCTGCCGGTGCATCAATGGTCGTTAAGAATTCACCGTTAGACACGATTTTATTGCGATAATCATTGTGGAAATACGCCAAGGAGAACAATTTACCTTCGTTTTCATATTCAAAGCCGATTTCTTTGTTCCAGCTGGTTTCCGGTTTGATATTTTCATTGCCTAAGAAATAACAAGCACGTCCCCAGTCAAAACCTTTCGGATTACTGTTTTGAAGAACAGTATATTGTCTGCCTTTGGCATCTGTTTTAACAACACTACCGGTTGAATTTAACGCATTTGGATTATTCCAGTTATTTGCGCTGTCAATCGGACAACCATTACTCGCGTTAATGAGCAAATAATTCGGGGAAGATTGATAAAAATTCGGTGCTTTATAGGATCTTGCTACCCCACCTTTAATTTTCCAGTTTTCGCTCACTTGGTGTGAGAAGTTGAATGACGGGCTCCAATTAGATTTAGAATTGGTACTGGAATCAAAACGAATGCCCGGTGTTAAAATAGTCTTGTTATTTGGCAACATAATGTTGTCTTCCAAGAACGCCGCCCATTCATTTTGTGCCACTTTACCACTACGCCCTTTATCTTTTAACCAAGGCACAATGGCATAAACTTGCATGGTTTGCGTCATAGAAGCAGCATCATCCAATTCAGAACGGGAAGCTTCCGCACCAACAGTTACCATATGACTGGTGTGCCCCAAAGCAAACGGAATATAAAGTTCATTGCTAAAACGGTAGTTTCTGAGTAAACCGACAGATTTATTTAACCCGTTGTAAGCCCCTTCCGTACTGCCCAACAAGCCTTCCGGATAATGATAGTTACGGGTTTGGTCGAAAGTGAAATAAGTGCGGTTATCTAACACGCCCCATTTGCCTTCATGTGTTAAACCGTAACTTTGACGATAAAGCGTTGAGGTTTCCGCATGTTGTAACGCAAGATCACGGCTGGTTTTCATAGCTTGATTCAGTAAAACAGAGCTGTTTTGTGTATCCCCGTTATAAATATTGCCTTGACGACTGTATGCCGCATCAAAGGTTAATTTTTGATCCGGGGTAATATTCCAAACTAACTGTCCTGCCACATCACGGTTACGCACACCTTCACGACCGGCATAACGGGTATTGTCTTGTGTTCCCGCATTGTTATTAACGAAAGCATCTTCACCTGAGTTGATATCCAACGCATCCGCTTGTGTTTTTGCAATGTTGCCGTATAAACGGAAACCTAATACATCCTTAATTAACGGACCGCTGACGTTAAAACCAAGACGGTTGGTGTAACCTTCTTTGCCGTCTTCCGGTTGTTCGGTGAAAAGATTCACACTGCCGTGATACTCACTGGTCGGAGATTTGGTTTTAATATTAACCACACCACCCATCGCGCCGGAACCGTAACGAGCTGCTGCCGGCCCACGCAACACTTCAATGGATTCAATGGCATCCGCCGGTACCCAGTTGGTATCACCACGGGTATTACGGGTACCGTTTCTGCCGTAACGTTCGGAGTTACGGGATTTCACCGGTTTACCGTCCACCAAAATCAGGGTATTTTCCGGCCCCATGGCGCGAATATCCACCTGACGTTTATTACCGCGAGCACCGCCCGGTGCGTTGGTACTTAAGGTTACGCCCGGTTGTTTAGCAATAATTTCAGACGCGTCATTTTCAATAGGATTACGTTCTAAATCTTTCGCTGTTACCACAGAAACACCCAGTGATTGTTTCACTTGTTCTTCTGCCGTCACTTGAATTTCGTCTAGTTTTTGCGTGCTTTCCGCTTGTGCAAAAGTTGAAATCACAGCCAAACTAATAATGCTGAGTCGAGGGAATTTTTTCATTGATAAATCCTTAGTTTGATAAAAAATCGCGCAATAATACGATCGCTATATAAATTAATAAATAGCAATAAGTAAGTATAAAAAAGACCGCGCTCGATATTGGGAAAATAAAAGTGCAGTCAGTTTTTTTAACGTTTTTTATGTTTATTTTCTGATATATATCAACGGATAACGGGTTATCACTTGAGCAAAGTTTGCTCGACTCTATAATCTTTATGTAAACCTCGTTAAATAAGGACAATGGATATGACTAGAAAATATTTAGTGTTAGGTTTAGTGATCTTAGGTGCGGCAGGTTTTGCCGTTTGGAAGAACCAACAATTACAAGCTGAAGAATTGGCAGGAATCGCTGCCGTTAATGGACGTTTGGAGTTAAAACGATTAGATGTCGCCACCCTGTATCCGGGACGGGTAGAAGAAATCTTGGTGCAAGAAGGTGATGAGGTAAAAATCAATCAACCGCTCGCGCGTCTTTCTTCTAGCATTTCACAAACGCAGGTTTCCGCCGCATTGGCGCAAAAAAGACGCGCAGAAGAAACAGTGGCTCGTGCCTTAGCAGAAATAGATGCCCGTCAACAACAAACCAAGGTTGCCAAATTAGAACTGGATAACGCCTTCAAATTACGCCACGATAATCTCATTTCAACGACCGAATTAGAACGTCGTCAAGCCGCATATAACGCCTCTCTTGCCGCGCTAAATACCACTCAAGCCGCCAAAGCCGAAGCAGAAGCTGGGGTGGCTCAAGCGCAGGCACAGTTAGAAAAAGCCCAATCTCAACATGAAGATATGATCATTAAGGCACCGAAAGACGGTCGACTTGAATATCAAATTGCCGAAGCAGGCAATGTATTGGGTGCCGGTGGCAAAGTCGTCAGCGTGCTGGATCCAACAGACACCTATATCAATGTGTTTCTTACCGCTCAGCAAATGAATCAGATTCAATTAGGTGATGAAGCACGCATTGTCATTGATGGCATGAATGCCGTCTTCCCCGCCAAAATCACTTTTGTTGCTCACAATGCGCAATTTACCCCTAAATCTGTCGAAACCACCGAAGAACGTGCAAAATTGATGTTCAAAGTGAAATTACAAATTCCAGTAGAAATTGCTTTGAAATATAAAGACTTATTAAAAGGTGGCATGACGGCAATAGGCTACGTTAAATATGACCCGCAGGCGCAGTGGGTGGAACGGTTGGATGTCAAATTGCCGCAAGGTGACTAGCCATGAGTACCGCCCCTTTTGCTGTTTCGGTTGAACATCTATCACATTCGTACGGAAAAACCACCGCACTTTCAGATATCACCCTCCAAATTCCGCGCGGAATGACTGTCGGCTTAATCGGCCCGGACGGTGTAGGAAAATCCACGTTGTTGTCGCTAATCGCCGGCGTAAAAATCCTTCAAACGGGTTCTGTGCAGGTATTTGGACTGAATGTTGCCGAGAAAAAAGCCCGTGACACACTTTCCCATCAAATTGCCTTTATGCCTCAGGGGCTTGGGAAGAATCTCTATCTTACCCTGTCTATTTATGAAAACATTGATTTCCACGCTCGCTTGTTCGGCTTAAACAAGCAGCAACGTCACGATCGCATTCAACGCTTACTTAATGCCACAGGGCTTGCCCCTTTTGCAAATCGTGCTGCCGGTAAACTATCAGGCGGTATGAAACAAAAACTGAGTCTATGTTGTGCTTTAGTACATAGCCCCGATTTGTTAATTTTGGATGAACCCACCACCGGTGTGGATCCTCTTTCGCGCCGTCAATTTTGGCGATTAGTGGACGATTTACGCCAAGAAGAAGACGGCATGACCGTTATTGTTTCAACGGCATATATCGATGAAGCAGAACGCTTTGAACATGTTCTCGCCATGGATGACGGCAAATTGATCGCCAATGCGCCGACCCAACAACTTATTGCAGAAACCCAAAGTGCTAATCTGGAGGAAAGCTATATCAAACTGCTTCCTCCGGAAAAACGAGGTGGGTTAAATGGCTTTCATATTCCGTCCTTTACGCCGGAACCGAATCAACCACCGGTGATTACAGCCACCGGACTCACCAAAAAATTCGATGATTTTGTTTCTGTGGATAATGTGAGTTTTACTATTCCTAAAGGGGAAATTTTCGGTTTTTTAGGATCTAATGGTTGCGGAAAATCCACCACCATGAAAATGCTCACCGGCTTATTGGAACCCACAGAAGGCACGGCAACATTGCTCGGTCAGCCGATTGATGCAAGTAACATCGATACCCGAAAACGCGTGGGCTATATGTCACAAGCCTTTTCGCTGTATGAAGAACTGAGCGTTTCACAAAATCTCATGCTGCACGCCAAGCTATATCAAATTCCACGTGCTCAATGGACGGAATATGTGCAAGCCGTTATGCAGCAATTCGACTTACTCCATGTTGCCGATGAATATCCTTCTGCCCTGCCTCTTGGCATCCGTCAGCGTTTACAACTTGCCGCCGCCTGTTTGCATAAACCAGAAGTGTTGATACTGGACGAACCGACTTCGGGTGTAGATCCCGCCGCACGGGATATGTTTTGGGCATACCTGATAAAGCTTTCCCGTGAAGACAAAATTACGATTTTTGTCACAACCCATTTTATGAATGAAGCGGCACGTTGTGATCGGATTTCCTTTATGCACCGCGGACGAGTGTTGGCGGTCGGCACACCGGAAACTTTACGTTTAGAGAAACAAGTAGCGACCTTAGAAGAAGCCTTTATTTGTTATTTGGAAGAACAAGCCGATGACATTACGGTGCCACCAACAGAAAAGACAAAAAAAAGTGCGGTCAATTTTACAGACGTTTCTACAACTGCAACAGAAACCGGCTGGCTCGCTTGGTGGTCGCTCGTTTGGACCTTTGCAGTGCGTGAAGGCAAAGAGCTTTTGCGTGATAGAATCCGTTTATTTTTCGCATTGCTCGGCCCAGTCATTATGCTTTTCACCATGGCGTCCAGCATTTCTTTTGACGTACATCCCTCAAATTTCACCGTCCTGGATTATGATAACAGTTCGGAAAGTCGCCGTTTTACGGAATATTTTACCGGTTCCGGTTATTTTGTACGTAAACCCGATATTCATTCCGAACAAGAAATTAATGCGGTTTTACAAGCGGCTAAAGTCAAATTGGTGATTGAAATTCCACCGGATTTTGGCAAAAAAGTATTACGCCAACAAACGCCGGAAGTGGGATTTTTCATTGATGGCGCATTTCCTTCTACTGCAGAAAATCTGCGGGGTTCGGTGGTCGGTGTGCTCACACAATATGTTCAAGAAAGCTTGCAACAGCAAGGCATTACGTTGCCCAATTCCAGCTTATTAACCCCCCGTTTTGTGTATAACCAGGATTTCAAAAGTATTTTTGCCATGACACCGGGTATTATTATGTTGGCGATGATGTTAATTCCGGCCATGATGACGGCGCTAGGCGTAGTAAGAGAAAAAGAAATCGGCTCCATCATGAATTTGTACGGTTGTCCTGCCGATACCCTGCAGTTTTTACTCGGTAAACAACTGCCTTATATTGTGCTGGCGTTTATCAGCTATTTGATTATGGTGTGGATTGCCGTGGTGGTATTTGGTGTTCCGGTCAAAGGTTCTATGTGGGCGATGACCTTAGGGGCACTCTTTATCATCACGGCATCCACGGCGTTCGGTTTATTGGTGTCCTGTTTTGTAAAATCACAAATTGCTGCTATTTTTGCCACGGCAATCGTTATCCTAATCCCAACGTTAAACTTCTCCGGCATGCTCTATCCAACCTCGACTCTGCCTTCTCATATTTATGTGATTGCACAGTTATTTCCCGGCTATTGGTTCCTTATTATCAGCTTAGGTGGTTTTACCAAAGGCTTAGGCTTTATGGATTTCCTTAGTAGCTACGGCGCTTTGCTCACCATTTATGCCGTGTATTTCTGTGGCGCGGTGGCATTGCTGAAAAAACAGGAGAAATAAGATGTTCAGATGGATAAAAAATGTGATGTATTTATCAGGCAAAGAACTGCGCAGCTTATTCTCCGACCTGGTGTTGGTGGTATTAATCATTTATATGTTTACCGCCGCCGTTTACTCTGTCGCCAATTCCATTACCTTAGAAGTGAAAAACGCTTCTGTGGCCATTGTTGATCACGATCATTCCGCGCTCTCCTATCGTTTACAACAAAGCCTTATTGCGCCGAATTTCCGTAAAGTGCACACGATCAACGCCAACGAAGCGGATCGCTTAATGGATACCGGAGAATACACGTTTATTTTGGATATTCCGCCCAATTACGAACGGGATGTTTTGGCGGGGCATAATCCGTCTATTCAATTATTGTCCGATGCCACAGCGATGACCCAAGCCGCCATTGGCGTTTCTTATATTTCACAAATATTTCGTGAAGAAATGAACGATTTTCTACACGTTCGTCAAGCTCATCGCCTTCTTATTGAGCCGACCATTAACGTTCTTTATAACCCTAATTTTTCAAGCAGTTGGTTTATGGGGGGCATGAATATTGTGGGATATCTCAATTTGCTGACCATGTTACTGGTGGGCGCCGCGGTAATTCGTGAACGGGAACGCGGCACATTAGAACATATATTGGTCATGCCGGTACGCTCCAGCGAAATTGCCATCGCTAAAATTTTGGCAAACGAATTGGTGTTACTGACCGTGGTGGCTTTTTCTCTCTATTTTGTGGTGCATAAAATCATCGGTACGCCATTGCCGCCAGGCGCATTTTCCTTATATTTGTTAGGTGCTGCCGTCTTTATTTTCACTATTGCTTCGCTCGGCATTATGTTGGCGATTTTCGCCCCTACCATGCCCCAATTTGGCTTATTAGTGCTGCCCGTGTATATCGTCATGTATATGCTTTCCGGCACCATGTCGCCAGTGGACAATATGCCGGAGATCGTACAACAACTCACCCAACTGTCACCCACTACCATTTTTGGCGCTTACGCACAAGATGTGTTATTTCGTGGCGCCGGCATCGACTTGGTGTGGGATAAATTAGTCAAAATTGCAGCATTAGGTGCTTTATTTTTAAGCGTGGCATTAGCCCAGTTCAAATCCATGTTGTCACGCCAAGGTTAAAGAAGGAAAAGGTTATGAAAAAGATCACGCCTAAACTCAGTCTCATCGCGATATTTATTGCATTAACCGGCTGTACAACCCATGTTGACTTGTCATCAAAAGTGAACATTCCTGCGCAATTTGAACAGATACAAAATGCAGCAACCATCCAATCAACCACAGAGATCACTCGTTGGTGGCAAAACTGGCGAGATCCGCAACTGACTCAACTCATTGAACAGGGATTAAAACATAACTTTGATATTGAAATCGCCAAAGCACGGTTATTGGAAGCACAGGCAATCAGTCAATATACCCAAGCGGATCTTGGCCCCCAAGTAGGGGCGCAAAGTACGGCAGGATTAATGTACACGCATGTGAAAAATCCGCTCACCCACCGTTCTTATGATCGGTCAGGCAATGTGCAATCGGCCGGTATTTCCGCAAGTTGGGAATTGGATTTTTTCGGTAAAAAACGAAGTGATCGCGATGCGGCGCAAGCTGCCGTATTAGGTGCTCAACAACAGGTTTATGCCGCACAAATGTTAGTTGCTGGACAAATTGCCGAAAGCTACGCCAATATTGCGGCCCTAACGCAACAACAAGCGTTATTGCAACAAACCGAAAAACGCTTACGTCAATTAAAGCATTATGTGGAAGGTCGTTTCCGCGCGGGGCAAACTAATGCAAATGAGGTGTTGCAAGTAGAAAGCCAAATCAGTGCCGTGCAAGCGCAACAAGCCACACTAAAAGCCCAAATCGCCGCTAATGAACGTGCCATTGCCGTACTGATCGGGCAACCGCCACAGGGATTTCATCTCACCCCAAGTGCGGTCGATTTTCTTGGCGTTTTACCGCCAGTGCCCCGTGGGGTGGTTCCCGGTGATATATTGGAACGTCGCCCGGATTTACGTGCCTATAAAGCCCAAGTACAAGCCCGTGCTGCAAAACTGGCGTCTGCCAAAGCCGATCTTTATCCACGCTTTGATATTCAATTTTTAGGGCAAACAGGACGTATCGACATCAACACAGACATTCCCGATTTAAAAGGCTGGGGCAATTTGCTCAATTTAGGCATTCACCTACCGATTTTTACCAACGGACGCATTCAAGCCAACATTGACGCCTCGGATGCCCGCCTAAAAACCGCGCTGTTGCAATATGACAAAGCATTGTTGCAAGCGCTTGCCGATGTGGATAACAGCTATCAAGCTCAAACGGCGTTAAATCGCCAAACTCAGCTGCTGCAAACGGCTTACCGACAAGCACAGACACAAGCGATCAACGCAGAAAAATTGTTTAAATATGGCGAGAAAACTTTAGATAACGCACTGATGGCGCAACTGACTGCATTGGATTCTCAAAATCGACTGATTCAAAGCCGTTTGGCTGGTGCAAAAAGCTTGATTAATTTATACAAGGCATTAGGTGGCGGCTGGCAGGAATAAATGCGGTCATATCTCTTTGATAAAAACGCCCTCAAAAATGACCGCACTTTCGTTTTTTTAGAACAAAGGTTTGCTGTCAAGAATCGGTTAAAAACGCAAATGTTGATGTAGCTGTGCAGTTGAAGTGCGGTAGATTTTTGCTAAGTTTTCCAAAGTCAAAAGGGATTCTCGAGCGCCTTGTTGGCCCCCATATTGCTGATCGAGTAGCAAAATATTTTCGGCTAAATACATGGCCTGTTGCGGATTATGGGTAGTGATCAGCAAGGCAATATTTTGTGCTTGGAGCTGTTTAATTTTTTCCAACACACGAATTTGATTGCCAAAATCCAAACTCGCTGTCGGTTCATCCATCACCAACAATTTGGCTTGCTGCGCAATGGCTCGAGCAATAAGCACAAGTTGTTTCTCTCCCCCGCTCAATTCCGGATAGTAACGTTTGGCAAGATGTTCAATTTGCAGCCCGGCAAGGGCGGACAGCGCCAATTCTTTGTCTTCCGCTGTCGGTGTTTGATACCACTTCAAAAAGGCAGAACGCCCCATCAACACCATGTCTTGTACCAAAAACGGAAACAAATGTTGGTGCGCCTGTGGCACATAAGCGATATTGCGTGCCAATTCTGCCTGTGTATAAGCAGAAAGCGGGTGTTGTTGCCAGCAGACTTCGCCTTGTAATGCGGGTTGTAAACCGAGCAAGGTTTTCAAGAAGGTACTCTTTCCCGCCCCATTAGCCCCCAATAAACAACAAATTTGTTTTTCCTGTAAACAGAAATTGATGTTATTTATTAAAACGTTGTTGCCGTAACCAATGGCTAAATCATGGGTTTCGATCAAATTCATCGTCTGCCCCGCAATAACAAATAAAGGAAGAACGGCGCACCGCACACAGAGGTGAGAATCCCCAACGGTAATTCAATGCCGGCGATGGTACGAGCCAAGGTGTCTGTTAATAACAGAAAACTGGCGCCAAGCAACAAAGAAGTTGGCAACAGCAAAATAAAATTCGCCCCCACCAACAAGCGGGCAATGTGTGGCACGAGCAATCCAACCCAACCGATAATGCCTGTAATCGACACCGCACTTGCGGTGCAAATGGTGGTGAAAATAATCAAAATGTAACGGGTCGCTTTAATCGGCACACCTAAACTGCGCGCTTCTTCCTCTTCCAAGGAAAGCAAATTTAAACGCCAACGCAGTAAAAATAACGGTGCCATACCGAGCATTAAAATCGGTGCCAGTTGCAAGACATCTTTTGGTGTGATGGCGGTTAAACTGCCGAGCAGCCAAAACGTAATGGAAGGCAGTTGAGTAAAGGGATCTGCCAAAATTTTCAACAACGAAATACCTGCGCCGAGCAAAGATCCGATGGCGATGCCGGCAAGGACTAAAACCAGAATCGGGTCTTGCTCCTTGCTGCGAGAAGCAATGAGCGAGACACAAAACACCGCAGAAATGCCACCCCAAAAAGCAAACAGCTGAATATAAAACATCGGCAAACTGTAAAAAATCGCCAAGGACGCGCCCAATCCCGCCCCTGCGGAAACACCTAGAATATCCGGTGAAACTAACGGATTTTTAAACATGCCTTGGTAGGTTGCCCCGGCACACGCCAAGGCTGCGCCCACTAAACACGCTACCACAATACGCGGAGAACGAATTTGCCATAACACAGTGTGAATGGGCGAATCTGTCTTACATTGTGGTTCCCATGAACAGACGAGGGTTTGCCATAATTGGCTTGGTGAAATGGGGAATTTACCCACATTCAAGGCAAGCAAAATACTGCTGATTAACAACGCAATCAGCAGCAAAAAGAATAGACGTGGGGAACGTTGAATAAACTGTTGCATTATTGTCCTTGTTTCAGCAGTTGCTCCGCCTGTGCTGTTGACAGTTCAATGTGGTAGAACAATTTATAAAAACGCTGCACTTCCAGCGCGAAGTCTGCCATCGGCTTGTTGCTTAGCAAATGTTGTAACCAACGCACGCCAAGCAAGCGATTCAAACTTGGCGGTGAATCGAGCCAACCGAACGGTTGGTTAGGAATGAAAAAAACGCGCTGATTTTTCACCGCACTTAATTGGCTCCATTGCGGATTATTTTTGATGGTTTGGAAAAATTCAGCGTATTGCGTCAAAATGATGTCGGGATTCCAAAGCAATAACTGTTCCATAGACACTTGCGTTAAGCCTTTATGTTCCCCTTCCACCACATTACGCAAGCCTACCAACTCCATGGCTTCAGTATGAATGGAACCTTTTTGCCCCGTTTGCAAACCGTCAGCACTGCGCGCCAAGTAGGCGGATTGTTGTAAAACACCGGAAAAATCGACCGCACTTTTTAAGGTTTCTTCCGCATATTGCGCTTGCTGTTCTGTTAATTGTTCCACGCCTAGCCATTTGCCTAGTTCACGCAAGGTGTTTGGCGTGGCAGAAAGTCTGCCGTCTAATAATAAATAAGGTACGCCGGTCTGGGCAAAAGTACGCTTGGCTTGGTCAATATAATTCGGCGTGACATTCCCCACATCAATAATCAAATTCGGCTGCAATGCCACAATTTTTTCCGCAGAAAGTGTGCTGCCCTTGCCGGCAATTTTGCCAATCGTCGGCAATGCTTGTTGTTCCGCAGGAAATAATTTACCGCCCTGAGATGCCATATTAAAGCCCGCCAATCCCACCATTTTTTGTGGTGCGACCGACAGCAATAGCACATCACTCGGGTTGCCGGCACTTAGCACTTTCTCAATGGTTTGAGATGCAGGAACTTCTCCCGCCAGAAAAGCCGAAGGCGTATTCTCTGCCCATAGGTTTATCGCGAAAATCAGCGAAAATAACAAGATGAAGTATTTTTTCATGTGAATATCCTTAAAAGTGCGGTCATCAAAGCCAATAAATTCAAATTCTACCGAAACACTATATATTTTTGAATATATAACGCAAAATTGCTAGAATAATCTCGCTATATGTTTTTATACATATCGTTATTTTTCCTAAACCAAGTTAGGTAGAAAAGATGAAATTTGAGGTGATCTATAAATTCTTGCTGTTGTGCGCATCGCTCATCAGTTTGTTTTGCGTGGTGGTAAGTGGCGCTGGATTATTTTTCGGTTGGCAAATGGGCACGTTGTTTTATGTGCATATCACTTTTGCCGTGTTACTGGTTGTGGCGTTGTTACTGCATATGCTTAACCGGAAAAATAAACTGGTGAAAATCAACACGCAATTTGCCGATCTCGTTTTACACAACAAATACCCAAGTTATTGCAGTCTAGATCGTCTCATCATGACGTTTGAGCATTTTTCGATTGCGCAAATTGCCGAACAGTTAAACCTCGATTTAGCAGTTCTACTGAATGAATTGGCGGAAGGAAAAATAAACGTAAAAAATTCTCACCGCACTTTACGGGAGAATTTCCCCCATAACGATGAAAAGATTTTTGCTGCCGTTACCCTCGCGCTGCAACTTCGTTTCACTTCCCACTTGCCTGTTAATTTAAAGGGACATTAAGATGAAAAAAACACTTCTTTGCACTGCCATTGCCATGGCTTATGCTGCGGCCTATGCCGAAGACGTTTTTACGCTTGGACAAATTGAGGTGATTGCCGATAAATCAACGGATTTGAGTACCGCCCGAACCAATCAAGCCGATTTACAAAAAAACAACCAAATTCGCGTTTCTGATGTGGCAAAAACCACACCGGGCGTCTTTTTAGAACGTAGCGGGGCGCGCAGTGAACATAATTTGTTAGTACGCGGTTTTGATGCACGACGTGTGCCGATTTTTATTGATGGGATTCCGGTCTATGTGCCTTATGACGGCAATATGGACATCGGTCGTTTTACTACCTTTGATTTGTCCCGTATGGATATTTCTAAAGGTGCAAGTTCCGTCTTATATGGCGCCAATACGTTGGGCGGTGCGGTCAACCTGATTACCCAGAAACCAAGCCAACCCTTTGAAGGCACAATCGGTTATAGTTTCTCACACGGTCGCAGCGGTGATACCGGTACAAATCAAACTTACTTTAACTTAGGCACAAAACAAGAGTATTTCTACGCGCAATTAAGCGGCGCTTTCGTAGAAAAACAAGGATTACAGCTTTCCAAACATTACCATCAAATCAATCCGAAAGGCGATGATGGCGGTCGCGCAGAAAACTCCGTACAACGAGACAAAAAACTCAGTTTAAAAATGGCATTTACCCCAAATATGACCGATGAATATGCCTTAGTGCTTTCCACCCAAAAAGGCAATAAACAGCAACCGTTATATTCCGGTGCAAACAAAAATTCCCAAGACCGCTATTGGCGCTGGCCGGAATGGAATAAAGACAGCATTTATTTCTTATCCCATACGCAATTTGATTCCCACCATCTGTATCTCAACACAAAAGTGTTCTACGACACATTTAAAAATAAACTGTCTAGTTTTGACGATGCGACATTTAGCACACAAACATTAAACATTCGACCTAAAAAATCCATCAAAAATGGAGACAGCTATTACAGGGATTATTCTTATGGCGTAGGCATTGAGTTAGGCGGCGATTTAACCGAAAAAGATTTGATTAAATTCTCCTCTATTGCGAAATTCGATGTGCATCGCGGACACAATGAGTATCCGAAATACAACCGTTTTGATCCAGTTGAAACAAGCAAAGACAGAACTTATAGCTTCGGATTAGAAAACACGCATACCTTCTCAGAACAAACCAAGCTGATTACAGGGGTCAGTTTTGATCACCGCGAAGCAAAACGTGCGGAAAGTTATGAAAGCGAAAATCGATGTGAAAGCTTAGGCAAAACGAATGTGCTTTGTCCGTTTAATGTTGGCAATAAAAATGCCTTCAATTACCAAATCAAATTAGTACATAGTTTCGACCAAAATGACGAATTCACCCTTGGTTTCGCTAAAAAAACGCGTTTCCCAACCATGAAAGATCGTTATTCGCGTCGATTTGGCTCTACTGAACCGAATCCATACCTAGGCCCTGAAGCGGCATATCACTATGAAACCAGTTATATGCGCACCTTTGATGATTGGTTACGATTAGACGGTGCCTTGTTCTATTCTGAAGTCAAAGATGTTATTGAACCGGTAAAACAACCTAATGGCATGGAAAAGAATGTCAACTATGGCAAAGAAGTCTTTAAAGGCGTAGAACTTGCGGCAACTATTTTTGCGACAGATAACTTAACGTTCGGTGCGAATTACACTTACACTCGTGCGAAAAACAAAATGAACACAAGCTACATCATTCGCAATATTCCAAAACATAAATTCTTTGCATATGTGGATTGGAAAGTTGTGCCAAATCTATCTCTCTATGTCAGCCAAGAAGCGGAACAGGGTCGCTATAGTACAGATGGCATTGGCAAAAAATCAGAATTAGTCAAACTTTCCGGCTTTGGTGTTACCAATGCAAAAGTGATCTATTATGTAACAAAACACTTCAGCGTAGAAGCCGGTGTTTCCAACTTGTTTGATAAAAACTACTACTATCATGCAGGTTATCCAGAAGAAGGTCGCGTTTATTTCTCGAATTTGAAATACAGCTTCTAATACCTTTAACGGTACTTTATTAATAATTAAGCCCTGTTAAAACAGGGCTTAATTTTTTCTTACTCTTCGCTAAATTCTCGTTTAGCACTCCCCACATAAATTTGACGAGGACGAACTATTTTAAAGTCGCCTTGTTTATGCATTTCTTTCCAATGCGCAATCCAACCTACAGTTCTAGCAAGGGCGAACATCACCGTAAACATGGATTTTGGAATACCGATAGCTTTCAGCACAATACCTGAATAGAAATCGACGTTTGGATAAAGTTTATGCTCAATAAAATACGGATCACTGAGGGCGATTTTTTCTAATTCAACAGCAACATCTAACAGCGGATTATTAATTTTCAGCTCGTTTAATACTTCGTGGCAAATTTCACGCATGACTCTTGCCCGAGGGTCGTAATTTTTATACACACGGTGCCCAAACCCCATTAAACGGAACGGATCATTTTTATCTTTAGCACGGGCAATAAATTCAGGTATACGATCAACCGTACCAATTTCCTCTAACATATTGATACAAGCTTCATTAGCACCTCCATGTGCAGGCCCCCAAAGTGAGGCAATCCCAGCCGCAATACAAGCAAATGGATTCGCCCCTGATGAGGCAGCTGTACGCACAGTGGAAGTCGATGCATTTTGCTCATGATCCGCATGCAAAATAAGAATTTTATCTAATGCTCGTTCTAATACCGGATTAACCACATAAGGTTCACTTGGGGTGGCAAACATCATATATAAGAAATTGGCTGCATAAGATAGATGATTTTGAGGGAACATAAACGGCTGACCAATAGAATATTTATAACACATAGCAGCCAACGTCGGAATTTTTGCCAATAAACGAATGGCGGTGAGCTCACGATGTTCAGGGTTAGCAACATCGATTGCATCATGATAGAACGCAGCAAGTGCTCCACTTACGCCACACATCACCGCCATCGGGTGAGAGTCTCGACGGAAACCTTGGAAAAATTTTGTCAGCTGTTCATGCACTAAGGTATGACGTTTTACTAAATTTTTGAACTCTTCGCCTTGTTGCTTGGTCGGGCGGTCTCCAAACAATAATAAATAACTGACCTCCAAATAATCCGACTTATCGGCTAAATCCGCTATCGGGTAACCTCGGTATAGCAACATGCCTTCATCACCATCAACATAGGTAATTTCAGAACAACACACCGCTGTTGAAACCAAACCGGGATCGTAAACAAATAATTTATGCTTCGCTAATGGACGAATATCTACCGCCTCATATCCCAACGTCCCTTTATGTACATCAAGATTATAACTTTGATTATCTATTGTTAATGTAACTTTAGTCGCTGACATGCAAGCCTCCTTTTAGCGTATTTAGTAAGTAAACTGTTAGGTAAAATCAAGCATTTTTAAGGAAACTAGCACTAATAAAATAAAAAATGCAAGATTTTTTATATGAACATAATAAATTTGTTAAAAAAATGTGATCTAACTAACGTTTTAAGTTTGTATCTATTTTTTTTTATTTCAATGCTGATATTGTTTAATTAACTACGGGGCATGGCAAATCAATAAACCATCGCTATATACCTTCTTTTTTCTTACAACAGGAGTCGATATGTGTTCAAAAGTCAACATTCCACAAGGTGAAAAAATTCAACTTATTGATGGCGCATTACAGGTTCCTAACCATCCGATTATCCCCTTCATCGAGGGGGATGGTATTGGGGTGGATGTAACACCAGCCATGCAAGCCGTACTTAATGCGGCAGTAGAAAAGGCCTATGGTGGTAAACGTAAAATTGCCTGGATGGAAGTTTATGCTGGCGGAAAAGCTAATGAAGTATATGGGGAAAATACATGGCTGCCGTCTGAAACCTTAGATCTAATTCGTGAATATCATGTTGCCATTAAAGGCCCTTTAATGACCCCTGTTGGAGGAGGTATCCGCTCTTTAAATGTCGCTATGCGCCAAGGCTTAGATCTCTACAATTGTTTACGTCCAATTCGTTACTATGAGGGTACACCGAGCCCGGTCAAACACCCTGAAAAAGTAAATATGGTCATCTTTCGTGAGAACTCTGAGGATATTTACGCGGGTGTCGAATGGGTTGCAGGTTCACCTGAGGCCGATAAAGTCATCAAATTCTTGCAAGATGAAATGAACGTTACAAAAATTCGTTTTACGCAGGATTGCGGAATCGGAATCAAGCCGGTTTCCAAACAAGGATCTCAGCGTCTAGTGCGTGCTGCATTACAATACGTCCTAGATAATGACCGCACTTCTCTCACCTTAGTACATAAAGGTAATATCATGAAATTCACGGAGGGGGCGTTTAAAGAATGGGGCTACGAGGTTGCGAAAGAATTTGGTGCGCAAGTGATTGATCAAGGCCCATGGATGCGATTGACTAATCCCAAAACCGGACGAGACATCATTATTAAAGACTGCATCGCCGATGCCTTTTTGCAAGAAGTATTACTTCATCCTTCCGATTATGACGTAATTGCTACATTAAACCTTAACGGGGACTATATTTCAGATGCACTTGCCGCCCAAGTCGGTGGCATTGGTATTTCACCAGGAGCCAATATCGGCAACGAAGCAGCTATTTTTGAAGCAACTCACGGCACCGCGCCTAAAATTGCAGGTCAGAACAAAGGCAACCCAGGTTCATTAATTCTAAGCGGAGAGATGTTGTTACGTCACTTGGGGTGGATTGAAGCCGCTGATTTGGTCGTAAACGCAGTGTCTAAAACCATCGCCAATAAAACCGTAACGTTCGATTTTGCTGAAATGTTGGAAGGTGCCACATTACGTTCAACATCAGAATTTGCACAAGATATTATTGCCAATATGTAACTTTACTCTACTACCTGATTCCCTTTCGAACATTGAGGAGTGACTATGTCAGACTTTCTACAAAACTATCAAAAACATGTTGATGAACGTGCTGCGCAGGGGATTCTACCTCTGCCCTTAACAGCAGCACAAACGGCAGAACTGGTTGAATTACTTAAAAATCCGCCTGCAGGGAAAGAAGACTTCTTACTGGATTTATTTGAAAATCGAATTCCTGCCGGTGTAGATGAGGCCGCGTATGTAAAAGCCTCATTCTTATCGGCTGTCAGCACAAAAAAAGTCACAACCCCACTGATTTCACCGGAAAGTGCGGTGAGAATTTTAGGTAAAATGCAAGGAGGATATAATATTGAACCATTACTCCATGCACTTGATGATGCCACGCTTGCCCCTATAGCTGCAACTGAACTGTCTCATACCTTATTGATGTTCGATAATTTCCATGATGTACAAGAAAAAGCGGAAAAAGGAAATCCTTATGCCCAACAAGTACTCCAATCTTGGGCTAATGCAGAATGGTTTACCTCTCGCCCTAAACTTGCCGAAAAAATTACTGTCACGGTCTTTAAAGTTTCCGGTGAAACCAATACTGATGATCTTTCTCCGGCACAAGATGCTTGGTCACGTCCGGATATTCCTCTACATGCCAATGCGATGCTGAAAATGCCACGTGATGGCATCATGCCTGATGAACCCACTCAAATTGGGCCAATCAAACAACTCAATGAATTAAAGAATAAAGGCTTCCCACTCGCTTATGTGGGTGATGTGGTGGGAACTGGTTCCTCTCGTAAATCGGCGACAAACTCCGTGCTCTGGTTTATCGGCGAAGATATTCCTTATATCCCGAATAAACGTACCGGTGGTGTAGTACTAGGTGGAAAAATTGCTCCAATCTTCTTTAATACGTTAGAAGATGCAGGTGCACTACCAATTGAAGTGGATGTCAGTCAGTTAAATATGGGTGACGTCATTGATATTTATCCTTATGCGGGCAAAATTTGCATCCATGGCACAGATAAGGTTTTAGCAGAATTTAGTTTAAAAACGAATGTACTACTTGATGAAGTCCGTGCCGGTGGCCGAATTCCGTTAATTATCGGTCGTGGTTTAACTCATAAAGCTCGTGCCGCCCTAGGTTTGCCAGAAAGTGAAGTTTTTGTTAAACCACAATCTATCGGGGCAAGCAATAAAGGTTATACCTTGGCACAAAAAATAGTTGGTCGAGCCTGTGGTGTAGAAGGTATCCGTCCGGGACAATATTGCGAACCCCGTATGACTTCTGTCGGTTCACAAGACACAACCGGTCCGATGACCCGTGATGAACTAAAAGATTTAGCCTGTTTAGGTTTCTCGGCGGATCTTGTGATGCAGTCCTTTTGCCATACTGCTGCATATCCGAAACCTGTCGATGTAGTTACTCACCATACCTTACCTGACTTTATTATGAATCGTGGTGGTGTATCTTTACGTCCTGGAGACGGTGTCATTCACTCTTGGCTTAATCGCATGTTGTTGCCGGATACCGTCGGCACTGGGGGGGATTCACACACACGTTTCCCAATCGGCATTTCTTTCCCTGCGGGTTCCGGATTAGTCGCGTTTGCTGCAGCAACAGGCGTTATGCCGTTAGATATGCCGGAATCTGTATTAATTCGCTTTAAAGGTGAAATGCAACCTGGTATTACTTTACGCGATCTTGTTCATGCTATTCCTTACTACGCAATCCAACAAGGGTTGTTGACGATAGAAAAACAAGGCAAGAAAAATATTTTCTCAGGGCGTATTTTAGAAATCGAAGGTCTAGAAAATCTCAAAATCGAACAGGCCTTTGAGCTTTCGGATGCCTCAGCTGAACGTTCTGCGGCAGCCTGTACGATTAGACTGAACAAAGAGCCGATTATCGAATATCTCACCTCGAATATTACGCTATTAAAATGGATGATCGCGGAAGGTTACAACGATAAACGTACCCTTGAACGTCGAATTAAAGCAATGCAAGCCTGGCTTGATAATCCGCAATTGCTTGAAGCGGATCCTGATGCTGAATATGCGGCTATCATTGAGATTAATTTGGATGAAATCAAAGAACCGATTCTTTGTGTACCAAATGATCCAGACGATGCACGCTTATTATCTGAAGTACAAGGCGATCGTATTGATGAGGTGTTTATAGGCTCTTGTATGACCAATATTGGGCACTTCCGCGCAGCAGGTAAACTGCTCAACACATTCCAAGGCATGATCCCAACGCGTTTATGGATTGCACCACCAACCAAAATGGACGCTGCCTTGCTCACGGAAGAAGGCTACTACAGCATTTATGGTAAAAGTGGTGCACGCATTGAAATGCCGGGTTGCTCACTTTGTATGGGTAACCAAGCTCGTGTGGCTAATAATGCCACCGTGGTTTCGACTTCGACTCGTAATTTCCCAAATCGCTTAGGCCAAGGCGCTCAGGTTTATCTTGCTTCGGCAGAATTAGCGGCAGTTTCTGCTTTACTGGGAAAACTACCGACACCGGAAGAATATCTAGCTTACGTGAATGGCTTAGAAAATGAAAAAGACGAGATATATCGCTACATGAATTTTGACCAATTACTAAGCTATTCTAAAAAAGCAGATGAGGTGATTTTCCAACAGGCTGTGTAGTTCATTGTTGATTAAAAACACTATAAAAAAGCACCGCACTTTGATTTTTTTAAGACCAAAGTGCGGTGCTTTTTTAACGTGTTTTTCAATTCATTTATGCAAAAATTTAGGCTTCGTATATAATGAGCCGCTTTCCAGATAACCGAATAGAAACAATGAATACAGCAAGCCAAACAGAAAAGAAACAAAGTTACAATTTCAATAAATTACAAAAACGCTTACGCCGCAATGTGGGCAACGCCATTGCCGATTTCAATATGATTGAAGAAGGCGACAAAGTGATGGTATGCCTTTCCGGTGGGAAAGATAGCTATACTTTATTGGATATTTTGCTCAACCTACAACAAAATGCGCCGGTCAATTTCGATATTGTGGCGGTGAATTTAGACCAGAAACAACCGGGCTTTCCGGAGCATATTTTGCCTGAATATTTGCAATCTATTGGTGTGGATTACAAAATTGTAGAAGAAAACACATATGGCATCGTGAAAGAGAAAATTCCAGAAGGAAAAACCACTTGTTCTCTTTGTTCCCGTTTACGTCGCGGGATTTTATACCGTACAGCGACCGAACTTGGCGCAACCAAAATTGCGTTAGGGCATCATCGCGATGATATGTTGGCGACGCTGTTTCTGAATATGTTCTACGGCGGAAAATTAAAATCCATGCCGCCAAAATTAATTTCTGACGATGGCAAACAAATTGTGATTCGTCCGCTTGCCTATTGCAAAGAAAAAGACATTGAGAAATACGCCGTTGCGAAACAATTCCCAATCATTCCTTGTAACCTATGCGGTTCACAGCCGAATTTGCAACGACAAGTGGTGAAAGAAATGTTGAACACTTGGGATCGCCAATATCCGGGGCGTTTGGAAACCATGTTTAGCGCCATGCAAAACATTACCCTTTCTCATTTATGTGATCCGAAACTTTTCGACTTTAAAGGCATTAAACACGGTCAAGCGCTTGAAGGTATCGAGGGCGATACTGCATTTGATGAGCAAAATATAACGCCAATGCAATTTGACGATGAAGATCAGACTGATTTCAGTGAACAAGAGATGATTGCCTTTAAAGAAGTGAAGTAAAAAACGTGGCTAAAAACCACCGCACTTTTAGTCCGAGGTGCATACAAATAAAAAAGGTGCGTTTATACGCACCTTTTTATTTATCTTTTCTTCTACATCACTTAAATACGTCTCGCCTGCCAATAGGCTTTGCGCCAATAATCGCTATTCATGGAAGAATAAACGACACCACCTTTGGTTGAGGCATGGAGAAATTTATCCTCTTTCACATAAATTCCCACATGGTAACCGTTTGGACCTAATCCTGTTTTAAAGAAGATTAAATCCCCGGTTTGAATATCCGCTTTTTCGATATATTGTCCGTATTTAGCCTGATCTTTGGTTTGACGCGGTAATTTTATGCCAAAGCGATCAAAAAACGTGGTTTGCACAAAACCGGAACAATCCACACCATTACGACCAAGCCCACCAAGCACATAAGGGGTTCCCGCCCATTCATGTTGTTGTTCGCTTAATAAAGCAATCGCCATAATGGGATCGTTAATTTGTCCTTTGTAATTAATGCGCGAGGATTTGTATCCGCCGGAACAGGCAGCTAACGCCAACACACAACCACAAAGCAATAAAGATTTTAAAACACGCATTGATAGAACATCTCAAACTAAAAAGCTATCAACAAGGACATTATTGATAGCTTATTTTTATACTTATTAGGCTTTCGGTTTGACTTTCTCTACCCGATTACGCAATTTTTGTCCCGGTTTAAACACCACTACACGGCGAGCAGAAACCGGCACGCTTTCACCGGTTTTCGGATTACGCCCCGGACGAGAAGATTTATCGCGTAACTCAAAATTACCAAACCCGGATAATTTCACGTCATTCCCGGTTTCTAACGCAATTCGGATTTCCTCAAAGAAACTTTCGACTAAATCCTTGGCTTCACGTTTACTGAGATGGAATTTCTCAATAAGATTCTCGGCGAGTTCTACTTTAGTTAATGTCATAGTTTAATCTCTCAAGTAAGCATTAAAACGTTGTTTTAACTCAGATAATACCGCTGAAATTACTGCGTTAATTTCATCTTCTTCAAGGGTTTTTTCATTGTCTTGAATCACGAGACTTATCGCTAAGCTCTTATGACCTTCTGCGACGCCACTACCTTGGTAAACGTCAAATAAATTCACTTGCGTTAATTTATTACCGCCTGCAACACGACAAGCGTCTAATACATCGTCTGCTGCAACACTATCCGCAACCACAAGGGCTAAGTCACGGCGGTTCGCCGGGAAGCGGGAAATTTCTTTTGCTTTCGCAATATCACGACGAGAAATATGCGCAATGGAAATTTCACACACAAATGCCTTGCCATTGATACCGATTTTTTGTGCAATCGTCGGATGAAGTTGACCGATAAAACCAATTTCTTCTCCGTCTAACATAATTGCAGCAGATTGCCCCGGATGTAACGCTGTGTATGATTTTGCTACAAATTTTGCGCGATTTCCAGCAGAACTTAATGAAAGTAAATTTTCAATATAACCTTTTAAATCATAGAAATCGGCAGGCGCTGCTTTTTCGCTCCATTGTTCATTCGCTTTAGAACCGGTCATCACTGCCGCAAAAACTTGTTCTTGGCGTACGCCAAATTCGGCTTTTTCATCCGGTACAAAACGTAAACCAAATTCAAACAAACGCACGCGATTTTGTTGACGATTTTGGTTATAACTTACCGCCCCTAACAATCCGGTTAATAGTGAAACGCGCATCGCGGACATTTCAACAGAAATTGGGTTAGGTAGAATAAACGGTTTAATTTCCGGGTGGAGTAAACTTTGAATTTTCGGATCAACAAAGCTATAAGTAATGGCTTCATAAAAATCACAACTTACTAATGCCGCTTTGATACGCGATAATTCAATGTCTGCTTCGCTATGTTCACGCATACGCAAATGTGCCAACGGCGCATTATTTGGAATACTGTTATAGCCATAAATACGCGCGACTTCTTCAATTAAATCTTCTTCGATTTCAATATCAAAACGCCAAGATGGCGCAACAGCCGTCCAACTGTTGTTAGCGTAAGAAACCTGTAAACCAAGGCGTTGTAAGATATCGGTTACCGTTTCTGTTTCAATATGATGCCCAAGTAACGCATCTAATTTGTGACGTTGTAATGTGACTTGTTGACGTTTTGGTAAATTCGCTTCATTCGTTACTTCACAAATTTCACCGGCTTCACCACCGCAAATCTCTAATAAAAGTGCGGTCGCTCTTTCCATTGCTTTACGTGGCAATTCGAAATCTACACCACGTTCAAAGCGGTGAGAAGAATCTGTATGCAAACCATATTGACGTGCGCGACCGGTAATGGCTAATGGCGCAAAAAATGCCGCTTCTAAAATCACATCTTTTGTGTTTTCTACATTCACACCACTGGCTTCTCCACCAAAAATACCGGCCATCGCCAATGCACCATTTTGGTCGGCAATCACTAAAGTGTTCGGTTGAAGTTTTGCTGTGGTGCCATCTAACAATACAAGCTCTTCATTTTCTTTTGCCATACGAACTTGTACCGGCTGTGCCACTTTTGCTATATCAAAAGCATGCATTGGTTGACCGAGTTCAAGCAAAATATAGTTCGTGACATCCACAATTGGATCGATGGAACGAATATCGCAACGACGCAATTTCTCTTGTAACCACATTGGCGACTGCGCTTTAACATTGACATTCTTAATCACACGTAATAAATAACGCGGACAGGCTTCGGCAGCTTGAACATCAATTTGTACTTTATCGCTAATGGTCGGTTTAACCACATCAAAGTGCGGTGGATTTTCGTTAAGTTTATTCACCACAGCCAATTCACGTGCCACGCCGGCAATGCTTAAACAGTCTGCACGGTTTGGCGTTAAGCTGATTTCAATAGCGCTGTCGTCTAATGTTAAATAATCGCGTAAATTGGTACCGATAGGCGCATCTTGTGGCAATTCGATAATCCCATTGGCATCAGATTCAATACCAAGTTCGCTGAATGAGCAAAGCATGCCTTCGGAAGGTTGTCCGCGTAATTTGGTTTTCTTGATTTTGAAATCACCCGGTAATTCAGCGCCTTCTACCGCACAAGCGACTTTCAAGCCTTGACGACAATTCGGTGCACCACACACGATGTCTAACAAACGCTCGCCTCCTACATTCACTTTGGTCACGCGTAATTTATCAGCGTCAGGATGTTGTGCGCATTCCACCACTTCGCCTACCACAACACCCGTGAAATCACCGGCAACTTTTTCTACGCCATCAACTTCCAAGCCTAACATGGTAATTTGTTCACAAAGTTGTTCCGTAGAAATCGCCGGATTAACCCATTCGCGTACCCATTGTTCACTAAATTTCATACTTATCTCTCACTCAAAATTATTTAAACTGTTTCAAAAAGCGCAAATCATTCTCGAAGAATGAACGTAAATCTGTGACGTTGTAGCGTAACATCGTTAAACGCTCTACCCCCATGCCCACAGCGAAACCGGAGTATTCGTTCGGGTCAATGCCGACATTGCGTAAAACGTTAGGATGCACCATACCGCAACCCAACACTTCTAGCCATTTGCCGTTTTTACCCATGACATCAACTTCGGCAGAAGGTTCTGTGAATGGGAAGTAAGACGGACGGAAACGCACTTGTAAATCTTCTTCGAAGAAGGCACGTAAGAAATCGTGCAACAGGCCTTTTAATTCGGTGAAATTCGCATGTTTATCCACATACAACAATTCGATTTGATGGAACATCGGTGTGTGGGTTTGGTCGTAATCGTTACGATACACGCGTCCCGGCGCCATAATGCGAATTGGCGGTTGTTGTTTTTGCATGGTGCGAATTTGCACACCGGAAGTTTGCGTTCTTAACAATAATTCAGGATTAAACCAGAACGTATCATGATCAGCACGCGCCGGGTGATGTTTAGGAATATTTAAGGCATCAAAATTGTAATAATCGCTTTCGATTTCAGGGCCGGATTCCACAGAAAAACCCAGTTCAGAGAAGAATTTGGTCACGCGTTCAATGGTAATAGAAACCGGATGTAAACAGCCCATTTCCACTTTACGTCCCGGTAAACTCACATCAATGCGTTCGTTTTCCAATTGTGCATTTAACAAGGCTTGTTCCCATTCTGCTTTTTTCGCATTTAAAAAATCTAATGCTGCTTGTTTAGCTTCGTTAATTTTCGCGCCCATTGCCGGACGTTCTTCCGCCGCCACGTTGCGCAATTCTTGCATTAATTGAGTAAAATGACCTTTCTTACCAAAATATTCCACGCGAATTTCATCAAGCGCTGCAAGGCTTCTATCTTCAATGTTGTCTATGGCATTTCTTGCTTTATCCACAAGCTCTTTAAGATGCTGCATAAATATCCTCTGTGATGATTAATCTATCTAAAAAATACTTTCAATAATAATACTAACTGCTTAGAAAATCACGCGATTTATCTATCACCGCGGAAATTATTCCGTAATAAAACGAAGATTTATCGAGAAAAATGACCGCACTTTACTTCCGTTTACATTTCGACTGAAACTTTTCAGCCATTTTCTTTTGATAAAAAAATAGAGGCTTAAAAAAGCCTCTATGTATTAAAATTTTACTCTTAAGGTAATTGTTGCAACGCTTCAATGCGTTTTTCCAACGGCGGGTGGCTTAAGAACAATTCTTTTAAGCCGCCACCACGTTTACCGTTAATAGCAAATGCCGCCAAGGTGGAACCTTCCAACTCTTCCGGCTCATGCAAATTTTGTAAGCGTTTTAGCGCATCAATCATTTTTTGCTTACCCACTAAATTCGCTGAACCTGCATCTGCTCTGAATTCGCGTTGGCGGGAGAACCACATGGCGATCATGCTTGCCAAGAAACCAAATACTACTTCAAGCACCATCGAAACTAAGAAATAGATCCCGGAATTGCTCGAGCTTTCACTGCCCTGATTGCGGGAGTTCGCCACCACGTTTGCAATGATACGTGATAAGAAAATCACGAAAGTATTCAACACACCTTGCAATAACGCCATGGTCACCATATCGCCGTTTTTAATATGACTAACTTCGTGCGCCAAAACAGCCTCAGCTTCGCCACGGGTCATTTTATTTAACAAACCGGTACTCACCGCCACTAACGAATTGTTTTTGCTTGCGCCGGTGGCAAACGCATTTACATCAGCAGAATGGTAAATCGCTACTTCCGGGCGTGGTAAACCGGCACGATCCGCTTGTGAATATACGGTATCCAACAACCAACGTTCTGTTTCGTTTCTCGGTTGTTGAATCACTTCAGCACCCACAGAACGAATTGCCATGGTTTTGGACATAAATAGAGAAATAATCGAACCCGCAAAACCAAATAGTGCGGCAAACAGCATTAAACCGCTCGCATCACGAGATTGAATGCCGGTTAACGATAAAATGATGTTAAAAACCAACAATACTGCCATGTTGGTGGCAAGGAAAAGTAAAATGCGCATCATAGATGAAAAACTCCTAAATAAAACAGTAATAAAAACACGCTTGGCTATAATGGCGACAAAAAAAGGAAAATCAAGTATGCCAATGAATTCAATGAGAAAAAATGTTGTTTTATTGGAAAAAGAGAAAAGTGCGGTGGTTTTTAACCGTGTTTTTGAAAAGGAAAAGAGAGTTGGTCGATAAGCCGGGTTCTGTCGTGGACAATCATTCATCTAGGCGCATATTTACACATACGCTCAAGCAACCTACCCGAATCCTGAACGGGCCATTCATTGGATTCCTATTTGGTCTTGCTACGAGTGGAGTTTACCCTGCTGCCAACCGTTACCGGTGGCACGGTGCGCTCTTACCGCACCCTTTCACCCTTACCTGATCCCTTGCGGGCCATCGGCGGTTTGCTCTCTGCTGCACTTGTCGTAGGCTCTCGCCCCCCGGACGTTATCCGGCACTCTGCCCTGTGTAGCCCGGACTTTCCTCCCGCCTACTTGTCCCCTAGGTTACACTTGCGCGAATTTAAGGGCTTCAATAGACCGGCGATTGCCTGACCAACTCAGGCGCGCAGTATAGCTTAAATTCAAGGTGAAATATAGTGTTAAGTAAAAAGTTGGGCTAGAATGAACGCCACAAAAACAGGCCTAAAAAACACCGCACTTTTGTGCCACATAAGGAAACTTCAATGAATTATTTACAGATTGCCCGAGAAACCCTGGGCGTTGAAGAAAAAGCCCTCGGGCAACTCAGCGAAAAATTAGACGACACCTTCACTGACGTTGTTGATTTAATTTTAAATTGCAAAGGACGCTTAGTGATCGGTGGTATCGGCAAATCCGGTTTAGTGGGGAAAAAAATGGTCGCCACCTTTGCTTCCACCGGCACACCAAGCTTTTTCTTACACCCTACAGAAGCCTTTCACGGCGATTTAGGTATGCTGAAACCCATTGATGTGGTGATGCTCATTTCCTACAGCGGCGAAACCGACGATGTCAACAAACTCATTCCAAGCTTAAAAAACTTCGGCAATAAAATCATTGCGCTCACGTCCAATAAAAATTCTACTTTAGCGCGCCATGCGGATTATGTGTTGGACATTAGCGTAGAACGGGAAGTCTGCCCGAATAACCTTGCCCCGACCACTTCCGTGGTTGTGACCATGGCATTAGGCGATGCGTTGGCGGTTTGTTTAATGCGCGCCCGTGATTTCCAACCGGAAGATTTTGCGAAATTCCATCCGGGCGGCAGCTTAGGCCGCCGTTTGTTATGCCGTGTCAAAGATCAAATGCAAACCCGTTTACCAATCGCTACGTTGAATACCTCCTTCACCGATTGCTTAACCATTATGAACGAAGGGCGTATGGGCGTGGCGTTAGTTATGGAGCAACAGCAATTACGCGGCATCATCACCGATGGCGACATTCGCCGTGCATTAACGGCCAACGGTGCCAATACGCTTAGCAAAACCGCACAGGAATTGATGACCTCTCATCCGAAAACCATTCATCAGGATACCTATTTATCTGAAGCGGAAAATTATATGAAAGCGCACAAAATTCACTCTTTGGTTGTGGTAGATGATGCGCAAAATGTGGTTGGTTTAGTGGAGTTCTCAAGCTAATGACAACAGAATTACAAGAAAAATTAAAACAGGTGAAATTCGTTATCACCGATGTGGACGGCGTATTAACGGACGGTTTACTGCACTACGATGCGAACGGCGAAGCGCTCAAAAGTTTTCATGTGCGCGATGGTTTAGGTATTCGGATGTTGATGGAAGCCGGCATTCAGGTCGCTGTGTTATCCGGACGTGATTCGGCAATTTTGCGCAAACGCATTGCCGATTTAGGCATTAAACTCGCTTTTTTAGGCAAGCTGGAAAAAGAAAGCGCCTGTTTTGAATTATGCCGCCAAACCGGCGTTAAGCCGGAGCAAACGGCTTACCTTGGTGATGACAGCGTTGATCTCCCCGCTTTTACTGTTTGTGGACTTTCCTTCGCGGTTGCCGATGCGCCGGAATATGTCAAAAACTGCGCCGATTACACCTTAGGGTTAGGCGGTGGCAAAGGCGCCTTCCGTGAAATGTCCGATATGATTCTAAACGCCCAAGGCAAAGCGGAAATTTACAATTCAGCGCAAGGATTTTTGAAGACGGCGAAAAAGATGGCACAGTAAAAACGCCGTGAAAAACGACCGCACTTTTTGATTCATATCGTGGGCGGATATTAAATCTGCCCTACTTTGCTATTCATCCATTCCCTCCATTCTTAAATAAAATTTTTATTTCATCTTGACTTTAAATATTTGTACTAGTTTAATAGTGCAAAATTTATTTCATGCTTTTAAGGAAATGAGAATGTCTTCCGCTTTTATTCAAACTTTTACGCAAAACGTACCTTATCACAGCGACCCTACCGCCATTTTCGCAACATTATGTGAAAACAAACCGAATACGCTACTTTTAGAATCTGCCGAAATTTCCAGCAAAAACAGTCTGAAAAGTTTATTACTCGTTAATGCGGCCATGAAAATTTCCTGTTTGGGACAAACCGTCACTTTTCATGCGTTGACCGACAACGGCGCCGCAGTGTTACCGTTAATTGCGCAAAAGCTCTCGGCACAGGTAAACGTAACATCCCAAACAAGCAGCGAACTGCAAGTGGAATTCAAACCTGTCGACAATAATGCAGACGAAGACAGCAAATTATTGGCGCACAGCATTTTCGACGGGTTGCGTTGTTTCACCGATCTTTATCAGGCAAGCTCATTGCCGGTTTTTTTAGGTGGGTTATTCGCCTATGACTTGGTGGCAAATTTCATTCCGATGGAAAATATCACTTTGCAAGATGATGGCATTACCTGCCCTGATTATTGCTTTTATTTAGCGGAACAATTACTGGTGATCGACCATCAATTGCAACAAGCGGAATTACAAACCTTTTGTTTTGCACAAAATGCGTTGGCAACACTGCAACAGAACACCCAAGAGATTGCCAAAAAACTCTTGGAAATTCGACCGCACTTAAGCCTCAAACCGGCTTCTACCGAGGTTGCCATTAATTTAGATGATGATAAATTCAAAAAAATTATTGAACGCCTGAAGCAGCATATTTATTGCGGCGACGTATTTCAAATCGTGCCGTCCCGTCGTTTCTCCCTTGAATGCCCGAACACGTTGGCGACTTATCGTCAGTTAAAACAGAACAACCCAAGCCCGTATATGTTCTTTATTCAAGACGAGGATTTCACTCTGTTCGGTGCTTCACCGGAAAGTGCCTTGAAATATTCGCAAACTACCCGTCAGTTGGAGATCTACCCGATTGCCGGTTCCCGCCCGCGAGGTTTTGATGCTGACGGCAATATCGATCCCGAATTGGATTCCCGTTTGGAACTGGAATTGCGTTTAGATCATAAAGAACAGGCGGAACATTTGATGTTGGTGGATTTAGCGCGTAACGACATCGCCCGCGTGTGCGAAAGTAAAACCCGCCATGTAAAAGATTTAATGCAAGTAGATCATTATTCGCACATTATGCACCTTGTCTCTCGCGTAGTGGGTAAACTTCGCCCTGAACTGGATGCGTTACATGCTTATCAAGCCTGCATGAACATGGGCACGCTAACCGGTGCACCGAAAATCAAAGCTATGCAGCTAATTTATCAATTTGAACAACAAAAACGCCACAGTTACGGTGGCGCCGTAGGCTATTTACAATCTGATGGCAATTTTGACACCTGTATTGTGATTCGCTCTGCCTTCGTGCAAAACGGTATTGCCCATGTGCAAGCCGGTTGTGGCACGGTGTTGGATTCCGATCTGCAAATGGAAGCCGATGAAACCCGTCACAAAGCCCGAGCGGTCATCAACGCTATCGTACAAACCAATAAGAAAGCGAATCAATAGGAGTGAGATCATGGCAACCATTTTATTTTTAGATAACTTTGATTCCTTTACTTACAATTTGGTGGATCAATTTCGCGGATTGGGACATCAGGTTCACATTTACCGCAACGATTGCGATTTAGCGATTTTAGAAAAAAACGCCTTGGCGCAACCGGATACGATTCTTGCCCTCTCCCCCGGGCCGGGCACCCCGGATGAAGCGGGAAATATGATTCCGTTGATTAAGCGATTAATCGGCAAAGTACCGATGTTGGGTATTTGTTTGGGGCATCAAGCGTTAATTGAAGCCTTCGGCGGCAAAGTCGTTCATGCGGGTGAAATTTTGCACGGCAAAGTGTCCAGAATTGAACACGACAATGAAGCCATGTTCAAAGGTTTGACCAACCCGATGCCGGTAGCGCGGTATCATTCCCTTATGGGGATTAATTTACCCGATGAATTGATTCCGAACGCCTCTTATAATGGCATTAATATGGCAATTCGCCACCGCACTTTGCCCATTTGTAGCTTCCAATTCCACCCCGAATCTATTTTAACAGTGCAAGGGGCGCAGTTATTGGCGCAATCGGTGGAATGGTTGTTGAAACGGAATTAATATACCACGTCCTCTCTTTAGCAAAGAGGGAGATTTTAAATAGAAAAGGACAAAACATGATCACAGTATATGGCTTAAAACGTACCCTCTCCCCTCGCAAATCCGCTGTAGCAGAGGTGATTTATAACTGCCTGGAGCTCGGTTTAGATGTTGCCAAAGGCAAGCACGCGCTTCGTTTTATTTGTTTGGAAGACGACGATTTTTACTATCCGCATACCACAAACCGTACCGACAATTACATGGTGATTGAAATCAATTTAATGCAAGGTCGTTTGGAGCAAACCAAAAAGCGTTTAATCAAAATGTTGTTCAGCGAATTTGAATACAAATTAGGCATTAGCCCGTTTGACGTGGAAATCACCATTAAAGAGCAACCGGCGCATTGTTGGGGCTTCCGTGGTATGACCGGCGATGAAGCGCGCGATTTGGACTACGATATTCATAAATAAGGACAAGGATGATGGAAAACCAAGCTCTATTAGAAAAACTTTATGGCGCACAAACCTTAACCGCCTCGGAAAGCGAAGCCTTATTTAACGCCATCATGTTGGGTGAATTAAGCAACGAACAAATCGCCGCCATGTTAGTGGCACTGAAAGTGCGTGGTGAAACCATCGATGAAGTCAACGGTGCCGTATTAGCCGCCGTTAAAAATGCCAAACCATTTCCAACACCCGATTACCCCTTTGCTGACATCGTCGGCACAGGCGGTGACGGTGCCAATACCATCAATATTTCTACGGCGTCCGCTATTGTCGCGGCCACTTGTGGTGCCAAAGTAGCAAAACACGGCAACCGTAGTGTTTCCAGTAAAACCGGTTCAAGTGATTTATTGACCGCACTTGGCGTCAATATTGCCATGTCTACAGAACAAGCCCGTAAAGCATTGGACGACATTGGCATCAGCTTCTTGTTTGCACAGCAATATCACCCGGGCTTCAAATATGTGGTGCCGGTACGCCAAGCCTTAAAAACCCGTACGCTCTTTAATATTCTTGGTCCGCTTATTAATCCGGCACGTCCGAAACGTCAATTACTCGGCGTTTATTCTCCCGGACTGATTGATATTTATGCCAAAACTGTTGCTCAATTAGGTCACGAACACACGATTATCGTGCACGGCAGTGGCTTAGACGAAGTGGCAATTCATGGTGTGACAGACGTGGCGGAAGTGCGTAACGGCAAGATTGAACGCTATACCCTAACGCCACAGGATTTTGGTTTCCAAGTCAAACCGCTAGAAAGTTTGCGCGGTGGCGAACCAACAGAAAATGCGCAAATGATTACCGCACTTTTACAAGGCAAAGGCAAAGCGGAACACAACCAAGCCGTTGCCATGAACACCGCCCTCTTACTAAAATTGTTCGGACAAGAAAACATTAAACAAAATGCACAACAGGTGTTGGATGTCATTGCACAAGGCAAACCGTTTGAAACTTTACAAAAATTAACGACCTATTAATTTAAAGACTCGTTTTCAAAAATAAGACATAAACATGATCACACAAGACTTTTCCAAACCCCTTGAAGCCGCCACGGTGTTACAAAAAATCGTGCTCGATAAAGCCGAATGGATAAAAACCAAAGAAGCGGAATTTCCGTTAAGTGAATTTGAAAAAAACATTCAAAAATCCGACCGCTCTTTTTATGATGCGTTGGCAAAAGGCACGCACCAAAAACCGGCGTACATTTTAGAATGTAAAAAAGCCTCGCCTTCCAAAGGATTGATTCGTAGCGAATTTAAACCGACAGAAATTGCACAGGTCTATAAAAACTATGCCAATGCGATTTCTGTGCTGACAGATGAAAAATACTTCCAGGGCGATTTTGCCTATATCAAACAAGTTCGCGACGTTGTCACACACCCGGTATTGTGCAAAGACTTTATGATCAGCGAATACCAGGTTTATTTGGCACGGTTTTACCAAGCCGACGCGATTTTACTCATGCTTTCTGTGGTGAATGATGAGACTTATCGTATTTTGGCGGATTTGTCACATTCTCTTGGCATGGGCGTGTTGACCGAAACCAGTAACGAAGAAGAATTTGAACGCGCCTTGGCGTTAGGGGCGAAAATTATCGGCGTGAATAATCGTAATTTGCACGATTTAAGCGTGGATTTAAACCGCGTGGTGACATTAACCACCCGATATGCCGACCGCATTCCTGCCGATGTGCGAATCATCAGCGAATCAGGCATTTACAATCATCAGCAAGTACGCGAATTGCAACACGTTGCCCACGGTTTTTTAATCGGTAGCAGTTTAATGGGCAACCTCGATTTGAACAACGCTGTGCGCGAAGTGATTTTCGGTGAAAATAAAGTGTGCGGTTTAACCCGTGCGCAAGATGTAAAAACCGTTTACGACAGCGGCGCATTGTACGGCGGACTGATTTTTGTCGAAAACTCCAAACGTTGTGTCAGTTTACGCCAAGCCCAAGAACTGGTGACAGCCGCCCCACTTCGTTTTGTTGGAGTGTTTCAAAATCAAGACATTGATTTTATCGTGAAAATCGCGCAGCAATTACAGCTCTATGCCGTTCAGTTGCACGGAGATGAAACACCGGAATTTATCACCGCACTTCGCGCCGAATTGCCTAAAAATATTCACATTTGGAAAGCCATTTCCGTGGATGTAACCCATAAAAGTGCGGTGGTTTTTGACGACGTTTTTGCGGTTGACCGTTTTGTTTTCGATAGCAAGTCGGGCGCACAACAAGGCGGTACGGGTGAGACTTTCGATTGGTCGCTGATTCCTGCCCATCTGAAACATAAAATTATTCTGGCGGGTGGCATTACCCCTGATAACATTGAAGATGCATTGGCACAACATTGTGTCGCGGTTGATTTGAATTCTGGTGTGGAACGTGCGCCCGGCGTGAAAGATGCCGAAAAAGTGCGGTCGGTTTTTGCAAAGATTTTATAGCATCACAAAACCACACAATAAATAATGGCGCACAATGTCCAATGTGCGCCTTTTTCTTTTCTTAAGTCAGCCTTTTCTGCGATCAAATCCTTTTCTCTCCAACTCCAAATAAAATTTAATACCTCGTTATAGTTACAATAATTTAACAAATGAGAATAACTCTCAATTATTTTGTAAAAACAAAAGGTTACATCTTATATTCAGATAAAAAGTAGGGATATTCTTGATGACGATCAAATAATCTTCCACCTTATGAGCATATCATAGCACCGATAACCATGTATAAAATGTGTGAATTGGAGTGAATATATGCAACGAAGCGATGGATTATTTTCTGCCTTAGCCGATGTTTCCCGCCGGGATTTCATGAAATTATGTACCGCACTTGCGGCAACAATGGGGCTAAGTAGTAAAGCCGGTGCACAAATGACAGAAGCCTTAACTGCACCCGCTCGCCCGCCGGTGTTATGGATTGGTGCACAAGAGTGTACGGGATGTACGGAATCTCTACTACGTGCCACTCACCCGACGGTGGAAAATTTAGTATTGGAAATGATTTCCTTAGAATACCACGAAGTCCTCTCTGCCGCGTTTGGGGAACAAGCTGAAGATAATAAACATAATGCTATGCATAAATATTATGGCAAATATGTTTTAGTCGTAGATGGTTCTATTCCGGTGAAAGACGGTGGTGTTTATTGTATGGTCGCCGGTAAACCGATTGTAGAACATATTCAAGAAGCAGCAAAAGGCGCTGCGGCGATTATTGCTATCGGTTCTTGTGCCGCCTGGGGTGGTGTGCCATCTAGCGGTGGTAACCCAACCGGCGCCAGCAGCTTGTCTGAAGTATTACCGAAAGGTACGCCTATCATTAACATTCCGGGCTGTCCGCCGAATCCACATAACTTCCTTGCAACAGTTGCTTACATTCTTACTTATAAGAAACTGCCGGCAATAGACAAACTCAATCGTCCATTATTCGCTTACGATCGCTTAATTCACGAAAACTGCTATCGCAGACCGCACTTTGATGCAGGTCGCTTCGCCAAAGAATACGGCGATTACGGTCACCGTAACGGTTGGTGTTTATACCATCTTGGCTGTAAAGGCCCGGAAACTTACGGTAACTGCTCTACCTTAGAATTCTGTGATGTCGGTGGTAATAACTGGCCGGTCGGTATTGGTCATCCTTGCTATGGTTGTAACGAAAAAGGTGTGGGCTTTACCAAAGGTATTTTCCAATTAGCGGGCGTAGAAAACCCAACACCACGCGTTGAAAAACCTGATGTCAACAATACCGAAGGTTCAGGTGCAACTATGACCGCTATTGGTTTATTAGGCGGTGCTGCTGCCATCCTTGCCGGTGTCAGTGTTGTCACCTTACGCGAATTAAGTGTTCAACATAAAGCCCGTTCCGAAGCCAAAGCAGCAGAGAAAGAACAACATACAGGTAAATAACATGGATAGACGAAAATTTCTAAAAGCCGGTGTGCTTGGCGGAATTGCTTCCACCTTGCCTGTGTCGAGTGCGCAGGCATCGGAAGTGGTTGAGCCTATTCCCGGTGCACTCGGAATGCTTTACGACTCTACCCTTTGTGTAGGTTGTCAGGCATGCGTGGCTGAATGTCAAAACGTGAACCACACACCAGTAAACCCGAAAGGTGATCAAATCTGGTCAAATAACGACAAGCTCACGCCGTTTACCCGCAACATCATTCAAGTTTGGAGCGATGGCGATGGTAAAAATAAAGACCAAACAGAAAATGGCTATGCTTACGTTAAAAAACAATGTATGCATTGCGTCGACCCAAACTGTGTTGCAGTTTGCCCAGTGCAAGCCCTTACCAAAGATCCAAAAACAGGTATCGTGAAATACGATCCCGACATTTGTACCGGTTGCCGCTATTGCATGGTGGGTTGTCCTTTTGATGTACCAAAATACGACTATGACAATCCATTCGGTGAAATCAGCAAATGTGAACTCTGTAACCAAAAAGGTGTTGAACGCTTAGACAAAGGCGAATTACCAGGCTGTTGTCATGTTTGTCCAACGGGTGCCATTATTTTCGGTACAAGAGAAGAATTATTGGCGGAAGCCAAACGCCGCTTAAGTTTATTGCGCGGTACTGAATACGATTATCCACGTCAACACGTCAATAGTACGGATAAATACCGCGCTACCGTGCCGGCATATCAATACCATATTTACGGTGAAAAAGAAGGCGGTGGCACACAAGTTCTTGCTTTAAGTGGTGTACCATTTGAAAATCTTGGCTTACCACCTCTAGATGAAGTGGCAACAGGTTCTCGTGCTGCGCATTTACAACACTTCTTATATCGCGGCTTGGCTTTGCCATTAGTGGCACTCGCCGGTCTTACCTTTATGACTTACAAAAATATGCATGGCGATAAGATTGCCGAGCGTATTGCAGCACAAAAAGAAGCCATGCGTCAGGCACGCAAGGAAATTGAAGAAGCGGAGGATGAGCATCATGAGTAATCCACGTCCGGTGGGAGGTCGCCTTGTTTCTGCCGCAATTCTCTTTTTTGCACCACTTGCCGTACTTTGCGTTTTATTAATTTTAAAACGTTTAGTTTTCGGTATCGGTTCCGTGACCGCACTTAATGGCGGTTATCCTTGGGGTTTATGGATTGCCTTTGACTTGCTTGTCGGTACAGGGTTTGCCTGTGGTGGTTGGGCATTAGCTTGGACTGTGTATATTTTCAATAAAGGGAAATATCATGCTCTTGTGCGCCCGGCATTGCTTGCCAGTCTCTTCGGCTATTCTCTTGGTGGTTTATCCATTACCATTGATATGGGTCGTTATTGGCACTTGCCGTATTTCTATGTTCCAGGGCAGTTCAATACCAATTCCGTGCTGTTTGAAACGGCATTTTGTATGACGGTGTATATCATTGTCGTCACTTTAGAATTTGCGCCGGTGTGGCTTGGTTTCCTTGGCTTGAAGAAATGGTTTAATAAGCTGAATAAAATTATGTTCTTCATTATTGCCTTGGGTGCCTTGTTACCGATGATGCACCAATCTTCAATGGGTTCCTTGATGATTGTAGCAGGCCACAAAGTACATCCGGTATGGCAAAGTTATGAAGTGTTACCGATTCTCTCCTTGCTTACGGCTTTCATTATGGGCTTCTCTATCGTGATATTTGAAGGTTCCTTAGTGAAAGCCGGTCTTGCAGGAAAAACACCAGATGAACGCCATTTATTTACTCAATTGGCACGCGTTACCGCAGGATTAATTTTCTGTTTCTTAGCGGTGCGTTTTGGTGAGTTGATTTATCACGACAAACTGCAAATGGTTGTGGGTTTCGATAAATTAACTAAATTTGAAGCATGGATGTTCTGGATGGAAGTCTGGTTGATGGTATTACCGTTACTTACCCTCTTCCTCGGAGAGAAAAAATCAGATTCCCGTTGGTTATTTATTTCGGCATTAAGCATGTTACTCGGTGCAGCATTATGGCGTATGAACTACTCTCTCATCATGTATAATCCGGGCAATGGCTATCAATATTTCCCATCAGCGGAAGAATTGCTTATTTCAATCGGTTTCGTCTCTATTGAAGTTGTAGCCTATATTTTAATCATTCGTTTATTCCCTGTATTGCCGGTATTTAAAGAAAAACATGCCGAAGACTCAGAAAAAATTATTGCCGAAAAAGCGGCATTCAGTAAAAAACTTAGCGGAGCAGAATAATGTCAGAAAAAAAACGTATCTCAATTGATCCGATTACCCGTATTGAAGGTCATTTACGTATTGATTGCGAAATTGAAAACGGCGTCGTCACCAATGCTTGGTCATCCGGTACCATGTGGCGCGGTATGGAAAATATCGTAAAAGGTGCCGACCCACGTGATGCATGGATGATTATGCAACGTATCTGTGGCGTATGTACCACAGTACATGCGATTATCAGCGTGCGTGCCGTAGAAGATGCTATTGGTGCTAAAGTTCCCGTAAATGCACAGTACATTCGTAACATGATTCTTGCTGCACACAGTATCCATGACCATATCGTGCATTTCTATCAACTCTCCGCGATGGACTGGGTGGATATCACCTCTGCGCTACAAGCTGATCCTGAAAAAGCAGCAGATATGCTAAAAGGCGTTTCTACATGGTCATTAAACAGTGCTAACGAATTCCGCAATGTACAGAAAAAAATTCAAGCATTAGTGGACAGCGGACAACTTGGTATTTTTGCTAACGGTTATTTCGGTCATGCTGCAATGAAACTTCCACCAGAAGTAAACCTCATTGCCGTAGCGCACTATTTGCAAGCGCTTGAATGTCAACGTGATGCTAACCGTGTAGTCGCATTACTCGGTAGTAAAACACCACACATTCAAAACTTGGCGATTGGTGGTGTAGCAAACCCAATTAACTTGGATTCCCAAGCTGTGCTTAACCATGAACGTCTTATGTTCGTGAAAGCTTGTATCGATCGCTTAACTGACTTCATCAACCAAGTGTATAAAGTAGATGCGGCGGTATTTGCGGCTTACTATCCTGAATGGTTAAGCTTGGGTAAAACATCGGGTAACTACTTATCTGTGCCAGAATATCCAATTGATGCGGACAATTCTAAATTCATGTTGAAAGGTGGTTACGTTGAAAATGGTGATTTATCCACTTTCCGTCCTATCGACCAACAAAAAGATGAGTTCGTTGTAAAAGGAATCAAAGAGAGCGGTAAACACGCTTGGTACGAAGATGATGAACCATTAGAACCTTGGGCTGGCTTAACTCGTCCTAAATACACTGGCTGGCAAGATGACGGTAAATATTCTTGGGTAAAAGCCCCTACCTTCTACGGTAAAGTCGTCGAAGTGGGTCCTCTCGCCTATTTAATGTGTGGTTTAGCAGCAAATGACACGCCAACCGTTAGCCATTTCAATGAATTAAAAGGCATTTACGAAAAATTGACCGGTAATACTTTAACCACCGATCAATTACATTCTACCCTTGGACGTATTATCGGTCGTACCGTGCATTGCTGTGCGATCAACGACATTTTAAGCGCTCAATGGCAAATGCTCATTGATAATATCGCTAAAGGTGATATGACGGCTTATATCAAAACGGATATCCCAGCAAGCGGCGAGTTCCGTGGTGTTGGTTTTGGTGAAGTACCACGCGGTATGCTTTCTCACTGGGTTGTGATCAAGGACGGTCGCATCGAAAACTATCAAGCGGTTGTACCATCCACATGGAATGCCGGTCCACGTAATGAACAAGACCAAATGGGTCCCTATGAGCTTTCCATTATTGGTACACCGGTGGCAGATCCGACTAAACCATTGGAAGTGGTTCGAACCATTCACTCATTCGACCCTTGTATGTCATGTGCCGTACATGTGGTTAACACAGAAAATGGTGAAGTGACTGAAGTGAAGGTGTTGTAATGAAGCCGTTAATTCTTGGTGTCGGCAATATTTTGTTAAGTGATGAAGGTGTCGGTGTGCGCGTTGTGCAGGAGCTTGAAAAACGTCCTGAAATTCAACCGCACTTTGACATCATCGATGGTGGTACTTGTGGCATGGAATTACTGGATGCGATGGCAAATCGCAAGCATTTGATTATCGTCGATGCCGTGCTTGCCAATAAGCAACCGGGTGAAATTATCGTATTACATGACGAACAAGTGCCGACGTTTTTCTCGCGCAAAATCTCGCCACATCAACTGGGTATTTGTGATGTCCTTTCCGCTCTCAAACTGACGGATGAATTTCCACAAAATCTTTGTCTCATCGGTATCCAGCCAGAATCTTTGGAAGCCGGTATCGGATTAACGGAAACGATACAAAAAGCATTACCGAATGTTTTTGTAACCTTGAATCAAGTAGTAAAAGAATACGGTTTGAACTTAAACACCCCTCTTTAGAAAAGAGGGGCTGGGGAGATTTGACCTAATTAATAATAGAGATAGGTGTTAAATCTTCCCTAACCCCTCTTTACGAAAGAGGGGAATTTTCTTTAAGATTTCACCTACTATTCTTTAATCTTATTAATATTGACAAACAACCATGTACCGACACGAAAAAACACCTGAAAATACCACCGCACTTTTAACCTCCGTTACCGGCTTTGATGAAAACCCAACGGATCTCTTTCTTGCTGAAATGCAAAAAATTGTTCCTGAAATGCAAGATCTCCCCTTCTTTCATCACAATATTGAATGTTTCTGCCCAAAATTCGTTTTATTTGAAGGACAATGGGTCGGCTCGGTGTTAACCCCATGGATGATTAGCGTCGTTATTCTGCCGGGCCCGCAACAAACGTGGGAACCGCGAGAGTTAGGAGATAAAATCACCGTGCAACTGCCTTACAAAGCCCTTACTTTCACGGTCAGTGGCGTTGAAACCGTACCGCAATATTTAAGCTGCTCCTTGCATTCCCCGCTTGATCCGAATCTTACCAACGAACAAGCCATCCAACTGACACAGGATTGCCTACGCATGATTTTATCCATGCCAACCAAACAAGCGACGTTTGATCCAGATCGCCGCAATTTATTTAAAGCAATGGTAAAATAAGCGCGAATTTTTAATTGGAGTAAATGAATTATGTGTTTAGGCGTGCCTGGTCAAATTGTAAAAATCGGCGACAGCGCATTACAACTTGCCACTGTTGATGTTTGCGGTGTGCAACGTGAGGTAAATATTTCCCTTATCTGCAGCGATGACCCCAAACCTCTGCTGGGCAAATGGGTTCTAGTCCATGTTGGTTTCGCGATGAGCATCATTGATGAAGAAGAAGCCAAACAAACTCAAGAAGCCCTGCTTGCCATGAGCCAGCTGGAACATGAAGTGGGCGATTTTTTGGGATTGAATCAGGAGTGATAGAGGAAAATGCGGTCGGAATTTGAAGTATTTTTCTAGGTGGAAAATAGTTGAAAACTTGACTACACTTTTATTAATAAATTAAATAGGAACTAGCAGATAGCGCGCCATTGGCGCTCTTATCTATCACGCCATTGAACAATAATTTGTCCTTTAGATGCATATTTTGATTTGAGAATGTTTTTAGCATCACTTTCAGATTCAGCTTTCACTTTACAACTTGTTACTGTTCTATTTGTTCCGTCAGCGTTTGCATAAGTATAATGAAGCCAATACTCTTTCATCATTTTACCTCTTTTCGTTTTAATAAATTAACTTTTAACAACAGCAATAACACTTCCCATCGGGTACATCGATTTTGCTTTCTGTCTTGCTTCACATGTACTATGGGAAAGAATATTTACCACTATTTTTGATTGATAATCCCCTTTTTTCTTAAGGAGAGTAACACGATAATTAGTAATGGTATTCCTCCTATTTATTATCAAATCTATCTAAAGTAGCTTTCGCTCTATCTCTTTGTTCTGAAGTAGAGTTTGGGTTATTTAAAATTTTTTTAGCAGCCTCAATACTCATCAGGATCCCAATATTTCCAACCCCTTTTACCAAGGCAGCTGTTCCATGAAAAGCTTTATTCATAATTCCTTCCTCTTCTCGAAATTTTTTAAAGCTGCCTGAAAAATCAAAAAATGCCATCATTTTCTCCTACGGTAAGTTACTTTTTTCTAAATTGTAATTTAGGCTCAAAAATGTCACAATCAACAAAGTATAGAGGTTATCCACCCAGATTATTTATATACCAACCCTAAAAGTAGTGAAACAATGAAAACAAATGAAAAAATCCGACAATTAAGAGAAAACCGTCAATGGACTCAAGAAGAAATGGCAACAAAATTAAGCATGTCTACAAATGGCTATGCGAAAATTGAACGAGGAGATACACGTTCAAATTTAGACAGGCTTGAACAGATTTCTGAAGTTTTTGGAATTGATATTATAGAACTATTAGCTTATGGAGAAGATGGAAAAATTAACCTGACTAATTCCGCAAATAATAACAACTACTCTTGCATTGCGTTTGGTGATACTGATTTAAAATCTGAAATTCAGCGCTTACTACTAATTATTTCTCATAAAGAAGAACTGATTGAAAGCCAAAAGAAGGAAATTAAACTATTAATTGAAATGAATGAACTATTAAAAATCAAGTAGTTTCCCCCCCTGCTGGCGCAAGCATCCTTTGCTTGTGCCTTTTTGTATCCATGAATCTAAATTTTTAGCACAAGTGTGGACGCTTGCCCTATCGGGCGATTTTTTAGGGTTAAATCAGCAGTAACGTGAAATTTTGAATGGTAATAAATTGAAGATAAAAGCAGGCTTTCAGCTTGCTTTTTGTTTTCATCTTTCTGTGTTTTGTTTGCAAGGTGTGCTTATTTACAATATTATTTTCCTCATTTTATTTCTAACTCCCTGGAGGCATTCATGTTTGAAATTGATTCTATTGAGCTTTTAGGCTATGTCGCAACATTCTTTGTGGCTGCATCATTTTTATTTAAATCCATCGTTTCTTTAAGAACCGTTAACTGCATCGGGGCAATTTTATTTGTGATCTATGGTCTCCTTAAAGGTTCCTATCCCGTAGCGTTATTGAATATTTTCTTGGTTTTAGTAAACGTTTATCAATTGTGGCGCTTAAGAAATAAAAGCACAGTAGTGAGCGTGAAATAGTCACAATAGAATTTCTCTTCAAATGCGTGCAGATGGCTTATTTAATTCGTCAGACAGCACGCAACATCATTTTAAAATAACGCTCAAATCCCCTTCAAAAAAACAGCGCACTTTTCCCTTTCCTTCTGTCCTATTTCACTCAATTTATGATCTCAATCACGGTTTTGTGAAAATGACTTGGGTAGAATAAAAATCCCATATTAAATATAAGGATACGACTAATGACTTCGGCAGAACTTTTCGGTGAAGGAATTAATCTGATGTTTTCAGGGATGGGTTTTGTATTGGTCTTTTTGCTCATTTTGATCTGGGCAATCGGGCTGATGTCAAAGCTGATAAATAAATATTTTCCTGAGCCTCAACCCTCACCCAAAACGCCTTCAAATGCTACCGCACTTTCTGCGGCACCTACTGACGATTTTGAGCGTTTGCGCCCTGTAATTGCAGCGGCTATCGCGCACCATCGCCGTACCCAACAGTTCAAATAAAAATAAGGATTTTACTATGACTAAAAAAATTAAAATGACCGAACTGGTGCTTCGTGATGCTCACCAATCGCTTTTCGCGACCCGTTTACGTCTCGATGATATGTTGCCAATCGCTCAAGAATTAGACAATATCGGCTATTGGTCGTTAGAAGCTTGGGGCGGTGCAACATTTGACAGTTGTATTCGTTTTTTAGGGGAGGATCCTTGGGTACGTTTGCGTGAATTGAAAAAAGCCTGTCCTAAAACCCCGTTACAAATGCTGTTACGTGGTCAAAACCTCTTAGGTTATCGCCACTATGCCGATGACGTGGTAGAACGTTTCGTCGAACGTTGTGTGGCGAACGGTATGGACGTGTTCCGCGTATTTGATGCGCTCAACGACCCACGTAATATGAAAGCGGCGTTGCAAGCCGTGCGTAAATTCGGCGGTCATGCACAAGGGACATTAAGTTACACCACCAGCCCGGTGCACACCATGCAAACTTGGCTCGACACCACAGAACAACTCCTTGAAATCGGTATCGACAGCTTGGTCATCAAAGACATGTCAGGTATTTTGAACCCGATGGCGGCGGCAGACTTAGTGCGCGAAATCAAAAAACGTTTCGACGTGGAATTACATTTACACTGCCACTCGACTACCGGTATGGCTGAAATGGCGCTATTAAAAGCCATTGAAGCAGGCGTAGATGGTATTGATACTGCAATTTCCTCTATGTCCGGCACCTACGGCCACCCGGCAACAGAATCCATGGTCGCGACCTTACAAGGCACTGAATATGACACCGGTTTGGATATTCCGCGTTTGGAAAAAATCGCCGCCTATTTCCGTAATGTGCGTAAAAAATATGCCAAATTTGAAGGTCAGCTACGTGGCGTAGATAGCCGTATTTTAGTCGCACAAGTGCCGGGTGGCATGCTTACCAACTTAGAAAATCAATTAAAACAACAAAACGCTTCCGACAAATTGGATTTGGTTTTAGAAGAAATCCCACGCGTACGCAAAGATTTAGGTTATATTCCACTTGTTACCCCAACCTCTCAAATTGTCGGCACACAATCCGTTATTAACGTGCTGACAGGCGAACGCTATAAAACCATCGCGAAAGAAACCGCCGGTATTTTAAAAGGTGAATACGGTAAAACACCTGCACCGGTAGATAGCGCATTACAAGCTCGCGTATTAGAAGGTGCCGCTCCGGTGACTGACCGTCCTGCCGATCACATTGCGCCTGAAATGGCGAAAATTGAAGCTGAAGTTGCCGAACAAGCCAAAGCGAAAGGGGTTAAATTAGCAGACAACGCGGTGGACGATGCTTTAATCGTGGCGCTCTTCCCTCAAATCGCTTGGAAATTCTTAGAAAACCGCAACAACCCAGCAGCCTTTGAACCGGCACCAACCGGCAATGAAAGTGCGGTAGAAAATAAACCTGTTTCTAAAGCTGCACCTGCTGCTTCCGGTTCCGCCGTTTATACTGTGGAATTGGAAGGTAAAGCCTTTGTGGTGAAAGTCAGTGAAGGCGGCGACATTTCACACGTAGCCACAACCACAGCACCAGCTGCGCCACAAACCGCACCGGCGCCGGCGCCAACCAGTGGTGGCACTCCGGTAACGGCGCCAATGGCGGGTAACATTTGGAAAGTCGTGGCAACAGAAGGTCAAACTGTCGCTGCAGGTGATGTGTTATTCATTCTTGAAGCCATGAAAATGGAAACCGAAGTCAAAGCGGCACAAGCCGGTACCGTGCGTGGCATTTGTGTCAAAGCCGGCGATGCCGTCGCGGTGGGTGATACCGTTATGAACCTCGTCTAAGGAGTTACCTATGGATAGCATTATTGCATTAATTCAGGGTATGGGACTGTTCCATTTGCAATGGGGTCAAGCGGTGATGATCGCTATCAGCTTGCTCCTGTTGTGGCTTGCCATTGCACGCAAGTTTGAGCCATTGCTGTTGCTGCCTATCGGCTTTGGTGGATTGTTATCAAACATTCCCGAAGCCGGTCTCGCGATGACCGCATTGGAGAATTTACTTCATCTTGGTTCAACGGAGCAAATTGCCGTAATTGCCGCGAAATTAGGTGTCGCCGCTGATCCGGCACTCATTAAAACTGCACTTGCGACAGCCTCCGGCTCTACCGTAAATCAACTGGAAGCCTTGTCAATGGACATGGGTTACAGCGCGGGGATCTTGGCTTTATTCTATAAAGTCGCTATCGGTTATGGCATTGCGCCGTTAGTGATTTTCATGGGCGTAGGCGCGATGACAGACTTCGGTCCGTTATTGGCAAATCCGAAAACGTTACTGCTTGGTGCAGCGGCACAGTTCGGTATTTTCGCCACCGTACTCGGTGCATTGGCATTGAACTATTTCGGCATTATCGAATTCACACTCCCACAAGCGGCCTCCATCGGTATTATCGGTGGTGCGGACGGCCCGACCGCGATTTACCTCACCAGCAAACTCGCACCGGAATTGCTTGGTGCCATTGCTGTAGCGGCTTATTCCTACATGGCGTTAGTGCCCTTAATTCAGCCACCGATCATGAAAGCCTTAACCACGGAAGAAGAACGCAAGATCCGCATGACACAAATGCGTCATGTGAGCAATCGTGAAAAAGTCTTGTTCCCGGTGATTTTGCTATTGCTCGTTGGTTTACTTTTACCGGATGCTGCCCCATTGCTTGGAATGTTCTGTTTCGGTAACCTCATGCGCGTCAGTGGCGTGGTAGAACGTTTGAGCGATACTACACAAAACGCCTTGATTAACATCGTCACCATCGTGCTTGGCTTGTCTGTGGGTTCCAAACTCATCGCTGATAAATTCCTACAACCACAAACCTTGGGTATTTTAATTCTTGGCGTAATTGCTTTCGGTATCGGTACCGGCAGCGGTGTGTTAATGGCCAAATTGATGAACAAATTCAGCAAAAACAAAATTAACCCACTCATCGGCTCTGCCGGTGTGTCTGCCGTACCAATGGCTGCAAGGGTTTCTAACAAAATCGGTCTGGAAGCAGACAACCAAAACTTCCTACTCATGCATGCCATGGGGCCGAACGTTGCCGGGGTGATTGGTTCCGCCATCGCCGCCGGGGTAATGCTGAAATATGTGGGTGCCATGATGTAGCATTGAAAATGCGGCAAAAAAAGCACCGCACTTTAGGTTCATTTCAAGTAAAAAGCACGCTATTTTCTAGTGTGCTTTTTTCTTTTTCTTCAATTCATTGCAAAAAACAACCGCACTTTTTCCCACTCTCTTGTAAATTTCTTTATCAACGCGCTATATTTTTACGTACTAGTGTAGTAGTATGTTGTTCATAATAAAAAGTGCGGTCATTTTTTCAAAACAATGTTGCCGTACGCCGATTCCACAACAAGGAGAAATAAACATGACAAAAATTGCATTAGTGACAGGCGCCACCGCCGGTTTTGGAAACGCCATTTGTCGCACGTTATTGAAAGCGGGCTATTTAGTGATTGGTACAGGAAGAAGACAAGAACGTTTAGCGCAATTAGAACAAGAATACGGCAAACAATTCTTCCCTCTCGCTTTCGATATCTCCGATCGTCAAGCAACTGAAAATGCATTCAAAACGCTGCCGACAGAATTACAAGCCATCGATTTATTAGTGAATAACGCAGGTCTTGCCCTTGGCTTAGAAAGTGCAGATAAAGCCGATTTAGACGATTGGGAAAAAATGATCGATACCAACGTGAAAGGTTTAGTCACCATAACGCGTTTAGTGTTGCCGCAAATGGTGGCGCGTAATCAAGGGCATATCATCAATTTAGGCTCAATTGCCGGCAATTATGCCTATCCGGGCGGTAACGTTTACGGCGGCACGAAAGCTTTCGTGAAACAATTCAGTTTAAACCTCCGCGCAGATTTGGCCGGCACCAATGTGCGTGTTTCCAATGTAGAACCGGGACTATGTGGCGGCACGGAATTTTCCAACGTTCGCTTTAAAGGCGATGATGCGCGCGCCGATAAAGTATATGAAAACGTGCAATATGTCACACCACAGGATATCGCCAATATCGTGTTATGGCTCAATCAACAACCGGAACATGTGAATATTAACCGAATTGAAGTCATGCCGACGGCGCAAACTTTCGCGCCATTAAATGTGGCAAGAAATGGCTAACAAAAAAGGAAACTACATGTCAGACACGATTTTAAACCCTTATTTTGGGGAATTTGGCGGAATGTATGTGCCGGAAATTTTAGTACCTGTGCTTCAACAATTAGAAAAAGCGTTTATTGAAGCGCAACATGACCCAGAATTTCAGCGTGAATTTCAGGATCTCCTGAAAAATTATGCCGGCCGACCGACCGCACTTACACTTTGCCGTAACTTAACCAAAGGCACCAAAGCAAAAATTTATTTAAAACGGGAAGATTTGCTCCACGGCGGTGCTCATAAAACCAATCAAGTTTTAGGTCAGATTTTACTCGCAAAACGCATGGGCAAAACCAGGATTATCGCGGAAACCGGTGCAGGTCAGCACGGTGTCGCTACTGCCCTTGCTTGCGCCATGTTGGATATGCCTTGCCGCATTTACATGGGCGCCAAAGACGTAGAACGCCAATCACCCAATGTATTCCGTATGCGCTTAATGGGGGCTGAAGTGGTGCCGGTGCAAAAAGGCTCTTGCTCCTTAAAAGATGCGTGCTGTGAAGCCATGCGTGATTGGTCGGCAAACTATGAAACAACCCATTATTTATTGGGTACGGCGGCAGGTCCTCACCCCTTCCCAACCATTGTACGCGAATTCCAAAAAATGATTGGCGAAGAAACCAAACGTCAAATCTTAGAAAAAGAAGGTCGTTTGCCGGATGCGGTGATTGCGGCGGTGGGTGGCGGTTCAAATGCAATCGGTATGTTTACGGATTTCATTGATGAACCGAATGTGCGTTTAATTGGCGTAGAACCTGCCGGTCACGGCATTGAAAGCGGTGAACACGGCGCGCCGTTAGGCCATGCGAAAGTGGGTATTTATTTCGGGATGAAATCGCCCTTAATGCAAACAAAAGACGGCCAAGTGGAAGAATCCTACTCGATTTCTGCGGGGCTAGACTTCCCTTCTGTCGGCCCGCAACACGCTTATTTGCAAAGCATTGGTCGCGCGGAATACCCAAGCATTACCGATGATGAAGCCTTAAATGCGTTCCAAGCACTGGCAAAACATGAAGGTATTATTCCTGCGTTAGAAAGTTCTCATGCACTGGCGCACGCATTAAAAATGATTCATCAGGAACCGAATAAAGCACAAATTTTGGTGGTGAATTTATCCGGTCGTGGCGATAAAGATATTTTTACCGTAGATAAAATTTTAAATGAAAAAGGAATGCAATTATGAGCCGTTTTGAAACGACCTTTTCCCGATTAAGCGCAAAAAAAGAAGGCGCATTCGTTCCTTTCGTTACCTTGTGCGACCCGACCTTTGATCGTTCTTTTGAAATTATTTGTACCCTCGTCGATAACGGCGCGGACGCATTGGAATTGGGCTTCCCGTTTTCTGATCCGTTATTAGACGGTCCTGTTATTCAGGCTGCCAATAATCGTGCGCTCAACGCCGGGCATAGCACGGAAGACAGCTTTAAATTGCTTGCCAAAGTGCGGTCAAAATACCCGGAGATTCCCATCAGCCTATTACTTTGCGCGAATTTAATTTTTACCAAAGGCTTGGATAATTTTTATCAACGTTGTTCGGAAGTCGGTGTGGATGCCGTTTTAGTGGCGGATATTCCATTATTGGCAAAAGAAGACTATGTCCAAGCAGCCAAAAAACACGGTGTTCAGCCCGTCTTTATTTGCCCGCCGAATGCGGATGAAAAAACGATTAAAGGTGTGGCTGAAAGCAGTGAAGGTTATACGTATTTGGTCTCGCGTGCCGGCGTGACCAGCGCAGAAAACCAAGCTCACGCGGCTAACTTAGATACCCTTGTAGAGCAACTCAACGCTCACCATGCTCCGCCTATTCTACAAGGTTTCGGCATCGCCCAACCGGCGCAAGTAAAAGAAGCACTTCAACTTGGCGCAGCCGGTGCGATTTCCGGTTCGGCAACCGTAAAAATCATTGAGCGAAATTTAGAAAATCACGCCCAATGTTTAACGGAACTCGCTGAGTTTGTTCGCAATATGAAAGCGGCGACAAAATAATGTAAAAAGTCACCGCACTTTTCCTTTCCCTTATCAAAGGCCGATGTTAATTTGGCCTTTTTCTTTACAATTTATTAACTCATTGAGCTTATTCATAAAACAAGTGCGGTTAAATTTTTTCACATTTTTTGATCGTGAGAATTCTATTTTTAGATGTTACTATAAATAGGATTTATTATCATTATCAGTAACATTATAAAAATTAAGGGCTTTTTATGAACGAAACTCAGGTTATTTTGCCTATCACCGATCCTAATCGACCGGATTTTGCTTGGCTTAATGAAGACAGCAAACTGTTTTTGCAGCGTGGTTATCTATTGGAAGGCACTTCTGCCCTAGAGCGTATTCGCTTTATTGCCGAGTATGCCGAACAAAAATTGGGCATTGAAGGTTATGCAGAAAAATTTTATCACTACATGGCGCGCGGCTATTACTCGCTTTCTTCACCAATTTGGTCGAATTTCGGCTTGGATAGCGGGCTAAGTATTAGCTGCTTCGGTTCTTACATCGGCGATTCTATTAATGCCATTATGTCCACCGTGGCAGAAATCGGCGTGATGAGTAAGCTCGGCGGGGGCACATCAGGCTATTTTGGTGACATTCGTCCGCGCGGCTCCAACATTACCAATAACGGTAAATCCAACGGCTCCTTTGCTTTCACCAAACTGTTTGAGGCGACCATCGACACCATTAGCCAAGGCACCAGCCGTAAAGGTATGTTCGCTGGTTATATCGACATCGATCACGGTGATATTGAAGAATGGTTAGATATTCACACCGAGGGCAACCCGATCCAACTCATGTATTACGGCGTTTGTGTCAGTCATGAATGGTTGGAAAGCATGAAAGCCGGCGATCCGTACAAACGCCAAATTTGGGCAAAATTGTTACAACGTAAGACAGAAACGGGCATTCCATATATTTTCTTTAAAGACAACGCCAATGCGGGACGCCCGGACGTGTATAAAGATCGCAATATGATGATTCACGCATCTAATTTATGTAGCGAAATCGCTCTACCATCCAGCGAAGATGAAAGTTTCGTGTGCTGTTTGTCTTCGATGAATCTACTCTATTTTGACGAATGGAAAGACACCGATGCACCGGAGGTGCTGACTTATTTCTTGGATATAGTCATGAGTGAATTTATCGCGCAAAGCGCCAATATTCAATTTATGAACAAAGCCAATAAATTTGCCCGTCGTCACCGCGCTTTGGGCTTAGGTGTGTTGGGGTGGCATAGTTATTTGCAGTCAAAAAACATGGCTTTTGACAGTTTTGAAGCCATGCAGCACAACAATATGATTTTTAAATTGTTACAAGAAAAAACCTTGAAAGCCTCTAAGGAACTGGCACAGCGTTTCGGTGAGCCTGAAATTCTGAAAGGTTACGGCCGCCGCAACACCACACTTATGAGCGTGGCACCGACAAAATCCAGTAGCTTTATTTTAGGCAGCGTTTCGCCATCCATTGAGCCATTTAAATCCAATTATTACGTGAAAGATTTGTCCAAAATTAAAGTGGTTTATAAAAACCCCTTCTTGGAAGCCTTGCTTAAACGTAAAGGGCTGGATCGCGATGACATTTGGGAAAGTATTTTGCTTAACGATGGCTCGGTGCAACATTTAACGGAATTAACGGAAGATGAGAAAGAAGTCTTCAAAACTTTCTCGGAAATCAGCCAGCTTTCTGTGATTCAACAAGCAGCGCAACGTCAGAAATATATCGACCAAGGGCAAAGCGTGAATATTATGGTGCATCCCGCAACGCCGGCAAAAGACCTAAATCAGCTTTACCTCACTGCTGAAGAACTGGGTTTAAAATCCATTTATTACCAATACAGCATGAGTGCGGCGCAAGTGTTCAATCGAAACCTATTGAATTGCAGTAGCTGTGAAGGTTAAAAAACGCTGAAAAATTTCACCGCACTTTTCATCCGATTAAAACAACGATGGCGCGGCTTTCTAGCTCGTGCCAAATTTTATAAAACAGGTTGGTAGCCTGCCATTAATAATATATAAATCACGAGGATTACAAAATGAATGCCACCCAAAAACGCAGCTTGTTTATTCCACGCTTTGAAATTAAACCTTACGAATATCCGGAACTTTTAGAATTTAAAGACGCCATTCGCCACTCTTATTGGTTACACACGGAATTTAACTTCACCGGAGATATTCAGGATTTCCGTACACATATCAGCGATGTGGAACGCACCGTTATCACCAAAACCATGTTGGCGATTTCACAAATTGAAGTGAGCGTCAAACGTTTCTGGGGCAATTTATATAACTACTTCCCAAAGCCGGAAATTGAAGATGTGGGCGGCAGTTTTCTTGAATCGGAAATTCGTCATAAAGACGCTTACTCGTTCTTGTTAGAAAAATTAGGTCTTAATGAAATGTTCCTTAATGTGCGCCAATACAAAGCCATCATGGCGCGTATTGAATATATGGAAGCCTTTATGCGTAGAAAAGACGTTAGCCAACAAGACTTCGTATTATCGTTAATCATGTTTTCCCTATTTGTGGAACACATTTCCTTATTCAGCCAATTTGTCATCATGATGAGCTTCAATAAACATAAAAATCTATTCAAAGGCATTTCCAACGCCGTGGAAGCTACCTCTAAAGAAGAGGAAATCCACGGTCGTTTCGGTATTACCCTTTATGGCATCTTGCGTGAAGAGCAACCTGAATTATTCACCGATGCTTTCTTCACCGAGCTCAAAGAACTTGCCGACCAAGCCTTTATGGCCGAAAAAGAAATTTTGAATTGGATTTTTGAAGACGGCGAATTGGATTTTCTAAGCAAAGCCACCGTGGAAAACTATATTGCTAACCGATATAACAATTCGTTACAGGCGTTAGGGTTGGAACCGGTTTACAACATTAATCCGGAACAATTAAAAGAAACGGAATGGTTTGATATCGAAATTCTATCTACCAAAGAAACCGACTTTTTCAATAAACGCTCCACCGATTACAGCAAAAAAATGAAACAAATCACAGCGGAGGATTTGTTCTAAAGTAAACGAAAAGTGCGGTCCAAAAAATAAATGAATTTTTAACCGCACTTTGGATTTATTACAACACATTGAAAATGAGCAAAACTAAGCGCTTTTTCCTTTTTGCAAGGACTTTTCCCTAAAATGTGATCTCGATCTAATTTTATTTTAGGCGTATAATACCGCCCAGTTTTTTTAAGCATAATTGATATAAAGTTACGCAAAAATTAAAGTTTTTATAATACAAATAGTTATGGAGAATGTAATGTCTAGAAAGTTAAGAAGAACAAAAATTGTATGTACTATGGGACCTTCCACAGACCGCGGTAACAATTTAGAAAAAATTATTGCTGCTGGTGCGAACGTAGTGCGTATGAATTTTTCTCACGGTACACCGGAAGATCATATTGGTCGTGCAGAACGTGTTCGTGAAATCGCAAAAAGACTAGGCAAAACTGTTGCAATTTTAGGCGACTTGCAAGGTCCTAAAATTCGCGTATCAACATTCAAAGATGGCAAAATTTTCTTAAATGTCGGTGATAAATTTATCTTAGATGCAGAATTACCGAAAGGTGAAGGTACACAAGAAGTTGTTGGATTAGATTACAAAACCTTACCGCAAGATGTGGTTCCAGGCGATATCCTCTTATTGGATGACGGTCGCGTTCAATTAAAAGTGTTATCTACCGAAAACGCAAAAGTCTTCACGGAAGTTACTGTTGGTGGCCCATTATCAAATAACAAAGGGATCAACAAATTAGGCGGTGGTTTATCTGCTGACGCATTAACTGAGAAAGATAAAGCTGACATCATTACCGCTGCACGTATCGGTGTAGACTACCTCGCAGTGTCTTTCCCGCGTTCTAGTGCCGATTTGAACTACGCTCGTCAACTAGCCCAAGAGGCCGGTTTAAATGCCAAAATCGTTGCCAAAGTGGAACGTGCTGAAACCGTAGAATCTAACGAAGCCATGGATGATATCATTTTAGCGGCTGATGTCATCATGGTTGCCCGAGGTGACCTCGGTGTTGAAATCGGCGATCCGGAATTAGTCGCCGTGCAAAAGAAATTAATTCGTCGTTCCCGTCAATTAAACCGAGTGGTAATTACTGCAACACAAATGATGGAATCCATGATCAGCAATCCTATGCCAACCCGTGCGGAAGTTATGGACGTGGCGAATGCGGTATTGGATGGTACTGATGCGGTCATGCTTTCTGCGGAAACAGCTGCCGGTCAATACCCGGCTGAAACGGTTGCGACAATGGCAAAAGTTTGTTTAGGCGCAGAAAAAATGCCGGGTGCAAGCGTTTCTCATCACCGTATGAATGTTGAATTTGACGACATCGAAGAAACCATTGCCATGTCAACCATGTTTGCAGCTAACCATATGAAAGGCGTCACCGCCATTATTGCGATGAGTAGCAGTGGCCGTACACCGTTATTAATGTCCCGTATTAGTTCCGGTTTACCGATTTTTGCCTTATCCCGTAACCAAGAAACATTAAACTTGTGCGCATTATATCGCGGTGTAACTCCGGTCTTTTACAATGATGTTAGCCGTACAATGGAAGGTGCTCAAAAAGCAATTAGCGTGCTAAAAGACAAAGGTTTCTTAATGACCGGTGATATCGTGTTATTAACTCAAGGGGCTGAATTTAGCGAAAGTGGTACAAACACTTGCCGTATTCTGACCGTTGAATAATCGATTGTTATAAAACAAAAGGCTTGGAACATTTCTAAGCCTTTTTTATATTAATTATGTTGTCTTTATCGTGAATAAAATATTAACTCACTAAAAATATCTTATTTCCTGACCGCACTTTATTCTACGGCATTAAGCAACCAACTCGGTTTTCATATAAGTTAAACGATCTACGTTAGTAATAAAACGACTTAAGTCTTGCTCTTCCGGTTTGTGAACATAAGAAACCTCGCCCAATAACGGGGCATCAATTTTTTGTTTCAAGGTTTCGATCACTTCTGCGTAATGCCCTAATCCAGGGTTAATTCGATTAGCTACCCAACCCAACAACGGCAATCCTTTATCAATAATCGATTGCACTGTTAATAAAGCATGGTTGATACAACCTTCTTTAATGCCAACCACAACAACAACCGGCATATGATGCTCAGCAACCCAATCCGCAAAACTGTAATCTTTATTAATTGGTGTTAGCCACCCAAAAGAACCTTCAACAACAACGGATTGATATTTATCACGTAAATGAGCCAAGTCTTTATTTAATTTTTCAATATGAACCCGTTTACTGTCTTCTGTTAAGATAGGTATCGTATGTAAAAACGTATAGCTATTCACTTCTTCATAACTAACTTTTTCTTCTGTACTCGCCATTAACGTTAATACATCAGGATTATCTTTCGTGTCATAGTCGCTATTTTCAGATAAATTATGTGGCGGATAAATCATTTCATCCTGACCAAATGCAATGGGTTTATAGCCGACAACTTGCACACCCACTTTTTGCAAGGCCTGCATAATTGCCCGACTTACCACGGTTTTCCCTACATTTGTGTCAGTTCCGGTGACAAAAAAACTACTCATTAATATCCCCTTTTTCATACTTTTTCAAAATTCTAAGAGAATTTCTAATGAGTAGTATTGAGCTAAAACAAATTTGCTGAATTTATTTACAATTTATTCCAGTTGATCCAAATCGCTTAACAAAGTACCGTCATAAATTCCTTGTTTAATTGCAGCAGCGGCAACAACCGGACTATTCCATTCATATTTACCCATCACGACTTCTGCCACCTTTCCATGAGAAAAGTAAGTATTGAGTTTTTGATTAAGTTCTTCAAGCAAAATATCTTTAACCATCAACATACTGGAATTTAGCATAACTTTTTGAACTGAAAAAATGTGAAGAAGATTCATCAAAATATAGGCTAAACAATCCGTCAAATGATCCAAAATTCGCAGCGCCGTTTTGTCCTGTTGAAGAATACTCTCACATAAAAAACCGATTTTATCTGCATTCGTAGAAAAATGATTATTCGGATACAGTAAGTCAATGAGCTGAATTATGGCTCTATGCGTAATCTGATTTTTTACTTGATAACGCTCCACTTCCGGTAAATCACGATTAATTAGGGCTTGTAGCTCATTTAAGCGAGGAACGACTAAGTGATTAACATTAATTCGCTCATGTTCTCGATTAAATAAAATATTCCCTTCTGACAATACGTTAAAATTAACTTCATCATCTAATTGGATAAATAAAGCATCATCACAATTAATTGCATTACCTAAAGTTGATTCAGCTAATAACCACGTCTTAAAATACTCTGAAATTAAAATCGGGACATCAAAATAAGGCGAAAATAATGTTCTAAGATTTAATTGATTAAATCTCTGGCTTCCTAGTTTTATTAGATTTCCGTCTTTATCCAATTCCCCCCCAACAGTGACTGAAAATGTAATTAAATTTGATAATTCTTTCGTTTTATTAAGAAATTGTTCAATACTATTGACTAAAAACTCATCGAGCGTTGGCAATTTATTTGTTGATAGTAGGAAAATCTTTTGTTTAACAATAACACCATTAAGCTCACTAAGCGTGATTTCAAAACGATCTTCCATCAATGTGGCACATAAGGACTGCCAATAGATGGGAGAAACACATAACGCTATCGCTGGGCGTCCACGATTGTCTGTGTTACGCACTGTTTTTTCCATAATTAAATGCTTTTCTATGAGATCGCGAATAAGAGAAGTAATCGTCGCAGGAGCAAATCCGGAAAGTTTTGAAAGTTCAATACGGGAAATTTCTTCAAATTGTTCAATTAAACGGTAAATTCTGCCTAATTGAATTAGGCGTGAGGGTGTTTTTTCTTCCTTATTCATTCAATGCGTCCATACTTATTATCATAGTTAATTTGACGAACGTAGTTATACCAGTTAGCACTTTTTACTCAAGAAATTTGCTTTAAATCTGTGTCTCCTGTCACAAAAATAAAAACCAACTGATAGATTTTTGAAAATTTTCGAACTTGAGGTAAACTAACGCGGTTTCTAAAAATGCATTAATTCTGAGGTATATATGACAAAAATTGCATCAATTGTAGATGTACTACAAGGCAAAATTGCAATTGGCGAAAAAGTGACTGTACGTGGTTGGGTACGTACTCGTCGCGATTCCAAAGCAGGCCTATCCTTTCTCGCCATTTATGACGGTTCTTGCTTTGCTCCTATTCAAGCTATCGTAAATAATGATATCGTCAACTATGAATCTGAAGTATTACACTTAACAGCCGGCTGTTCTGTGATTGTCACCGGTACTGTTGTAGAATCCCCGGCAGAAGGTCAAGCGGTCGAATTACAAGCAGAAAGTGTTGAAGTCACCGGTTGGGTCGAAGATCCGGAAACCTATCCAATGGCGGCAAAACGTCATTCAATCGAATATTTACGCGAAGTCGCGCATCTACGTCCTCGAACCAATATCATTGGTGCTGTTGCGCGTGTACGTCACTGCTTGGCGCAAGCAATTCACCGTTTCTTCCACGAGCAAGGTTTTTATTGGGTTGCTACGCCATTAATCACCGCTTCCGATACGGAAGGTGCGGGCGAAATGTTCCGCGTATCTACGTTAGATTTAGAAAACTTACCGCGCACAGATAAAGGTGCGGTGGATTTTAGCCAAGATTTCTTCGGTAAAGAATCATTCTTAACCGTATCAGGTCAATTAAACGGTGAAACTTACGCTTGTGCCTTAAGTAAAATCTATACGTTTGGGCCAACGTTCCGTGCTGAAAACTCCAATACAACTCGCCACTTAGCCGAATTCTGGATGATTGAACCGGAAGTGGCTTTTGCAACACTCGCAGACAACGCAAAACTTGCCGAAGATATGTTGAAATATGTTTTCCGCGCAGTTTTAGCTGAGCGTCGTGATGATTTGGAATTCTTTGCTAAACATGTTGATGGTGATGTCATTAATCGTTTAGAACGTTTCATTCATTCCGATTTCGCCCAAGTAGATTACACCGATGCCATTGAGATTTTATTGAAATCCGGAAAAACCTTTGAATTCCCGGTTTCTTGGGGAATTGACCTTTCTTCCGAACATGAACGTTATTTGGCAGAAGAATATTTCAAATCGCCTGTTGTGGTAAAAAACTATCCAAAAGACATCAAAGCCTTCTATATGCGTTTAAACGATGACGGAAAAACTGTTGCAGCGATGGATGTGTTAGCACCGGGAATCGGTGAAATCATTGGTGGTTCACAACGTGAAGAACGTTTAGATGTGCTAGATAAACGCATGGAAGAAATGGGCTTAAATCCTGAAGATTATTGGTGGTACCGTGATTTACGCCGTTATGGCACTGTGCCGCACTCCGGCTTTGGTTTAGGTTTTGAACGGTTGATTGTTTATGTCACCGGTTTACAAAACATTCGTGATGTGATTCCATTCCCGCGAGCACCACGCAACGCAAACTTTTAATTTACGAGTAAATAAAATCGCCTTGTTGAATTAACGAGGCGATTTTTTTATAGCTAGAAAAACAGGTTTAAAATTGACCGCACTTTTGATGCTTTGAATAACAAAAAAGATAGCTAAGTGCGGTATCTTTTTTCAAAGTTTTTTAATCTGATGATCGAGCAACTATTTCACAATACGTAAGTGAGATGTTGATTTCCCTGCCTTTTTCGGTTTATCCGTTTTATCGACAGCTTTCTCAAATCCAATAGGCTGTTCTTCTGTTTGCTCCAGATGATCATAAGCCTCTTCAGGCTCAAACATCACCCCATCGCCATTCTCACGCGCATAAATTGCTAATGCTGCCCCCATTGGAATGTAAATATCCTGTGGCACGCCACGAAAACGGGCATTAAATTGAATAAAATCATTGGTTAACTGTAAATTTCCGGTGGCATTGGCAGACAAGTTCAATACAATTTGTCCATCTTTGACATACTCTACCGGCACTTTCACGCCCCAATAAGTGGCATCAACCACCAAATACGGTGTGAAATCATTATCGATCAACCAATCGTAATAAGCCCTTAACAAGTAAGGACGTTTCGGAGATGATTTATATTCCATTAAATCGCCTATTATTTTTCATCCATTAAGTTTTTCGGCGCTAATTCGCCCACGGATTGCAAGAAAGAATCGCGTTCAAAAATACGAGACATGTAGGCTTTCACTGCTTTGCTGCCAGCACCGCTGAACTCGACACCTAATTCCTGCATACGCCATAGTAACGGTGCCACATAGCAGTCAATTAAGCTAAATTCCTCACTCATAAAATAAGCGGTTTGATTAAAAATCGGTGCAATCGCAAGAATTTCTTCTTTCAATTGTTTTAAGGCATTCGCACGTTCAGTTTCGGAAGCCGCATTTTGCGCGCTTTCCAACGTTGGATACCAGTCTTGCTCAATACGTAACATCAATAAACGGCTTTTTCCACGAGCCACCGGATAAACCGGCATTAATGGCGGATGCGGGAAACGCTCGTCTAAATATTCCATAATAATGCGAGAATTAAACAGCACTAAATCACGATCGACTAGCGTAGGCACAGTACCGTACGGATTGAGTTCCATTAAATCTTCTGATAATGCTTGCGGATCTACAATTTCCGTTTCATAAGCTACGCCTTTCTCAGCCAACACAATACGCACTTGGTGACAATAAATATCGGTTTTATTTGAAAATAGCGTCATCACAGAACGTTTATTTGCAGAACTTGTCATCTATTCCTCCGACGACTTGGTAATAATTGAAATATTCAACCGATATGCCTCATATCGGGAAAAATGGTCGACTATTCTAGCATAAAGCGTCATGTCTTTTCCAAGAAAAGGCATGATATTTTATTTTTAATAAGCATAAAAAAATCCGTTTTATAAAAAACGGATTTTTCTTTTTCAAATACGAATAAGTAAAATCAATGAGTTCTCTTATTTCCACTTATCGGCAGCTGCATAATCACTGTCGCGGCCTTCAATCCAACGCTCCCCTTTTTCGGTTTGTTCTTTTTTCCAAAAAGGCGCTTGGTTTTTTAAATAATCCATAATAAATTCATTTGCGTGATAAGCATCGCCACGATGCGCAGAAGCTGTTCCCACCAACACAATTTCATCACCGGTATTCAATTCACCTACACGATGGATGATAGAAATCTTTTGTAAATCCCACCGCACTTTTGCCTGTTGAGCAATATCCATCAACGCTTTATGGGTCATCGCCGGATAATGTTCCAAATACAAACTACTGACTTCATCCCCTAAGTTCATATCACGCACTTTGCCCACAAACATTACTGTAGCACCAACCGAATTTTCTTCACTTAACCAGCGATAAACGGCATTTTGGTCGAACGTCTGCTCTTGCACGGAAATTTGAATATCGTTCATTTAGCCCCCGGTCACCGGTGGGAAAAACGCAATTTCATCACCATTTTTGACCGCACTTTCTAACGGCATTAAGGTTTGATTGATGGCCACCAAAAGTTTATCCGATTGCAATGCCAACGCCCATTTATCACCTTTCGCCGCAAGATGTTGACGTAATTCTTCTACCGTGGCGAAATTTTCGTTCACTTCAATGGCATCCAAACCGATTAATTCTCGAGTTTGAGCAAAAAATAAAACACGTAACATTATTTCTCCTCCGCAATAAAATGCCCGGATTTTCCACCGCTCTTTTCTAACAAACGTACCGTTTCAATCACCATGTCTTTTTGCACCGCTTTACACATATCGTAAATGGTTAATGCGGCAACGCTTGCGGCAGTTAATGCTTCCATTTCTACTCCGGTTTTACCGCTTAATTTGCACAGGCTTTCAATGCGCACTTGATTGGTTTCAGGAAGTGCGGTCAAACTCACTTCGACTTTTGAAAGTAAAAGAGGATGGCACAACGGAATCAATTCCCAAGTGCGTTTCGCCGCTTGAATACCGGCAATTCGAGCGGTAGCAAACACATCGCCCTTGTGGTGTTGTCCAGAGAGGATCATTTGTAAGGTTTCCGGCGCCATACGAATATAGGCTTCAGCACGCGCCTCGCGAACGGTGTCAGCTTTGGCGGAAACATCCACCATATTCGCCTCGCCATTCGCATTAATATGAGTAAATGTGGTCATGATAATTTAAAAGTGCGGTTGGTTTTCTTGATGTTTTCAGTATCGGCGTAAATTAACCGCCGATACTGGCTAAATGATTACGCACGCCGCTATCGCCGACATGCAGATAATGGTGTTCACGCTTACCTTGTAACGCAGAGAAAATTCTTGATTGCAAAAGCATTTGTTGTTCATCAGATTGTAACAAATCACGCAAATCAATCCCTTCTTCACCAAATAAGCAAAGGTGCAATTTCCCTTTGGCAGAAACTCTCAAACGGTTACAGCTGGCGCAGAAATTTTTCTCATAAGGCATGATTAAGCCGATTTCACCCATATAATCCGGGTGACGGAAAACTTTTGCCGGGCCATCAGAACGATTTTTTATCTGCAACTGCCAGCCGTCTTGCAAAAGTTTCTGTTCTAAAATCTGTCCCGATAAATGATGTTTTTGGAAGAAAGAATTCATTTCACCGGTTTGCATCAACTCGATGAAACGCATTTGAATCGGCTTATTTTTAATCCATGCCAAGAAACCGGAAAAGTCTTTATCATTCAAATCTTTCATTAATACAGAATTGACTTTGACTTTTTGATAGCCACATTCAAAAGCGCGATCAATACCACGCATAATGTCATCAAACTTATCGACACCGGTAATACGCTGGAACATTCTTGCATCTAGGCTATCCACACTGACGTTAATAGACGTCACACCGACTTGTTTCCAAGCAGCGACATCTTTAAGCAACCGAAAACCGTTTGTGGTCAGTGCGATTTGTTTGATACCATCAATGCCACGAATGCTTTCGACAATTGGCAGGAAGTCTTTACGTAAGGTCGGTTCGCCACCGGTAATACGGACTTTTTCCGTTCCCATCAGCGCAAAGCTACTGACCAAGCGATGAATTTCGTCCAAGGTTAAAAAACTCGGCTTATTAGGTTCAGGCTGATAGCCGTCAGGTAGGCAATAATTGCAACGGAAATTACACATATCGGTAATCGACAGTCGCAAATAGTAGTATTCACGCTGGAACGAATCAACGAGTTGAGCCGCGCCAACATTTTTGATTGGAATGGTTTGCATTTGACACCTTTCTAAAAACGGAGAGGATAAATCGTTTCCAACGTATCCCTGAATAATACCGACTTCGTATTATTGGCATTACCACCCTATTTTGTGTTCAACACATTGTGCGCAAAACGTAGGTGAGTAAGCTCGGAGTTACATGCGGTTAATAAATTTTGCAGCATTGTAAAAGATTCACGAAAACAAAAGCAATCAATTAATTTGATCTAGGTTATAAATTCATAAAATTCTTTAAAATCAATTATATATAAATTTATATAGCGTTAATAAAACGCCCAAAAACAATGACTAATATACCTAATAATAATTACCAATCTGTACAGGCTCATAAAGCAGGTTATAATTGCGCACGAAAATTGATAAGGGAAATAAGATGGCGGATTTTAAAGGATATCAACAATACGAAAATTTAAGCACACTCAAAAAAGTCGTCGCTATTGGTGGTGGGCATGGACTCGGCCGCGTGGTGTCTTCTTTAAGTTTTTTGAAAGAACGTCTTACCGCCATTGTTACCACCACCGATAACGGCGGTTCAACCGGCCGAATTCGTACCAATCAAGGTGGCATTGCCTGGGGAGACTTACGTAACTGCTTAAATCAAATCATCACGGAACCAAGCACCGCCTCCGCATTGTTTGAATATCGTTTTGGTGGCAACGGCGAATTGGCGGGGCATAACCTCGGCAATCTCATGCTCAAAGCCCTAGAAGATATGCATATTCGCCCAACGGAAGCCGTCAATCTCATTCGCGAATTATTGCATGTAAAATCTTTTATTGTCCCGATGTCGGAACAATCGGTACACCTCGCGGCGGTATTAAACGGCGGCAACAGCGTTGTTGGTGAAGTCAGCGTCGATAGCTTAACTGAGCTACCCAAATCCATTTTTCTGGTGCCTTACGTCACCGCCACACCGGAAGCAATTCAAGCGCTAAAAGAAGCTGAGCTGATTTTATTTGGCCCCGGTAGTTTCCTCACCAGCATTATGCCGCCTATTCTTCTACCGGAAATTACCGAACAACTTCGACAAAGCGAAGCAAAAAAGATCTTTATTGATAATTTAGGTATTGAGCACAGCCCGGCCTCCAGTCTTTCTCTTGCTGATCGCATTCACTGGATCAATGAAACCGTTGGTCAACCTATCATCGATGGTGCAATTGTGCCCTTTAATGCCGTACAAAATAGCCAACCTATGGAGATCAAAATCCTAGCGGGTCGCCTTAATGCAGACGATATTTCCTATCGCCACGATCGCGCTCTCCTCTGCTCCGCTATCAACGAACTCCTAGGCGAACTCTTAGAATCGCCGGAAGAAGAACATTCCGAACCCACCTCGCTTTAATAAAAAAAGCCTTTCCGTTTGGAAAGGCTTTTATATTTAATCAAGCAAATTATTTTTTCTTCGCTTTTGGATTTGGTAAGTCGGTGACGGAACCTTCGAAGACTTCGGCCGCTAAACCGACAGATTCGTGTAAGGTTGGATGTGCGTGGATGGTCAACGCGATGTCTTCCGCATCACAGCCCATTTCGATCGCTAAACCGATTTCACCTAACAATTCACCTGCGTTGGTACCTACAATAGCTCCACCTAATACGCGATGAGTATCTTTATCGAAAATCAGTTTCGTCATACCATCGGCACAGTCAGAGGCAATCGCACGACCGGAAGCCGCCCACGGGAAGTTCGCCACTTCATAGTTCAAGCCTTCCGCTTTACATTCTTTCTCAGTTTTACCCACCCATGCCACTTCAGGCTCGGTATAGGCAATAGAAGGAATCACTTTCGGATCGAAATAGTGTTTTTTGCCTGCAATCACTTCAGCGGCAACGTGACCTTCGTGAACACCTTTATGGGCTAACATTGGTTGACCAACTATATCACCGATAGCAAAAATGTGAGAAACATTGGTACGCATTTGTTTGTCGGTACGAATGAAACCTCGTTCATCAACGTTGACGCCAGCTTTTTCTGCATCAAGCAATTTACCGTTTGGTGTACGACCGATAGCCACTAATACGGCATCGTAACGTTTGGTGATGTTGCCAGCTTTACCTTCCATAGACACATGGATGCCGTCTTCTTTCGCTTCTACGGCAGTCACTTTGGTTTCAAGCATTAAATTGAATTTTTGCTCAATACGTTTAATGAAGATTTTAACGATATCTTTGTCTGCAGCAGGAATCACTTGGTCGAACATTTCAACCACATCAACTTTAGAACCTAACGCTTGGTAAACGGTCCCCATTTCCAAACCGATGATACCACCGCCCATGATTAACAATTCTTTTGGCACTTCACGCAATGCAAGCGCATCCGTAGAATCCCAAACTCGTGGATCGTGGTGTGGAATAAATGGTAATTCAATTGGACGAGAACCCGCCGCGATAATCGCATTATCAAATTTCACGTTAGTGACATTACCGTCTTTGTCAGTTACCGCTAAAGTATGGGAATCAGCAAATTTAGCTTCACCTTGCACCACTTGCACTTTACGCATTTTTGCCATACCGGCTAAACCACCGGTTAAGCGAGAAACCACGCCTTCTTTACCGGCACGGATTTTATCTAAATCAATAGTTGGTTCAGTAAAAACAACGCCGTGATGTTCAACGTGTTTAGCTTCTTCAATAATTTTTGCAACGTGTAATAACGCTTTAGACGGAATACAACCTACGTTTAAACAAACGCCGCCCAAAGTAGAATAACGTTCAACGATGACTGTTTCTAAGCCCAAGTCAGCACAACGGAATGCAGCGGAATAACCTGCCGGACCTGCGCCAAGCACAACCACTTGGGTTTTCACTTCTTTACTCATTTTGTCTCCTTAAAAATGCGATTTTTTTATGATCGCACTTCATTTAATCAAGCGCTAAAAATTTTAAAATGCCTCTCTCAAATGAGAGAGGCACAATAAATTACATAATTAAACGACGTAAATCTGCCAACACAGAACCGATGTAGCTAATGAAGCGTGCACCGTCGGCACCGTCAATAACACGGTGGTCGAATGACAAGGAAATCGGAAGAATTAAGCGCGGTGCGAAATCTTTACCGTTCCATACAGGTTCCATTGAAGATTTGGATACACCTAAAATCGCCACTTCAGGCGCATTCACGATTGGCGCAAAGTGAGTTGTACCCAAACCACCGATACTGGAGATGGTGAAACAACCACCTTGCATATCAGATGCCGTTAATTTACCGTCACGGGCTTTTTTAGACACTTCCGCTAATTCACGAGAAAGCTCGATAATGCCTTTTTTATTCACATCTTTGAATACCGGTACAACCAAACCGTTTGGTGTATCTACCGCTACGCCGATGTTGATGTATTTTTTCAAGATCAAGCGCTGTGCATCTTCAGTGATAGAACTGTTGAAACGAGGATACGCTTCTAATGCTTTAGCAACCGCTTTCATAATGAACACAACCGGGGTGATTTTCACGCCAAGTTTTTGTTTTTCGGCTAACGCATTTTGTTCTTTACGGAAAGCTTCCAATTCGGTGATATCCGCTTTATCGAAATGAGTAACGTGTGGAATCATAACCCAGTTACGATGTAAGTTCGCACCGGAAATCTTGTTGATACGGCTTAATTCTACTTCTTCGATTTCACCAAACTTGCTGAAATCCACTTTTGGCCATGGTAACAAGCCTAAACCTGCGCCATTTGCAGCACCAGCAGCCACCGAAGAACCACTTTCTAATGCTTTCACTGCCGCTTTTACATAAGCTTGAACGTCTTCTTTTAAGATACGACCTTTACGACCAGTACCTTTCACTTTATCTAAGTTCACGCCGAACTCACGTGCAAGACGACGAATCACCGGTGTGGCGTGTGCAAAACTTTTCGCAGAAGTGACATCAGCATCAGATGCAGTCGCTGCCGGCGCAGAAGGTGCGGCAGCTGGCGCAGCTACCTGTGCCGGTGCAGCAGCTTGTGGTGCAGCTGCAGCAACCGGTGCGGCACCTGCCACTTCAAATTTCATAATTAATGAACCGGTAGAGACTTTGTCCCCCGCTTTCACTAAAATTTCTTTAACAACACCCGCAAATGGTGCTGGCACTTCCATCGAAGCTTTGTCACCTTCAACGGTAATTAATGACTGATCTTCTGTGATGCTATCGCCCACTTTTACCATAATTTCAGTCACGTTAACTTCGTCACCGCCGATATCAGGGACATTCACCTCTTTCACACCACCGGCAACCTGTGCTGCAGGTGCGGCAGCAGGCGCAGATGCCGCTGCTGCTGAAGCAGACGCACTGCCGGCAACTTCAAAGCGCATAATCAATGTGCCGGTAGACACTTTATCGCCCGCTTTAATAATAATTTCTTTCACGATACCGGCAACAGGTGCTGGCACTTCCATAGACGCTTTATCGCCTTCAACGTTAATAATGGATTGATCCACTTCAACACGATCGCCTACGTTGACCATAACATCGGTAACGTTGACTTCATCAGAACCGATATCCGGCACGTTCACATCAACTACTTGTGCAGTAGTCGGCGCAGCGGCAGGTGCTGCGGCCGGTTGAGCAGCTTGTGCAGGCGCTGCATCAGCGCTATCTAATACCAACATAGGCGTACCGGTGGTCACTTTATCTCCCACTTTCACTAACACTTCTTTAACCACGCCTGCTTCAGGTGCCGGCACTTCCATCGATGCTTTATCACCTTCAACATTGATGATGGATTGATCCGCAGTAATCGTATCTCCAACTTTTACCATCACTTCGGTAACGGTCACTTCATCACTACCGATATCCGGGATTTGAATTTGTTTAGCCATTTCTTTTTACCTTTTAAACGTTTGGAAAACCAACCGCACTTTCATCAAGTGCGGTCGTTTTTTTCGTTATTTTTTATGCATATAACGGATTCAATCTTTCAGGATCGATACCGTATTTTGCGATTGCTTCGGCAACCACTTTCTTGTCAACTGTGCCTTCTTGTGCCAACACATGTAATGCGGCAACCACAACGTGGTGTGCATCTACTTCAAAGTGGTCACGCAAGTTCGCACGGCTATCGGAACGACCAAAACCATCCGTACCCAACACATGATAATGTTTAGCCGGTACATAAGCGCGGATTTGCTCAGCAAAAAGCTTCATGTAGTCGGTTGCTGCAACGGCAGGCTTGTCGTTCATCACTTGAGCAACGTATGGCACACGTGGTGTTTCGGTTGGATGTAACATATTCCAACGAACCGCATCCGCCCCTTCGCGAGCAGCTTCAGTGAAGGACGGCGCACTATAAACATCAGAGCTGATGCCGTAGTCGTTAGCCAAGATTTGAGCAGCTTCACGTACATGACGCAAGATCGCACCAGAACCAAGTAATTGCACTTCTCCTTTACCTTTTCCTTGTACGTGTTCAAATTTATAAAGACCTTTACGAATACCTTCTTCTGAGCCTGCAGGCATTGCAGGTTGATCGTAAATTTCATTTAAAGTGGTGATGTAATAGAACACATCTTCTTGTTTTTCACCATACATACGGTTGATACCATCTTGCATGATAACCGCTACTTCATAAGCAAATGCGGGGTCATAAGAGACACAGTTCGGAATCGTTAAAGATTGAATGTGGCTGTGACCATCTTCGTGTTGTAAACCTTCACCATTCAATGTTGTACGGCCTGATGTACCACCAATCATGAAACCGCGAGCCAATTGGTCACCTGCAGCCCACATCAAGTCACCAACACGTTGGAAACCGAACATAGAGTAATAGATGAAGAATGGAATCATCGGTACATTACTGATGGAGTAAGAGGTTGCTGCCGCTAACCAAGAAGAGGTTGCACCTAATTCGTTGATCCCTTCTTGTAAGACTTGACCATCTTTCGCCTCACGGTAGTAAGCCACTAAATCGCGGTCGGATGGGACATAATTTTGACCATGCGGGTTGTAAATACCGATTTGACGGAATAATCCTTCCATACCGAAAGTACGCGCTTCGTCTGCCACGATTGGAACAATATGTTTGCCCACTTCTTTGTCTTTTAACAACGTATTTAAGAAACGAACGAATGCCATTGTGGTTGAAATCGGACGTGGTTGCGCTTCTAACAATGCAGAGAATTCTGAAAGCTCAGGTACTTTGAAGTCCACGGTAAATTTCGGTTGACGTGCAGGCAAATAACCTTGCAATGCTTTACGATGTTCATGCAAGTATTTGTACTCTTCTGAACCTTCTGGGAAGGTGACGTACGGCAAGCTTTCCAAATCTTCATCTTTCACTGGAATGTGGAAGTAATCGCGGTAAGCTTTGATACTGTCAGCAGACATTTTTTTGGATTGGTGTGCAGTGTTTTTACTTTCTGCTTCAGCAATTTTATAGCCTTTCACAGATTGCACTAAGATAACAACCGGTTTACCGGCATTTTGTGCTTTCTTGAATGCGGCAAATACTTTAAGCGGATCATGACCGCCACGTTGTAACGCCCAAATTTCATCATCAGTCATATCAGCCACTAATGCAGCAGTTTCCGGGTAACGACCGAAGAAGTGTTCACGTACGTAAGCTCCGTCTTTAGATTTGAATGTTAAGTAGTCACCATCAACCACTTCCATCATTAATTGGGTGAGTTTACCTGTGGTGTCTTTGGCAAATAATTTATCCCAACGGCTACCCCACATGACTTTAATCACTTCCCAACCAGCGCCCACAAATAAACCTTCTAATTCTTGAACGATTTTACCGTTACCGTTTACCGGGCCGTCTAAGCGTTGTAAGTTACAGGAAATGACGAAAATTAAGTTATCTAAATGTTCGCGAGCAGCGAAAGTTAATGCACCTTTAGATTCAATTTCATCCATCTCGCCATCGCCTAAGAAGGCATACACTTTTTGATCAGCAGTATCTTTCAAACCACGATTGTGTAAGTATTTTAAGAAACGGGCTTGATAAATGGCGTTCACCGGGCCTAAACCCATAGAGACGGTTGAGAATTGCCAGAAATCAGGCATTAATTTAGGGTGAGGGTAAGAAGACAAACCTTTACCATCTACTTCTTGACGGAAGTTGTTTAATTGCTCTTCCGTTAAACGTCCTTCTAGGAAAGCACGAGCATACATCCCCGGCGCTGCGTGGCCTTGGAAGAAGACTAAGTCACCGCCGTTTTTCTCTGTTGCTGCTTTGAAGAAATGGTTAAAACCGACTTCATACATAGTTGCCGCAGATTGGAAAGTGGATAAGTGACCACCTAAATCAAGGTCTTTTTTCTGTCCGCGTAATACCATCATTACAGCATTCCAACGAACATAAGAACGAATGCGACGTTCAATCTCTAAATTACCCGGATAAGCCGGTTGCTCGGAAACTGGAATGGTATTCACATAATCGGTTGTGATCCCACTAGGTAAAGAAACGCCACCGGCGCGAGCTTGTTGCATAACTTGATCGATAATGAACTGAGCGCGCTCAATGCCTTCCTCACGAATTAACGAATCAATTGCTGCCAACCAATCGTTAGTCTCGATCGGATCTACGTCATTTTTTAACAATTCTGACATAGTTTTTTCCTTATTTTGTTAAGTTAGAAGTACGTTTAACGCTACTTTTGGTAGCAATTAAACAACGAATTGATAACTAAAAATGGTTTAATTTGTCAAAACCCCTATGTAAACTGTACAAAAAACACACATTACAAATTTTTAACAAATAATGTAAATCTTATTAGATTTTTTGAAAGAATGATAGTGATTTTTATCTCTGCCGCGGAAAATATCTGATTGCTGAGCTGTTTTAAATAACCATTTATACATAAATTTACGAGACAATCTTCAACACCCAAGAAAACACCTAAAAAAAAACACCGCACTTTCTAAAATAAGTTATCGTCATCACATATTAGCCATTGAAAAAAGGAATTAAATATTGCGTATTTTGACCAATTAACCTACCATTAGACTCAACTATTTATATCGCATAAAAATTTGGAGATAAAAAATGCAAAACGAACTTATTTGTTACAAAAAAATGCCGGTTTGGACTAAAGACAGCTTGCCAAAAATGTTTCAAGAAAAGCACAATACCAAAGTCGGCACTTGGGGAAAACTAACCGTCTTAAAGGGCAAACTCAAATTTTATGTGTTAACGGAAAATGGTGATGTTGTGAGCGAACACATTTTCACCCCACAAGATGAAACACCTTTCGTTGAACCTCAACTTTGGCATCGTGTTGAAGCCCTTTCCGATGATTTGGAATGTTTCCTTGAGTTTTATTGCACCAAGGAAGACTACTTCAGCAAAAAATACAATATGACCGCGACTCATGGCGATGTGGTCAATGCGGCTAAAATTATCAAACCATGTAAGGTGTTAGATTTAGGGTGTGGACAAGGGCGTAACTCCCTCTATTTGAGTTTACTCGGCTATGATGTAACTTCTTGGGATCACAATGAAAACAGTCTCCAATTTTTAAACGAGACTAAAGAGAAAGAAAATCTGAAAATTCAGACTGCACTTTACAATATCAACGATGCAAACATTCAAGAAAACTATGATTTTATTTTGTCGACTGTGGTCTTTATGTTCCTCGATTGTACCCGCGTACCGGCAATCCTTGAAAACATGCAAAACCACACCAATCCGGGTGGTTACAATTTAATCGTGGCCGCCATGTCCACACCGGAAGTGCCTTGCCCGGTACCATTCTCTTTTACCTTTGGTGAAAATGAATTGAAAGAATACTACAAAGATTGGGAATTCTTGGAATACAACGAAAACATGGGTGAACTGCACAAAACCGATGAAAACGGCAATCGCTATAAAATGAAATTTGTGACCATGTTGGCAAGAAAGAAATAGTTTGCCGATTTAGAAAAGAAAAAGACCGCACTTTGCGATATAAAGTGCGGTCTTTTTTTATTGCGTTTTTAATTATTCTTCAATAGAACGCAATAACTCGTTGATGCCGACTTTTCCTAGCGTTTTGGCATCCACTTTTTTCACGATAACGGCACAGTAAAGGCTGTATTTACCGCATTTTGACGGAAGGCTACCGGAAACAACAACAGACCCAGCCGGTACACGACCATAGTGAATTTCGCCGGTTTCACGATCATAAATCTTGGTGGATTGACCAATAAAGACCCCCATGGAAATCACGCAACCATCTTCAACGATAACGCCTTCAACAACTTCGGAACGCGCACCGATAAAGCAGTTATCACCAATAATAGTTGGGTTAGCTTGTAATGGCTCTAACACGCCACCGATCCCTACCCCACCGGATAAGTGCACGTTTTTACCGATTTGTGCGCAAGAGCCGACTGTTGCCCAAGTATCCACCATCGTTCCTTCGCCCACATACGCACCAATATTCACATAAGATGGCATTAACACTGTGTTTTTAGCAATATATGCCCCTTTACGAACGGTAGCAGAAGGCACTACACGGAAACCTTCTTGTTGGAAACGTTCTTCCGTGTAATCAGCAAATTTTAAAGCGACTTTGTCGTAGTATTTGGTTTCTGCACCATCAATGATTTGATTTTCATTGATGCGGAAAGAAAGCAATACCGCTTTCTTTAACCATTGGTGAGTCACCCATTCGCCATCAATTTTTTCTGCAACACGGTATTTACCGCAGTCTAAGCCTTCAATCACTTCTTCAATGGCTGAGCGGGTTTGTGCATCAACGGTTTTCGGTGTGATTTCTGCACGTTTTTCAAAGGCGTTTTCAATAATTTGTTGTAAATTGGACATTTTGCTTCCTATATCAGGGTTAATAAAAATAAATGAGTTCAGATTACAATACTTCTAACTCGACGTTATTAAATAACTTTTTCACATCGCTATTATCATTCAATCTTTCGGCTTTTTCGACATTAGTACGAGTCAAGTGCGGTGAAAAATAATTAATAAAGTCATACATATAATTTCGTAAGAATGCACCATTCTTAAATGCAATTTGTGTCATGCTTGGGCGGAATAAATGATCTGCTTTGATAGCCACTAAATCCTTATCTGTCGATGTATGTGCCATAGAAGCCATAATCCCTACGCCCAACCCCATGCGTACATAGGTTTTGATAATATCCGCATCCGTTGCAGTAAACACAATGTTTGGCAAAATCCCCGCACTATTAAAAGCATAATCCAAATCAGACGCGCCGGTAAAACCGAAGGTATAGGTAATTAAAGGATATTTCCCTAACTCTTCAATAGTAAGATGTTCGCATTGAGCTAAAGGATGATCGGGCTTCACAATCACCGAACGATTCCAGAAATAACACGGCAACAAGACCACATCATCAAAGAGATATTGCGCTTCGGTAGTAATCGCCAAATCCACTTCATCAGACATCAATGCATCATAAATTTGTGTAGGTGAACCTTGATGAATATGCAAACTTACGTTGGGATAACGCTGAGAAAATTTTTCTACAACCGCCGGCAACATATAACGCGCCTGCGTATTTGTCGTTGCAATACGCAATACACCTTGTTCAGGCTTGGTATATTCATCAGCAACGGAACGAATGCCTTGCATTTTCATCATAATCTCACGAGAGATCGCCACAATTTTTTTCCCGGGCGGCGTTAATCCTTTGATGTGCTTACCATTACGCTCAAAAATCTCTACGCCTAGCTCATTTTCTAATAAGCGTACCTGTTTACTAATCCCCGGTTGCGATGTGAATAGCACATGCGCAGCTTCCGTGATATTCATATTTTGATTAGCGACTTCAACAATATAGCGAAGCTGTTGAAATTTCATAAATTCTCCTTTTAATGACAACCGTAAAGTGCGGTTATTTTTTATAACGTTTACTTAATTCTGAATAACGTTTAACTGCCTTACGGATTTTCCCTGTCTTTGGCTTACGTCGTTGCTTATTCATGTCTAATTTGGTTTCGGTTTCCGGTGGTAAACCGACCAATTCACGTAAATAATTCACGTCTGCCAGTTCCATCTCCTGCCAGCCACCACGTGGTAAATTCTTCATCAATTTAATGTTGCCATAACGAATACGAATCAAGCGGCTCACTTGGATGCCTTGTGATTCCCATAAACGACGCACTTCACGATTACGTCCTTCCATTAAGGTCACATCAAACCATTGATTCATCCCCACCCCACCAACAAATTTAATCTCTTTAAAATTTGCCGGGCCGTCTTCCAATTGAACGCCTTTCTTTAAGCGATTCAGCATAGCGTCATCTACTGCACCAAACACGCGAACAGAATACTCTCGCTCGACTTCGCGGCTTGGGTGCATTAAACGATTCGCCAATTCACCGTCCGTTGTGAATAACAATAAACCAGACGTATTAATATCTAAGCGACCAACCGCAATCCAACGAGCACCGGTTAAACGCGGCAAACGATCAAACACGGTAGCGCGCCCTTCCGGATCATGGCGGGTACAAAGCTCACCTTCCGGTTTGTAATACATCAATACACGACACACTTCTTTCTGCGCTTGTGTCAGATTAATCAAATTACCGTCAATACGCACTTTCACACCGGAATTCACGTTAATTCGATCGCCTAGCGTTGCGATTTTACCGTCTACACTGACTCGATTTTCCGCAATAATGCTTTCGATTTCACGACGGGAACCTTGTCCGGCTCGTGCCAATACTTTTTGTAACTTCTCGCCTTCGGCTGAAGTCGTTTTCATCTCATTTTTTCCATTTGACTTTACTGAAGTTGGACGATTTTTCGCTACGACAGGTTGGTTTTTCTGTGTAAAGTGCGGTCGATTTTGAACGCGTTTTTGTGTTGTGGGTTTCATAAATCCTCATTGTCGCTTTCCCAAGCGTCTTTTTCAAAAATAGGTTTAAATAAACGGAGCGACCGAACCACTGCCTTCACGCAAAATTACCGGCGTTTCTGTCGTTAAATCAACCACAGTGGTTGGTTCTTGTCCTAAATAACCGCCGTGAATAATTAAATCCACTTGATGCTCTAGGCGGTCTCGAATTTCTTCCGGATCCGATTGGGTAATATGTTCTTCGTTTGGCAACATTAAAGAACAAGATAAAATCGGCTCACCCAATGCCTTCAATAAATCCAAGGCAATTTGATTATCCGGCACACGAATCCCGATGGTTTTTCGTTTGGACGTCATTAAACGGCGCGGTAATTCTTTGGTTGCCGTTAAAATAAAAGTGTAACGTCCCGGCGTGTTGTTTTTAATCAAGCGATAAGCAGAATTCGTCACTAAAGAATAATTGGATAACTCCGATAAATCACTGCATACCAAAGTAAAATTATGCCCTTCCGGTAATTGGCGAATTTGCACGATACGATCCATCGCATGCTTATCCCCAATCATGCAACCCAACGCATAGCCGGAATCGGTAGGATACACGATCACGCCGCCATTACGTAAAATTTCAACCGCTTGATTGATTAAACGCACCTGCGGATTTTCCGAATGGATATAAAAAAATTGACTCATATGTTTTCACTCTCCGAGTAAAATTGCGGCGTATTATAGCAGTTTAAGCGCCTGCAGGATAACGCTTTGTGCCGTGCCATTAAACATTTCTTGCGTCACTGGCTTGCTGCAATAATTGACGGCTTTCCTGTAAAAATTGTTCTGAATAATCACCAAACCAGTCGCGAATTTGATTGAATTGATCAATAAAGCCTTGACGATCATGGTGTTTGAAAAAATCAAAGCCGACGTCATAACTGTTTTTCAGATGTTCAATCACCGCTAAGTTTTCCGGTTTATCCGCAATAATATCGGCATATAATGCCGCATCCTGTGCAAATAGACGTCCAACCATTGCCAATTCCAAACGATAAATCGGCGAAGATAATGCTAATAATTTTTCCAATTCCACCGGCTGTTGGGACAAATACAAGCCATACACAAACGTGGAAAAATGGCGCAACGCCTGAATATAGGTCATGTGATGATCATGTTCCGCGGCATCTACTGGGTAGATTTTGGCACCCCAAATTTGAATTTGTTGTAACAACCACTGATAGCGTTCGCTAAAACGCCCGTCACAACATGCCACCACTTGTTTTGCCATGCTGGCGATATCCGGCCCAAACATTGGGTGCAACCCCACCACGGCACCTTGATGCACTTCCAGCATTTTTTGTAACGGCACTCGTTTCACAGAGGTTAAATCCGCCAACAACATATTTTCGGTGAGATAGGGCTTAAGACGTTCAATCACTTCCGGCGTATTGGCGATAGGCACAGAAACAATCACGACATCCGCTTCTTGCAAAATGCTCTCTGCCAGAGGCCAATCCTGTTGTTCCAACGCCACAACAGGATAACCGGAACCTTGTAAGTAACGACCAAACAAACGCCCAAGTTTGCCTCGTCCCCCCACAATAACAATTTTGCGAATTGCAGGATTTACGGTTTTAAAGCCGAAACGATTTTCACTGACATAAGACTCACGCATAATGCGGCGTAAAATGTCTTCAATTAAATCAGGCGACAGCCCAAGTTGCTCAGCGGCTTCACGTTTTCGTTGTAGCATTTCGATTTCCCGCTGCGGCACATAAATAGGCAGGCCATATTGTTGTTTAACTTCACCAACCTTATGTACCACTTCCAAGCGCTTTGCCAAAAGCTGTAGCAATTCTTGATCTAATTGATCAATTTGCGCTCTTAACTCTGCTAACTGTTCCATCTTATCTCCGCTAAAACACCCGAAAAACCGACCGCACTTTTATTTCACAGAACCGCAGGTTAAGCAATATAAATATTGCCCTTTCGGATCGTTAAACGTATTTAACAGGCCAAGTTGTTTTTTAAACTGTGTCATTTCTTTTGGTAATCCGACAGTTTCTGCCATCATGCGTTGCAACCGAAGACGACCTTCACCTTTGAAATCGCGCATGATTTTCTTAATCAACGTGCGTTCCTCATCCACCATCCATTCTACAGAGAAACGACTTTCATCAATTTTTTCTTGCTCCGAGCGTCTTTCATTCACCAATTCCATGGCTTTTCCTAGAGCGGTATCAAGATTACCTAACTCATCCACCAATTTATGCGCTAACGCTTCGGAACCAAGCCAAACTTGACCTTGTGCAACCTTATCCACTTGGGCTTTGGTTAAATGACGCCCCTCGCTCACTTTAGTTAAGAATTGATCGTAACCATGTTCAATTTCTAGCTGTAATACATCATTTAATTCAGCGGACAACGGGCTCAAAAGAGAACCTAGCGCCAAATCGGACGTTTTCACGCCATCGGCAGAAACACCAATTTTCTTAATGGTGTTCTCAAAAGTAGGTAACACGGCAAAAATACCGATAGAGCCGGTAATGGTGTTTTTATCTGCCACAATATAATCCGCCGTGGAAGAAATCCAATAACCGCCAGACGCTGCCATGCCGCCCATGGAAACCACCACCGGCTTACCGGCTTTCTGTAAATGCGTTACTTCCTGACGAATGATTTCAGAAGCAAAAGCACTGCCGCCGGGGCTATTGACACGCAATACCACACCTTTTACGTCTTTATCATCGTGCGCCTGACGTAATAACATCGCAATAGTATCGCCACCGGCATTTTCTTCATCACTTTCGCCGTCCACAATCGCGCCCTCGACGTTCACCACGGCAATTTTATTGTCTGTTTCGCCGATTAAACGATCCGGTAAAGAAGCTAAATAGGTTTCAAAATCCACGGTTTTAGGCTGATGCTCTTTATCTTCACCAAAAAGTGCGGTCAATTTTCTATTTAAATCGAAATGATCCAACACATCAGTAATTAATTTACGTTTTACCGCATATGCCGTACTGTCGCCTTTCAAGGCCTTCAACTCGGTTAAATAGGTATTTGCCGTCGGCGCTACAAGCGCTTTCGGAATGTCCCGATTGATGGCCACTTGTGCTGTGTAATTCTCCCACATGGTGTTTAACCAACGTTGTAAATTAGCTCGTGCTTCAGGCGACATATCATTACGCAAAAATGGCTCAACGGCTGATTTATAGGTGCCCACACGGAACACATGCGGGTTTACTTCCAATTTATCTAACATCTCTTTGTAATACAGCGTTTCCTGTGCCAAGCCTTCAATAGACACGCTGCCGATAGGATTCATATAAATTTCATCGGCATAACTGGCAAGAAAATATTGAGATTGGTTATAGCTGTCCGAATAGGCGATCACTTGTTTTCCGCTATCTTTGAAATTCTCAATCGCTTCACCGACATATTCAAGAGATGGCAAATCGCCTCCTTGAAAATAATTGAGATCCAACACTAAGCCTTTCACTTTGTCATCCTGTGCTGCGGCATCAATGGCATAAATCACATCAAAAGTCGAATATTGTTGTGCAATACGTTCATTATCCAATTCTTTTAACAACCTTTTAAAGCTGCTTTGATCATCGCGATTATCAGCCAAATAGCCATCCAGTTGTAATAGCAAAGCCCCTTGATCACCTTTTAACACGACTTTTTCCTGTTTATCCGCCCCAACAATCAGGGTAAAAACGGAAAGTGCCAATAAAACAAAAATCAAGAAAACGATATTCATGACTAAATCACGAATAAAATTAAGGATACGCCAGGCAAACTTCACCAAAGAGACGATAAATTTCATATAACCTCGAAAAATCAACAAAATGGCGTTTAAAATACCATAAACCTACGTCTGAATAAACCTAGAGAAAGCCTGTTTTAAAAACTGTGCTATAATCCACCGCACTTTATTTCCCCCATAAAAAGGAAGCAAAAATGGATGCATTACAACTCCTCACTGAACGCAGTTCACAAAAAAAACTCAATGAACCGGCACCAAATGAACAGCAATTAAACCAAATCTTTCAAGCCGCCTTACGGGCGCCGGATCACGGCAAATTACAACCTTACCGTTTTATTGTTATCGAAAAAGAAAAAATGGCCACCTTCGGCGATTTGTTAAAAAGTGCGGTGCATGAACTCAATTTGGGTGAAGAACGTTTGAAAAAAGCTGAAAACCTTGCCGGTCGCGCACCAATGGTTATCGGTGTCGTCGCGAAATTAGATCCAACCATCAAGAAAGTGCCGGAATGGGAACAACTTCTCTGCGCCGGTTGCGCCACTTATGCAATGCAACTTGCCGCCAACGCGTTAGGCTTTAAAAACGTTTGGATCAGCGGCCCTTGGCTAGAAGGTTCGGCACTACGCAACGCTTTCCGATGTGAAGCGCAAGATAAAATTATCGGTTTTATTATGTTAGGTTCCGGTGAAGAAAAATTAGAAAGAGAGAAAAAAATACTCAGTTTAGACGATGTAGTTTCTTCCCTGTAAATCTCCTAAAAAACATCAGAAAAACAGACCGCACTTTAGATAAAATGAGTAAAGTGCGGTCTGTTTTTTCATTATTTTCAGCACAGCAAACGAACATTTTCTCTGTTTTAATCTCTTTCCTTTATTAAAAAAGGATGCCAAATAAATAGAAAAGTTTTGACAAAGCATTACATCATATAATACTATTTTTATATGTTAACTCTTTGTTAACTATTAATTCAAACTTAAGGAGAGAAATATGAACCCAAATGTTGGTGGTATGGATAAAGTTATTCGAATCGTTTTAGGCATCATTCTTATCGCATTGACCTTAACGAACATTATTGGTTGGTGGGGCTGGATTGGTGTTGTTCCGTTATTAACCGGACTATTCTCACGCTGTGGTCTTTATTCACTACTTGGCATCAACACCTGTCCATTAAAAAAATAATTCATTAACACATCATTTTCACTCGGCAGAAATGCCGAGTGTTTATCTATTTTAAGGAAAGCACAAAAATACTATGACCATTTCCATTATTTCTGCTCTAGAAGCAAAAGATAAGTTAGCCGCCGGGGCATTATTAATCGACATTCGTCAACCTGAAGAGTATCGCCGTGAACACATTGAAGGTTCAGTTTTACAGCCTCTTTCTGAATTACAACGTCAAGGATTGAACGAAACCCTAAAACAAGGAAGTTGCCTTATTTTCCACTGTAAATCCGGTGCAAGAACCTGTAGCCAGTCTGAGTTTTTCAAGCAACTGGCACAGGAGAGTCATTGTGAAGTGTACTTGCTTGAAGACGGAATAAACGGCTGGAAAAATGCTGGATTGGCCACACAATTTAATCCGTCACAACCGATTGATATTATGCGTCAAGTGCAAATTGTCGCAGGAAGTTTGATTTTATTGGGTTCGTTGTTAGGGTGGTCTGTTTCGCCTTATTTTTATTGGCTACCCGCATTTGTCGGTGCAGGGCTCACGTTTGCCGGAATTAGCGGTTTTTGTGGCATGGCGAAACTCCTCGCGCGTATGCCATGGAATCGTAAATAGTCGATTAGATCATAAAATAGCGGAAAAAAACGATTCAGTTATTGGTTTCACGGGGTAAGATGTGTAGAATACGCGCCCCTACCCATAATGAGTAAAGACTGAAATAGAATCTGATGAAAGACATATTGGAAAAAAGTAACGAAGCCAGCAACTTCTTAAAATTGTTAGCCAATCCGAATCGCTTAGCCATTTTGTGCTGTTTACATGAAAAACGATATAACGTCACTGAATTGACTGTCAAAATGAACATGCCACAAGCAGCGATGTCCAACCAACTCGCCCTTTTGCGTAAAGCAGGCTTAGTGGCAAGTGATGTCAAACATCGGGAACGTGTGTATTATATTAACGATCCCAAAGTCGTTGAAATGATCAAATTATTACACGGCTTTTTCTGTGACTCATCCACTGAAAAATAAACATAAAAAAACGCAGAACCCACTTCTGCGTTTTTTCATTTTATAAAATCCATACTTGCATTTTTATCGAATTTTACGATCGCACTTTTGCACACCAATCAAGGTGCGTTAAATACCATTGAACGGTACTGCGCATCGATGCCATAAAATCCGCTTGTGGTTGCCAATGCAATTCTTGACGAATTTTTGTGGCATCAAGTGCATAACGCACATCATGTCCGGGACGGTCAGCCGTATGCACAATAAGATCTTGATAATGTCTTATTCCTTTCGGCTTGTTGGGCGCAAGTTCTTCCAACATATCACAGAGTATCTGTACAATTTCTCGGTTCGTTTTTTCACAATGCGCGCTAATATTGTAGCTTTCTCCAATACGCCCTTGCTGAAGAACAAGATACAGCGCCTGAACATGCTCCTCAACGTATAGCCAATCCCGAATTTGCTGCCCATTGCCATAAATCGGCAACGGCTCTCCACTTAATGCATTTAAAATCATCACCGGAATCAATTTTTCCGGATATTGGTAAGGTCCGTAATTGTTCGCGCAATGCGTGATGATTATCGGCAATCCATAAGTGCGGTGCCAAGCACGAACCAAATGATCCGATGAAGCTTTTGAAGCTGAATAAGGGCTACTAGGCGCATAAACTGATGTTTCCGAAGACAAATCTGACGTCCCTGCCACATCACCATAAACTTCGTCTGTCGAAATATGCAAAAAACGGAAGGTCTTTTTCCTCTCGTCAGGCAGCTGTTGGTAATAATCACGTACAGCTTCCAACAGCGTATAGGTGCCAACAATATTGGTTTGGATAAATGCCGCCGCACCATAAATAGAACGATCCACATGGCTTTCCGCCGCAAAATGCACAACACAATCGGGCTGATGTTCTTTTAAAATGCGTTGAACCGCTTGCGTATCACAAATATCCGCCTGTTCAAAAATATAACGCGGATTAGTCGCTACCTCATGCAACGACTCAAGATTGCCGGCATAGGTCAATTTATCCAAATTCACAATCTGATCTCGCGTATGATAAATACTATGACGAATAAACGCTGAACCAATAAATCCGGCACCGCCGGTGACAAGAATTTTCATAGAAGATTAATTCGCTTTCACTTGATTAATCGTATCGCTTTCCCAGCCTACATACTCACCGGAAAATTTTTCTGCCAATCGTTCAAACTGCTCTACATAACGGAAAATATCATCGTTATCCAATGTCATTTCCTGCTCTATTTTGACGATATAAAACCCGTCTTTATCGTCTTCATCTTCGAAAATCAGCGGCGCACTGCTATAACTCATAGAATGAAAGGAAAGATCGCCAAGATTGGCAGCTTCCATAAATTGGAACATCTGCTGTTCTTCTGCAAACTGGAACGTATGTTCAACAAGATAGTTATCCGCTAAATCTCTGCCATTTTGTAGCAACATATCTAAAATTTCTTCCGTGACATTAAGTTTCATTTCCAATGGTGATGGCAATAAAAAATCAAAATAAGTATCCCAATTCGGATCCTCTTGCACCGTAATCTCTTCAATGCCTTCCTTAAACTGGTCAAGTACACCAAAAAGTGCGGTGGTTTCATCACAGTAAAAATAAAGCTTTAAAAGCCCTTCAGTAAAAATATGTCCGGCATAAAGTAGCTCTGACAATGCGGAAGCCTGTACCAAAATTTTGAATAATTCCTTCACCACCCGATGATGTTCATCTAACGTCGGCATCGTATTTTCATCCGCCTCGTAAGGCAATGAAACCTGCACGATCTTGTTAAATTTATCAGGGGTAAATTGTTCAAAAATATCTAAATTAACAGTACAAGAAGCCATATTGCCGTTAATTAACGTACGGTAATTTTGCCAATTTTGTTCAGGATTTTTTAACGGCATTATTTAAACTCCGCCCAAATCGGTGCGTGATCCGATGGTTTGTCCATGGCACGAATATCAAGCGCAATCCCGGTATCCACGCAATGTGCCGCCAACGCTTTATTTGCCAAAATATGGTCAATGCGTAAACCGCGATTATCATCAAACCCTTTGGAACGGTAATCAAACCACGAGAATTTGTCGTTTACTGTTGGGTTTAAATAGCGGAAGGTGTCTTCTAAACCATATGCATATAAACGCTGATACCATTCGCGCTCTTCCGGCAAGAAGGAACATTTACCGGTGCGCAACCAGCGTTTACGATTTTCTTCGCCGATACCAATGTCCAAATCAGACGGGCTGATGTTCATATCGCCCATAATGATCACCGGGTTTTGTGCATTGTGATCTTGTTCCAAATAGCGCTGTAAATCCGCATAGAATTTTTGTTTTGCCGGGAATTTGGTTGGATGTTCACGGCTTTCACCTTGTGGGAAATAGCCGTTAATCACCGTTAATTGCCCAAATGGCGTGTCTAAGTCAATCATGATAATGCGTTTTTGGGCTTCTTCATCATCGGTTGGGAAACCTTTTCTCACCAATAACGGCGCCTGTTTACTCAACAAAGCCACACCATAATGCCCTTTTTGGCCAAAATGGTTGACGTGATAGCCAAGATGATCCACCAACTCATAAGGGAAGACTTCATCTGCCACTTTAATTTCTTGCAAGCCGAGGACATCCGGTTGATATTTATCGATGATTTCTTCTAATTGATGTGGTCTTGCTCTTAATCCGTTGATGTTAAATGACATGACTTTCATGTTGATTCCTTAAATTTTCTTTAGTTGCCCATGCGCTGCTGAATTCTATCAGCAAACATACCGATACTCACGGCGAAATAATTCGACTTGTTCCAATGCAATAGCGTGCGATAGTTGTTGGACACTAAAAACGCGCGTCCCAATTCACGATCCGGTCTCACCAACCACAAATCCGCTTGAGAAAGTGCGGTCAGTTTTTGCTGCGTTTCCGGCGTTTGGAATTTCAGGCTGACACCTCGATTTTGCCAATCGGTTAAGCGACGCTGTTTCCCCTCTTCCGTACCGGAGAGCGTCATATCAATCGGCTGATTCACCGTGACTTCAACGCCCCAAGGGAGATTAGGGTTCCAGCCCTCGGTGTGCAAATAATTGGCAATAGAGGCAAACACATCATAGTGTTCCGTCCAAATGTTTTTCTCACCGTCCCCGTTTCCATCCGCGGCATAACGCAAATAGGAACTTGGCATAAATTGGGTTTGTCCCATAGCACCCGCCCATGACCCCCTCATTTTGTGGCGCTGAATATGATCCCGTTGCAGCATTTTCATGGCGGCAATAAATTCTTTACTGAATAACGCTTCGCGACGTCCGTCAAAAGCCAATGTGGCCAGCACGGATAACACATCATAACTGCCTTGATAATAGCCAAAACTGCTTTCCATGCCCCACAATGCCATCAAATAATTTTTCGGGACACTAAAGGTTTGGCTCGCCTTTTCCAGTTGTGGCAATTGCTCCCAATAACGTGCAGAAGCCGTCTCTACTTTATTTTCGGTTAATACGCGATTTAAGTAATTGGTCGTGCCATTCGGATTTATCACCGGTGGCGCATTAGGATCGCGTTTACGAATTCGTCCCGCTTGTTGATCGTCCAAATCCACGGATTTTTGGATGTAGTTAATGTTATTTTGCGCATTCAATACCTCCACAGAAACCCCTTCTGCAGCGGCTTTGCCTTTCAAGAAATTCACATAATCATTAAAGTTCTCTAATGTGCGAGGCTTGCTATAAACCTCGCTTGCTGCAACAGCGTGAATACCATGACTTCCGCCACTTGAAGAGGGGCTATGAGAAGAACAGCCTGCCACAAAAAGTGCGGTGAAAATAACGGATGTTTTTAAAAATGAGGTAAACGTCATGGGCTATTTTCTCAAGAACGTATGATAAAGACTTTTCAATAAGGAGGTTGGCAACAATCGTGCACCGGAACGCAAAACAAACGTAAACAAGCCGGAAAATAATCCTTGGATACCTAAACGATATTTTAATTTAAACAAGCGCCACTCCGCTTTGGCTTGATTTAAACCACGACGACGCCCCACCATGCCGTTACCGACACGGGCGTACACCAAAATATCCGGCAAATTCGCCACTTTTTGACCTTGTGCCACAAGCTTAATCCACAAATAATAATCCTCTTGCAGATCTTCATATCCACCACAATTTATGACCACACTTTTTTGATACGCCACGGTCATGTGATTGAAAGGGCAACGCTTTTGCGTGAATTTCACAATCTCTTGCGCCGTTGTCGGCACATTGCGATACGCCACGATGTCCTTCACATTGTCACCAAATTCAGCGATTTGTCCGCCGAAAATGATCGTTTCCGGATGTTGTTCAATAAATGCCACTTGCTTTTCAAAGCGTTCCGGCACACAAATGTCATCGGTATCCATACGGAAAACCCAATCATGCGAACAATGTTTTAAACCTTCATTGAGCGCTTTACCTAAACCTAAGTTTTTCGGCAACTTCACTAAGTTTAAGGGTAATTTTGTTTCGAATTCAGTGACCACCGCCTCTAATTCAGGTGTCACCGCCCCATCAAACACTAAGACGATTTCATCGGCAGGATGGGTTTGCGCCACAAGGCTTTCAAAACATTCTCTTAAATATTGTGGATTTTCCTTAACGTATAAGGACATTAAAACTGAAAATTTCATCTCTTTTCTCTTTGTCTTCGTAGGGACAGACTTTATGTCTGTCCTTATATATTCAACTTTGGCATCGGACAGGCATAAAGCCTGTCCCAACAACATTACATAAAGCGTTTCAAATTAATTGCCAAGCTTGGGGAAATCAGCACCACTAAGGCAATGATCAACTGCTTCACGCTTTTGGTCTGTTTGAAAATATCAAAATAATACACCGCCGCCTTGCGGGATAAATTCATGATATGCGGATACGCCAAAATGTAACTGGCATTAATATTGAAATTACGCGCCTGCACCTCAGTTTTCACATAATGCTGGCGGATGTAGTCAATGGCTTTTTGCGTATTGGTGGTATCCGTAGAAACACTCGAACGCTTGGTATGAAAAGTACAATGCGTTAAAGGCTCGTTAATTTTATACGGCTTAAAACTTGGCTCCTGTAACAATTTCAACAAGAAATCATAGTCTTCCAGAGAACGAAGTGCGGTGGATAATCCGCCTATTTTTAAAAACAGTTCTTTTTTCACTCCAATCATCGGCATACCGCCAATTTTATTCGCCAGTAAAATGCGCTCAACGCTGATCTCCTGTGGCTCAATAGGCGAGGTTTCATAGGTAAAACCTTCGTTTACCATTTCACATTTCGCCGGATGATAGACAAAATTAATGTCTTGGTGCACTGCGATGGTTTCCGCCAATATTTCGCATTTATTGGGTGCAAAGCGATCATCATCATCTAAAAACAACAACCATGCCTGCTGCGCAGAGCGCGCTCCGATATTGCGGCTTTCCGCAGCGCCTTGATTGGTTTCGTTACGAATGACTTTAACTGCAAATGGATAAGATTGTGTGACTTCAACGGGCTCTTTCGAACAATCATCCACAATCACCACATCAAAATTATATGAAGTCTGCTTGGTTAAACTTTCCAATAATGCTGGAATTTCTTCTTTCCGGTTATAAGAAGGAACAATGATACTGAACATTAATTCGCCTCCTTTTGTTTAAACAACACAAGCTGTTTCCCTTGGCTACCGAACAACGATAAAAACATCAACATCACAAACATAATGCCCGGGAAAGTAAAGGTATCGGCTTTCACGTTGCAAAGGGACAAAATCGCCAACGTGGAAAGGGTAAATTTCCAGCTGCCATCAAACCAATTTAACGCCACCTTACGCACAAAATAGAAGGTCACGACAAAACACACCAAAGTATAAGACACGCCACCGTAGAGAATTTGGCGCAAAAAGCCGGAATCGGTATGGCCGTAATAACGCCCAACCACCAATTCACCTGTCATATACATGCCGTCACCTTGAATAAATTGTTTTAAGGTTGGCATAAACAAATGGTTTTTCATCAGCGTATCCGTTGAAGAACTCACAAAGCCTTCTCCGTGCAATAAATTAATCACCGGTTCAAGCGCATGCGCCACATACGGATTTTCCGGTAGGAAATACGCCAGTAATAACACTAACAACACAAAAGAAATTAACGCCGGAAGATACCGCACTTTGAAATACACCAAAATGCTGATCACAGAAATGGTGAGGAAGGTTCTGCCGGAAATCAGCCCGATACATAACATGAAAAAAATCAGCACGCTCGGCAAGGTATTCTGTTTCTCGTTATACGCCAACAAGAAATGAAACAACATCAAATAGAACAAACTCAATTGGAAAAAAGCCGCCGAGGTGACGTTATATAAGCGATATTCCTGCTCGGATCCATAAAAACGATCGGGTAATAACGCATTTGTGGAAAGCAAGAAATCAACAATCCACGACACGCCAAGTAACGCCAACAAGCCCAATACAAATTGCAGAATCACGCCAATCTGTAAATCCTTCACAACAGCCAATTGACCATTTGAACGGGCATAAAATGCATTATAAACGCCCACGCCAAACACAAATAAAATCAGCAATTTCACATACATACTGATCACGGAGAAATCTCGCGTGCCGTTGATAAGCAATGGAATCAGGCTAAATACAATTAAGCCGAACAACACCGCCAAGCTGTCTAACGGCAATATAACGCCCTGCGTCTGTTGCTTTTTAACATAGCGATATGCCAAAAACAGGAAGGCAACCAGTCCAACTACCCATGACATGCGTAACACATGGAATAACCAAGGATCGTAGAGATAAAAAAGATTAAAAAGTGCGGTCATTTTTTTCGTTATTTTCCTAAATTCTTTTTAATTGCAAACAGTTTCTTTAACGGATATTTCAATAATTTTTTTGCCAAATTATTGGATTTAGAGCCGCGAATCGCCTCGAGATTGCTCATGAGGATTGGATTTTCAATAGCCATTAACGGGCGTACCACCTTGTTATTTAGGTGAAATTGCGTTTCAAACAACAGGAAATCATCTGCCAACCAAAAAGCTTTTTCTTGTGTCAACACGTCAAGAAAACGACGAGCTGCAGACTTTTTAATGAGATACGCCACTGTGCCGGCAAAATAACTTTTATACGGATACGCCACCGTCACATCCGCCACTTTTTGACGTAAAAAAGAAAACGTTGTCGGATAATTGATTTCCAATTCCACATCATCAAAAGACGCAATTTTAGATTGCCCGATGAGAACAATATCTGCCGAACACTGTTGGGTTAAAAGTGCGGTCGTTTTTTCCGATAAATCGGCATTAAACAAAGCATCATCTTCACAAACCAAGGCATAATCCGTTTCCGCAATGTGCTCATCGGCAACGATTCGGCGATAAACTTCAAGATGGCTCAAGGTACAGCCTATTTCACCTTTTGTGACGTTGCGCCCATAATGTTGCTCAAACTTTGTCGGATTAAACACTTCGGCCAATGCATCCCATTCTTTCTGCATGGTATTAATCGCGGAAAATACCTCAAAATCTGCCGTGTTAGGTTGAGAAAAGAACAATTCGCGACGCTGAACGTCCTTATCTAACGAAATCAAATATTTCTTCATAAAAAATCTCAATAAAATCGATTATCTGCTGGTTTGTCTGTCAGTTGGCGGGAAACCGAAATAGTTGCATAAAAGATTGCTGATTATACTAAAGAAATCTATAATCCCCCACCTATTTTACGGTAAAAACACAAGTTCGATTTTCCCGATGTCCAACAAAACCATTGCTAAAAACACCCTCTTTCTTTACATCCGCATGTTGTTCAATATGGGCGCGATGCTGTATATCTCGCGCGTGGTGTTGCGCGTATTGGGTGTGGAAGATTTCGGGATCTACAACATTGTCATGGGCGTGGTGATTTTGTTCTCTTTCTTTAATGGCACCATGACCGCCACCACACAACGCTTCATTAACGTCGAAAAAGCCTCAAACGACAGCAAGCGCATCAATAAAGTCTTTAACATCAGTATTCTCAATCACTTATTGATTATGTTGGTTGTGGTGCTATTGGCAGAAACTGTTGGGCTGTGGTTCCTTAACCATAAATTAATTATTCCTGCCGCGCGTATGCAAGCGGCCAATATTGTTTATCAAGTCGCCTTGATCATTGCCTTGATTGAAATTATCAAAGTGCCTTTTAACGCCATGATTGTCGCCCATGAACGCATGTCTTTTTATGCCTGGCTGGGATTGGCAGAAACCGCCTTTAAACTGACCGCTATCTTTATTTTGATGCATATCGAACACTACGACAAACTGATTTCTTACAGCCTCTTGTTGTTGTGCGTCAGTATGTTGGTGTTTACCCTTTATTTTCGTTTCACACGCAAGGCTTTCTACACGGAAACCCGTTTCCATTTTGAGAAAGATTTACATACCACCAAAGAAATGATGAGCTTTTCCGGCTGGATGCTGGTGGGACAACTCGCTTATGTAGGTTCAACGCAAGGGCTGAATATGGTAACCAACCTGTTCTTTGGCGTTGCAGCGAACGCGGCGGTCGGCATTGCGACTCAAGTGGATACTGCCGTGTATAGTTTTGTGAACAACTTCCAAGTGGCGTTTAACCCGCAACTGGTGCAATCCTATGCGGCAAAAGACTATGAGCGAAATAAAAGGTTGATCTTGGGTACCTCAAAATATTCTTTCTACTTAATCGCCATTTTATCTGCGCCGGTACTGTATTTCAGTCATACCTTACTGACTCTCTGGTTGGGTGATAATGTGCCGATGTACACCGATAAACTGGTACAAGCCACGCTTGTTTGTTCCCTTATTAGTGCCATGGCGGGGTCGTTTTGGATGACGGCGTTAGCCATAGGTTCTAAAACCATTAAACAATACAACGTTATCTTGGCGATTATCGATCTTTGTACCGTGCCGCTTGCCTATTATCTGTTTACCTTAGGATACAATCCGGTCTATGCCTTTATCGGTAAATTCTGTACCGCACTTTTCATGCAGCTTTATCGCCTCTACTTTATTAACAAAAGAATTAAATTTAATCGCAAAGAATTTGTCTCATACTTAACAAATATCAGCCTGGTTTTCGCCTTGTTATTAGGCTTAATTTATTTCTCGGACACACAGCGCACCTACTCATTCTTGGAATTTGTAGGAGAAGCATTTCTTCTTGAAGTCGTGCTCATTTCAGTCATCTTAATGGTGGGATTAACCAAAACTGAAAAAGACTTTTTATTTAGCTATTTAAGAAAAAGAGTGAAAAGATGAATCAACAACTCATTGATTTAAAAAACAAGTTAGCTCCGATTGCAGATTTAATTCAAGATAAAAACGACGTGTTTTATCTCGATTATCCGTTGCATTTAAACGTGGGCGATTTATTGATTTATCACGGAACAGAACAGTTTTTTACGGATCACAATATTCGTGTCACCTTAAAACGCAGTGAATTTGATGTGGACATTGAAGAACTGAAACAAAAAATCACCCCAAACACCACAATTTTGCTCCACGGCGGAGGGAATTTCGGCGATCTTTATCCACAACACCAAAAAATTCGCGAAACGGTGGTGGAAACGTTTCCCCACAACCGTGTGATTGTGTTACCACAAACGTTGTTCTATAAAAGCCAAGAAACGTTAGAAAAATCCGCCGCACTTTTTGCCCAACATTCGGATTGTCATTTACTGGCGCGAGACGAAAGAACGGCAAAAACTTTTGAACAATTTTCACCAAACGTATATTTATCGCCGGACATGGCGCATGAACTGTACGGGACATTGCCAACTAAAAAGACACACAGCGGAAACGCCCTCTATTTCCTGCGTAAAGACATCGAAGCCAGTGATATCGAAAAAAATATTACCGCTCAACTCCCTGCGGGAAGTCATATTAAAGACTGGGAAGATATGTTATCTGAACGAGATGATTTAGTCTTAGCCGTTACTTGGCGTTTAGCTAAATTCGCCAAGCGTCATCAGTTAACCGGTTTAAAAAAGCTTGTTCACCGCTTTTGGAAAACATACACCCGACGCATTATAAAACGCGTTGCCAAAACCTTTTTAAGCTATGACAACATCACCACGACCCGTCTTCACGGTCACATTTTTTCCTGTTTATTGGAAATCCCGAACGTGGTTTGCGATAACTCTTACGGCAAAAACACCGGCTACGCCAATTTATGGACAAAAGAACTGGATTTTGTCGAGTTTTATACTCAACAAAAATAAGATGTTGTGTATTAATTAATGGAATGAAATCATGTTTGAACTCAAAAAACTCATCACAGCCATGATGCTACCGCCATTTAATATTTTGATTTTATGGCTATTTTCGCTTTTATTTTCATTCTTTAAATGCAAAACATTAAGCCGCCTTTGTGCATTTTTTGGCATTGTGCTGCTCTATCTGGTCAGCATTCCCTACACGGCACAAACCTTAAAAGACAGCTTAGTCACTGAAGATCATTTAACCTTAAACGATTATAAACAGGCTCAAGCCATCGTTTTATTAGGTGGTGGCGTTCGTGATAGCAAAGAACTCTACGCACCGCTTGCGTCTTCTGCCACACAGCTAGAACGTTTGCGCTACGCGGCTTATTTACAAAAAGAAACGCAACTGCCGTTATTGATTAGCGGTGTCAGCCCGACCGGCGCATCAGAAGGCAAAGTTTCTGCAGAAGAATTACAGACGTTCTTTAATGTACCGACGAAATGGATAGAGGAAAAATCTTTAACCACCAAAGAAAATGCCTTATACACCCGTCAATTACTAGAAAAAGAAGGCATCCATAAAATCATTCTGGTGACTAATGAATGGCATATGCAACGGGCAAAACTCTTGTTTCAACAGCAAGGCTTTGATGTCTTGCCGGCAAGCGTAGGCGAAGGCATTACACCGGACTCTTACGGATTAAACATGATGCACTTTGTGCCTCAAGCCGGTGCAATGGCAAAAAATATGCAATTACTGAAAGAGTGGATCGGCTATCTCAAAGAGAAATAATCTCTCTTTTTTTCACCGCACTTTCAGTCCCCTAATTTAAAATGCGCTCTTCTTCAGGCGCATTTTTTTATGTCCGTTTATTTTTTAGTTGCGATCATGCTCGCAAAATCACAAGTCTTTTTCTCCAGTCCCAATACCTTGTTTTAAGATGATTTTTATTTCAAGGAATCCTCTTATGCGTTATTTCAAACTTTGCTTGAGTCTGCTCTTGTTTAGCGTGTCTTGTTACGCCGAAAAACCTGATTTGATGTTGTTAGAAAACTATAAAGATCAAAACGTAACCGGATGGGTGATGAGTGAAAAATTGGATGGCGTACGTGGCTATTGGGACGGCAAACAGCTTTTTACTCGAGGAGGCGTTTCTCTGGCTCCACCCGCTTATTTTCTAGAAAATTTTCCGCCGTTTGCCATTGATGGCGAATTATTTAGCCAACGTGATCAATTTGCAGAAATCTCTTCTATCGTGCGCGCTTATCAAGATAAGGGTTGGCATACATTAAAACTATATGTCTTTGATGTGCCTGATGCTAAAGGGGATTTATTTACCCGTTTGGCTACATTAAAAGCCTATTTAGCAAAACATCCCTCTCAACACATTGAAATCATCGAACAGACTCCTATTGAAAGCCCGGAGCATATTCGACAATTTCTACGGCAAGTAGAACAGCAAAAAGGCGAAGGCATCGTGATTCGTAACCCCAATGCGCCTTACGAAAGAAAACGCAGTTCACAAATTCTTAAATTAAAGACCGCACTTGATGAAGAATGCACGGTGATTGCCCACCATGCCGGCAAAGGCCAATTTGAGAATGTCATGGGATCGCTTACCTGCGAGAATCACCGTGGTCAATTCAAAATTGGTTCCGGGTTTAAATTGGCTGATCGCATCAATCCCCCACCTATCGGTTCAAGCATCACCTATAAATACCGCGGGTTAACCAACAAGGGGAAACCAAGATTTGCCACTTACTGGCGCAAGAAAATCGAAGAACCAAGCGCACCATAAAACATAAAAAAAGTGCGGTGAAATTTCACCGCACTTTTTATTCATACACCACTAATCGCTGTGGACGAATCACGTTATTCTCATCAATCACCGCCATGCCAAGAAAGCGATTTTCATGGGAAAACAACCGCACTTGTCCTTGCAACCTGTTGGGGTTATCGAATTTTACCCGTTGACCAAATCCGATACCTTGTGTTTGGCTTTCATTTAAGGTTAACGCCGGCAATTTTGCCACGGCAGTATCCATCGGCAATAATAAGGCATCTAACAAACTCAAATCTTGTGGTTCTGCCAAGCTTTGTAAAGCGTGCCAATCTAGCATTTTCTCTGTCGGATAATCCGCCACTGCTGTGCGACGCAACATCGTTACATGGGCGCCACAGCCCAACGCCTCTCCTAAATCATCCACCAAAGTGCGAATGTAAGTGCCTTTGGAACAATGTACCTCAAGGGTTAAATAGGGCGCATTATATTCGATGAAGTTCAGTTCAAAGATCGTAATCGGACGTGCTTCCCGCTCTACCGTAATACCTTGACGGGCGTATTCATAAAGAGGTTTGCCATTGTGTTTCAAGGCGGAAAACATGGTCGGCACTTGTAAAATATCCCCACGGAATTGTTCAAGTGCGGTCAAAATTTCAGGTGTTTTGACCTTCACTTCATGGGTTTCGACAATCTGTCCTTCTGCATCGGATGTGTCCGTGCGTTCTCCCAGTTTTGCCGTGACTAAATAACGTTTGTCAGCATCTAGCAAAAACTGCGAAAACTTGGTGGCTTCGCCCAAACAAATAGGCAACATTCCGGTAGCAAGCGGATCTAACGCACCGGTATGCCCTGCTTTGTTTGCCTGAAAAATGCGTTTCACTTTTTGCATGATGTCATTGGAAGACATACCTTGCGGCTTATCCAACAAAAACACACCATGAATATCACGCCCACGTTTACGCGGTTTGGACATTAGTCTTTGTCCTCAACGTGTTTTTTCTCATCTTCGCGCACAACATTTGTCACCAAGTTAGACATGCGCATACCTTCCACCAAAGATTGATCGTAAATAAAACGAATCTCCGGCACGATACGCAGACGCATGGCTTTGCCTAACAGCGTGCGAATATACGGCGCCGCTTTTTCCAAGCCTTTCATGCCCTGCGCAATCGCCTGTTCATCATGATCAAATAAGAAGGTGACGAAAACCTTTGCATAAGCCAAATCACTGGACACTTCCACGTCGGACACCGTCACCATGCCAATACGCGGATCTTTCACTTCGCGTTGTAAAATCACCGCGATTTCTTTTTGGATTTCTTGTGCGACACGGTCGCTACGTTTGAATTCTCGAGCCATTTTGTTTCTCTTTAATTGTCCGCGGGCAAATATACCCACGGTTAGGCCTAATGCTTCCCCTTTGGGAGCGCTTGTATACAGCCATAAAGGTAACGCATTACCCTAGGCAAAAAGTGCGGTCAAATTTGACCGCACTTTCTTTTAAGATTAAATCGAGCGTTTAATCTCAACGACTTCGAACACCTCAATCTGGTCGCCGACTTTTACGTCATTGTAGTTCTTCACGCCGATACCACATTCCATACCGTTACGGACTTCAGATACGTCGTCTTTGAAGCGACGGAGAGATTCCAATTCACCTTCGAAGATTACCACGTTGTCGCGTAATACGCGGATTGGGTTGTTACGTTTCACAATACCTTCGGTCACCATACAACCAGCGATGGCGCCGAATTTCGGATGTTTAAACACATCACGCACTTCAGCCAAGCCGATGATTTCTTGTTTGAATTCTGGTTGTAACATACCGCTCATCGCTGCTTTCACATCATTTAATAGTTCATAAATGATAGAGTAATAACGAAGGTCGATATTTTCGGCTTCGATAATACGACGGGCTGATGCATCCGCACGGACGTTAAAGCCGACCATAATCGCATTGGAAGCTGCGGCTAACGTTGCGTCAGTTTCAGAAATACCGCCCACCCCGGAACCGACAACTTTCACTTTTACTTCATCCGTAGAAAGCTCTTGTAACGATTGAATAATCGCTTCCACAGAACCTTGTACGTCTGCTTTCACAATGATATTGAGTTCAGCGACATCACCTTCCGTCATATTGCTAAACATATTTTCGAGTTTCGCTTTTTGCTGACAAGCCAGTTTCACTTCACGGAATTTACCTTGACGGTGTAATGCAACTTCACGTGCTTTTTTCTCATCACGAACCACAGTTGCTTCATCACCCGCTGCCGGAACGCCAGAAAGACCTAACACCTCAACAGGGATAGATGGACCGGCTTCCTCGATTTCTTGACCGTTTTCATCACGCATTGCACGAACACGACCATACTCAAAACCGCAAAGTACGATATCACCTTTATGTAATGTACCGGATTGAACAAGAATGGTTGCCACTGGACCGCGACCTTTATCAAGGTAAGATTCGATCACAACACCACTTGCCATGCCATCTTTCACCGCAGTTAATTCAAGGACTTCTGATTGAAGTAGGATGGCATCTAATAAATCATCGATACCCATGCCTTTCTTCGCAGAAACAGGGACGAATTGCACGTCACCACCGAATTTTTCAGAAATCACTTCGTGTTGAAGCAATTCTTGTTCTACGCGATCCGGGTTGGCTTCCGGTTTATCAATTTTATTCACCGCAACCACTAAAGGCGCACCGGCTGCTTTCGCGTGTTGGATCGCTTCAATGGTTTGAGGCATCACACCATCATCTGCTGCAACCACAAGCACGACGATATCCGTTGCTTTCGCACCACGTGCACGCATAGAGGTAAATGCCGCGTGTCCCGGCGTATCTAGGAAGGTAATCATCTTACCGTCATCCATTTCTACATGATATGCACCGATGTGCTGAGTAATACCACCCGCCTCGCCGGCTGCCACTTTGGCTTTACGAATGTAGTCAAGTAAGGAAGTTTTACCATGGTCAACGTGACCCATGATGGTTACTACCGGCGCACGCGTCACTTTTTCAGCATTAACATCACGATCGCCTAATACTTCTTCTTCAAGTTCATTTTCATTGCGAAGAATGACTTTGTGACCTAATTCTTCTGCCACTAATTGCGCCGTTTCTTGGTCAAGCACTTGGTTAATGGTCACCATTTCGCCCATTTTCATCATCGCCTTGATGATTTCGGTCGCTTTGGTCGCCATCTTATTTGCTAATTCTGCAACGGTAATGGTTTCACCAATGACAACATCTGTTTTCACCGCCTGAACAGGTTTTGTAAAGGCTTGTTGTAATGCAGCACCTTTCTTACCATTTTTACCCTTGCCGAATTTACCGTCTTTTAGATTGCGGCGGTTAGACTCGCGCTCGTTTTTATTGCTTTCATCATCACGTCCGCCTTTTTTCGCTTTCGCCACTTTATTTTTACCGCGACCGCGACCTTCATTACGACGCTCTTCTTCATCTTCCGCTTCTAAAGCATAACGAGAGCTTAAATTATAATCGGTATAATCTTCTGATGCGCTGTCATTGCTTGACGTATCAGCTTCAGCATAACGTTTCGCTTCCTCAGCCGCTTTACGCGCCTGTTCTTCCGCTTTTTGACGGGCTAACTCTTCCGCTTTACGGCGTAATTCCGCCTCTTCGGCTTTACGTTTTTCTTTTTCCGGATCAACCGATTTAGGTTTATTTTCAACCGCACTTTGTGCTTGTTTCGCTTTTTCCGCTGCTTCTTTGTCTTTAGCCGCTTTCTCTTTGGCGGCTTTTTCTCTTAGCGCTTTTTCTTCCGCCGCTTTTTGCTCAGCTTCTTGTTTCGCTTTTAATTTTGCGGCTTCTTCGGCTCTTTGTGCCGCTTCTGTTGGAATTACGCGTTTTTTACGTACTTCAACTTGCACTTCTTTACTCTTACCAGAAGCGCTCGTTCCGCTCACGGTCGTTTTTGTTCTACGCTGTAAGCTCAGTTTCTTTGGGGCATTTTTTAATTCTTCTGTCATCTTTTCACTCCTTCATTACTCAGTGAACCAACAAATGTTTCGAGCTGCCATAATTAAATCTGCAGCTTGTTCGGCACTGAGTCCTTCAATGTCGGCTAAATCATCAACGCCTTGCTCAGCAAGATCTTCCAAGGTCGTGATTTGTTTTTCTGCCAATTTAAAGGCGATGTGACGATTCATGCCTTCAAGATTCAACAAACGATCTTCAATTTTTGCTTTTTTCAACGCTTCTTCTTCTGCCAATGCTTTCGCTGTAATGGCATTTTTCGCGCGAGTTTGCAATTCCTCTACTAAATCTTCATCTTCCAAACCGTCAATGGCGGTTAATTCGCTCACGGAAACATAAGCCAATTCTTCTAGCGTAGAGAACCCTTCATCAATTAATAATTGTGCAAATTCCTCGTCGATCTCCAAGGCATCAATGAACAAATTCAATACTTTGTCGTCTTCCGCTTGGTGTTTTGCATTTAAGTCTTGAGTAGTCATGACGTTTAACACCCAACCGGTTAATTGAGTTGCCAAACGTACGTTTTGACCATTACGGCCAATGGCTTGCGCTAAGTTAGCTTCTTCTACCGCAATATCCATCGCATGTTTATCTTCATCAACAACGATAGAACTCACATCTGCCGGCGCCATAGCATTGATCACAAATTGTGCCGGATTGTCATCCCAAAGCACGATATCAACACGCTCACCGCCTAATTCATTGGTAATCGCTTGAACACGAGCACCACGCATCCCTACGCAAGCGCCTACAGGATCAATACGTTTATCATTGCTCTTCACCGCAATTTTAGCGCGAGAACCGGGATCGCGTGCTGCACTTCTAATTTCGATCAATTCTTCACCAATTTCCGGCACTTCCAAACGGAACAATTCAATTAACATTTCCGGTTTAGCACGCGTCACGAATAATTGTGCACCTTTGCTTTCTGGGCTTACTTTATATAACACGCCGCGCACACGGTCACCCGGACGGAAGTTTTCACGTGGTAACATATCTTCACGCAACATCACGGCTTCTGCTTTATTACCATCTTCACCATTCACATCTAAAATAACGCTGTCGCGGTTACTTTTCTTCACTGTCGCAGTAATAATTTGTCCTTCTTTCGCGCGGAATTGGTCAACGATCTTACTGCGTTCTGCTTCACGAATTTTCGTGCTAATCACTTGACGCGCAGTTTGCATCGCAATACGGTCAAAGGCGATAGATTCGATTTGATCTTCCACATAATCACCAATTTGTGCATTAGGGTCTTCAAAACGAGCTGCTTCTAAGGTGATTTCTTTTGTCGGGTTATTCACTTCTTCCACCACTAACCAACGACGGAATGTGTCAAACTCACCGGTTTTAGTATTAATCGCAACACGAACATCAACGTCATATTCGTATTTCTTTTTGGTGGAAAGGGCAATAGCGCTTTCCAACGCTTCAAAAATCTTCTCGCGTGGTAATAGCTTTTCATTGGACACGGCTTCAGCCGCTAATAAAATTTCTTTACTCATGTCTGCTTTAATCCTTTTCTAAATTTAAAATTTAGGTACAACGTTAGCTTTCTGAATGTTGCCAAACGCTAAAACCTGTTCTTGTTTATCCACAATCAGCGTAATCATGTCATTTTCAATTTTCGTCAGTTCGCCTTGCCATTTACGACGATCCGCCACCGGAATACGCAAATGCACAACAATTTCCTGACCGACATAACGGGTATATTGCGCCAAGGTAAATAGCGGACGATCTAACCCAGGTGAGGACACTTCAAGGTTATATTTATCGGCAATCGGATCCTCCACATCTAACACTGCGCTCACTTGGCGGCTTACATCGGCACAATCATCTACTGTTACGCCACCTTCTTTATCAATAAATAAACGCACGGTTAAATAACGACCGATGCGTTGGCATTCAATGCCCCAAAGCTCGCAGCCTAGATCTTCTACCGAGCCTTGTAATAAATCCTGTAATTTTTGTTCCAAAGTTGCCAAAACAACCTCCCTCAAACGATAGACGTAAAAAAAGGGCTTACAGCCCAGTTTTTCAATAATTATCAACGCATTAAAAACAACGCGTTGATATTTAAACAACAAATTTATCGTATAAAAAAACCCCAAAATTGGGGTTCTTTTTACTGAACTTGTGATTGGTTGCGGGGGCCGGATTTGAACCGACGACCTTCGGGTTATGAGCCCGACGAGCTACCAAGCTGCTCCACCCCGCGTCCGAAATATGTGGCGTATTATAGTGTTCAAGAACACAAATAGCAAGATTTAATTCAGCAAAAGGCTGAGAAAAAACGGCCTGAAAATTCACCGCACTTTTAAAGACTAAACAACCAATCGTCTTTTTTCGGCGTTTGTAAGTAAAATCCTTTTTCTTTAATTTGCTGCAATACTTCCGTTTTATCGGCATTTACCAACGGTTTTGTACCGACAAGATTAAACAACATGACAAAAACCGGTTTACCAAAAACCGTTAACAACGCTTCAGGTAACGTCTCAAATTGATCGCGTTTTTCAATATAAAGATACATTCCCGGTTCTTTTGGGCTTTTATAAATGGCACAGAGCATAAATATCCTTCCTTAGTAAGGTTAAGATTGCCGATTTTGCAATAATTCATTATCATTAAGCAACTTTTTTCCTTGGAATTTCTCTATGGCTCAAGACATTATTGAACTACGCACAGGTCAATTTTCCGCTGTATTTATCAGTATCAATAGTTCAAGCTTGACCGCAATTAAGCGCGCATTGACAAAGAAAAGCAAAACTTCCCCTTCATTATTTAAAAATATTGAAGTGATTTTGCAATTCAATCCTATGCTGGAAAAAGTGAATTTAACCGAACTAAAATCACTACTTGCCGAATATCACATTCACGTCATTGGGGTTGCCGACTGGCAAAATCATCTGCAAAGAGAATTAATTTTAACCGCCGATTTACCGATTCTAGGCAACATTGATAATCTTTCAGAAATACTTCCCGAACCTCGTAGTCTGCCGACAAAAGTCATAACCCACAGTGTTATTGATAAGCAGGTCATTTATGCGAAAAACAGTGATTTGATTATTCATGGCGACGTAGAACAAGGCGCTGAAGTCGCAGCAGACGGCAATATTCATATTTATGGCGAATTATTAGGACGTGCCATGGCGGGGGTCAACAGCAATTCCGGTGCGATCTATACACAATATTTAGATGCCGAATTTTTAGCGGTAAATAGTCGTTTCTTACACAAAGAAAAAATCCCAACTGAATTCTTATATCGTTCAATCAGGATTTTTGCTGAAAAGGATAAATTAGTTTTTATCCCATTCTAAAAGCAGACAATCTGCTTTTTATTTATTTTCAGTGCGTTCTTTTACGGCTTCTTTCACTTCAGCCGCTTTTTCAGATACTGCATCTGCAGCTTGACTCACTTTCTCTGCTGCGGCATCTTTCATTTCACCTGCTTTAGTTGCCATTGCATCCATTTTTTCAGCTGCAGTTTCTTTTGCTTCAGCCACTTTCTCAGCCGCAGCGTCTTTCATTTCTCCTGCTTTGGTTGCCATTGCATCCATTTTTTCAGCTGCAGCTTCTTTTGCTTCAGAGACTTTCTCAGCAGCGGCATCTTTCATTTCGCCTGCTTTTGCTGCCACAGCGTCTTTTGTTTCTTTAACAGCTTCAACGGTTGCCGTTTTTACATCTTGTGCTGCACTGACTACCGTTTCTTTCGCTTCTGAAACATTGGCTTTAGCCTGCTCAACTTGTTGTGAAACTTTATTGTCATCACACGCAGTAACACTTAACACTGCACCTAAGACTAAGGCGGTTAATACTGATTTTTTCATAGTAGCTCCTAACAAATAAAAAAATAAACGCCTCACAAACCTATTTTGTAAGACGTTTACAGTGTGTAACAAAATGACGTAAAAAGGAATGTTTTTCAGTTCGTTTTACTGAAATATTTTATTTCTTTAACTTCAGCTCGCTGATTATTCAAATGAACCTCAACAATCGTAGCGGGATAAAAACTCGCCGGATTTCGACCGCATAATTCTTTCACAATATCCCCCACCAAAGGCAAATGAGAGATCAGCAGGAGATTGCAATGTCCTTCTTTTTCCAACAAAGCCACATAAGAACTAACCAAGCCGGAATCACCATAAGGCGTAATGCCTTCCCACACTTCCAATTTATCGGAAAGTTGTTGCTCAAAAACCTGATTAATTTCATCAAAGGTTTCTAAAGCACGGGTATAAGGGCTCACCAAGACTTTATCAAACTCAAGTGCGGTGGATTTTAGCCACATTCCTTGAAGTCGGGATTGCTCTCTGCCGTTAGCGTTAAGATGGCGCGCTTTATCCGAGTTCGCCATCAATTCCGCTTCGCCATGACGCATAATAAATAAATGCATTTGCAACGACCTTAAAGATTAATTGGCCTTCACCGCTTCCGCGATTTCTTCTGCACATTGCTGAGCCAATGCGCCGTCTTCACATTCCACCATCACGCGAATTAACGGCTCAGTACCTGATTTACGCAGTAAAATACGTCCTTTGCCGGCCAAGCGCTTTTCAACCTCGGCAGCCACCGCTTTCACGGCGTCGCTTTCTAATGGGTTATTACCACCGGCAAAACGCACATTAATTAATACCTGTGGGAATAATTTGACTGCATCGGCTAATTCGTTCAGCGACAAATGATGTTTTACCATTGCTGTCAACACGGCTAAAGAAGCGATAATGCCATCACCGGTCGTATTGCGATCCGCAATAATAATATGCCCCGAGTTTTCACCGCCTAAGCCCCAGCCGCGTTCTTGCATTTGTTCCAACACATAACGGTCGCCCACATTGGCGCGCACAAACGGAATGGCTAATTGTTTTAAGGCAAGTTCAAGACTCATATTGCTCATTAAGGTGCCTACGACACCGCCTTGCAAACGCCCTTCGCGCAAGGCTTCACGCGCAATAATAAATAATATTTGGTCACCATCGACTTTATTACCGAGATGATCCACCATAATTAAACGATCACCATCACCATCGTACGCTAACCCCACATCCGCTTGTACTTCTAACACTTTTTGTTGTAACGCTTTAATATCCGTTGCACCGCATTTTTCATTAATATTCATGCCATTCGGATGGGTGCCAATTTCAATGACTTCCGCGCCTAATTCACGCATGACATTCGGTGCAATGTGGTAGGTTGCGCCATTGGCACAATCCACCACAATTTTATATCCCTCTAAACTCAAGTGAGCCGGAAACGTACTTTTACAGAATTCAATATAACGCCCTGCCGCATCTTTAATTCGGCTGGCTCGACCTAATTCGGCAGATTCAACACAGTCCATCGGTTGCTCCAACATGGCTTCGATAGCTTCCTCCACATCATCGGGTAATTTCGTTCCTTGTGTAGAAAAGAATTTAATCCCATTGTCATAATACGGATTATGGGAAGCGGAAATCACGATACCGGCTTCCGCGCGGAAAGTACGGGTTAAATAAGCAATCGCCGGGGTTGGCATTGGGCCGGTAAATGCGGCAGATAAACCGGCTGCTGCCAAACCGGCTTCAAGGGCAGATTCAAGCATATAGCCCGAAATTCGGGTATCTTTACCAATCAGCACTACGCGAGACCCTTGTGTCGCTAACACTTTACCTGCAGCCCAACCGAGTTTTAAAACAAAATCAGGGGTAATCGGATGGCTACCCACTTTGCCACGCACACCATCAGTCCCAAAATATTTACGTTCAGCCATGTTTCAATTCCTTCTCAATAAAATGTTATTTATTATTTTATGCTATCGTTCTTCCGATAAGACAGCTAGCGTCCGACAGCACAACTACGTATCTAAGCATTTTGCGTTGCCAGCCAAATTTTAAGCGCATCGGCCGTTTCACCGACATCATGCACACGCAAAATACTGGCACCTTTCATCGCAGCAATTAATGCGGCAGCCACACTACCCACTGTCCGTTGTTCTACAGGCTTATCCAACACGGCACCAATCATGGATTTACGGGAAATTCCCGCCAACACCGGATACCCTTGTTCACAGAAAACCGAAAATTGTTGTAACAAACAATAATTATGTTGCACGCTTTTGCCAAAACCAAAGCCGGGATCCCAAATCAGATTCTCTTTTTTGATTCCCGAAGCCAAACATTGTTCCGTTCTCTGCTGCATAAATTTTAAAACATCCGCCACCACATCATCGTAATGCGGATTGAGCTGCATTGTTCGTGGCTGCCCTTGCATATGCATAATGCACACCGGCAATGCCAAACGAGCAGCGGTTTGTAATGCATCCGGTTCTTGCAAAGCACGAATATCATTAATCAGATCCATGCCCACCTTAGAGGCCTCTTGCATCACTTGTGCTTTGGAGCTATCCACCGAAATCCAGCAATCGAACCGTTTTCTCACCGCCTCAACTAAAGGCACAACCCGCTCAAGTTCCTCTTCTAACGTCACCTCTTCTGCCATCGGGCGGGTTGATTCTCCCCCAATATCAATAATCGATGCGCCTTGCTTCAACATCGTTTCTACTTGGAACAACGCCTTGTCTAATTGAAAAAATTTACCGCTATCAGAAAAAGAATCCGGGGTGAAATTGAGGATCCCCATAATTTTAGGGGTAGAAAGATCGAGTGTTTTATTATTTGCTGTTAATTTCATAGATTATTCGCTTACCGTTTAGGCAAAAAGTGCGGTGTATTATAAGAGAATTTCTATAGCCTGCCAAAAAGAAAGCATAAAGAAAGAAGGTTAGTTATCACCCTCTTCAGAAAATCCCCACAAGCTCATTTGCCCGGAATGATTTTCTTCCGGCAACATGACATGCAAGCCAATTAAACGAATACTTCGCCCTTGTCTCCGTTGCCAAATTTGACTTAGCAGCTGTTGAAAATTTTCTCTCGAAAAAACTACCGCACTTTTTTCTAGAGTTGTCACCTGAAAATCTTCAAACTTGAGTTTCACGCCGATTTTTCTCAACTGTGAAAAAGGAATATTAGCTGCAGCACGCTGCACCCGTTTTACTAATTGTGTATATAACTCATCCAGCACGGCAATGCCCTGTTCCAAAGCAATAATATTCGTCAATAATGTCGTTTCAACACCAATAGATTTACGCTCTCGATGAGGCTGAATCATTCGCTCATCAATACCATGGCTGTATGACCAAATTTGTTGCCCCATCTTACCTAATGCGTTTAACAAGATATGCCGATCAATTTTTTGTACATCTGCACAACATGCTAAGCCCATTTGCAGTAATTTTTCCGAAGTCACTTTGCCCACACCTGGAATTTTTTTAAGTGGCAAATGAGCAACAAACTCATCGACATCTTTGGGCTCAATCACAAATTGCCCGTTCGGTTTATTTTGATCAGAGGCGATTTTGGCTAAAAATTTTAATGGTGCAACACCGGCAGAAGCGGTTAACCGAAGTTCATCCCAAATGGCTTGGCGAATATCTTGTGCGATCCAAGTTGCCGAACCGGCACATTTATCACAATCGGTTACATCTAAATAAGCCTCATCTAAAGAAAGCGGTTCAATGATTGTCGTATAACGCTGGAAAATTTGATGAATTTGACGGGAAACCTCGCGATATAGAGACATGTTAACCGGCAGTAAAACCAAATGAGGACACAATTTTAGCGCCTGTGCGGTTGGCATTGCACTGTGTAGCCCAAACTTGCGGGCAATGTAATTACATGTTGTCAACACGCCTCGTTGCTCTGCTCTTCCACCAACAGCAACAGGCTTATCCGCCAATGTAGGATTTTCACGCATTTCAATGGAAGCGTAAAAACAGTCCATATCAATGTGAATAATTTTTCTAGGCTTGCAGGAAAGAGAATCAGGCATAAAAAAGTGCGGTTAAAAAACATGTTATTTTCTAACCGCACTTTAGCATAAATCACTGTATAAATAAACAGCATTTAATGCGCAACATTAATTTGTTGTCCATCAGCAAAAACAACTTTCTCCGGAACAGCATAAATCATTAAATTTTCTTGCAAATTGCTAAACAAAGAACGATATTCTCCTGCTACTTTATTAAATGGAATGCGCAAATTAATATTAATCTTATCTCCTGCTGCCATTGATTCTTCAAAATTTAACGGCACGCTTTGTAAATGAATAATTTGCTTTTCATATGTATACACGCTTAACCATTGGAAAAATTTTATTGGTTTATCACTTTTGTTTTCAACAATAAATTTAACCAAGACATAAGCCTGATTATTGTCATCTACGGCAATATCTCGTCCTTCAAAACTCACCACCACATAATCTTGAAAAGCCCCAAAAGAAATATCTTGTACGTTTTGACTTTTCTTATCAACTTGCTCAATTTGACTTAGTTTTCCTTTGGAATTTTTTTCTACTGCAAAAGCCATATTGGTTGCAAATATGAAAGATAAAAAAAGGGAGATTAATAATTTCATTCAAATACCTATATCCATAGTTGGAGAATTAATAAGCTGAGAGAACATATCGCACGAAATAAAAAGTAAAAAGGATAGATAAAATTCTATCCTTTTTTATTATTTCAATCGTGCAATTTTATCTTCTACTTTTTGTCTTCATCTGCAATGCAAGCTGCTGCAGTGAAAAGTACGTCAGTAGATGAGTTAAGTGCGGTTTCTGTGGAATCTTGTAAGATACCGATAATGAAACCAACCCCGATCATTTGTGCCGCAACATCATCAGAAATTCCAAATAGGCTGCACGCTAATGGGATTAACAATAATGAACCACCAGCAACCCCGGAAGCACCACAAGCACATAAACTGGCAACAAGGCTTAACAAAATCGCACTACCGAAAGAAACCTCAATACCTAATGTATGCACTGCCGCAAGCGTTAAAATAGTGATCGTAATCGCAGCACCGGCCATATTAATAGTTGCGCCCAACGGAATAGAAACAGAATACGTTTCTTCATCTAAATTTAGGCGTTTCGCAAGATTGATATTCACCGGAATATTGGCTGCAGAGCTACGGGTAAAGAATGCGGTTACGCCACTTTCACGCAAACAAGTCCAAACCAGTGGATACGGATTACGACGGATTTTCCAGAAAACTAAAACCGGATTCACAACAAAAGCAACAAACAACATGGAGCCGACTAACACGCTTAATAATTGAATATAGCCACCTAATGCCACCAAGCCTTTATCCGCTAATGTTTCAGAAACTAAACCGAATACACCGATTGGCGCAAATGAAATAACGACATAAACAATTTTGGAGACCGCTTCAGAAATATCAGAAATCACGGTTTTAGTTGCATCAGAAGCATGACGTAAGGCCAAACCTAAGCCGATAGACCAAGTTAATACGCCAATGAAATTCGCTTTAAATAATGCATTTAACGGATTGTCCACCATATTGAAAATTAAATCTAACAATACGGTTCCAACGCCTTTTGGTGCAGCGGAAATATCTTCTTTTACTGATAATGCAACCTCTGTTGGGAACAAGAATCCTGCAATAACAGCAACTAATGCTGCTAAGAAAGTACCGACCAAATACAACACAATGATGGATTTCATGCTGGTTTTGGAGCCCACTTTCTTATTGGCAATTGCCGCCATAACCAAAACAAAGATCAATAATGGTGCAACAGCACGTAGTGAACGAACAAAAATTTGACCTAACACACCAACTTTTTCAGCCAAGTTAAAACCTAATGTCGGTTGTAACATAGGCGTAATGAGTGCGACCAAAATACCTAACACTAAACCAACAGCAATACGTTTGACCAAACTGCCTTGGAAGAAGAGTGAAATTAAACGAGACATATTCATAATAAGTTAACGAGAGTTATGCAATCACTTGCGGTTGATCTTAGAATCAAAACTGATTCCCCTAGGGCGATAAAGATAGCGGAATTTTTTGATAAAATAAATACGAACATTTAACTTTCATTAAGTTTATAGAAATTTTGATAAATTTCTTTAGATTAAATTTAATAAACCTAATACTTTTTTAGAAAACAATAATTCCTGCATTATTCTATCGAAAAAATAATTTAAAAATTTATTTTTCACCTGTTGACTTACTGGATATAAAAACAGTATATTTGACTGTATAAAAATACAGTTAATTTTACTGAGGAGCAGATATGAACTACCACCACAACGTTGTTGCACAAAACGATCACATGTTTTCTTATCAACCCATTCCTTTTTTTGAAGATATGAAACAAGAAAATCGTAGTTTCAATAAAAAACTTGATCTCAACTTGTACTGCATTAAACGTCCTCAACAAACATGTTTTATTCGAATGACAAATCCTAATATGCTCGCCTGGGGAATTGAAGAAGGTGATATGTTGGTCGTAGAAAATAATGACGAATTATTTTTAGACGAATTGATCGTCCTTGAAGTAAACAATGAATTTCACGTATATGAGTTTATTGCACACAACAACGGGGAGTTTATTTTCTTATCTTTGGACTCTAAAATGGAAAATATTAAAACGACCAACTGGCGAGAACTACCGATTGTAGGCACCGTAACCAATGTCATTCATCAACTACAACGTAAAAATACACTCCGGTTTGCCGCCTAATAAAAGAACTACCTGCATCTCAAATAAAAGAGCGGTCAAAAATGCTAACACCTTTGACCGCTCTTTTCTGTTTCAGAAAAATAAACTTAAAGCACTCGGCGAGATTGAGTATAAGTTCTTGCCCAGTAATCATCATTTAATGATTCAATAATGACACCACGACTTGTGCTGGAATGCATAAATTTATCACCGCCAATATACACGCCAACATGCTTGTTTTTACGGAAGAAAACTAAATCACCAACTTTTAATTCACTTTTTTCAATTTTTGTGCCGACATAACGTTGTTCAGATGTAGAGCGAGGCAATGCTAAACCATAAGCTTTCAAGAAAGTCGTTTGCATAAAACCGGAACAATCAATGCCCCCTTTCGTCAGGCCGCCTAAACGATAACGTGTACCTGCCCATTCTTGATATACGTTCGCAAGTTGTTTATCCATTACCTCAGAATATTGATGCGGTTTATTCGTTTTCAGTTGCGCATGAATTAATTGGTTTAATTGTTCTTGATCTTGCACTGAAACAGCAACATTCTTTGTAGAATTTGAACATGCCGTCAAAACAAATAAAGGAACAATCATCAAAAATTTTTTAAACATAAACATTAAATTTTTTTATTTAAATAGAGATTCATTGACAAAATTTCGCCGGATCCTAGCGTAAAATGAAGAAAAAATCCAGAAAAAGCTCAATTTAATTTCATAAAATTCATGTTTTATCGCATATATAGTGCATAAAAGGAATTTTATGCACTATATATTGAATATTGAAGAGACTAGTTAGAGGTGTCTAATTCAGGGAAGGATTTCACCAAATCATCCACGGCTTTCATTTGTGAAACAAAGGTTTCCAATTTATCTAACGGTAAGGCTGACGGGCCATCACATTTGGCTTTGCTCGGTTCCGGGTGAGCTTCTAGGAATAGGCCTGCCAAGCCAACCGCTAAACCGGCACGAGCAAGTTCGGTAACTTGCGCGCGACGCCCACCGGAGGCAGCGCCAAACGGATCGCGACATTGCAATGAATGGGTCACATCAAAAATCACCGGACAACCTTTAGAGACATTTTTCATCACGCTGAAACCCAACATATCAACAATTAAATTGTCATAGCCGAAATTCGTGCCACGATCACACAAAATCACTTTATCATTGCCGCATTCAGCGATTTTTTCCACAATATTGCCCATTTGTCCCGGGCTTAAAAATTGCGGTTTTTTCACATTAATGATCGCACCGGTACGCGCCATCGCTTCGACTAAATCTGTTTGGCGAGCAAGAAATGCCGGTAACTGAATAATATCCGCCACCTCGGCAACCGGTTGGCATTGGTAAATTTCATGTACATCCGTAATGATTTTTACGCCGAATGTTTGCTTTAACTCGGCAAAAATTTTCAATCCCTGCTCCATGCCCGGACCGCGATAAGAATGAATGGAAGAACGGTTTGCCTTATCAAAAGAGGCTTTGAACACATAAGGCACACCCAATTTTTGCGTCACTTCCACATATTTTTCACACACTTGCATTGCCATATCGCGGCTTTCGAGCACATTCATGCCGCCAAATAAGACAAAAGGTTTATCGTTGGCAATTTGAATATCGCCTAATTGAATGCATTTATTTTGCATATGTCTTCCTTATTTATTTTCAGTTTGAGCCCAACAACCTAAGGTTACGCGCTCATTATTTCCGTAATCCCGTAAAGTTTCAATCGATGTCCAAAAATTCTCTTGGAAAATCGACCGCACTTTTTCCCCTTGTTGCCAACCGTGTTCTACCAACAGATAACCGCCTGTCCGCATAAATTTCGGCGCATTGGCGATAATATGACGTAAGTCCGCATAGCCTTCTTCTTCCGCCACTAACGCCGACAAAGGCTCAAAGCGTACATCTCCTTGGGTTAAATGTTCATCCTTTGCATCAATATAAGGCGGATTACTCACAATCAAATCAAATGTGCCTGTCACCTTGTCAAACCAATGGCTTTTCAAAAAACTGACGTCTAACTGATTTTTTTCCGCATTGGATGTCGCCAACGCCACCACGTTCGGCATGACATCCACACCGATAATTTCCGGTTGAATTTGCTGTTTTTCTGCAATCGGTTTTAATTCAGAGGCTAACGCCAAGGCAATAGCGCCCGTACCGGTCCCCAGATCTAAAATACGAAAACCTTGGGAGTCTTGACCGCACTTTTGTAGCTTTTCAATGGTAATCGCTAGCGCTTTTTCCACCAGAATTTCGGTATCCGGACGCGGAATCAGCGTGCCTGCTGAGACATTTAATGGCAACGACCAAAACTCTTTTTCACCGAGAAGATAAGCGATGGGCTCACCTTGCAAACGACGAGATAAAAGTGCGGTCAGTTTTTCTTGTGTTTTTTCGTCCAACGCTGTCTCGCCAAAAGCCAAAATAAATGCACGCGATTTTTTTGTTACAAATTGCAATAACACTTGTGCATCGGTTTTACCATTTTCAGCGGGATTTGCTTGATTTAACGCTTGCGCGGCTTGTTGCAGCCATTGTTGGTAGTTCATGTTTGTTCAATAAAAATGAACGAGCCGTTAAGCTCGTTCTCATCGTTAATTTTGTTCGGACAATGCCGCCAACTGATCCGCCTGATATTCGGTGATAATCGGCTGAATCAAGTCGTCAATTTTACCGTTCATCACTTCATCTAAGCGATAAATCGTCAGGTTAATGCGGTGATCTGTCACACGCCCTTGTGGGTAGTTGTAGGTACGAATTTTATCTGATCGGTCACCGGACCCCAAAAGGTTACGACGGGTATCCGCTTGCTCTTGTGCCAATTTTTCCTGTTCTTGTTGTACTAAACGGGAAGCCAGCACGGACAAGGCTTTGGCTTTATTTTTATGTTGTGAACGCTCATCCTGACATTCCACCACCATGCCGGTTGGAATATGCGTAATACGCACGGCGGAATCAGTTTTATTGATGTGCTGACCACCCGCACCGGAGGCACGATAGGTATCAATACGTAAATCTGACGGGTTAATTTCCGGCATTTCAGATTCCGGCAACTCCGGCATCACCGCAACAGTACACGCAGAGGTATGAATACGCCCTTGTGACTCTGTTTTCGGTACACGTTGTACACGGTGACCGCCTGATTCAAATTTTAATTGACCATAGGCACCATCGCCGCTGACAAGGGCAATAATTTCTTTAAATCCGCCCTGCTCGCTTTCGTTTTCACTCAGCACTTCAATACGCCAGCGTTTGGTTTCCGCATAACGGCTATACATACGGAAAAGATCGCCGGCGAAAATCCCAGCTTCATCACCCCCGGTACCGGCGCGAATTTCAAGGTAGCAGTTATATTCGTCATTCGGATCTTTCGGTAATAAGAGAATTTGTAAATGCTGCTCAACTTGTTCCAGTTCGGCTTTGGACTCTTCAATCTCCATTTGTGCCATTTCTTTCATTTCCGGATCGTCAAGCAGGAGCTGTGCTTCTTCTAAATTGGCATTGAGCTGATTCCAACGGCTAAAACTTTTCACCACGTCTTCAAGTTGCGAATATTCTTTGGAATAGGCTCTAAATTTATCTTGATCACTAATAACAGAAGCATCACCAAGCAACGCTTCAAGCTCTTCATAACGTTCTTTTAAGCTATCTAATTTATTGATAATAGAGGGTTTCATTCTTTAACCTTAGAAGGAAAATGGACAGGGAAATAAAAAAATCGGGGCATTCTAGCACAGAATAGAAATGTTATTGAAGTTTAGGCAATAAAAAAGGCTTTCGGACTATCCCAAAAGCCTTTTTCATCTTACTTAGATTAAAGTGCGGAAACGTTCAAACGTGAACCACCAACAATACGCACACGTGCACCTGGCACGAGATTCGCTTCGGCTTTTTGCACCACAACGATTTCTTTGCCGTCATCTTTGCGAATAACCATTTCAATGGCGCTAACTTGGCTGGCTTTTTCTTCAACCTTACTGCCGACAACAGCACCGGCAACGGCTCCCACAGCTGTAGCTAACGCCCTGCCTGTGCCACCACCGATCGCGGAACCGGCAATACCACCAATCGCACCACCACCGATCGTACCAACCACACCTTGATTGTCTGATTGAATTTTCACTGGGCGAGTGGAAACGATTGTGCCGTAACTAATCGAGCGGGCTTCTTTCGCTTGAGCGCCCGAATAGACGTTACCGCCATAAATATCTTCATTGGCACACCCAACAAGAGTTAAGCTCATTAAAATAGCTAATGCGATCTTTTTCATAAAAGCTCCTTAAACATGAAATTAACCTTTTATTTTGCTTATTTATTCTTTGATAAATAAACGATGAATCTGATTTTATTGAACCGCTTTATATCATCAAACCGCGCTTACAATTTGCTTGATGCTGTATGGGTGGAACTTGATACAAGTAGGATTCTGCGTTTTATCTACAAAACTTACTGCAACAGACAAATTGAGCAGTTTTTCACCACACCCTTTCGGTTCGCTCGTTTTGACTTTAAAACGTTCGGGTTGGTTCCGCAAGAATGTATTTTTTATTCTTGTTAACCATTCTGCTGCAGTTTCATTGGGTAAAAATGGAACAACCACCTCAATATGCTCCCAAGTTTCCTGCGGATAATGTTTATCTTTTGGGAAAGGTAATTCCACCACATCAACCTCTTGTTGCGCCAAACGCAAAGGCTCATGTAACTGAATCAAATAAATCACTCTGCCGTTAATCAGGTTATCGCTCAACACCGAGCCATACGCTAACAATCGGGTTAACCACGCATTTGCCGTTTGCTCGGTATTCACCCGCAAAGAAAGGTGATCAATTTCATATTGGTTTAAATCTAAATTGATCTGTTGTGCCAATACCTGAATTTTTTGCTCAAAATCCTGAAAGTCGGCAAAAAGTGCGGTCTGTTTTTCAAACATTTTATGGGGAAAGCGAAACGACATAATTTTCCTTTTTGGCTTTTCTGAAAGGTGAAAGAACGGTATTATATCGAGCTATTTTTTATCAGCCCAAACTTATTTCAAAAAATTTAAGGTTCAGCCGTGAATATTCAATCTATTTTATCCGAAAAAATCAAACAGGCGATGATTGCAGCCGGTGCCGATGCACAATGTGAAGCCCTCGTTCGCCAATCGGGCAAAGTGCAGTTTGGTGATTATCAAGCCAACGGCATCATGCCGGCCGCCAAGAAATTGGGATTAAACCCACGTGAATTTGCTCAAAGCGTATTAGACAAAGCCGAATTACAAGACATTGCAGAAAAAACAGAAATTGCCGGCCCGGGATTTATTAACATTTTTCTAAAAGACACTTGGCTGGCAGACAACATCAACCGCGCGGTACAAGATCCGAAATTAGGTGTACACAATCCGGAAAAACAAACTGTCGTGGTGGACTATTCCTCCCCAAACGTTGCCAAAGAAATGCACGTGGGACATTTACGTTCAACCATTATCGGTGATGCCGTCGTACGCACACTTGAATTTTTAGGTAACCACGTTATCCGCGCTAACCATGTGGGCGACTGGGGGACTCAATTCGGTATGCTGATTGCCTATTTGGAAAAAATGGAAAACGAACATGCCAGCGAAATGGAATTGAGCGATTTAGAAGCCTTTTATCGCGCGGCAAAAAAACATTATGATGAAGATCCGGTATTTGCCGAAAAAGCCCGTAACTATGTTGTAAAACTGCAAAGTGGCGATGAATATTGCCGTACCATGTGGCAAAAATTGGTGAAAATCACCATGCAACAAAACCAACACAACTACGATCGTCTCAATGTGACCTTAACAGACAAAGATGTGATGGGGGAAAGCTTGTATAACCCAATGTTGCCGGGCATTGTTGAAGATCTGAAAAAACAAGGTTTGGCCGTAGAAGATGACGGCGCATTAGTGGTTTATTTGGATGAATTCAAAAATAAAGACGGCGATCCAATGGGCGTTATTGTACAGAAAAAAGATGGCGGTTTCCTTTACACCACCACTGACATTGCTGCCGCTAAATACCGTTACGAAACCTTAAAAGCTCACCGTGCGTTAGTCTTCTCCGACACTCGCCAAAGTCAACATATGCAACAAGCTTGGCTCATCACCCGTAAAGCGGGCTATGTGCCGGACAGTTTCCAGCTAGAACACAAAAATTTCGGCATGATGTTAGGCAAAGATGGAAAACCATTCAAAACCCGTAGTGGTGACACCGTAAAACTGGCCGATTTATTAGACGAAGCCATTGAACGTGCGGGCGTATTAATTTCGCAAAAATCCACCGCACTTTCTGAGCAAGAAAAAGCGGATGTCATTGAAGCTGTTGGTATCGGTTCGGTGAAATATGCGGACTTATCGAAAAACCGCACCACAGATTATGTATTCGACTGGGACAATATGTTGAGCTTTGAAGGCAACACGGCGCCTTATATGCAATATGCCTACACCCGCATTCGTTCGATTTTCAATCGTAGCCAAATTGCCCTAAGCGAAGTAGAACAAGCCCAATTAAGCATTACGGATGAAAAAGAACGTGCTTTGGCAATCAAATTATTGCAATTTGAAGAAGCCGTTCAAGTGGTCGGAAAAGAAGGTACACCGCATGTGCTTTGCGCTTATTTATACGAATTAGCCGGCGTATTTTCTTCCTTCTACGAGCATTGCCCGATTCTGAATAACGACGATCAACAAGTGAAACTCAGTCGCTTAAAACTGGCGTTGTTAACAGAAAGAACGCTAAAACAAGGATTGGATTTACTCGGCATTAAAACCGTTGAGAAAATGTAATCTCATTAATAAATCACATCCCGCTTTTTATGGCGGGATTTTTTTATCCTTAAAATCATGCCATCAAGAATGAGAAAAACCGGATAAAAAAAAGTGCCTCACAGGAGGCACTACTCGGAAAGCAAAATATGTTTGGCTATTTGTATAGCACTTATTTTTGTTGGGGCTAAGGATAGCAACATGCCATTATAAAGCAAACGGTTATTTGTAATTTTGTGAACTCACTCACGGTTTTACACCAATTTATTCTCCGATGTGAAAGACGCGATAAACAGAAAGTGCGGTCGACATTCAAAACGTTTTGTAAATCGACCGCACTTTGTATGCCCAATATTATCGAGGAATATCGATATGAATTACTGCCCCATTGACATCACCATCAAGAACAACATAGATGCCACTTGCTCTTCCGGAATCACTTTTCCATTTAATTTAAGCTCACCTTTTTCCAGCACAAGATCGAGTTTAACGGATTTTCCGTCCTCAACCAGAATGCCTTGCTGCACACTGTTTTTAACGCCTAAATTAACTTGTTCTGTTGCCACTTTAGTTGCCTGTTCTTTATCATCAAGTCGATCTAACTGCAATAGCGTCGCCGCTTCCTCAATTAACGCCTCTTTATTGGCATCCATTTTGAAAATAAAGTGGTTAAACAAACGGAAAATCTTTCCTTGGCCGATAGCATTTTCAAAATCAGCGCTTGCCATAGAAATATCCAAATTGGAGGCTAATTTACCGGCTTTATTGTTAAGTGTCGGATTAAAGATAAACTGCGGTTGAGTATCAATGAATTTTTTCGTGATCTGTACTTCCTCATCGGTAAGCACATCATGCTGTTGTTTCGCGGATTCGTTATAAACCTGAATTAATTGGTTGAAAGTTTCGCCATCGACATGATTTAACGCCATATCAATCGTTAAGTCACCCAAATCTTTATCACGAACAGTAACGCCATTAAACGCGATTTTTGCACCGGAATCTAAGATTTTATCTTTTCTCACCGTATCAAAATCGACTTTCCAATTTTTAAATTCAACGTGATTGCTTTTCCCTTCAGAATCTATAGCGTTGAACTTCACCGCACCACCTGATAAAGATTGTTTACCGGTGGAAAGATACGTCCATTCCGGAATACGTTGATATTCAGCATCAATTTTTAAATCGTTGAATTCAACAGAAGCATTTTTATCCGGCTCACTATATTGAAGTTTATTCAGCGCAAAATCTAATTTATTCACACCATCGCGCTTGAAGCCCAGTTTCATATCCAAGCCATTCACAGCCAACGTACCCTCTTCTATCACAGCTTCAAAAGGCACAAGATCCACATGAGAAGATCCGCTTTGGTTATAATCGACAGAGGTAGTCACAGTAATAGGCGCTTTACCTTTTGTTGCTTCAAACCAAGGGGCTGTCGTTTCATTTTTAGTGATCAAATCCACACTGGAAAACAGACTTGGCATGAAATTAAAATGACTTAACTGATTTAACGGCAACGGACCATGGTATAACGTCCCTTCAAATGGCAACGTCCAGGTTTTGCTCGGATTTTCAAGCTCAGCCACTAAAATGTCATATTTGGTTTTAGAACTGAATAAACCACGTTCAAAAGAAACATGATCAAAACGAATATCCAAACCGAGAGAATCCGCAGATTGATGAAGATCTTTATTCACGAGATTGACTTGATGGACAAATTCTTCTTCTGCCACTTTTCCCGTGTACCATGCACCACCAACCCAGGCGACACCTAATGCCGCAATAATGCCTAACGTTAACGTTGATTTTTTCATACCCTCTGTCCTTAATGAATGAATAAAAAGTGAAATAGCTCGACTAATCTAACACAAATTTAATTTTTTAGAAAAAAGACCACTAAATTTTTCTCTTCCTCTTGAATCTCTTACTTTTATCCTCATTTTACAAAACGAATTAGGATTGAACCGCAAATGTGCCGTTCTAGAAACAAGCCTTTGGGTAAAACTAGCACTGAAAATCCATCTGATTTTTGAACCGCACTTTTCATGCATTGAAAAAATTTTTAAATAAATGCCTTGAAATGCAAAATTCAATCCACATCTTACAATCCGTAAACCATTACACCGAATTTAAAATTTTACGAGGAGAAAAAAAATGGGAAAAATTATTGGTATTGACTTAGGTACAACAAACTCTTGTGTTGCTGTGATGGATGGCGATAAACCACGCGTAATTGAAAACGCAGAAGGCGATCGTACTACTCCGTCAATTATTGCTTATACAAATGATAACGAAATTTTAGTCGGTCAACCGGCAAAACGCCAAGCGGTGACCAACCCGAAAAACACCTTATTTGCCATCAAACGTTTAATCGGCCGTCGTTTTGAAGATGCTGAAGTAAAACGTGATATCGACATCATGCCATTTGAAATTACACGCGCAGACAATGGCGACGCATGGGTCAATGTAAAAGGCGATAAATTAGCACCTCCGCAAATTTCTGCCGAAGTGTTGAAAAAAATGAAAAAAACCGCTGAAGACTTCTTAGGCGAACCGGTTACTGAAGCCGTTATTACCGTGCCGGCATACTTTAACGATGCGCAACGTCAAGCAACCAAAGATGCAGGTCGTATCGCAGGTTTAGAAGTTAAACGTATTATCAACGAACCAACTGCAGCCGCACTAGCTTACGGTTTGGATAAAGGTCAGGGTAACAAAACAATCGCTGTTTACGACTTAGGTGGTGGTACATTCGATTTATCCATCATCGAAATTGATGAAGTGGGTGGCGAGAAAACATTCGAAGTATTGGCAACCAACGGTGATACTCACTTAGGTGGTGAAGACTTCGATAACCGTGTGATCAACTATTTGGTCGATGAATTCCAAAAAGAACAAGGTATTGACTTGCGCAAAGATCCGCTTGCAATGCAACGTTTAAAAGAAGCCGGTGAAAAAGCAAAAATTGAGCTTTCTTCCGCACAACAAACCGATGTAAATCTTCCTTACATCACAGCGGATGCGACAGGTCCTAAACACTTAAACATCAAATTAACCCGTGCGAAATTAGAATCTTTAGTGGAAGATTTAGTGGCGAAATCCCTTGAGCCGGTGAAAGTTGCATTATCCGATGCCGGATTAAGTGCCTCCCAAGTTGATGATGTGATTTTAGTGGGTGGTCAAACTCGTATGCCACTTGTTCAACAAAAAGTGGAAGAATTCTTTGGCAAAGCACCACGTAAAGATGTTAACCCAGACGAAGCCGTTGCAGTGGGTGCAGCAGTACAAGGCGGTGTATTAGCCGGTGATGTGAAAGACGTATTGTTGTTAGACGTTACCCCATTATCATTGGGTATCGAAACCATGGGCGGTGTGATGACCACCTTAATTGAGAAAAACACCACGATTCCAACCAAAAAATCGCAAGTGTTCTCAACTGCGGAAGATAACCAAAGTGCGGTAACTATTCACGTGTTACAAGGTGAACGTAAACAAGCTTCTGCCAACAAATCTTTAGGTCAATTTAACCTTGAAGGCATCAACCCTGCTCCACGCGGTATGCCACAAATTGAAGTGACCTTCGACATCGACGCAGACGGTATCATCCATGTTTCTGCGAAAGACAAAGGCACAGGTAAAGAACAACAAATCACCATTAAAGCGTCTTCTGGTTTAAGTGATGAAGAAATTCAACAAATGGTACGCGATGCCGAAGCGAACGCTGAAGCTGACCGTAAATTTGAAGAATTAGTACAAGCGCGCAACCAAGCCGATCACCTTGTACACGGTACACGTAAACAATTAGAAGAAGCAGGTGATAAAGTTCCAGCCGCAGATCGTGCCGCTATCGAAAGTGCATTAAGCGACTTAGAGGCTGCCGTGAAAGGCGAAGACAAAGCAGTGATTGAAGCCAAACTTCAAGCCCTCGCCGAAGTTGCACAAAAACTTGCACAAACTGCTCAACCGCAAGGCGAGCCACAACAAGCGCAAAGCAACAGCAAACCAAATGATGATGTTGTCGATGCCGAGTTTGAAGAAGTGAAAGATAATAAGTAATTTCACTCTCTCTAAAATAGAAGGGCGTAGCAATACGCCCTTTTGGTGTATTCATCAACCACAATTTTTCCTGACTTTATTTAAAAAAGTGAAGTCAGGAAAAATAAACCAGGAGGATAAATGGCGTTAAAACTCTACCCCATCGTACAACAACGCTTAAATAACGACATAGCAAATGAGATGATCCCAACCCTTTGGCAAAACAATTTCGATAAACTACCACAAGGCCACTATTGTTATGGCATTTATTTTAATTATGCGATGAATCACCAAGCAGACTATGATTTTGCGATTGCAAGTGAAGCAGTATTAGAGACAAATATCCCGGTGATTGAAATTGAAGATTTGACTTTCTACGAAGTTTTTCGTTGCCAACTAGATGAAATTTATCAAACATGGCAACTGATCTGGAAAAAAGAACAACAAGGTTTACTTAAGCGGGCTTATTCTGTGGATTTTGAAAAATACCACCCTGATGGTTTAGTAGAAATTTATATCGCCGTTGTACCACATTGTTAAGCTCAAAGTGCGTAAAATTTTATAAAAAATGACCGCACTTTTCCCCTCAAAACAAACACAACCCAAGGAAAAATAATGGAATTTGCAACAAAATGTCTCCATGCCGGCTATAGCCCTAAAAATGGTGAACCTCGCGTTCAACCTATCGTACAAAGCACGACTTACACTTACGACTCTGCAGAAGAAATCGGTAAATTATTTGATTTGCAAGCAGCTGGCTATTTCTATACTCGCCTGGCAAATCCAACCACGAATGCCGCAGAAGAAAAAATTACCGCACTTGAAGGCGGTGTGGCAACAATGTGTACCGCGTCAGGTCAATCGGCGGTTTTTTACGCAATGCTGAATATTTTAGAAGCCGGTGATCACTTTATTTCCTCCTCTTGTGTCTATGGCGGCACCTATAATTTATTTGCACACACGTTCAAAAAAATGGGGATTGAAGTTAGTTTTGTGGATCAAGATTTGCCACTCGAAGAACTCAAAAAAGCCATTCGTCCAAATACCAAAGCTGTTTTTGCCGAAACCATTGCAAACCCGGCGTTACGTGTATTGGATATTGAAAAATTTGCTGCCTTAGCGAAAGCTGCAGAGGCGCCATTATTAATTGATAACACCTTTGCCACTCCTTATTTTTGCCGCCCAATCGAATTTGGCGCAAACGTGGTTATTCATAGCACCTCCAAATATTTAGATGGTCATGCCATTGCACTTGGCGGATCTATTACGGATGGTGGCAACTTTAATTGGAATAACGGCAAATATCCGCAATTAAGCACACCGGACCAAACGTATCACGGTTTGGTCTATACAGAAACCTTTGGCCCTGCCGCTTATATTGTTAAAGCGCGCGTGCAATTAATGCGTGATTTAGGCGCAACACCGGCACCGCAAAACAGTTTCTTGTTGAATGTCGGCATGGAAACCCTTGCATTGCGTATGCAACGTCATTATGAAAATGCTCAAACGGTCGCCGAGTTTTTGGAAAAACACCCACAAGTAGAAAATGTCAGCTATCCGGGATTAATCCGCTCTCCTGATTACGCGCTTAAACAAAAATACTTACCAAATGGTTTATGTGGCGTCATTTCTTTTGAAATAAAAGGCGGTAAAGAAGCCGCGGCAAAATGGTTAAATGCTTTACAAATGACATCGCGTGAAGTGCATGTAGCGGATATTCGTACTTGTGCGTTACATCCTGCGACCTCAACGCATCGCCAATTAAGTGAAGTCGAATTAGAAAAAGCAGGGATTTCCGCAGGATTAATTCGCCTTTCTTGTGGTATTGAAAGTGTTCAAGATATTTTGGCGGATTTAGAACAAGCCTTCAATGCGGCAAAATAATGGCATTCAAGGCAGGCAATCGGCCTGCCTCTTTGAACAACGACAAAATCATATCGTAACAGAAATATAAACGGCTCATTTTGGTTTGTTGACTTTCGTTTGGCTGTCAACAAACGAAAATAAGCCGAGCCATGCCCTAATAAATTCATGTGTTGGCTCTTGATATTTCTGCCTTTGACATCATTTTGGTGTTTAGAACTATTGTTCATATAATACAATACATAATCATAGAAGTAGCATTTGATATTTTAAACGGAAAATTGAAACATTATGGCAAAACAAGACTACTACGAACTTCTCGGCGTTTCTAAATCCGCCGATGAAAAAGAAATTAAGCGTGCCTATAAAAAGCTCGCAATGCAATATCACCCAGACAGAACTCAAGGTGATAAAGAGAAAGAAGAAAAGTTTAAAGAAATCCAAGAGGCCTATGAAGTCCTTAGCGATAAGCAAAAACGGGCCAACTATGATCAATACGGCCACGCAGCCTTTGAACAAGGTTTCGGTGCCGGCGGTGGTGGTTTTGGTGGTGCGGATTTCGGCGATATTTTTGGCGATATGTTCGGGGATATCTTCGGTGGCGGCGGACGTGGTCGCCAACGCGTTGTGCGTGGTGATGACTTACGCTATGACCTTGAAATCACCCTTGAAGAAGCCGTCAAAGGCACGACCAAAGACATTAAAATTCATACTCTTGCCCCTTGTGAAACTTGTCATGGCTCTGGCGCTGAGGCCGGTTCAAAAGTGGAAACCTGTCCACATTGTCACGGTTCAGGTCGCTTACGCCGTCAACAAGGTTTCTTTGTAACGGAACAACCTTGTCATTTCTGTCATGGGACCGGTAAGAAAATTGAGAAACCGTGTAAAACTTGCCACGGTGACGGCAGAGTGAATAAACCGAAAAACCTTTCCGTAAAAATCCCGGCAGGCGTGGATACCGGAAATCAATTACGCTTATCGGGCGAAGGCGCAGCAGGTGAAAATGGCGCACCGGCAGGCGATTTATATGTTGTAATCCATGTGAAAGATCATCACATTTTTGAGCGTGATGGCAGCAACCTTTATTGTGAAGTCCCGATTAGCTTCACTATGGCTGCTCTTGGTGGCGAAATTGAAGTGCCAACATTGGATGGACGCGTTAAGTTAAAAATCCCGGAAGAGACTCAAACAGGTAAATTATTCCGTATGCGTGGCAAAGGTGTTACTTCTACGCGTAGTGGGTATGCCGGTGATTTAATCTGTCGAATTGTGGTAGAAACACCGGTAAAACTCAAGGAAGAACAAAAAGAATTGCTACGGAAGCTTGAAGAAAGCTTAGAAGGGCAAACGAAACAGCGCCCGAAATCCTCTAGCTTCCTCGATGGTGTAAAACGTTTCTTTGATGATTTAACGAAGTAAAATTAACAAAATCTAAAACCAAAGTGCGGTAGAAATACTTAGAATTTCTACCGCACTTTTTTAATCATAAAAACTCAGGTATAAAAAAAGACCGACATAATGTCGGTCTTTTTAATGAGTATTAACTCAAATTAGAAGTGTACGCGTAAACCTGCACCGTAGATATTTTCGTTGGTACGTTGACCAAGGTTATCTTTTTCAGTTGCACGAGTATATTGTACATAAGGTACTACATATTTATTGAATTTGTAGTCAACTACTGCGATATATTGGTTTTTCACATTTTTCGCTTTATCTTGCGCTGAAGCATTTTCATCATATTTAGTACCTAAACGTACCCATTGTAAACCAACAGTTGATGGAATACCGGTAAGACCATTTAAGTCATATTTAGATTCTAAGAAGATGAATTTAGTTCTGTTTTTGCTTTCATCAGATCTGACTTTTTGTACACCTTGACCATAAGCAGCACCAAAGTAGAAATCGTTAAGTTGATAGTGAGTTGCTAACAACCAGTTATGATTTTTTTGTTGAGTTGTTGTTGTTTCTGTATTATCAAGTTGATCTACAGTATAACCAGCAGCAACGTCAAATTTATGATTTTCAGCAATGTCATAATTATAGAATGCAGCTACACCGTAACCACTTTTATATTTGGAAGTTGCTGTTGCAGGTGGAACAGCTTGAGTTCTGGTCTTATCAGCATCACCAAATAGATAATCCACACCAAAACTAAAACCATTGAAGTCTGCTGAACGGAATTTAACAGATTTATCTGAACGAGTCGTTAAGATGCCATACTCGCCTGATCTGTAGTATAAGCTATCGCCTAATACATCATCAGCATTTGTTGCTTGACGACCAAAGCTCAATTTACCTACATTTTCAAAACCTAAACCAACGAATAATTTACGGGTTGTAGGATCGCCAAAATCATTAGCGGCTGTTTGTTTATTTTTATAAGCATCTCTTTCAAAACGCAATTCATAACCTGCAAATGCAGATAAACCGTTATCTAACTCATGAGATGCATTAATTTTGATACGGGAACCATCATTAACCAAGTCACCGCGTTCATGTTTTCCTAATTTACCTAAGAAAATACGTAGTGAACCACCAAGTTCAACTTTAGTACCATCTTGATTATAAACTGTTGCAGCACTTGCTGTGCCGGTTGCTGCGAATGCAGCGATTGCTAATGCGATTACTGTCTTTTTCATAATCTTCATTCCTTTTTCAGAACTTACTTGTTATTAAGGTAAATTTGAACTTTTCAAATTGCGAATAGTCCAAGCTACTTCTTTTGAAGCGACTAAATGTTGCCAAAGAAAAATTAGATCGTCAATAAAAAGTTCCTTTTTTTCTGCCTATTTTCTGATACAGATCACATTTTCCTACGTCAATTTAGGAAAAAACGTTCTCAAATTGCATTTAATCGTCTAAACCCGGCATTTAAATCTTCAATTAAATCATCAACATCTTCCAAACCAACATGAATACGAATCAGCGTTCCCTCTAATTTACGCGAAATATTCGGGCGAATTTTGGCTATTTCTTCCGGTTGATTACAAAGAATAAGCGATTCAAACCCGCCCCAAGAATACGCCATCGTAAATAATTCAAAATGATCCATAAACGCTTGTAACTGTTGTTGGGTGAGTTTTTGCTTTAATTCAAATGAAAACAGACCACTTGCTCCAAGAAAATCTCGTTGGAAAAACACATGCCCAGGGCAGCTTGGCAATGCCGGATGATATACGGCTTTGACTTCAGGTTGTTGTGCCAACCATTGCGCCACTTTAATGCTATTTTCCTCATGTTGTTTTAATCGAATACCCAACGTGCGCAAACCACGAGCTGTCGTATAAGCGCTATCGGCATCCACCATTTGTCCCATTAAATAGGAATGCTCACGCAATTTATCCCAGCAACGGGCATTAGACACGGCGGTACCAATCATCACGTCAGAATGCCCCACTAAATATTTCGTCCCCGCTTGGATGGAAATATCAATATCATGTTCTAAAGCGTTAAAAAGAACGCCACCGCCCCACGTGTTATCAATCATAATCACGATTTCCGGATTCACTTTTCGCGCAGCTTTCACAATGGCAGGAATATCAGGCACCTCCATGGTTAACGAACTCGGCGATTCAAGAAATAAAACTTTGCTATTCGGTTGAACTAGCCGAGCGATATCCTCCCCAATCATCGGGTCATAATATGTGGTTGCCACCCCCATTTTTTGCAGAATGATATTACAAAAGTCCTGTGTCGGTTCATAAGCCGCACCGGTCATTAAGATATGATCACCGGTTTGTACAAAGGACAGAATGCTGTTTGTCACAGCAGCAGCACCACAAGGATACAAATAGCAACCTGCACCACCTTCTAATTCACACATTGCATCTTGCAAAGCAAAATGTGTTAGTGTGCCGCGTCTGCCATAAAAGAGTTCACCTTTTGCTCTATTCATTGTGGCGTGTTTTTTATCGGCTAAACAATCAAAAACCAAAGAAGAAGCACGTTGCACCACTGGATTAACGGCGCCTTGGGTATAACGTTTTTTTCTACCCGCATGAACTAACGCGGTTGCAAGAGATTTTTCTGACATGATGACATCCTATAAAATAATAAAAAATCGAGTAAAAGTGCGGTCGTTTTTGCCGTTAAAAATATTAACGCTAAATTCTTATCATCACTAGATTCTTTTTAAATCAAATTTCTAAATTGGCATTTTAAAAGGGAAGAATCTGATTTAGAATAAGCACACTATTCACCTCTAGCAAAATGAATCATGAAACTTAATATTCCCATTTTCCTTACGATTTTTCGCGTTATTTTGATTCCTTTCTTTGTTATTACCTTTTATTTACCTTTCGATTGGGCGCCTTTCTTAACTACTCTACTTTTCTTCATTGCCGGTGTCACCGATTGGCTTGATGGCTATTTAGCAAGAAAATGGAAACAAACCACCCGATTCGGTGCGTTTTTGGATCCTGTCGCGGATAAAATTATGGTGGTCGCGGGGTTAGTCTTAGTGGTGGAATATAACCATACTTTTTGGATTACGATTCCCGCAATCGTGGTCATTTCAAGAGAAATTATTATTTCTGCTTTACGTGAATGGATGGCTGAATTAGGTAGCCGCAGTAAAGTCGCAGTATCTTGGTTAGGTAAAGTAAAAACAACCTCCCAAATGCTCGCATTAGGCGGATTATTATGGCGTTATAACACCGCAATGGAAATCATTGCCATAGTTCTGCTTTATGTTGCTGCCATTTTAACAATTTGGTCTATGTTGCAATATCTGAATGCGGCTAAAGACAGTCTATTAGAAGACTTACGCGAATAAAAGTGCGGTCGTTTTTGGCCGTATTTTTATTTTGAGTTTTTTCCAAAGTTGAATTTTTTTTAAGCAGTTAAATAATTTTTTTTAAATTTCTATTTGACTCACAATCATAAATGAGTAAAATGCACCCCGTTGTTTAGCACTGCTAAATGATGATGCGGGAATAGCTCAGTTGGTAGAGCACGACCTTGCCAAGGTCGGGGTCGCGAGTTCGAGCCTCGTTTCCCGCTCCAAGCCCGAGTGGTGGAATCGGTAGACACAAGGGATTTAAAATCCCTCGCCTTTCGAGGCGTGCCAGTTCAAGTCTGGCCTCGGGCACCATTTAATACACTCCTTAGTTTATTAAATTCCCCTTTTAAATCATATCGTTGGGTCGTTAGCTCAGTCGGTAGAGCAGCGGACTTTTAATCCGTTGGTCGAAGGTTCGAATCCTTCACGACCCACCAAATATAAATACCCAATTATTCGATATATTCTTTCTCTTAATCTTTATTTTCTCTTTAACGAATAAAATAAGGCGTTACCCTTATTTATTAAACGCGTGTTCCTCTCCTTATGACAATTATCGAAAATAGCATTAACAGTTTTAGCTCCACTTGAAAAACAACGTTTGATTGTACGTGAGAATAAGCAATTCTATTATGAATAATTCGTAAGGGTTCGATATAGAAAGAGAATTACACACAAGGACAATTTGATGATTCCTTGGGTGTCTTCGACAAAGCTATCGGCCAAGAGTCAAAGGCCTCTTCCTATTATAACTATAATACTTCAACATGAGTGTTGCTGCTTCTTTCTTTAGTCGTTATAAAGTAACAACAGCGGTGAAAGGGACGGAGTCAAGGCGAATATCTTAGGATTTACGGAACGAACGTTTCAGCTACCGGAGAACGGTAGCAACTACATGCATCACTAGATACGTTCCCATTTGTGGCGTTCTGCTTCTCTCAAAAAGCAAGAATGAAAGGAAGGCTTAAAACAAGTCAAGCTGAACATCAAATTGATTTTGTTAGATTGGCGTCACTCCTAGCGCATTAGAAAACCATGAACTCACCTTCGGGTGAAACCGAACCGCGTCGAATTCGGCGCGGTTCTCTTTTATAGAAAAATAATTTCCTAGCATCGTTTGCCCACCAAAATTTAGTTTTGCCTATTGATAATTCTCTTTCAATTCGATTTATTTATGGTGTTTTCAAGTCTTCTTTGTGCATACCTCTCACTCAATTACCTCTTTTTGATTAATAAAAGCAATTTCACCCATTGCTTTTTCAAATTAAATTTATTGATTTAAATCATATGGTTATATTTTATTTTTAGCCATAATCGCCCTGCTGTTTTTACTTTTTTAATATTGGAGCATGATTATGAAAAAATTTGTACTTAAAGCCGCAGTCATCGCGATTGCCGGTTATTTAGGCATTGTTGGGTATATCCATCAATATGATAAGGGGCAGTCAGAAAAATTACTTGCTGAAGGCAATTACTCTGCTGAACAACAACAGGTTGCTAAAATCTTGTTAGATAACGGTTGTCAATATTGTCACTCCCCTAATGTTGATTTGCCTTTCTATGCTAATCTTCCGTTAGCGGATTCCATCTTAAGTCACGATATTGAATCAGGTAAACGCGTCTTTTTATTAAATAAATTACTAGATGGCTTAAAAGATCCAAGTAAATTATCTGAAGTTGATTTAGCAAAACTTGAACGCGTGATTGAAAATAACGAAATGCCGGTAGCGACATTCCGTCATCTTCACTGGGGAAGTCGTCCGGATGAAAACGAAAAAACCACGCTATTAAATTGGATTCGCGAACAACGTAAAGCCTTTTTACCGGCAAATACGGAAGGGACAAATCCTCACAGTCTGATCCAACCGATTCCGGATTCCATCATAACGGATCCTGTCAAAGTAGAACTTGGTCGTAAACTCTTTATGGACGATCGTCTCTCTCAAGATGGTACCGTTCAATGCGAAACCTGCCACCAACTCGACAAAGGTGGGGTTGACCGCTTGGATGTTTCTATCGGTATTGAAGGCAAAAAAGGCGGCATCAATGCGCCAACCGTATTTAACGCCGCATTTAACTTCGTCCAATTCTGGGATGGTCGTGCAATCGATCTCGCCGATCAAGCAGGTGGACCACCGATTAACCCGGTTGAAATGGGTAGCCACACCTGGGATGAGATCGTAGCGAAATTTAAACAGGATGAAGAATTCAAAAAAGAATTCTTAAAAGTGTATCCTGAAGTGAGCCAAGCGACATTAACCCACGCGATCGGTGAATATGAAAAAACCTTGATCACCCCAAATAGCGATTTTGACCGCTACTTAAAAGGCGATAAAACCGCATTAAATGAACAGCAATTAAAAGGTTACGAATTGTTTAAGAAACATAAATGCGACACCTGCCATACCGGTGTGAATATGGGCGGCCAATCTTATGAATACATGGGTATTTACGGCGATTACTTTAAAGATCGCGGTACACCAATCACTGAAGCCGATCAAGGTCGTTTCGCACAAACCAAGGATCCGTATGATATGCATCGCTTTAAAGTGCCGTCATTGCGTAATATTGCATTAACTGCGCCTTATATGCACGATGCTTCTGCAAAAGACTTGAAAGAAGCTGTTCGCATTATGTTGCAATATCAAAGCAATGTGAAACCGCAACAGCAAGACATTGATGACATTACGTCTTTCTTAGAAAGCCTCAATGGTGAGTTTGAAGGTAAGAAATTGCAATAATCGCCATCAATAAAAAGTGCGGTGGATTTTCAACACGTTTTTAAACGTCGTAAAAATTCACCGCACTTTTTTTATTTAAATATCTTATGCATCGAATGCTTTTAAGGATTCCAACAGGCTTTCACCAAATGGTTTACGCCAACCACTTAATAATTCCGGCGGCTCATCCTCCGTTTCTTTTCGCCAGTGCCACTTCATCAGACTTTCTAAATGACGCTTACTGGCAATCACTTCTTTCGGTAAATTCGCCGGCGCAATCTGTATTAATTGTTGTTGCATTGCTTTCAACGCAGCTTTATAGCGCGAATCATCCGCCAGGCGTTGAATTGGCTGCGGATAATCATCCTCTGAAATGCGTTTCACCTGATCAATAATTTGTAGCAATTTCTTACCGTGAATACGAACTTCTGCCGTACTCAAACCGAGCTCTAATAAAGTTGATGTGTTCTTCGGATTGTATTTTGCCACTTGCCATAAGTTTTCTGCACGTACTACAAAATTTAGCGCTAAATCTCGTCTCATAGCTTCTTCCATGCGCCATTTTGCTAGCAATTTTAAACGCATTAATTCTAAAGGATTTAACTTCCACGCATTAGGAATCGCAATATAAGCCGTATCAGGATTTTTAACAGCATGTGCCCGCTTGTTCAGCAAAAATTCACATTCATTTTTGACCGCACTTTGCCATTCGGTTTGCTCAAGTTGTATCTGCATTTGCGCATATAAAGGCAATAAATACCATACATCCGCAGCGGCATATCGTAGCTGTATCTCTGATAACGGGCGCGCCAACCAATCGGTGCGTGATGCCCCTTTATCAATTTCAATGTGGAAATAATGTTGCACCAACGTAGCAAAACCGGCAGAACCGGCAAAACCAAGAAAATTCGCCATCACCTGCGTATCACACATAGGCTGCGGTAATTGCGCGAAATAATGCTGAAAAACTTCCAAATCTTCACCGCAAGCATGCAATACTTTCAATACGCTTTCATCAGCAAGTAAGGCAATAAAAGGGGAAAAATCCTGAATCGTTGTCGGGTCAATTAACGCCACCTCATCACCGGCATATAATTGAATTAAGCCCAATTTCGGATGCAGAGTTCTGACCCGAACAAATTCAGTGTCTAATGCCACCGCACTTTGCGCTCTCGCCTGTTCACAAACATCAAGCAATGCCTGATCATCGGTAATTAATTGAAAGTGTGGCGGGGTGTTACATTCTTTTATTTGATATGTCATAGAAATAAAGGAGAGAATGTGCTGTAAAGCGACATTCTCTCTCGCATTGATTAATAAAATAACTTAGGGAGTTGTCGCACGTTTCGCAATTTCTTCATCACGTAAAACACGACGTAAAATTTTACCCACGTTGGTTTTCGGCAATTCCTCACGGAACTCAATGTCTTTTGGAATTTTATAGCCGGTTAAATATTTGCGGCAATGTTGTCGTAATTCATCGCGGGTTAAACTGTCCTCTTTCTTCACGACGAAGAGTTTGATGGTTTCCCCGGACACGTCATTTGGTACACCGATTGCCGCGACTTCAGCCACTTTATTGTTTAACATCGCCACATCTTCGATTTCATTCGGATACACGTTAAAACCGGACACCAAAATCATGTCTTTTTTGCGATCCACAATGCGCAAGCTGTAACTTTCATCCATGATCACAATATCACCGGTTGCCATCCAACCGTCTTTGATCACTTCTGCGGTGGCTTCCGGACGTTGCCAATACCCTTGCATCACCTGTTCGCCTTTCACCCACAACTCCCCGGCTTCACCGAGAGCCGCTTCAGAACCGTCTTCTTTCACAATTCGAATATCGGTGTTCGGCACCGGCACACCAATACTGCCGTTATGCTTCACTACATTCACCGGGCATGCCGCAATTAACGGAGAGCATTCTGTCATGCCGTAACCTTCAATAATGTTACAACCGGTCAATTCATGCCAACGAGTGGCAACGGATTGGTGAATCGCCATGCCACCGCCCACAGAAAGTTTTAAGGCAGAGAAATTCACGCTCTTCAACTCGTCATTGTTTAACAAGGCGTTAAACAAGGTATTCACGCCGGTAATCGCCACAAACGGATATTTTTTCAGTTCTTTTACAAAACCCGGAATATCACGCGGGTTCGTAATTAATACGGCAGTCACCCCCAATTCAATAAACAACAAGCAGTTCACGGTGAGGGCAAAAACGTGATACAACGGCAAGGCCAAAATGGCTAATCGTTCACGACTACGATCACCCACAAAAGGATGAGCAATCCACTTGGCTTGGAATACATTCACGATAATATTACCGTGCGACAACATCGCGCCTTTCGCGACGCCTGTAGTGCCACCTGTGTATTGCAAAAAGGCCAAATCATTGCGTTCTATTTGCGGACGCACATATTGACGATATTTACCGACACTCAACACTTCACGGAAGGTGACCGCATTCGGCAACTTATATTTTGGTACGAGTTTCTTCACGTATTTCACCACGAAGTTCACTAATGTGCGTTTACCGAAAGACAACTGATCGCCCATACGGGTCAAAATCACATGTTTCACGGAAGTGTTAAAAACGATTTTTTCTAAGGTAGAAGCAAAGTTAGACACCACCACAATGGCTTTGGCGCCACTGTCTTGCAACTGGTGTTCCAACTCGCGTGGCGTGTAAAGCGGATTCACGTTCACCACCACAAGACCGGCACGTAAAATCCCAAATAACGCGATTGGATATTGCAATAAATTCGGCATCATTAATGCCACACGCTCACCACGCTCCAACTTCAATTCATTTTGCAAATAGGCTGCAAAAGCACGGCTGCGTTCTTCTAATTTACGAAACGTTAAAACTTGTCCCATATTAATGTAAGCGGCACGGTCAGGATGTTCACGAATCGCTTTATCAAACATATCTAAAATCGAATCATATTCTGAGGTGTCCAACTCACGCTCAGAACCTTCCGGATAATTTTGAAACCAAGGTTTAGTCATGATGATTCCTTATCTTTTTTCTTTATTTTTATAAAATGAGGCGGAATTCTAACATTCCGCCCAAACTTAATACAAATTATAGCGGAGGCGTGGTTCAGCCCACATGAATCTCGGCGCCCACCAGCCGTATGGGTAAAACGGCCCGTAATCATACATGTCGTCCGGATCGTAATAATATTCTTGCACAAGCTTCCAAAGACGATATTGACGAGCTTGCACCACCGGATAGCTGTAATCCGCTTGATCAATTTTGCCCTGCTCTTTGCCACTTAGCACACCGGCAACGGTAATGTATTGATCTTTTAAGTTTTCCGGATCCACAAAGCCGTTTAAGTAGGCAATAAAGCGCCCATTACTGTGGCTATCAATCATCGGTTTTGCAGAGAAATACGCGACCGTTTGATTTAATACTTCCACTTTTGTCTGATTTTTTAAGGCGGTGGCAGAAATCACTTTGCCGCCCAGACGCACTTTGACACAACGGCAGTCGTAATCTTGCGGTTGGATGTTATTTAAATTTAACGCATCAAATTGTTTTGGCTCTAACCCTTGCGGTGCCGATACACAACCGGTTAAAACAAGAGAAAGTGCGGTCAATATTAACCCTATTTTTTTGCTCATTTTAATGCTCCTCTCAAAAGGTGATTAAAATCTATTCTCGCCCTGGCAATTTCTTCCACGTCACTTCATTGCGTAAGTAAATCGGCTCAATCTCCAACGGGCCGATGGTCTCGCCGGCAAACCATTTTGGCAATGCCAAATCCAGCATATATAACGCAGAAGGTAAGGTGATCTCTGTCGCTTTACCAAGATTCGCGTCGCTTAATTCAGGATAAGCCGCCCAGCCGGTTCCTGCTAAAACGGCATTTTCATGATGTTGTTGAACCACCTGCTCAATGGCTTTTGACGGGCTGCACACCTGCTCGGCAATAACCGGTTGCCAATCTAAAAACTCGCCGAAATCTGACCGCACTTTTTGCGCCTGCCATTGGGCGAAATACACTTCATTCATACGCGCATCAATCGCCGTCAATACATTTTCCGCCTGATATTGCACATAGGCAGCTTGTGCCATTGCGGCTAAATTGGACACTGGAATCACCGGCAAATCAGCCCCAAAGGCTAAGCCTTGAGCAATACCAGCACCAATGCGCACGCCGGTAAAACTGCCCGGACCACGACCGAAAACCAAGGCATCCACTTGATGCAGCGTAATGCCTGCTTGTGCCAAAATTTCATCCACCATCGGCAAAATATGTTTGGTGTGTTCACGCTGCGCAAATTGCGCTAAATGTGTTTTTTCACCGACGCGTAACAAAGCAACAGAACAAGCCTCTGTTGCGGTATCTAAAGCTAATAATGTGACATTTTTCATATTTATATTGATTCGTTGTTATCGTCTGTCTTTAACGTTGTTAAGAATTGTACCACTTTGTGCAAATCCCGCGTACGTTTAAAATTCGGCAAACTGCGCAAAAAGGTTTCCCCATAAGGTCGCATCACCAAGCGGTTATCGCAAATAATCACAGCACCGCGATCGGTCACATCACGAATTAACCGCCCTACGCCCTGCTTCAAGGTAATCACCGCTTCGGGAATTTGAATATCATTAAACGGATCGCCCCCTTGCAAACGGCAATCTTCAATGCGGGCTTTCAGCAAAGGCTCATCAGGCGCAGTAAACGGCAATTTATCGATAATCACCAGCGACAACGCATCGCCCCGCACATCCACGCCCTCCCAAAAACTGGAGGTGGCCACCAGCACGCTGTGCGATTGCGAAATAAATTGTTCCAACAGCGTCGTTTTTGCCGTTTCGCCCTGCAATAAAATCGTCAGTTCACTGTTTTCACGAAAATAATCCGCCAGGCTACGCATCATGGCGTACGACGTACAAAGCACAAAACAACGGCCTTGGTTGGCTTCGATAATCGGCAGTAACATCTTGCCTAATTGAGTGAACGTGCCGCTGTGATTGGTTGCCGGTAGATAACGTGGCACGCATAGCAAGGATTGCTCTGCATAATTAAAGGGGCTTGGCAGAATTTTCTGCGCAGCCTGTTGAATGCCTAAACGCTGGCAAAAATGGGCAAAAGTACCGCCCACTTCCAAGGTGGCAGAGGTGAAAATCCAGGCGCATTTTTGTTTTGCCATTTGCTCACCGAATTTATCCGCTACAGTAAGCGGCGTAATATGCAGCCCAAACTGGCGACCGATACATTCAAACCAATAGCAATAGCCGGTAATTTCTGTTTCCGTCAGGCGTTTAAGTAAATTTTGTAACTGGGCAATGCGCTCAAAAATGCTGTCCAGCGTTTGTGAACGCCCCAAGCCTAATTTCACCACTTCGGCGGTGAAATTCAGTTTTTCCAATAAAAAATCAAAGGCTTTTTTGACCGCACTTTGTTGCAGCATTTGCCGCCAGTTACCGCGCAAATTCCCCTCTCCCAACATTAAACGGAAATCCTGCACGATTTTTAACAGCTGATCCGCCGCCACACCAAGCTGTTTCATGTCTTTCACTTCGGTGCGGTAGGTAATTTGAATGTCTTTACATAAATCAAAAAGTTGGCGGGATGTCACCGATTGACCGAAATATTGGCTGGCGATATCAGGCAGTTGGTGCGCTTCATCAAACACAATCACTTCTGCATTCGGGATCAATTCGCCGAAGCCATTTTCTTTCACTGCCATGTCGGCAAAAAATAAGTGATGATTGACCACCACCAAATCCGCATTCAACGCTTTTTTACGCGCCAATGCCACAAAACAATCCGCATAATTCGGGCAATCACTCCCCAAACAACTTTCCGCCGTACTGGTGAGTTGAGGCAAAATCGGGCTATCCTCGGCAATTTCAATACATTCGGATAAATCGCCGGTCTTCGTGGCATTACGCCATTTGCGCACTTTGGATAAATCATGCAGCACACTGCGGTCACCCAGCACGCCTTGCGCAATCACCTGCTCCAAACGTTCTAAACATAAATAATTGGCACGCCCTTTGAGCAAAGCAATTTTGCCGCTGTACCCGAGGGCTTTTTGAATAGCGGGTAAGTCGCGATTGAACAACTGATCTTGCAAGTTTTTGGAACCGGTGGAAATGATGGTTTTCTTTTTCGCCAATAATGCCGGCGCCAAATACGCAAAGGTTTTGCCCGTCCCCGTACCGGCTTCCACCACTAACGCCCCTTGCTGTTCAATGGCATTGCCCACCGCCGTCGCCATGTCGACCTGTTCTGCGCGGGGACGAAAGCCCTTGATATGGGCGCTCAATGCACCGTCTGGGGAAAACGCCTTGCTAATTTGTTTTGAATACGCCATTATTTTTCACCTGTTAAAAAGTCGGCACAGTATAGCAGATTTCCCCTTCTTTCTGAATCAACAAGGACAAGATGATGAACATTCAATTACAACAACAAATCACACCGGAATTGAGCTTATATGCTTACAACGACATTCCCGTTTTACATTTACACCACGCCGTCGGCACCGCAAAAATCGCCTTACAAGGGGCGCATTTATTCAGCTGGCAACCGGCGCACAGCAAACAAGACGTATTGTGGTTAAGTGACATCGAGCCCTTTAAAGCCGGCAACGCTATTCGCGGCGGCATTCCTATTTGCTACCCATGGTTTGGTAATGCCGGCACGCCGGCGCACGGTTTCGCCCGTACCAGCCTATGGCAATTAAGCGACTACGAGATTAACAACGACAAAGTGCGGTTGGTTTTTTCGTTGTTTTCCAAACACAACATCATCTTGGCTAAAATCGAAATGCTATTCACCGAATATTGCGACCTACGCTTTACCCATTACGGCGACGTTGGCATGGAAAACGTGCAACTGGCGCTACACAGTTATTTCAACATTGGCAACATCGCCAATACGACGATCGTCAACCTGCCAACAACCTGTTTTAACTCCCTGACCCAATCGCAAGAAACTGTGCCTTCACCACGCACTATCAATGAAAACGTGGATTGCATTTATACCGCGCCACAACAGCCAACGGAAATTCACGACCAAGCCAACCAACGCACCCTATTCGTGACACATCAAAATGCCAGCGATGTGGTGTTATGGAACCCATGGCACAAAGCCACAAGCAGCATGTCAGAAAACGGCTATCAAACCATGGTGTGCGTAGAAACCGCGCGAATCCATCGCGCTCTTGAGGCTGGCGAAACCGTGGCGGTGAGATTGTGTGTGAAGTAAAACAAAAGTGCGGTCAGATTTTAAGGATTTTTTGCAAATGAGACGATACGAGAGTTACAAAGATTCGGGTGTGGAATGGCTGGGGGAAGTGCCGAGCCATTGGGAAATAAGCTCATTAGGAAAGATACTTTTATCAGTATCAGAAAAAAAATCGACCTGATTTACTTTCACTATCTATCACTAGGGAGTTAGGTGTTATTTGTAGTGATCAACTAATTCAACAGTCCCCGATAGGTTGTTTTTGTTAAAACAGGTGGCAAACCTTGATTGTAACGATGTGGGCGAACAAAATTGTAATACATCACATAATCTCTCATATCGTCCATCGCTTGCCCTTAGATAGCCGCCCTCTTGCATCCATTCATATTTAAAGCTGCGGAACCAACGCTCCATTGGAGCATTATCCCAACAGTTACCTCGGCGACTCATGCTTTGGATTAAACCATAGTCTTGTGCCGTTTTGCAAAATACCTTGCTACCATAAATGCTGCCTTGGTCTGAATGGAAAATCATTTTTGCCGTCTTTTTGACATTCAGCATCGCGTGATGCAAAGCATCTACAACTAATTCGCTGTCATGATGACGGCTCAACTTCTAACCCACCACTTGGCGGTTGCAGAGATTAATCACCACCGCTAAATAGCACCAAATCCCATTGACTTTAAGATAGGTCGTATCGCCACAAAGCACCGTCGTTTTATCAGTATTCGGTGTAAACTCACGGTTCAAATGATTGGCAAAAATCTGTCCATTCTCTTTATTCTGATTTTGCCATTTTTGCGGCTGTTTGCTGAATAATTCCTGCTGTTTCATTAATTTTTGAATCAAATAGAGTCCAATAAAGATGCCTTTCCGTTTCAATAAATCCCTCTATTTCCATCTACAATCTATAGAAATTATAGTTGCAGGCATACCTATAATTTGTACATCAAATTTCAAACTCGATTCTACTTTAGTCGAAGCATTATGAATTCTGAAACTAAATTGCCAACCACCATCAAGATATAATTCCAATGTGTTTTTACTACATGGCTTATAATCTAAACTTACAATTCGTGTTGGAAGTATTGATATTGGTAATTCAATGCTTCTCTTTTTCTTATTCCCTTGCTTATTTAAAGTACCTCTTAAATTATAACTTTGTATTTGAGTTGTTCGTTTGCTATCAATTCCAATAACTTTATAAAAATCAAATTCTCCAAGTAAATACTCCACCATAAGTCTAGGAATATCTTTACCAAACAAGCAGTTTTGTCTCTCTAATTCCCCTTTAAATGCATTTAATAGTGGAACATATACATCATCTTCTTTATTAGGTAAATCGCTCCACTTGGAGTCCTTTTGTTTCTCAACATCAAGATATTCAAATATAGGTTTAATCTCTTTCCAATATTGTTCGGAACAATCTACCCCATACCATTTTCTACCAAAATCTAAGTTCTTTGACAGCCTACTATGCTTAACAGCAAAATGATTATGCTTAACACTTAAACCTATTTCCCATTCAATACCTCGTCTAATAATCAAGACATCTCTTACATCGCCTTCCTTACCTTTATCATCCGATTGAATTTTTAGTTCAAGCTCATCGTCTCCATCATCTAAAATCAAAGGTTCAAGGTCAAATATAGTGTTGACCCCTGCCAAGGCACTAACTTTATATATTGTCTTTTCAGAGTCAGTTAAAGTATTCCATGCTCTTTCTGCTGCAAAGTAACTACTATTTTCTTCTATCTTTACTGGTCTTGTTTTAGATATTTCTTCAAATAATGTAATTAAATAGGAGAACTCATATGCTCTTCCTTGATTATTACTTTTATTGCTCATGACTAACCTCCAATTAAAATCCTCTGTACCAGTTTTTAATAGATTACTATTTACACTTGAATTATCTAAAGCAGATAAAATTGCTTTAGCCATTTCAAATGCAAGATTTACTGGCACAGCATTACCAATCATTTTATAGGCATCATTTAAATTCGTATAATAGAATTTAAAATCATCTGGAAACCCTTGTATTCTTGCACACTCTCTCACTGTTAATCTTCTGTATAGTGCTTCCTTACCAGGTTCAAATATATTTTTATTTTTTTCTACTTTAGGCATCACTGGTGCTTGTGGATGTAGCTGACATTGTCTTCCTGAAGCTTGAACTGTAAATGCCTGTTCATCCCATCGTCTAACTCTATTTCTACTCATAAAAATAGGTGAGTACGCACCGACAAAGTATTCATGATTCATAACTTTGCAATTATTACCATTAGTTTTATTTCTCTCTAATGCCGGTATTGCAGAATCCTTCAAGTCCAAAATCGCATCTTTAAAAGTTAATTTGTTTTTATATGGTCTTGGTGGTTCAAATTTAACCTTCAAATCTTTCCTAAATCCCACATAAAAAACTCTTTTTCTGTCTTGTGGAACACCATAGTCACTTGCATTTAACAAATGAATAAAGACATCATAACCAGCTTCTTCAAATTGAGAAACTATATTCTCAACGGCATCATTATGTCGTCTTGCCATCATCCCCTTAACATTTTCGGCAAGGAAAAACTTAGGGCGTTTATCCTTCAAAATACGTATATACTGATAAAATAATTGCCCTCTCGGGTCATTGATGCCCTTTAAAGAACCTGCTTCACTCCATGATTGACATGGCGGTCCTCCTATAATTCCATCACAGTCAGGGAACATATCTGAAGGAATTCTACAAATATCTCCTTTTATAAGTTTAGTTTTATGATTTTTTTCATATGTTTCCCATATCGTTTTATCATATTCGTTTGCCGCAACCACATTAAATCCAGCTTTTTCAAAACCTAAATCTAATCCACCAGCTCCCGAAAACAAGCTAACTAAATTCATCTTATATTACCTCCGAAGAATCATTAACACATTCTACAATCTCTGAAATATCACATTCCAATACATTACATATTTTAAGTAATACATCAGTGGTTACATTTTCACCATTTTTTATCTTGTAAAATGTACTTCTACTCACTTTAGCTTTATCCATAAGCTCTGTATTCTTCATTTCTATATCTATCAATCTTTTAAATAATTTTTTATAGCTAAGTTTCGACATGATTATCCTCCGGTCCTATCCATCTTAATATCATATTTTTCTATTATATCATATAAATCAAGCTTAAAGCAGTATTATATTCTGTTTTTTCGAACATAATAACACAAAGAATACTCGGTGCAGTCCTAAAACCCACTGTCGTGATCATTTTATCCAGCAAATCTTTAACCGTAAAAAACTCAAAGGCAAAGCCAAGGGAATAGTGGTAACGCAAAATATTGAAACCGCCATCCGCTATTTTCAGGCATTAAAACGATTGCTGGCTGAGCGAGGTAATCCATTTAAAATTGCGATTGCGTTTTCAGGCAGTAAAGTGGTTGATGGTGTTGAATATACCGAAGCAGAAATGAATGGGTTTGCGGAAAGCGAAACCAAAGATTATTTCGATAAAGATGAATATCGCCTATTGGTGGTCGCCAATAAATATCTGACCGGCTTTGATCAGCCGAAATTGTATGCCATGTATGTGGATAAGAAACTCTCCGGCGTACTTTGTGTGCAAGCTTTATCTCGTTTAAATCGCAGTGCGAATAAGTTGGGTAAACGCACGGAAGATTTGTTTGTGTTGGACTTTTTTAACAGCGTTGAAGATATTCAGCAAGCATTTGAGCCGTTTTATACTTCTACGTCGTTATCGCAAGCAACCGATGTCAATGTCTTGCATGATTTAAAAGATCAGTTGGATGAAACCGGCGTGTATGAACAAGCGGAGGTCAACGACTTTACTGAAGGCTATTTTGCCAATAAAGACGCACAGCAATTAAGCAGTATGATTGATGTGGCGGTTCAACGTTTCGACCATGAGTTGGCGCTTGAGCCAACCCAAAAAGTTGATTTTAAAATCAAGGCAAAACAGTTTTTAAAAATCTACGGGCAAATGGCCTCCATCATCAATTTTGAAAATATTGCTTGGGAAAAGCTCTATTGGTTTCTCAAATTCTTAGTACCAAAATTAAAAGTACAGGATCCAATGGATGAATTTGATGAAATTTTAGATGCCGTAGATTTAAGCTCTTACGGCTTGGCGCGTACCAAATTGAATTACAGCATTAAATTAGATGATGAAGAAACGGAGCTTGACCCACAAAATCCAAATCCACGCGGCACACATGGTGAAGATAAAGAAAAAGATCCGATTGATGAAATTATTCGTGTATTTAACGAAAGATGGTTTCAAGATTGGAGCGCAACACCGGATGAGCAACGGGTAAAATTTATCAATATTACCGAGCGTATCCGTAGCCATAAAGACTTTGAGCAGAAATATCAAAACAACCCGGATGTTCATACCCGTGAATTGGCTTTCCAAGCCATTTTGCGCGATGTGATGAGTGAACGCCACCGAGATGAACTAGAGCTATACAAACTTTTTGCCAAAGATGCTGCATTTAGAACTGCTTGGACGCAGAGTTTACAACGAGCTTTGGCTAGATAGAAAAAGTGCGGTCAGATTTTTAGATGTTTTTCAAAACTCAACTTCTGATCGCTTGAGATCTGCCTAAATCCCCTAAAATTTCCTATCAAAACAATTCATAAAACATCTCATTTTGGGCCTAATTTGCCATTTATTACTGCCGTGTTTGTGAGTAACATAATGGGCGATTCAAAACACATAACCATCCATATAAAAGGAGATTAAATCATGAAAAAATTGATGACTGCGATCGTTTTCGCTGCTGCGATGACAGCGCCCTTAGCTGCCTCTGCTGCTTCTATGCCTGAAACTGAAAAAGCGATGGCGCAGCAAGCAAACACAAAAGGCGTTTGGATTGACGTTCGTTCTGCCGAAGAATTTAACGCAGGCCATTTACAAGATGCGGTGAACATTCCACACGATCAAATCCTTGAACGCATCCAATCCGTTAGCCCGGATAAAGATGCCCCGGTTAACCTCTACTGCCGCAGCGGCCGCCGTGCAGAAGTGGCGTTAAACGCACTGAAAAAAGCAGGTTACACCAACGTTACCAACCATGGCGGTTATGAAGATTTGGTTAAGAAAGGCATGAAATAATCATACCTTATTAAAAACAAAAATCCCCTAAATGTTTAATTTAGGGGATTTTTTATAAGTAATTTTTGACTGAGCTCTATCGAAAAATTGCATATCACGGCTATTAAGATTTCAGGTGATGTTTTTTTTATGATAAAGCCCAATCCGTTTTTCAGGTGTTTTTTTGTCGCTCAACCTATATGCATTAAAACCTGAAATTACAACAATCCTGGTTGACCTAAAGCAGGATCTACCTCACGTGCTTTTAAAGCATCTTCAACAGTTAAGCCTAATGCTTTGGCGACACCTTCACCATACGCCGGATCACACCAATGACAGTTGCGAATATGACGATATTTGATGAAATCAGGTGCATCCCCCATCGCGGCAGCCGTATTGTTGAATAATGCTTGTTTTTGCTCCGAATTCATTAAATTAAATAATGCACGCGGTTGGCTGAAGTAATCGTTATCATCGTTACGGAAATCCCAGTGCGCGGCATCACCATTAATACGAAGTGGTGGTTCGGCAAAATCCGGTTGTTGTTGCCATTGATTAAAACTATTCGGTTCATAGTGCGGCAAGCTACCATAGTTACCATCAACACGACCAAAACCATCACGTTGGTTGCTGTGCACCGGACAACGTGGACGATTTACCGGAATTTGACGGTAATTCACTCCTAAACGATAACGTTGTGCATCGGCATAGTTGAATAAACGCGCTTGCAACATTTTATCCGGGCTTGCACCGATCCCCGGCACTAAGTTACTCGGTGCAAAAGCAGATTGTTCCACATCAGCAAAGAAGTTTTCCGGATTGCGGTTAAGTTCAAACTCCCCTACTTCAATTAATGGATAGTCTTTTTTCGACCATACTTTGGTTAAATCGAATGGGTGGTAAGGCACTTTTTCCGCATCGGCTTCAGGCATAATTTGTACGTATAACGTCCATTTCGGGAAATCACCTCGTTCAATCGCTTCATACAAATCGCGTTGATGACTTTCACGGTCATTTGCGATAACAGCAGCCGCTTCTGCATCGGTTAAGTTTTTAATGCCTTGTTGGGTACGGAAGTGGAATTTCACCCAAAAACGTTCGCCCGCTTCGTTCCAGAAACTGTAAGTATGTGAACCGAAACCGTGCATATGGCGATAGCTTGCCGGAATACCGCGATCACTCATGACAACAGTGACTTGGTGCAATGCCTCAGGCAATAATGTCCAAAAGTCCCAGTTGTTAGTGGCTGAACGCATATTCGTGCGCGGATCACGTTTTACCGCTTTGTTTAAATCTGGGAATTTACGCGGATCACGTAAGAAGAATACCGGGGTGTTGTTACCCACTAAGTCCCAGTTACCTTCTTCGGTATAGAATTTTAAAGCAAAACCACGAATATCGCGTTCCGCATCTGCAGCACCACGTTCTCCCGCAACGGTCGTAAAGCGTGCGAACATTTCTGTTTTTTTGCCGACTTCACTGAAAATTTTTGCGCGAGTATATTTAGTAATGTCGTGTGTGACAGTAAAGGTACCAAATGCACCGGAACCTTTCGCGTGCATACGACGCTCCGGAATCACTTCACGCACAAAATCTGCTAATTTTTCATTTAGCCATAAATCCTGTGCAAGTAACGGACCGCGTGGACCGGCAGTTAAACTGTTTTGGTTATCGGCAACAGGCGCGCCGTTACCCATCGTTAAAGGCGTGCTGGTTAAATGAGAAAAAGGGCATTTAGCACTCATAGAAAACTCCTTAATAAATAGTATTAGCTTGAAGTAAATATCGCCAAGCATAATATAGAAAGGTTTTACCAATTAAAATCTATTAAATTAATTCAAAAACCCTATCAAAGGTAATTTTTCATCTTCACGTATTCATAACGTTTCAAAAAGCCTTTCTAACAAAAATTTTATTAATTCTTTTGGTAACACTTTATTTCAAAACAACATTTTTACGTTTCAAAGTGAGGTCAAATTTTCAGGTATTTTCGCTTTTTCAAATAACATCCGTCTAACCTTTGAACTGTTTACATGCATCCTCTTTCTTCAAGAAACGCGCGATTGCCCAATCCGGAAAAACACTAAAAAATCCCACCGCACTTTGCTATAATGCGCGCCATTCATTTCATTCAAAACAAGAGAAGAACATGACTGATTTTCCTGCCATTCGTGACCTCAACGAGCAAAATCTCAACGAAATTTTACAGCTTTCACAACATCATCCTTTGGTGATCACGTTTTACGCGCCAAGCCATGCGGATTCTGTGGCGTTTGTGAAAACCTTGGAAAATTATGCCAACCAATACCAAGGGCAATTTGTGTTAGCCAAAGTGAATTGTGAGAAAGAACAAATGGTGGCGGCGCAGTTTCGTATTCAAGCCTTGCCGACCACTTATTTGTTTAGAGACGGGCAAGCGTTGGATGCCTTTCAAGGCGCGTTGGATAACACTACCTTGCAACAGCGTTTGAGTGCGATTTTGCCGAAAGAGGAAGAAATCAAATTTAATCAGGCATTGGATTTGCTTGCGGTGGAAAATTATGATCAAGCGTTGCCGTTGTTGAAAGAGGCGTGGGAGTTGTCTGATCAGAAAAATAGCGATATCGCACTGCTCTATGCGGAAACCTATATCGCCATGAAAAAAACTGAGCCGGCACAGCAGATTTTGAACAAAATCCCCTTGCAAGATCGCGACAGTCGCTGGCAAGGATTACAAGCGCAAATTGACTTGTTGATTAAAGCCGCAGATACACCGGAGATTCAACAATTACAGGAAGAATTTGCAAAACAGCCAACCCATGATCTTGCGTTGAAATTGGCATTGCAATTACACCAAGCCAACCGCAACGAAGAAGCCTTGGAGTTGTTATTTACCATTTTACGTCAAGATTTAGGCGCGGAAGACGGCAAAATCAAGCAGGAATTTTTATCCATTTTAGCCGCCATCGGCAACAACGATCCGGTAACCAATAAATACCGCCGATTGCTCTATTCGTTGTTGTACTGATGGGAAATCTTCTATAATACCGCCCACAAATTTCAAGTTGATAAGGATTGATTATGTCGGATATGAAACACGCGCAATTACTCATTTTAGGTTCCGGCCCTGCCGGTTACACTGCGGCTATTTATGCGGCACGCGCCAATTTAAAACCGGTACTCGTCACCGGATTACAACAAGGCGGACAACTCACTACCACCAGTGAAATTGAAAACTGGCCGGGTGATTTCGGTGAAACGACCGGCCCTGAATTAATGCAAAGAATGTTGCAACACGCAGAAAAATTCGAGACCGAGATCGTCTTCGATCACATTAACCGCGTAGATTTATCTTCTCGCCCGTTCAAATTATACGGCGATGCACAAACCTTTAGCTGCGATGCGTTAATCATTGCCACCGGTGCTTCCGCCCGTTATTTAGGCTTACCTTCCGAAGAAAACTTCAAAGGTCGCGGCGTTTCCGCTTGTGCCACTTGTGACGGTTTCTTCTATCGCAACAAACCGGTTGCCGTCATCGGTGGCGGTAACACCGCTGTGGAAGAAGCGCTCTATTTAGCCAACATTGCTTCTGAGGTGCATTTAATCCACCGTCGCGACAGTTTCCGCGCAGAAAAAATTCTTATCGACCGCTTATACAAAAAAGTGGAAGAAGGCAAAATCGTGTTGCATACCAACCGCACTTTAGATGAAGTGTTGGGCGACAACATGGGCGTAACCGGCGTACGTTTGAAAGACGTGCAATCCGAAGCAACGGAAGAGGTCGCATTAGACGGCGTCTTCGTGGCCATCGGCCATGCACCGAATACGGAAATTTTCCAAGACCAGCTGGAATTAAACAACGGCTATATCGTGGTGAAATCCGGTTTAGACGGCAACGCAACTGCCACGTCTGTGGAAGGTGTTTTTGCCGCAGGCGATGTGATGGATCACAACTATCGTCAAGCCATTACCTCTGCCGGCACCGGCTGCATGGCGGCATTAGATGCTGAGCGTTATTTGGATGCGCAAAAAGCATAACTGTTCGGTCATCGCACCGAGACAACACATTGTGCAATACAGGGTGGGCAATAGCGCCCACCTTCCGTTTTTCTGTTTCTGATACAACATAACTTATGGATAAATCTCGTCAAAAATATTTGCAACAATGGCTTCGCACACAGCAAACGCCGATTAAAAAATATTTGAATCTCAACATTCTGCTCGCCACGTTCTCCTCAGTGATTTTAGTGGGGCAGACTTATCTCTTGGCCTCTTTGCTGCATAAGCTCATTATTCTGGGCGAACCGGTCACCGGCTTAGCGCCTTACTTTATCGGCTTAGTCGTCGGCTTTGCGCTACGTGCGCTGATTTTGTGGATCCGAGAAAAAATCGGCTTCAAGTGCGGTCAATTATTGCGGAATATTATTCGCCAGCAAATTTTGGATAAAATCCATCAAGTTGGCCCTGCAACGATTAACAATAAACCGGCCGGCAGCTGGGCAACCATCATGTTGGAACAAGTGGAAAACTTGCATAATTTCTACGCCCGCTATTTGCCACAACAAGCGCTTTCCGCCATTGTACCGATGATTATTCTGATTGCCGTATTCCCGTTGAACTGGGCAGCCGGTTTGATTTTAATGGGCACCGCGCCGCTGATTCCTATCTTTATGATTTTGGTGGGCAAAGCAGCAGCAGACAGCAGCCAAAAGAACATGGATACCCTTGCGCGTTTAAGCGGTCAATTCCTCGATCGTCTGCGCGGTTTAGAAACCTTACGTTTATTCGACCGCACTTCCGAGCAAACCCGCCATATTGAAAACAGCACGGAAGATTTCCGCGAAACCACCATGGATGTCTTGAAAATGGCATTCCTCTCCTCTGCCGTGTTGGAATTTTTTACCTCGATTTCTATCGCATTAATGGCGGTGTATTTCGGTTTCAGTTATTTAGGGCAAGTAGAATTCGGCAGTTACGACACACCGATTACGCTCTTTATCGGTTTCTTTTGCCTCATTCTTGCACCGGAGTTTTATCAACCATTACGCGACCTCGGCACCTATTATCATGACCGTGCCGCCGGTATTGGTGCGGCAGATGCCATTGTGGATTTCTTGGAAGAAGATTATTTAATCGCCCAAGGCGACAGCAAAGCGGCATTTGAAAGCCAAAGTGCGGTGGAAATTTCAGGTGAAAATGTAGTGGTCTTGTCGCCGCAAGGCAAACCGCTAACAGAGGCGCTGAATTTCCATATTCCGGCGCAGAGCCACATCGCGATTGTGGGGCAAAGCGGTGCCGGGAAAACCTCGCTAATTAATGCTATTTTGGGCTTTTTACCTTATGAAGGCAGCTTGAAAATCAACGGGCAAGAGCTGCGCGATGTCGATTTAGCGCAATGGCGCAAACACATTGCCTGGGTCGGACAAAACCCGTTGTTGTTGCAAGGCACAATTAAAGAGAATTTATTATTGGGTGACATTCAAGCTTCCGCACAAGAAATTGATCACGCGTTAGCCTTAGCGCAAGCGAAAGAATTTACCGACCGTATCGGCTTAGACGCGGAAATTAAAGAAGGCGGCATTGGCGTGTCCGTGGGACAAGCACAACGTTTGGCCGTTGCTCGTGCGTTACTGCGTAAAGGCAATTTGTTGTTATTAGATGAACCGACTGCCAGCCTTGATGCGCAATCGGAAAATCAGGTATTACAAGCCTTGCAACATATCAGTCGCCAACAAACAACCGCGATGATCACCCACCGCATTGAAGATCTGAAACAATGCGACACCATTTTGGTGATGCGCCACGGACAAATTATTCAGCAGGGGCATTTTGACCAACTGCAACATCAAGGTTTCTTCGCCGAATTATTGGCACAACGACAACAGGATATTAACTAATGCGTGCTTTATTGCCTTTTATTCGTTTATTTAAATTTGCCAAACTACCATTAATTTTCGGTGGTTTGTTAATGATTTTAGGACTTGCCTCCAGCATCGGGTTGCTTACCCTTTCCGGTTGGTTCCTCGCGGCGACCGCGATTGCCGGTTTAGATTCGCTGTTTAACTTTTTCTATCCGTCTGCCAGCGTACGCGGTTTAGCCATCGGGCGTACCGTGGCACGCTATTTTGAAAAAGTCGTTACCCATGACGCCACCTTCCGCGTGCTAGCCAAATTACGCGTGCAAGTGTTTAGCAAAATTATTCCATTAAGCCCGGGCGTGCTCAATCGCTATCGTAACAGTGATTTATTAAACCGCTTGGTTGCCGATGTGGATACCTTGGACGGACTTTATCTTCGCCTGATTGCACCGTTTATCAGTGCCATTGTGGTGATTACATTTATTACCATTGGATTAAGCTTTGTTCATGTGCCACTTGCGCTGTTCCTTGGTCTCACGTTACTGACATTATTATTGGTGATTCCAACCATTTTTTACCATTTAGGCAATAAATTCGGCGCAAAATTAACCCAATCGCGCGCTCTGTACCGCACGCAATTTGTGGAATTTATTCAGGCACAAGCAGAATTATTGTTATTTAACGGGGAAGAAAAACTAAAAGGGAAATTAAGCCAAACCGAACAGCAATGGCAAGCCTATCAACAACAGGAAGCGAATTTATCGGGATTTTCCACCGCACTTTTGTTGTTCGCCAACGGCTTGGTGTTATGTATTGTGATGTGGTTTGCCGCCCAAGTGGATTTGGGCAGCGATGAATACCGTGCTGCATTAATTGGCTTGTTTGCTTTTGCCGCCCTCGCCTCCTTTGAAATTCTGATGCCTATCGGCGCTGCATTTTTGCATATCGGGCAAATGGTCGCGTCGGCTGAACGGGTAACGGATATTATCGAACAGCAACCACTGGTAGATTTTTCCGGCACGCAAATTGTTGAAAACCAAACTCAAGCGCCGTTATTGCAAATTAATCACGTTCATTTCACTTATCCGCAACGTGATAACCCGGCATTAGTGGACTTAAATCTCTCTATTGAAGCCGGTGAAAAACTTGCCATTTTAGGAAAAACCGGTAGCGGCAAATCGACGCTACTTCAATTATTGGTACGCAATTATGATGCCAACCAAGGAGAAATCTTATTCGCCGGCAATCGCATTCAAGCCTATAGCGAAAGCAGTTTACGCCAACAATTTTGTTTCTTAACCCAACGCGTGCATGTGTTTAGCGATACGTTGCGTAACAACTTGCAACTGGCTAACCATGCACCATTAAGCGATGAAAAAATGGTTGCTGTGCTACAACAAGTGGGCTTGGAAAAATTAGTGAATCAAGAACAAGGATTAGATTTATGGCTGGGAGACGGCGGTCGTCCGTTATCGGGCGGTGAACAACGTCGTTTAGGCTTAGCGCGTGTGTTATTAAATGATGCGCCGATCCTACTCTTAGATGAACCGACAGAAGGTTTGGATCGCGAAACCGAACGTAATATTCTGCAAGCGATTTTGGCACATAGTGTCGGTAAAACCTTGATTATGGTGACACACCGTTTAACCGCCATTGAGCAATTTGATCAACTTGTGGTGATCGATAACAGTCGATTAATTGAACAAGGTTCGTACAGCGAATTGATCAATAAAGAAAATGGCTTTTTCAAGCAACTGACACAACGTATTTAAAAGGAAAGGCTGGAAAGGTGGAAACCTTTCCGGCTTAGTCTCGGCACACGAAAATTCTGACTCTGGCTGCTTTCTTCCGAACCTGACCTGGTAAACCAGACTTCATTGCGAGGGACCGAAAAGGTTTCCATTGAATTAACCGCAAGATTTGATAGCGCGATTAAGGCTTCGCATTATGCAATAAGCCCTATTGAATTGCAAATGTTATCTCCGGATCACATCAGAACAGCCTGAACTTTAAACAAACGAGGAAAATCATGACCGCACTTAACCAACTTATCGAACTGTTAAAACTGGAAAAAATCGACGATTTACTTTTTCGCGGCGCAAGCCAAGATCTCGGGTTTCGCCAAGTGTTCGGTGGTCAAGTCGTGGCGCAGGCGCTTTCTGCTGCGATTCAAGTCGCCCCTCAAGATCGTTTTTTACATTCTTGCCACGCCTATTTTCTCTCGCCGGGCGACAGTCAATATCCGATTATTTATGATGTCGAAATTTTACGCGAGGGCAGAAATTTCACGGCAATGCGGGTAAAAGCCATTCAACATAAATCACCGATTTGTCACATTACCGCCTCTTTCCAAACGCTGGAACAAGGCTTTGAACACCAAAGCGAAATGCCAAAAGTGGAAGCACCTGATACCCTCATGTCAGAAAGCTCAGTCATTCAGCAAATGGCACAAACCATTCCGGAAGCCGTACGCGATAAATTTACGGCAGAGCGTCCCTTTGATATTCGTACCAAATATTTAAATAATCCGTTCCGCGGACATAAACTGCCTCCACAACAATACTCTTGGGTACGTACCAATGGCAAAGCACCGACAGACTATCACATTCAACAATGTCTGCTTGCCTATTTCTCCGATTTTCATTGCATTTTGACCGCACTTCATCCCCATGAAAAAGGCTTTTTACAAAAAGGCATGAAAGTCGCCACCATCGACCATTCTATTTGGTTCCATCGCCCGTTCGATATGAATGATTGGTTGCTCTATGCCATCGAAAGTAACAACGCCTACGCTGCCCGCGGCCTTGCTCGTGGCCAATTTTTTGCGGCAGATGGCAGATTAATTGCGACCACACAACAAGAAGGTTTAATTCGTTACGTTCCGGAAGAACAATAAAAAACGAGGGGAAAAAATGACCGCACTTTATGCCGCTCAAGATTTTTGGCATGCCGTTACCACGGCACTGCAAACCACAGATCCGTTAGAAAAATGCCGCTTAGTGAATCATCTTTATGATGAGCTATTACCGCAGATTAAATTGGCGGAATTATCCGATTTTCCGGAAGTGACACCTGAAATGGATCTTGCCGGTATTCCGGAGAAGCCACTGCTCGTTGCACCGAAAGATGTGCCGAAACGTTCTTTCGCCACAGAGGAAGGTTATGCTGCCACCTTACACGCCATTGCACATATTGAATTTAATGCCATTAATTTGGGCTTAGATGCCGCTTGGCGTTTTGGCCGAAATGCGCAACAAGAATTAGGCGAAGGCATGGCATTTGTAAAGGATTGGCTACGTGTCGCACGTGAAGAAAGTACACACTTTTCCTTAGTCAACGCGCATTTGCAGACCCTTGGATATCAATATGGCGATTTTGAAGCCCATGCCGGTTTATGGGAAATGGCACAGGCAACCGCGCATGATATTTGGGAACGAATGGCATTAGTACCACGTGTACTGGAAGCTCGCGGACTGGATGCCACGCCTATATTGCAAGAAAAAATTGCACAACGTAAAGATATGGCTGCCGTCAAGATTTTAGATGTGATTTTAACGGATGAGATCGGGCACGTTTATATCGGCAATCATTGGTATCACGCGCTTTCCGCCAAACGAGGATTGGATGCCATGAAATGCTTTACCGAATTGCTGCATAAATATCGAATTGTCATTTTTAAAGGGGTAATCAATACTGATGCCCGTTTACAAGCAGGGTTCACGCAACATGAATTAGATTGGATTTATGAAGTGGAACAGACATTAAAGTCGTATGTTAAACAGTAAAAAATGAAATGCCCGATAAGAAATATTATCGGGCATTTTTTTTAGAATCGAACGCCAGTGCCAACGCCAACTCCGACGCCATTAGAACCGCCACCAACACCGACACCGACGGAACAGGCGCTGAGACTCAAAACAATAAATAATGTCATGATGATTTTTTTCATTTAGTCCTCCTTTTTCACTTGTTCAATATTCCGGTATAGTCGATAAATCCCGATAAGATCGCGCTTGGCGATAGATTTAAAGGGCAACAATAAATAGTAAATACAACGATAATGCTCTACGGATGCCAACATATCCAGCCACTCCTGTGGCTCACAACATTCACGGTATTTTCGCATAACATCACAAATCATCTCATCGGATAATTCATCTTCACGACATAAATTATAGATAAATAGCAACAAATCTCGCGCTTTTTGCTTACTTAAAGCCCGCTTAGTCGCATTCACTTCAAAATCAATAAACAACACTTGACCATCACGCCATAGAATATCGCGAATCGCCGGACGTCCGTGCACCAACCCTTGCTGATGTAATGCAGCCAATGCCACCGCCGCATCCAATAAAATAACACGTTTTTGTTGTTCGGAAAGATGAAGCCCCATCCAATGGGCCACACTGTTCCCGCCGTCTTCCAACACCAAGAAATCCTCACCAAACATTTCAAGATGCGGCACCGGCGCATCATGTTCCGCAAGATATTGCAAACTTTGAATTTCGTTTTTAAAGGCTTGTTTCGGTTTCGGCTTCAAAAAATGCCACACACCGTGTAATTGTTCCGGTTGTTTCAACCAAAAATCTTTATCGTTATAAGTAAAATGATATACGCGCTCACCTTTATGCTCGGCAAGCACTTGCTGAACATATTCCTCAAAAGGTAATGCGGATAATTGCGACATATTTTCGTTCCCCACAAACATAAAGTGCGGTCAAAATTAACCGCACTTTTAAGCAAATAGCCTGTGCTATTTTTTAATTAAACTTAATTTAGCTACACGATCACCGGCTAATTGACAATCCATTTTATAAAATTGATTGCCGTTCAAACGAACATCCGCGGTAAGACGCACATCGCTTTTAGCATGATTCGCTGAACTGCGAAATACCCGTGACGTTTGTGCAACCTGCTGAATTTTAGCGATGCAAAGGTAATTCAATTTGGCATCATTGCCGGTTTTTACGTTGGCAGCGCCTTTGTCTGCGCTGTTTGTTCCCAACATTTTGTGTAATTTAGCCCCTTCGGCGACGAACGCGTTATGCGATTCATTAGCACTGTTTACGCTGTACACTTTCCCGTTTTCTTGCACAGCAGACACTTTTCCGGCCTTATAGAAAAATAATTTATTCTCACCGTCGTGCGTAACTTTAATCAATTCCGGTTGTCCATTAAGATACGCGACATAATGGGTATTGTTGTGCATATATTCAAAGCGTGGCAATGTTTCCGCTTTTTGCACAAAAGCATTAACATCAAACGTTGGTGCTGATGTTGAGCCAGCCTCAACCACCGCTCCCGGTTTGCGCATGTTGTTCGACGAAAATAAAGATCCGCACGCAGAGAGCAATAGCATTGAAGAACATATTGAAGCAACGAGTGTCGCTTTGACGATATATTGACGCATAAAAAACTCCTGAAACCAGTAAAAGTGCGGTCTAGTTTAACCGTTTTTTGATTTTTTTTAAACCTTACGCATTGGAGAACATCTATGTTTACATGGTTAAAACAAAAAGGCATCGCTTTCATTTTTGCCTGTTTACTGACATTCACATGCTCAACTTCCGCTTTTGCCCTGGCTATCGGCGAAAGTGAAATTAACCAATTACTCAAACAACACAATCATTATAAAAACAGTTATGGCATTCCGGGGCTCGCCGGCGTGGACTACAACCTGCATGATTTCAGCGCCAAAATTGGGCAAACGGCAGAAAAACGATTGGAATTAAACGGCATTATCGATGGTTTATTTCAACTCCCTACCGATAAATTTTCTGCAAAACTGAATCTCACCTTCGACACGGTGCCTTATTATGATGCACAAAAAGGCGCCGTCTATTTGAAAGATATTCGTGTGCTTCGTTGGTCCGGCTCGCCACAACAGTATATGGGGCAAGTGCAAAACCTCATTCCCCTACTTGCCAGTAATATTTCCGCTTACTTGAGCAGTACACCGATTTATACGCTGGATGAAAAGAATCCTCGGGATAAAATGATCAAGCAAGTCGCCAAAGCCATTCGTGTAGAACAAGGCAGACTGGAAGTCGAAACCATTGATAATTTGTTAAAACCATAATCTCAAAGAAAAAAGAAAGGCTGAAATAAATTCAGCCTTTTTATTTTTAATCATCATTAGCGGGATAAAAACAATGCAGCCGCACCACGTACGCCGCCAGAATCACCGTATTTGGCTTTTTTAATCACCGGTACTTTGGCGCTACGCATCAAATGCGGAGGTAACGCTTTTGGCAACGCTTCGTATAAATAATCGAAATTGGATAATCCCCCGCCAAGCACCACAAGATGCGGATCGAAAGCTGTGATAATGTTGCCGATAGAAATCGCAGCAAGCTCCACAAAAACGCCGACAAAATCCACCGCACTTTTATCGCCCGCATAGAAACGTTGAATGATCTCTTTTGCCGGTAACGCTTCGCCTTTCAAATCACGGTATAGCATTTCAAAACCACGACCGGACAAATAAGTATCCAAACATGCTTTGTTGCCGCAACCACAATCATATATCGGCGCCTTATCCCAACCGAGTAATTTCAAGGCGTGGTAGTTAAGTTGCAAATGCCCCAATTCACCCGCCATGCCCGTTTGCCCTGAGTGAATTTTGCCATTCAACACAAATCCGCCACCAAAACCGGTGCCTAAAATCAAGCCTAATACAGAAGGATATTGTGCATTTTCAGCATCCCAAGCTTCCGATAAGGCAAAACAGTTTGCATCATTCTCAGCCCGAACTTCACGGTCTAACAGCGCGGACAAATCACGCAAAATAGGTTTATTGTCTGCTACGCGAATATTGGTAATTTCAGCGATGCCGGTAGCTTGATTCACAAAGCCAGGAATACCTAATCCCACTGAACCTTTGCAACCAAATTTTACATCGGCTTTCTTCACTAAATTAACAATGGCATTCAACCAATCTTCATAGCTGTTTTTCGGTGTTTCCACCCGCTCGCTATATTGCTTCTCTAACTGAGAATTAAACACCGCTAATTCAATTTTGGTGCCCCCAATATCAAGCCCGTATAACATACGCTTCTCCTTTTACACGAGTTAACAAATACCTGAAAAACCTACCGCACTTTTAGCCGCTTATTCCGTTTTTTGGAAATACTGTTTTTTCGCTAAAAATGCAAAAATTACCCAATGTACTAACCACGCAATTAACACGGAAATCAATAAATCAATCGGATAATGCATGCCGAAACGTAAACGACTGACCAACATCAACACCGCCCAACCGCTCATAAATGCAATTAATAATTTTGCACGCCCTTTTCGATTACCGATTAATTGTACGAATCCTACCGTTAACATAAGCCAGCTGGCCGCAAAAATCGTATGCCCCGATGGAAAAGAATAGCCCACTTCGCTCGCATAATGCCCTTTTATCCAGTCTGGTACAGATGCTTGCGTTTGATAAAATTGCTCAACAAATTGCGCCCGAGCTTTACGATCTTGCGCATAAAAAGCCTCGGTGCTTGTGCCGGTTTGGTCAGCAACATAAGTCACAAAAGGTCGAGGCTCAGTAAACGCGTTTTTCAACCCGGATTTCAATCCTTGTGTCACAATCATTGAAAAAGCCATTACAGCAACAGCTAAAATCCATTGTTTTCGCTGAGGAAATAATGGTAAAAAAAGCAACGCAAAAACGCCGCAAGTGATAATGGCGTAAGGCACACTCCCACTTTCTGTCAACCAATATAAAGGATGCTCGTAGTCTTCAAAAATGAGACTGCCACTCCACTGCCAAGAGAACAACCAGACAAAAAGAGGGACAAGACAAAGCAATAGTGTATATAATGACAACCTTTTTAACATATTCATAACCATAGATAAAATTGAACCGCCATTTTATCACCAGAACCCGGCAAAAGAAAAAGAATAAGGACAAAATAAGGATACGTTATGGCAAAAATTGAACTCGTTGCCCAAGCAAATTTACCCACAGAATTCGGACTTTTTAAAATCGTGGGATTTGAATTTCCCGATACGAAAAAAGAACATGTTGCCTTAGTCTTGGGCGACATTAGCCATTCAGAAGAACCCGTCTTAGCACGCATCCATTCCGAATGCCTCACCGGCGATGCATTGCATAGTTTAAAATGTGACTGCGGCTTCCAGCTTGCTGCGGCATTACGCCAAATTCAACAAGAAGGTCGTGGCGTATTGATTTATCACCGTGAAGAGGGTCGCGGCATTGGCTTAATTAACAAAATCCGCGCTTATTCTTTACAAGATAAAGGCATGGACACCATTGAGGCAAATTTGGCTTTAGGGTTTGCTGCGGATGAACGTAATTTTAGCGTGTGTGCAGACATTTTCGATTTATTAGGCGTCAAACAAATTCGCTTACTCACCAATAATCCGGAAAAAATTGAAACCATGAAACAATCTGGTATCAATGTGGTAGAACGCGTGCCGTTGAATGTTGGCGAAAACCGCTATAACACGGCTTATTTAGATACCAAAGCAAAAAAAATGGGCCATTTTATCGTGCATAACGGTGAACAACATTTAATGGAATGCCCGTATTGCCAAGAAGAAGTGCCGAAAAAATAACAGCCTCACATGACATAAAAAAGCACAAACGTTCATTGCGTTTGTGCTTTTTGTTTTTCTAAGGCCATTCTCTCAAACAGTTATTCAATGATGATTTCAAGACTCAAATAAACATTCTTTTTTTCCACCGCACTTTACTCAATCCGTCTAAACAAATCCTTGCTGTAAATAACCTCTGTGGGATTGCCCGAATCATAACCGTTTAAGGTTGGATGAAGATAAACAGGAAGCCGAGACTGATATAGTGGCAACACCACATTTTCTTCCTGCAAAATTTGCTCGATTCGATGATAAAGTGCGGTGCGTTCCGCCGATGGAATCACCTTCAAGCTTTGCTCAAACAAACGATCCACTTCTTCGTTACGATAGCCGCTTTTATTATCCGGACTATGGCTATAGAACAAACTTAAAAATGCGGAGGGTTCGTTATAATCAGCACACCAACCGGAACGGGCAATATGGAAATTGCCTTTGGCAATATTTTCCAATAGCTGTGATTTCGACATGCCTTCACCAATAATTCGGATCATATCCGACTGCGACCACATGCGAATCAGCCCTTGCACCAATTGGTTTTGCAGTTCCGATTGATCGTAGCTTAACGTCAATTTTAATGGTTTTTTTTCGCTAATTTGGCCTTGGCTCAATAATTGTTCTACCGGAGTTTGTTCCCAACGACTTTCCGCCGTTTGCATAGACTGCGGTAAGAAATTATCCGTTAAATAGAACCGACTTGGGTTTTCAGGTAGTAAACGACGAGGAGACGTCAGCATTGCCAAGGCTTTACGCACAGAGCTTTGTGCCAATTGCGGCATGTTGAAATTAAACGCATAGAAATAAGTACAGAGTTGCGGGAAATATTGTGTCTGTTCAACGTATTGTTGCGGTTGCCACACAATATCTAACGCGCCCACCTCCTGTTGAGAGGCAATTTTTTGATAATCCACGTTTTTGAAGGAAACTTTTTCTTTCGCCCAATAGTGTGGATTCAGCTCTAGATGAATAAGCTCACCTTGCTGACCGCTAACTTGATACGCCCCGTTTGTCACGATGCCTTCATGAGGTTGTAAATATTGCGGCAACAAGCTGCTATGAGCCAGCATGTGTGGCAAATATGGTGTCGGTTTATCTAAGGTGAAACGTAAAGTGCGGTCGTTTTCCGCCACGATTCCCAGCGCCTCCGGTGGCAGTTCTTGCTTTAATACTTTCTCCGCATTGAGCAGATTCATGTACGCCAGATAATCTTTTAACGGGCTGTTAGATTTCGCCAATGCCTGCCAGCTTGCCACGAATTGCTGAGCCGTCACAGGCTCACCGTTAGACCATTTAGCGGTTTCGCGTAACGTAAATTGCCACGTTTTATTATCTTGAGTTTGCCAATTTTCCGCCACCGCTGGCACAATATTGCCTTTGATATCGTAAATCACCAATCCTTCAAAAAGATCACGCAAAAAGGCAGCTTGCTCAATGTTAGACGCTTGTAACGGATTGAGAGATAAATCCGCATAAACACCGCGAACCAATAATTGGCGACGGGATTGGGAGAATTCCGGCGTTGCAGATGCATCAACCGTTAGAGACGATTCGGCGGGCTTTTGAGCATGTTCATCACATCCGCAGAGAAAAAAAACACCTAAAAAAAGCACCGCACTTTTAGAGAGGAAATTACGCATTGAAATACATTCATGAAATAAGTTGCGCTCATTATACACGAATGTTTGAAGCTTATTCTGCTTCGAGGGTTTTAATCCAGAAAAAGAAGAACCAATATTTAATCAACAACACGCTCATGATAATGCTTTTGCCGACAATGCTTGGTGTGAAATAAAACCCCATTAATAACATCGTAGTGGAAAAGCTCAAAATGTAGATTTTGGCTTTTTTAGTTAAAGCGCGTTGTTCATGGAAATCTTTTAAATGTGCTTGATAAATCTTTGTGCCCACAAACCAGTTGTGTAAACGTTTCGAACCTTTTGCAAAGAAAAACAACGTTAAAAGCAAAAATGGCGTGGTCGGTAAAATAGGCACCACAATACCAATAAGACCCAACACCAAAAAAACAAACCCTAATCCAATGTAAAAGTATTTCATTGCACACCTCAAAATAAAAATTATTCGCAATAATAATTGAATTGGTAGATTTTTCAAGCTTGAAATCATAAAATCGAGCCCAATTTTACTCACTACATTTATTTATATTAAGGATAGCTTCATGACAAACCCATTACTCACGCCAACCGCGCTACCGGCATTTTCCAAAATTGAACCGCAATATATTGAATCCGCCATCAAACAACTTATTCAAGAAAACCGCGAAACCGTAGAACGTGTTGTAAATCAACCGCACTTTACTTGGGAAAATTTCATTCTACCGCTAACCGAAGCCGGTGATCGTTTAAACAAAGTATGGTCGCCAATCTCGCATTTAAACTCGGTGAAAAATAGCCCGGAATTACGTGAAGCCTATCAAGCCTGTTTGCCATTATTAGCCGAATACAGCACGTGGGTCGGTCAACATCAAGGGTTATATGAAGCCTATTTACAATTAAAAAATAGCCCTGAATTTGCCGATTATACTCAAGCGCAAAAGAAAGCCATTGAAAACAGCTTACGCGATTTCAAATTATCGGGCATTTCCTTACCGGCAGAAAAACAAAAACGCTATGGCGAAATCGCTGCCCGCTTGTCCGAACTGAATTCACAATTTAGCAACAACGTATTAGATGCCACCATGGGCTGGGAAAAGATCGTTGAAGATGTCAGCCTGCTCAAAGGCTTGCCTGAATCCGCACTGGAAGCGGCCAAACAATCCGCAGAAAGCAAAGGTGTCACAGGTTATCGCTTCACCTTGGAATATCCAAGCTATATTCCGGTCATGACCTATTGTGAAAACCGTGAATTACGCAAAGAAATGTATCGTGCCTTTGCCACCCGCGCGTCCGATCAAGGGCCGAACGCCGGTAAATGGGATAACTCGGCGATTATGCAAGAGATCCTCACCCTACGCGTGGAATTAGCCAAATTATTGGATTTCAACACCTACACCGAATTATCTCTTGCCACCAAAATGGCAGAAAATCCGCAGCAGGTGTTGGATTTCTTAGAAAATCTCGCCACACGCTCTAAAGCCCAAGGCGAACGTGAATTACAAGAATTAAAAGACTTCTGCAAAACGTACTATAATTTGACCGCACTTGAACTTTGGGATCTGTCTTTTTACAGCGAAAAACAAAAGCAGCACTTATATGCCATCAACGATGAAGAATTGCGTCCGTATTTCCCGGAAGATCGCGTATTGAGCGGTTTATTTGAATTGATTAAACGCATTTTCAATATTCGTGCGGTGGAACGCCATGGCGTTGAAACCTGGCATAAAGATGTGCGTTTCTTCGATTTGCTTGATGAAAAAAATGAAGTTCGTGGCAGTTTCTATTTAGACTTATACGCTCGTGAACATAAACGCGGTGGCGCTTGGATGGATGATTGTATCGGTCATCGTAAAAAGATTGACGGCAGCCTACAAAAACCGGTGGCGTACTTAACCTGTAACTTCAATCGCCCACTTGGCGACCAACCAGCCTTATTCACCCATGATGAAGTCACGACGCTATTCCATGAATTCGGTCACGGTTTACACCACATGCTGACCAAAATTGATGTGGCGGATGTTGCCGGCATTAACGGTGTGCCTTGGGATGCGGTGGAACTGCCGAGCCAATTTATGGAAAACTGGTGTTGGGAAGAAGAAGCGCTGAAGTTCATTTCCGCTCATTATCAAACCGGCGAACCGCTACCAAAAGAGAAACTCAGCCAATTACTCAAAGCCAAAAACTTCCAAGCGGCAATGTTTGTTTTGCGTCAATTAGAATTTGCGCTATTTGATTTCCGCTTGCACCACACATTTGATCCGATCAAGCAAAATCAAGTGTTAGAGATGTTACACGAAGTGAAAAGCCAAGTTGCCGTCATCCCTGGTGCAGAATGGGGAAGAATGCCACATAGCTTCAGTCATATTTTTGCCGGTGGCTATGCGGCAGGCTATTACAGCTATTTATGGGCGGAGGTTTTATCGGCAGATGCCTACTCGCGTTTTGAAGAGGAAGGGATTTTCAACGCCCAAACCGGCCAATCCTTCTTGGATGAAATTCTCACCAAAGGCGGCTCTGAAGAACCGATGGCCTTGTTCAAAAACTTCCGTGGCCGTGAGCCGCAATTAGATGCGTTATTGCGTCACAAAGGTATTGCAAACTAAAAATGCTGAAAAAAATGACCGCTCTTTTACGGCAATCAAAGTGCGGTCATTATTCAATGTGTTTTTGAACTTATAAAAAAGGCTTACTCATAACAAGTAAGCCTTTCGTTTCTTTAAAATCTATTTATTTTTTCAACACCAATACAACGGAATCCCCGGCAACCACTTCACCGGATTTTTTCTCCATATTGCTGATTTCATCCATGTTGGAAATCACCACTGGGGTTAACACAGATTTTGCTTTGGCTTCCAATAAGGCTAAATCCAATTCAATAATGGTGTCACCACGTTTAACGCTTTGACCTTCTTGCGCCACGCGAGTAAAACCTTCACCTTTTAATTCAACGGTATCAATACCAAAGTGAACGAATAACTCAACGCCTTCTTTGGATTCCATAGAAAACGCGTGATTGGTTTCAAAGATTTTACCGACAACGCCATCTACCGGTGCAACCAGTTTGTTACCGGTTGGACGAATTGCAATACCGTCGCCAACAATTTTTTCGGAGAAAACAACATCCGGAACATCTTCAATATTCACGATTTCACCGGAAAGCGGCGCATAGATTTCTACATCAACCGCTTTCTTATCTTTTGAGCCAAATAGTTTGTCAAATAAACCCATTTTTTATCATCTCCTGAAGTTTAAAATCTGGTCGTATTCTAGCTTAAAAAGCGAAAATTGTATCTAATTTAATGCTTTTTCTGCTAAAAAATCAGCAACTAAGCGCTCAATTTCGGCAGCCGTTGGTTGCTGTAACGCTTTTTCAGCCAAGAGTTTTGCATCTTGATAATTAACGTTACGAATTAATTTCTTAATGCGAGGCACAGAAATTGCACTCATACTAAACTCATCCAAGCCCATACCTAATAGTAAGATCGTGGCATTTTCATCACCGGCCAACTCACCGCACATACCAGTCCATTTTCCTTCCGCATGTGACGCATCAATAACTTGTTTGATCAAATTCAGCACAGACGGACTCATTGGATTATACAAATGAGAAATGAGTTCATTGCCACGGTCCACGGCCAACGTATATTGGGTTAAGTCATTTGTACCAATACTGAAGAAATCGACCTCTTTTGCTAAGAATTTGGCATTTACCGCAGCGGATGGCGTTTCCACCATGACACCGATTTGAATATTTTCATCAAAATCTTTGCCTTCATTGCGTAATTCAACTTTTAATTCTTCAATCACAGATTTAAGCTCTCGAATTTCTTCCACAGAAATGATCATCGGGAACATAACGGCTAATCGACCGTAAGCGGATGCGCGTAACACTGCTCTTAATTGCGCATTTAAAATTTCACGACGATCCAACGCAATACGAATAGCACGCCAACCGAGGAATGGGTTCATTTCTTTCGGCAGGTTCAAATACGGTAATTCTTTATCGCCACCGATATCCATGGTACGCAATATCACCAAATTGCCATTCATCGCTTCCACCACTTCTTTATAAGCGATAAATTGCTCTTCTTCTGTTGGTAGCTGATCGCGATCCATAAACAAGAATTCCGTGCGGTATAGCCCTACACCTTCCGCACCATTACGCTCTGCCCCTTCAACATCACGAATGGTACCAATATTGGCTACCACATCCACACTGTGTCCATCTAACGTCAATGCCGGTAAGTCTTTTAATTTTGCCAATTCCGCTTTTTCTTCCGCTAACTTCGCTTGCAATGTTTTTAGACGTTGGATTTCGTCTTGGGAAGGGTTAACGTAAACCGCATTATTTAAGGCATCAAGAATTAAGAAATCACCGGTGTTCACCAACTCGGTAACATTGTTCGTCCCGACAATTGCCGGTAATTCAAGAGAACGTGCCATAATGGACGTATGTGATGTACGACCGCCGATATCCGTCACAAAACCTAACACTTTGTCTAAATTTAGCTGTGCCGTTTCAGAAGGCGTTAAATCATAAGCAACTAAAATCGCTTCTTCATTGATTTCGCCTAAATCAACGATGTGCATCCCTAAAATATTTTTAATCAATCGATTGCCAATGTCGCGAATATCACCCGCACGTTCTTTTAGGTATTCGTCATCAATTTCAGACAACATGGCGACTTGCTGATCAATAATTACATTGGCGGCAACGGCGGCATTCACCTTATTTGAACGAAGATAATCAAGAATTTCTTCCTCTAACTCCTCATCTTCCAGAATCATTAAATGGCCTTCAAAAATCGCCGCTTTTTCTTCCCCTAAAGAAGCATAAGCACGATCTTTAATTGAATTTAATTGTTCAACCGCCGCACTGCGCCCCTCATAAAAACGCGCGATTTCGGCATCAATTTGGCTCTCTTTAATTTTTTGCGTATCCAGAACAATTTTTTCTTCTTTAAGGACAAGCGCTTTACCAAAAACAATGCCGGGAGAGGCTGGAATTCCTGAAATCATAATGACCTTCTCTATTATCTAAATTCATTGATGTAAATTGAACAAAAATCAATCACCGAATAAATAAAACAAAGCCATAACTCACGGCTCTCCATGCTTTTATTAAAAAACATAAGAACGCAAATTATGGCGACAGAATTATTCTAACGTAGGAATTAATGCAACAAGATGCTCAACTGCTTTTTCCGCATCTTCACCTTCGGCAGAAATCGTAATCACCGTCCCTTGAGTTAAGGCTAATGTTTGTAATTTAAATAAACTTTTTGCACTTGCACTTTTCCCTGCAGAAGTAACGGTAATATCTGCGGCAAATGCTTTTGCTTCTTTTACAAATTGTGCCGCCGGACGAGTATGCAAGCCGTTAGGTGCTGTGATTTCAACATCTTTTGAATACATATGATTTTCCTCTGGAAAAAGTGGATGGGATTCGTTAAATATTTATTTAAATAATAAAAATAAATATAACAAAGTATCAGACTAACACAATGAATGCGCAAGGCGATTTGCTGTAAAATTTGAATTAGATCACAAAAAAAATAGAAAATAAGTTAATCCATTAACCAATAATTAACATTTCATACCTAAAAAACGGTAAATGACTTTTATTCCGCAGAAAAATGGCGCTGCGACTTCATTTCTTTTTTACTGGTTAACAAACGGTGGTAGTTTTCATAGCGAACAGCACTGATTTTGCCTTCTTCTACCGCCTGACGTAAGGCACATCCCGGATCATTTAAATGCTTACAATCACGGAACTTACAGGTGCCCAGCACAGTTTGGAATTCTCGATAACCTTTTGTAATCTGCTCATCTTCCAAATGCCACAAACCAAATTCACGGATGCCCGGTGAATCAATTAAACTACCACCCTGCGGTAAATGATATAAACGAGAAGAGGTCGTGGTGTGTTGCCCAAGGCCTGAAGTTGAACTAATTTCCCCGACCAGCGCCGCCACATTCGGCAAAACGGCATTAATCAAACTGGATTTTCCCACACCGGATTGCCCTACAAAAATAGACACGCCATCCGATAAAAGTGCAGTCAGTTTTTCCAGATTTTTTCCATTCTGCGCGGAAACCATCAGTGTTTGATAGCCAATATTGCGATAAATTTCCAACTGCGAATCCACGTCTTGCCACTGTTGTTCCGTCAACATATCGGCCTTATTCAACACAATAATCGGTTCAATCTTGGCTTCTTCGCACACCACCAAATAACGATCAATAATATTCAGCGACAAACTCGGCAATACGGAAGAAATAATGATGATGCGATCAATATTGGCAGCAATGACTTTAATGCCGTCATAATAATCCGGACGGGAAATTTCATTTTTACGCAGATGAACTCCCTCAATCACGCCATTTACACCTTGCAACTGCTCATTACCTTGTCGCCAGATCACACGATCGCCCACGACAACACTCGCTAATGTGCGACGCAAGTTACAACGAAAAATCTCGCCTTGCGCATTTTCCACATCTGCATGACGGGCATAGCGCGTGACGACCAAACCATCCTGCGAATCGCCCAGCATCTCATCCTGCCAATCAATGTCTTTCTTCTGATGGCGATGTAATACCTTATTATTATTGGATTGAATTCGGCGTTTTTGATTTTGCGTTAATTTGGGTTTACTCATACAAAGTGCGGTCGTTTTTTATAGCGTTTTTCGCTAGAATAAGGAAAATTTTCGCATAGGATACCTTATATAATGACATTAGATAAACAAAATCTGATCTGGATTGATCTTGAAATGACAGGCTTAGATCCGGAAAAAGAACGCATTATTGAAATCGCGACGATTGTGACCGATAAAAATTTAAATATTCTTGCAGAAGGGCCTGTTATAGCCGTCCACCAATCTGATGAATTACTCAATAAAATGAGCGACTGGTGCGTGAAAACCCACACCGCAAACGGTTTGGTTGAACGCGTTAAAAACAGCAAATTAACCGAACGCGCGGCAGAATTACAAACCTTAGATTTTCTCAAAAAATACGTGCCCAAAGGGGTATCACCGATCTGCGGCAACAGTGTGGCACAAGACAAACGCTTTCTCTTTAAATATATGCCCGAGCTTGCAGACTACTTCCACTATCGCCACCTTGATGTCAGTACATTAAAAGAATTAGCCGCCCGCTGGAAACCGGAAATTCTGGACGGCTTTAGTAAACAAAACACCCATTTGGCCTTAGACGATATTCGCGAATCCATCAAAGAACTCGCTTACTATCGCGAACATTTTTTAAAGATGGACTAAATCGACGAATATATAAACAAGCGCATCATTTTCATGATTTTATACTTGCACTGCCTAAAAATATTCGTATAATGCCGTCTCATTCATTTGATGTGAATGCGGGAATAGCTCAGTTGGTAGAGCACGACCTTGCCAAGGTCGGGGTCGCGAGTTCGAGCCTCGTTTCCCGCTCCATTCTCAACATCAAATCTCTGCGGGAATAGCTCAGTTGGTAGAGCACGACCTTGCCAAGGTCGGGGTCGCGAGTTCGAGCCTCGTTTCCCGCTCCAAATTCACAATCCCTCGCTTTTGCGGGGGATTTTTTTATGCTTAACAAGTAACTTTCACGATGACATTTGTGCCATCACTCTTGGCAACCTTACGTAATCATAAAACTACATAATTCCCTCAAAGTGCGGTACAATCCTGCCTTATTTTTCAACCAACGAAGAAGATGACTGAAACATTAATTCAATATATTTCTGATGAAAATGCCATGTGTAATTTTGGCAAAAAACTCATTAATGCTATTTGCCAAGTGCCCAATCACAAAGGCATTACACTCTATCTGAACGGAGAACTCGGCGCAGGGAAAACCACATTAAGTCGTGGCATGATTCAAGCATTGGGGTATCAAGGCAACGTAAAAAGCCCCACTTATACGCTCGTGGAAGAATATAAAATTTCGGGAAAAAATATTTATCATTTTGACTTATATCGCCTGTCTGATCCGGAAGAACTTGAATTTATGGGCATTCGCGATTACTTCGCAGAAAACACGATTTGTTTAATTGAGTGGGCTGAACAAGGTGCCGGTTTGCTTTCTGCACCGGATTTACTCGTCAATATTCATTACGCTGAACATGCCCGCAATATTGAATTAATTGCTAAATCGGAAACCGGTCAACACATTATTGAAAAACTGAATTAACCTTTTATCACAATGAAACCCAAAACGATGTTTAGATTTCTTTTGATTAACAGCCTTTTCTTTTTTGCGCTCTCAGCGTTTGCAAATAATACTTGGACGATAGCGATCGACCCCGGTCATGGTGGGAAAGACCCTGGCGCAATCGGACACAATCTCAAAATTTATGAAAAAAATGTTACGCTTTCTATTGCCAAAGAATTGAAGGCGTTACTGGATAAAGATCCTCACTTCCGTGCAGTACTTACCCGTAACGGCGATTATTTTATTTCCGTGCCACAGCGTTCCGAAATTGCCCGCAAATACAAGGCCAATTATTTAGTTTCCATCCATGCCGATTCCTCAGAAACCCCGAATTTACGCGGCGCTTCAGTGTGGGTTCTTTCCAATCGCCGCGCTAATGATGAAATGGGACAATGGCTGGAAGATCATGAAAAACGCTCAGAATTACTCGGCGGCGCCGGCAACGTGCTTGCTTCACACAATGAAAAATATTTAGATCAAACCGTATTGGATTTGCAATTTGGTCATAGCCAACGCGTAGGATATGAATTAGGCAATATCGTTTTACGCCACTTTTCCCAAATTGCCTCTTTAAGCCGTCCAACGCCACGCCATGCCAGCCTTGGCGTATTGCGCTCACCGGATATCCCCTCCATTTTGGTAGAAACCGGTTTTCTATCGAATCAAGAAGAAGAGCTTAAATTAAGTACGCCGGCATACCGTAAAAAAATCGCACAAGTCATTTACAACGGCTTAGTGGAATACCGCCGTAAAAGCTATAAAGACGAGCCCAAAATTGCCACAACAAAAACAGATGAAAAATCGACCGCACTTGAGACAAACGATAGTGCTTTACGCCACACCGTAAAATCCGGTGAAAGCCTAACAAAACTTGCGGCCAAATACGGCGTAAAAGCGGCGGACATTCTTACGTTGAATAAATTAAAACGCAAAGAATTGCGAATCGGTGAAACCATTAAAATTCCAAGTAACGGAAAAAATAACGTCAAGGAAAGCGTTGAAGAGAAAGAGAGTCAAACACAAGTTTCTCAGGAAAAAAACCAAGAGATTAAATCTGGCGACATTAAAGATAGTGGCATTCGTCATACCGTAAAACGAGGCGAATCCTTAGGTAAATTAGCCCTAAAATATAAAGTTTCCTCTGCAGATATCCTTGCTCTCAATAAACTCAAGCGAAAAGAACTCTTGGTGGGTGAAACACTCAAAATTCCGGGAGATGCCAAAATAGAAGAAGCAAAACCAACTCAGTCGGTAAAAACAGAGAAAACACCAAAAACAAACGCCCCAAACGCCAAGGAAACCAAATCGACAGAAACTAAGGCTACAGAAAAAAATAAAAAACAAGAGAAATCCAATAACAGCCTGACTAAGCCGAAAGAGCAAAGTAAAAACAAAGTGGAAGTCAAAGAAGCAATACCGAAATTCCATACGGTGCAAAAAAATGAAACGCTTTACTCCATCGCGCGAGAATATAAAGTTTCACCAAATAAGCTGTTGAAATTAAACCCAAAATTAAAAGATGGCAAAGTGTTAAGCGGACAAAAAATCCAACTGCTTGACGATAATCCAGGGAAAAAATAATGACTATACGTATTTTATCGCCACAATTAGCCAACCAAATTGCTGCCGGAGAAGTGGTCGAACGCCCTGCCTCAGTAGTAAAAGAATTGGTGGAAAACAGCCTGGATGCCGGTGCCGATAAAATTCAAATTGATATTGAAAATGGGGGCGCAAGCCTTATTCGGATTCGCGACAACGGCATTGGTATTGCCAAGGAAGAATTGGCTTTAGCGCTTGCCCGTCACGCCACCAGTAAAATCGCCGATCTTGCCGATTTGGAAGCAATTTTAAGTTTGGGATTCCGTGGCGAAGCTCTTGCCAGTATCAGTTCTGTTTCTCGTTTAACCCTCACCTCTCGTACCGCAGAACAAAACGAAGCTTGGCAGGTCTATGCCCAAGGACGGGACATGGAAACGACTATTCAACCGGCATCTCATCCTGTGGGAACGACAGTTGAAGTGGCAAATTTATTTTTTAACACGCCCGCCCGTCGCAAATTTTTACGTTCCGAGAAAACCGAATTTTCTCATATTGATGAAGTCATTCGTCGTATTGCCTTGGCGAAATTTAATATCAGTTTTACCCTCACACATAATGGCAAAGTATTACGCCAATACAAAAGTGCGGTCACGAATGAACAAAAATTAAAACGTGTTGCGGCAATTTGTGGCGATGATTTTATTCAGAATGCGTTGCAAATTGATTGGAAACACGATGATCTCCATTTGTCCGGTTGGGTCGCTACGCCCCACTTTCATCGCCCACAGAATGACTTAAATTATTGTTATGTGAATGGGCGAATGGTGCGCGATAAAATCATTACTCACGCCATTCGACAAGCCTATGCTGACTATTTAACCAACGAGCAGTACCCTGCTTTTGTGCTATTTATTGATCTCAATCCAAATGATGTTGATGTGAACGTCCATCCCACCAAACACGAAGTGCGTTTCCAGCAATCTCGTTTGGTACATGATTTCATCACCCAAGGCATCAGCAATGCGTTGGCCTCCGAGCCGATGCCGTTGAATACGCCTTCAACAGAATATCGCGTGGAAGAACCTGCCGGTGTATGGGAAGTTTCCACACAGACAAAACCCAATCGCTCGGCTGCGGGACAAAATATATTTGCACAACCTACGAATCATTCTGCCAATGCCTACTCGGAAAGCAGATATCACGAATCACCAAAACAGCGACAAAATCCACCGCACTTTTATGGTGGTTTGTCCCCTCGTGAGCCGATAACACCGAAGGTACTCGAGGCGCATAACGCATTGTGGACGTCTTCGGAAAAACTCGTTCAAAGTAACATAACCGAAGTCAAAAAACCGAGTACCAATTTCTTGCACGCACTCGCATTAATTCAACATGAGGCCTTGTTGTTACAGCAAGAACAACGTTTTTATTTGCTCTCGCTTGCGCGTTTGCAACAACTCAAACAAACGCTGAATTTAACTTTGGAGCCAACCTCTCAACCATTATTAATTCCAATTATTTTCCGTTTATCAGATGCGCAATGGCAGGCATGGGGTCAACAAAAAGCCTTTTTCGAGCAAATTGGCTTTGTTTTTACGGAAGAAGCGGCACAATATAAAATCACGTTACAAAAAGTATCGGTACATTTGCGTCAACAAAACTTACAACACATGATTGTGTCGTTATTAAATCAATCTTTCGAAAATTTACCTGAATTTTTGACCGCACTTTTGGCACCTTTAGCCTCCCCGCCAATCACCGTGCTTGCCGATGCGGTAAATTTACTGACTGAAACAGAACAATTACTCGCGAAACAGCAGCAAATTCGCCTATTAGATTTGTTGGTAGAAATTGACTGGCAGCCTTATTTAACTCAATTAACCCGCTAACTATGCAGCATTCAGAACACAAACCTTTAGCGATTTTTTTAATGGGGCCAACCGCCTCCGGTAAAACGGATTTGGCGATCCAGTTGCGCCAACAATTACCCGTCGAAGTTATCAGCGTTGATTCTGCCCTGATTTATCGCGGCATGGATATTGGCACGGCGAAACCCTCAAAAGCCGAACTGGCACTGGCACCTCATCGTTTAATTGATATTTGCGATCCGGCAGAAAGTTATTCTGCGGCGAATTTCCGCACAGATGCTTTACGCGAAATGCAAGAGATTAGCGCACAAGGCAAAATCCCCTTATTGGTGGGTGGTACGATGTTGTATTACAAAGCCTTATTGGAAGGTCTGTCGCCCCTGCCCTCCGCCGATGAAAAAGTGCGGTCGGAAATTGAGGCAAAAGCAGCACTTATCGGTTGGGGTGGATTACATCAAGAACTCAGTAAAATCGATCCGATTTCAGCACAACGCATTAACCCGAACGACTCGCAACGGATTAACCGCGCATTAGAAGTCTTTTATTTAACTGGTAAGACCTTAACGGAATTAACAGCACAAAAAGGCGAAGCCTTGCCGTATGACATTCTGCAATTTGCGATTGCACCGGAACAACGAGAGGTCTTACATCTTCGAATTGAGCAACGTTTTCACAAAATGATTGAACTTGGTTTTCAGCAAGAGGTCGAAAAATTGTACCGTCGTCCCGACTTAAACGAGAACCTGCCGTCTATTCGCTGTGTGGGTTATCGCCAAATGTGGGAATATTTACGCGGTGATTATGACCACAATGAGATGGTTTTTCGTGGTATCTGCGCCACCCGCCAATTAGCAAAACGTCAGATCACTTGGCTACGTGGTTGGACATCACCGATTCAATGGTTGGATAGTTTGCAACCGGCTCAAGCCCTTGAAAAAGTATTAACATCGGTTTCAACGAAAGCGTAAAACACAGATTGCGCCTAGTGACTTTCAATATAATTGTTGCTATATTGATTTGCGGAGGCATACAGCTTGCTGTATTGTTTTAATTCATCATTTTTTACAAAAAGAAGGAAAGAAAAATGGCAAAAGGACAATCTCTACAAGATCCTTACTTGAATGCATTACGTCGTGAACGCATTCCCGTTTCAATCTATTTAGTAAACGGTATCAAATTACAAGGGCAAATCGAGTCGTTTGACCAATTCGTGATTTTATTGAAAAACACGGTAAATCAAATGGTTTATAAACACGCAATTTCAACTGTTGTTCCGGCACGTTCTGTCGCGCATCACAATGCGAACCAACAGCAACAACACCAAGTACAACAGGAAACTCCTTCTGTAGAAAACAATATTGATGCTCAAGCAGAATAACAAAGCGGAAAATATTGGCTAATTTACTCGGTAATTTAACTCAACAACGTTTAACTGAAAGTGCGGTGGATTCTGCAGAAATTTCCACCGCACTTTTTGCGTCTGAAAATCCCCAAAAAAATGAACATCATGCATTGAACAATGCCATTATCGTGCACTGTTTTTTTGAGGGGCAGAAAAATGTAGATGATTTAAACGAATTTCAACTCCTCGCCAAATCTGCCCAGGCAGAGATTCTCACCGTCATTACCGGTAGCCGCAGCTCGCCACAAGCCAAATATTTTGTTGGGCAAGGCAAAGCGGAAGAAATTGCCGATGCGGTCAAACAATACCAAGCCGATTTAATTTTAGTAAATCATACGTTAACGCCTGCACAAGCCCGTAATCTAGAAAGCTTGTGTGATTGTCGCGTGGTGGATCGCAACGGCTTAATTTTAGATATTTTCGCTCAACGCGCCCGCTCTCACGAAGGGAAATTACAAGTGGAACTGGCCCAGTTAAAACACCTCGCAACACGTTTGGTGCGTCGTAAAACCGGGTTAGATCAACAAAAAGGTGCGGTGGGGTTGCGTGGTCCCGGTGAAACTCAACTGGAAACCGACCGCCGTTTAATTAAAGTGCGTATCAACCAGTTACAAAATCGCTTGGAAAAAGTCGCCAAGCAACGTAATCAGAATCGTCAAACGCGCCAAAAAGCAGATATCCCGACGATTTCCTTAGTGGGTTACACCAATGCCGGAAAATCTACCCTGTTTAATTTATTGACCTCTGCCAATGTGTATGCCGCAGATCAATTGTTTGCCACACTCGATCCCACATTACGCCGTCTCAGTTTAAAAGATGTCGGCACAACGATTTTGGCGGACACGGTAGGCTTTCTACGGGATTTGCCCCACGATTTAATTTCCGCCTTCAAATCCACCTTACAGGAAACCACCGAGGCCGCATTATTGCTCTACGTGGTTGATTGCGCCGATCCCCGTAAATTAGAAAACATCGAAGCGGTGAATCAAGTGCTGGAAGAAATCGGTGCGCAAGATGTACCACGATTATTGGTGTACAACAAAATCGATCAACTGGAAAACGTAACGCCACACATCGAATACGATGAAAAACACCAGCCAAGTGCGGTCTATATTTCGGCTAATTCTGCGAATGGACTTGAACTTTTATTAGAAGCTATTCGTGTTCGTTTAACAGACTATATTCTCCAATTCCCGCTTCAACTTTCACCATCGGAAGGAAAGGTTCGTCATGCGCTGTATGAACTCAATTGTGTGGAAAAAGAAGAAATCAGTGAATATGGTGAGTTTTTATTGAGTATTCGTCTTGAAAAAACAGAATGGCTGAAACTGGTGAAACGTTTTCCTATACTTGAAGCATTTAATCCAATTCAGCCGGAAGAAGACTAGGATTTGCCAATCCCGTATTGGCGTAATTTATTCGCGATTGCCGTGTGGGAAACACCTAAACGCGCGGCAAGTTTTCGGGAGCTCGGATATTGAGCATAAAATTTGGTCAGTACAGCTGCTTCAAATCGCCCCACTATTTCCTCTAAGGTTGCGCCCTCCATCATCAAGTCCTCCACCTCTTGTGATGCAGCAACAGATGTTTCCAAGCCTAGATCCTCAATATGCAACTCATTGTCTTTCGTTAAAGAAACCGCGCGGTACAAGGCATTATAGAGTTCACGAATATTGCCGAACCAAGGGTATTGTTGTAGATAATGTAAAAATTCAGCATCAAAGTGCGGTGCAGAAATGGCGAGTTTTTCACTGATTTCTCGGATAAATTGACGGGCTAACGGCTCAATATCTTCCACTCGCTCACGTAAACGCGGCAAATTAAGCGTTAACACATTTAATCGATGAAACAAATCACTGCGCATTTTGCCTTGTTCTACATAATGTTGTAGTGGCTGTTGTGTGGTGCAAATCACGCGAACATTGGCGTAATGTTCCTCTTCCTCGCCCACGCGACGAAAGGTGCCGTCACTCAAAAAACGCAGCAACTTTGCCTGTAAGGTTAAGGGCAACTCCTCCACCCCATCCAACAACACCGTGCCGCCATCCGCATATTCAAAAAAGCCGATAAATTCGCCATCTTTATTGCGTCGCCCGAACATTTCCGTTTCCGCATCTTCTCCTGGAATACCGGCGCAATTCACCGCAAGAAATTCCTTGTTCCGACGCGCACTAAAATCGTGGCAAGCTTTGGCAATCACATCTTTTCCTGTGCCGGTTTCCCCTTGAATCAATAATGGCGCATCCAATAAAGCAAATTTTTTCGCTTTGGCGATAATGTCCTGCATTTGCGGATCTCGCGTCACGATATGAGAAAAAGCATCAATATTTGGGGACGTTGCCATAAGAAGCCTCAAGAAATAAAAAGCACATTCAGTAGAAAACTGCGGTTATGATACCGTTACAACAAAGAATCGCAACCATTTTGGCAAGTTTTATTTACAGTTTACACCTTCTCTTTTTGCTTCACTTTCAAATTATCAAAAATACTCGAGCCGAGATGACTCAATAATTCCTTATGAATGTGAGATAAACGCGGTTTTTCATTCGACTCAAATGCCAACGGACGACAAAATTCCATGGCTTTAATGCCCAATCGCGCCGTCAACAATCCAACGCCAATGCCCTGTGCGGCACGGGCAGAAAGTTTAGCAGTGAGATCTTGCGAAAGCCAATTCACGCCAAGATCTTGAATCAATTCTGTCGCTCCGGCAAAAGCCATATTTACCAGCACCATGCGTAATAAACGAAGGCGGCTGACATAGCCCAATTCAATGCCGTAAAGCCGTGCAATTTGGTTGACCAAACGGATGTTGCGCCAAGCAATAAAAAACATATCTGCCAACGCTAGCGGGCTAATTGCCACCAATGCTGCCGATTCCGTCGTTGCTTTGTTAATGAGTTTTTTGGCCTGTTTATCAAAAGGGAGCAATACATTTTGGCTGAACAAATGCAATACTTCCGGCACGGAATAAGATTCGTTCATTTGCTGACGCCACTTCGCTAAATCGCCTTGTTGTGGATCAAGCTTCATTAATTTGCCCATTTGCTCACACAATTCAATCGCTTGTTGATGCGTTTCTGCTGGAAATTCACCGTGAAAAACGACCGCACTTTCCAGCCACTCTCGGCTTTGATGTTGCATTTCACCGCATTTACGCAACTGCACCAAACGCCGCCATTCTCCGATGATGGCAGAAATGCCAAGTAACACCGCTAAACATAACACCAAGGAAAAGGCAAAATAGATCCATTGATTTTGCTGCCAAGTATCCACAAGCCATTGCACGGACTGCGCCACTGTCGCCGTAAAAAATAAAAGTGCGGTACCAATCAGAACACGTTTCCACCAACGTGGTGTCGGTTGAACACTTTGCTCAAATTGCGCTTCTAACAATTCACCTTCCAACGGCATATTATCTGCATCCGTATCCGGCACAGCCTGTTCTTCACGAAATTCCTGCTTGGCGATGAAAGCATCCTGTTGTTCAACCTGCTCCTGTTGACTAAAAATCTTTTTTTCCATTCTGCTTGCTCCTGTTATAACTTATCGCCCAGTAAAAATTGCAACACGGCATCCATTCGTAAGTGCGGTATATTTTCGCCTTGTTCTAAACGGCGTGGTTCAAACTGATCAAATTCAAATTTTTGATTTTGCCAAAAATCAGCACTCGGCAATTTACTCGGCACACTGCCGGGATAAAGCGTGACTTTTTGCAAATCGCTAGTACGCACGCCTTGAATGGCTTTAAATTGACGCCCCTGCTGATTCACCAGCATCTGTTGCGTTGCCCTAATAGACGCAATGGCGGTGTAATCGGTAGCAATATCGGCAAACTCCACGTAACGCCCGCCTTCCTGTACTAACTGGCGCATGAGGCTGACCAAATTTGGCAACTGATCAGTAGTGATATGATCTGCTTTGGTGGCGATAAACATTAATTTATCGATTTTCGGCGAAAAAAGACGGTTCAAAAAATTACGTTTGCCGTAATGAAAATTGCGAAACAGTTGATGTAACGCTAATTGCATGTCCTCAAACGCTTCGCGACTGTGATTCAACGGCGTTAAGCAATCCGCCAAAATCACTTGCCGATCAAACGTGGAAAAATACTGTTGATAAAAATCTTTCACAATGTGCCGACGGTAATAATCGTAGCGTTTTTGCAACACTGCAAAATAGCTGTTTTCTTTCGCTTCATTCTTGAATTGTTGCCATTGTGGTTCGGTTAGATGCAACAAGGGGAAAAATTGCAAAGCCGGTGCACCTTCCAGCTCACCGGGTAACACAAATCTCCCCGGCTGAATAAAATGCAAGCCGTGCTGTTTGCATTGCCATAAATAATCGGTGTAATCCTTGGCAAGCTGCGCCAAAATATCCTCATCCGCCGGTGCGGTTAGATTCACGTTTTGAGCTTTTTCCAACCAGCTTTGCGCCAATTTCAAATGTGTCGTATTCAGTTGTCGCTGCAATTCCTGTGACCATTGCTGAAAATCCAAATCCAACAATGACAAATCCAACAGCCACTCTCCCGGATAATCAAAAATATCCAGATACAACGTCCCCTTTTCTTTCACATGACGCAACAAACCGCCACTGCGCTGATAACGAATCGCCAAACGTGTTTCACTTACGCCTTTGGTGGACTGAGGCCACTTCGGTGGTTGTTGCGACAATGTATTAAGATTGCCTTCATAATCAAAACGAGGAACGGACAAATCCAATTGCGGAATACGTTTTGCCGCAATAATGCCGTGCCGGCGTGCCGCATCAAATAAGGGAAGATGGCTATTATCGACGCGATTAATATGTAACAGCTGATTAATTAGGCTCGTAATAAAAGCGGTTTTCCCACTTCGACTTAGCCCTGTCACAGCAATGCGTAACGTACGATCCAAACCGCGATTAACCAGTTCATTTAATTCTTTTTGCAGGTGATTTAGCATAATTTCCGTTCTTTTTAATTAAGGGAAAATGACATAGATAATGAGCGATATTATACCGAAAAAATGAAGAGGAGATTAATTTGCTTGGGATTAAGGAGATAATGGAAGAAAAGTGCGGTCATTTTGGGCGACAAATTTCCAGAAGTGGCAGATTCGCTAGAATATCCACGGAATATATCTTACAATTTGGCATTCATTTTTAGCCTGTTGATCCGTTTATGATGTTGTATAAAAAAATCCTTGCGCCCGTTTGTTTGTTTGCTTTTGCGGTGGATTCTGCAACGGCGGCACCGCGCGTGCCTGAAGAACTCACCGATAACGGATTGATTTATTGCACGCATGCTTCCGGCTTTTCCTTTAATCCACAAACAGCGGATGCGGGAACCAGTATGAACGTGGTGACAGAGCAGATTTACAATAAACTGTTTGAAATTTCGAACACGGCTGCCGAGCCAATCCCTGTATTGGCACAATCTTACTCGCTTTCGCCCGATGGCAAGGTGATTACCATTCATTTGCGCCGCGGGATTAAATTCCATCAGACAGATTGGTTTAAACCGACCCGCGATTTTAATGCGGATGATGTCGTGTTTTCGCTCAATCGGGTGTTAGGTTATGAGACTTATTTACCGACGTTAGAACAAACCTCCGTCAGCTATAAAAATCCGCAATATCGTATTTTCCATGAACAGGCAAAAAAAGTGCGCTTTCCTTATTTTGAAAGCATTAAGCTAAACCAAAAAATTGAATCGGTGAAAGCCATCAATCCGCATACGGTAGAGATTACCTTATTCAAACCTGATGCTTCCATTTTGTCTCACTTAGCAAGTCAATACGCCATTATTTTCTCGCAAGAATATGCCGTACAGCTCAATGCGGATGATAATTTAGTGCAACTGGATACCTTGCCTGTTGGCACCGGTCCATATAAAGTCAAAAACTATTTCCGCAATCAATATGTGCGTTTAGAAAAAAACGAAGAATATTGGAAAAAAGAAGCTAAAATTCATGACATTCTGATTGATTTATCCGCAGATCGTACTGGGCGCTTGGTGAAATTCTTTAACGGTGAATGCCAAATTGCGTCTTATCCGGAAGTCAGTCAGTTAGGGTTACTGAAGGAAAATGACGCACGCTATTATATGAAAAGTGTTGAGGGCATGAATTTAGCATATTTGGCGTTTAATTTCCAAAAAACAGCAATTCAAGATCCACCATTGCGACACGCCATCTCACAAGCCATTAATCGTAAAAGAATCATTAAAACGATTTATCACAACACAGCAACGGTGGCGAATAACATTATTCCGAATATTTCGTGGGCTTCAAGCGTGAATACGCCGGATTTTGAGTATGACTTTATGCCATTGAAAGCCAAACAAGTGTTACAAGATAAAAAATTAAGCTTGACGATGTGGGTGATTAATGAAGAACAAGTATATAACCCAGCACCGTTGAAAATGGCGGAATTAATTAAATCAGATCTTGCGAATGCCGGCGTTGAAGTGAAAATTCGCCCGGTCACTCGAACATTTTTAATTGAGCAATTACATAATAAATCTGAAGATTACGACATGATTTTAACCGGTTGGCTCGGGGGAAATTTAGATCCCGACAGTTTTATGCGCCCGATTTTAAGTTGTAGTACCTCAAACGAAATCACCAATTTATCCAACTGGTGCAACGAACACTTCGATAACATCATGGATAATGCATTAGATAGTTCCAATCAACAGATTCGTTCCGAAGCTTACAACCAAGCGCAAGAATTAATTTTATCGGAATTGCCGATCATCCCTATTGCAAACGTCAAACGGGTTTTGGTCGCCAATGGTCGAGTACAAAATATTGAGATGAGCCCCTTCGGCACTTTGAATTTCTCGACGCTATCACTACGAAAAGGACACAAGTAATGTTTAATTCTCTGATTCGACAATGTGTTTTTCTCGTTTTAACGTTCCTTATCCTAACATTAATCAGTTACCTGATTTTGATGCAAGATCCGCTTAATGCCGAATTAATGACACCGCACTTTTACAGTGGCTATTTTCATTATTTGGTGCGCCTTATCCAAGGTGACTTAGGTATCAGCTATAACGGTGGCGAAGCCCTTAAATCGACTATTTTTACCGTGCTCCCACCAACATTAGAACTCTGTTTTTGTGCGATTTTACTGGCAACATTGTTCGGTATTCCCCTTGGGCTCATCGGTGCAATTTATCCTGCTAATTTTATCGGAAAAACCATCCGCACTTTATCTGCTGTTGGCCTCTCCTTGCCGGTATTTTGGATTGCGCCGATTTTACTGTACTTTTCTGCAATTAATTCGTGGGAAATTTCTGCTATCGGGCAATACAATTTACTGTATGAAATCAAGCCAATTAGCGGTTTCCCGATTATTGATGTTTGGTTTGTCGAAGCGCCTTATCGGGTTAAAATCATCCAAAACGTTTTGCAACACTTGGCATTACCAACCTTAGTTTTAACCATTTTACCCACCATGGAAATCGTACGTTTAGTGCAACAACGAGCGGAATTTATCTTCCAGCAAAACTACGTTAAAGTTGCTTCTACACGAGGTTGGTCGAAATTTAGCGTGTTACGTAAATACGTTTTACGCAACACCTTGCCTTTGTTAATTCCTCACACCACCCGTTTATTTACGTTGGTGATTACACAATGTATGTTGGTTGAAAATACCTTAGGTTGGCCGGGAATCGGACGTTGGTTAATTGATGCCGTCACACAGCAAGACTACAACAGTATTTCAGCCGGCATCATTACTATCGGGCTTTGTATTATTATCATTAAAGTGGCATCTGAAAGCTTAATCTTTATTTTGGATCCGTTAAATAAGAAGGGTTGGCATGCAAGATAGAGAACCTGAAGATTTTCGCGAAAGCGACACATTAAAGCATATTTGGGCGCTCTTCCGAGAAGATCGCATTGCGCTTTTCAGTTTCTATGCTCTTTTAGTGCTGATTTTGACCGCACTTTTTAGTCCATTCATTGCCCCCTACTCAGCAGAAATGCAATTTATCGGGCAAGAACTTATGCCGCCTTCTTGGGCAAATAACGGTCAAATCGCCTATTTTTTAGGAACGGATGATATTGGTCGGGATGTGCTCAGTCGTATCATTATTGGCACGACCTATACCGTTGGCGCAGCGATTATTGTGGTAATTCTGACCGCCCTTATCGGTGGTGGACTTGGCATTTGGGCAGGCATGTCGCAAGGCATTAAATCTCGTGTACTGGGGCATTTTTTAGATGCGTTCCTCACCATTCCGGTGTTATTAGTGGCAATCATTATTGCCACTTTAATGGAACCAAGTTTAATTAACGCCATGTTGGCAATCACCTTAGCATTGCTACCTTATTTCGTACATGAAATTTATCGCAGCATTCAAGCAGAGCTCAAAAAAGAATATGTATTGATGTTACGCTTAGACGGCATCTCTAACAGCGTGTTACTGAAAGAAACTATCTTACCCAACATTGCACCACAATATATTCAAGAAATCTCCCGTGCATTTACGATTGCTATTTTGGATATTAGTGCCCTCAGTTTTATTTCTCTTGGCGCACAACGCCCAGCACCGGAATGGGGGGCGATGATAAAAGATTCCTTAGAATTAATTTATTTAGCCCCTTGGACGGTTATTCTGCCGGGACTTGCAATTATCATCAGCGTACTAATCGGCTTGGTGTTTACCAATGGGCTATGCCGAGCGATTACCAAATATTATGAGTAGATAACTATGGCACTCTTAGATATTCGCAATCTTCGCATTGATATCCAAACCCCAAACGGGTTAATCCGCATTGTCGATAATGTGAGTTTTACAATCGATGAAGGGGAAATTTGTGGCTTGGTCGGTGAATCCGGTTCGGGCAAAAGCCTCATTGCTAAAGTTATCTGTAATGCCTTTAAAGATTCTTGGATTGTCACCGCTGATCGTTTCCGTTTTAACGATGTTGAATTATTAAAACTCACACCGGCACAACGTCGCAAACTGGTGGGTAAAGAAATTTCGATGGTGTTTCAAGATCCGTTAACCTGTCTTGATCCTAGCCAGAAAATTGGTAAACAACTCATCCAAAGTATCCCGGGATGGACATTTAAAGGTCGTTGGTGGCAGCGTTTATTTAATTGGAAAAAACGTCGCGCCATTGAGTTACTTCATCGCGTCGGAATCAAAGAACACAAAGATATCATGCGCAGTTACCCTCATGAATTAACGGAAGGAGAAGGGCAAAAAGTCATGATTGCCATTGCCGTGGCAAACCAACCTCGATTACTGATTGCCGATGAACCGGCAAATTCGGTGGAATCCATTACAAAAGTGCAAATATTCCGTCTGCTTTCAAGTATGAATCAAAATCAAGGCACATCCATTTTACTTGCCAGTAATGACATTAACACCATCAGCGAATGGTGTGATTCGTTTATTGTGCTGTATTGCGGACAAAATGCAGAATCCGGCCCTAAAGAGAATATTTTAGAAACCCCACATCACCCCTATACTCAAGCCTTGTTGCATTCCATTCCAGATTTCACTCAACCTTTGCCTTTTAAAAGTCAACTTGGCACACTCAAAGGTTCAGTTCCCCTACTGGAACAAATGCCGATTGGCTGTCGTCTTGGCCCGCGTTGTCCATTTGCGCAGAAAAAATGTATCGTAAAACCGACCGCACTTCGTATTAAACAGCATGAATTTTTCTGTCATTTCCCCATCAATTTAAGGGAAAAGAAAATCAAAGAAAAAGAATTGATTCAACCGCTCACTTTAAGTTCCGATCAAGAATAAAGGAAAGAAAATGCCATTATTACAAGTGGAAGATCTCACAAAATCATTTAAAAATACGCTCGGTCTGCTTAACCCCGGTTATTTTCGCGCAGTGGAAGAAATCAGTTTTTCCCTCGAAGCGGGCAAAACATTGGCGATTATCGGACGTAATGGCTCAGGAAAATCTACCTTGGCAAAAATGATCGTAGGCATCACCGAACCCACTTCAGGTAAAATCCTATTCAAAGATAAACCACTCACTTTCGGTGATTACAACTATCGCTCCAAACATATCCGCATGGTGTTTCAGGATCCGAATACGGCATTTAATCCACGCCTCAATGTGGGACAAATTCTTGATACGCCATTGCTATTGGCCACACATCTAAATGAGCAAGAACGCAATCAGAAAATTTTTAACATTTTGAAATTAGTGGGAATGCATCCTGATCATGCCAACATCAAAATTAATACGCTTTCCGTGAGCCAAAAACAGCGTATTGCCCTTGCGCGCGCGTTAATTTTAGATCCACAAATTATCATTATTGATGATGCGGTCGGGTCATTAGATACCACGGTGAAAACCCAACTGACTAATTTAATGCTAGAATTACAAAACAAACTGGGACTTGCCTATATTTATGTTGGTCAGCATCTGGGGATTATTAAGCATATTGCCGATGAAATTTTAGTGATGGAAGACGGCGTGATGATTGAATATGGTGAGACACGTTCAATTTTCACCGATCCACAAACGGATATTACTAAACGACTAATCGAAAGCCATTTTGGTAAAATTTTGGATGACTCTTCTTGGGAGAAATACCAAGACTAAAAAATCCAATTCCTTCAATAATAAAAAGTGCGGTAGATAATTACGATAAAAATTTTCATTAAATTAATTCAAGTCGAATTAGCTGGTAGGAAAGACAAAAAAGGTGGCTGGGGTACTAGGATTCGAACCTAGGGATGCCGAGATCAAAACCCGGTGCCTTACCGCTTGGCGATACCCCAATAGATGTTTATTAAAAGCAGAAATTAAGAATAGTATGGCTGGGGTACTAGGATTCGAACCTAGGGATGCCGAGATCAAAACCCGGTGCCTTACCGCTTGGCGATACCCCAACTACTATATTGATATCAATGAAATAAATGGTGCGGGACGAGGGACTTGAACCCACACACCTCGCGGCGCCGGAACCTAAATCCGGTGCGTCTACCAATTTCGCCAGTCCCGCAAATATGGTGGCTATGACGGGATTCGAACCTGTGACCCCAACATTATGAGTGTTGTGCTCTAACCAACTGAGCTACATAGCCATTTCTTTGCAATCATCTCATTGACTTTGCGGGGCGTATTATGCGGATATTGCCCCTACTCGTCAACCATTTTTTTGGGAAAATAAATAAAATTAGATCATTCGGATAGAGATTAAACAAATCGCGTTAATTTTATTCAACGCTTAGTTTACTCCTCTCTCAACCTAAATAACTTTTAGTCACTCCGGCTCTCAAAAATATTTTTTTTTAGGACCGCACTTTTCTCTTAAAGATTTATTCTTCAATTAAACGGCGCAATAAACTGCCGTCAAACAACGCTCTTTTTACTAAAGCAAAAGCACCTATCACATCTTCATTGCTAAGCTCCGATGCGACTAATGGCGTATTTTGGACAAACGCCGGTAATGCATGACTTTCCAAGGTGCGACGAATTGCGGCAAATAAGACATTTTTGGCTTGGGTTATTTCACCGGAAATCACAATTTTTTCCGGATTAAACATATTGACGCTCATCGCCAACACGCGCCCGATTTGTGTACCAACGTGTTCAATTAACTCTGTGGCTACCGCATCTTGCTTATTGCTGGCTTTGCAAATGGCTTCAATGTCATGAGCTTCCAAAGAAAGCCATTTACTTTGGTAACCGTCTTCCAATAACTCTGACATTTTATTTTCAATCGCTGAATTGCTGACCACCGTTTCCAAACAGCCCACATTGCCACACATACAACGTTTTCCTAACGGATCCACCTGAATATGCCCAATTTCGCCCACATTCTTTTTATAGCCGGAAAAGAGTTCGTGATTAATCACAATTCCCGCACCAACACCGCGATGAATACGCAATAGCAACGAATCGTAACAATCTTTGGTGACACCAAAATAGTGCTCCGCAAGAGCTAAACTACGCACATCATGCCCGATATAGGTAGGTAAATTGAAACGTTCGGCAACGTGATTTGCCAAGTCCCAAGGCGTGCTTAAGTCAAAGTGCGGAACCTGTTCAATCATGTTGCTTTTAACATCCACAAAGCCGGGAACAGTGATACCGATAGCAATAAACTCACTGCTGTGCTTTTGGTTTTCTTGAATAAATTCATCCAAGCGTTGAAATAAAAACTGTTCAAATGCTTGTGGTGTTGGGTAATTCTCAAGCGTAAAGACGGATTTATTCACTAATTTGGCGGACAAATCCATAATGGCTAACGTTAAATGCTCACGTCCAATGCCCACTAAAATAGAACGAAAATGTTTATGCTCTGCCATAATCGAGGTTGCACGACGCCCACCGGTCGATTCTTGTTGCTCTACTTCTTTAATTAAACCGCGAGCAAGTAAATGACGGGTGATTTTAGTCACACTTGCCGGAGCAAGTTGGCTTATTTCAGAGATTTGAATACGGGAAATAGGACCTTGCTGATCGATGAGCTTATACACCACCGCACTATTCATTTGTTTTACTAGATCAACATTCGCGATTTGAGGACTTTCTCGCATTTTTTTCTCCCGTAAAAGTAAATTGACTGATTTTAAACAGCATTTAAATTCATTCGGAACGACTATTCATCGTACATTCCCAAGGCTTTAGAAAAGGTTTGCAGACCCACCGCATTACCATTTTTCACCATGGTTTGCATGGCTTTTGTCGGCGAATGGATCAATTTATTCATTAATTTATAACTTAATTCTTGTAACACTTGTTCCGCCTCTTCGCCTTGTTGTAAGGAAACTATCGCTTTTTCTAGCAAATCCTGACGAGTAAGTTCCGCCTCTTCACGATAACGACGGATCAAATTAGAAAACTGATGGACTTTCAACCACGCAAAGAAATCCGCACATTCCGCCTGAATAATTTCCTTTGCCTGCGCAGAGGCTTGTTCCCGTTGGCTTAAATTATGTTGAATGATATTTTGTAAATCATCCACCGTATAGTGATAAACACTGTCTAATTCCGCCGCACTTTCTTCAATGTCACGCGGCACGGCAATATCCACCAACAACATCGGACGATAGCGGCGCATGATTTGCGCCTTTTCAACCATGTTGCGGTTTATCAAAATATGCTGGCTGCCGGTAGAGCTAATCACAATATCCGCTTGATTTAAGCCCTGCTGTAACTGTTCTAGCGGCAGGATTTGAATATCCACCGTTGTATCTAATTTCTCCACGAGGGCTTCTGCGCGGGCTAAAGTGCGGTTGGAAATCACCATGTTTTTTACACCGTGACGCAATAAATGACGGCAAACCAATTCAATGGTTTCACCCGCGCCTACTAACAAAATGGTTAATTCGCTCAGCGATTCAAAAATTTGGCGCGCTAAACTGCAAGCAGCGTATGCCACAGATACCGCACTTTCACCTATATTGGTTTCTGTACGCACGCGTTTTGCCGTGGAAAATGTTTTTTGAAATAAACGGGATAATTCGCCGGAAATAGCTTGCTGTTCTTGTTGATAGTGCTGCTCGCTCATTTGATAAGCTTGCTTCACTTGTCCCAAAATTTGGGGCTCGCCTAAAATCAATGAATCCAAGCCACAAGCTACTTCCATTAAATGATTGACTGCCGGTAGGTTTTCATAAGTGTAAAGGCAACGCTGAAGCTCGGCTAAGTCCAGTTGATGAATTTCAGCGAACCATTGTATAGCTTGGCGAATCCAATGTTGCGTTTCTTGTGGTGGGACGGTTTTATTGTGCAGATAAACTTCAGTTCGGTTACAAGTGGATAAAATCACCGCACTTTCGGCTAATTCAATTTGCCGAATATGACGCAAAGCAAAAGCACGTTTTTCATCAGAAAAAGCGACTTTTTCCCGTAAGGCAACAGAGGCGGTTTTGTGATTAATACCAAGAACTAAAATCGTCATAAAAAATACATGAAAAATCACCGCACTTTATTATGTTGACACAACAAATACGGCAACATTTATCCCACTAAAATATAAAAAATAGACATAAAAACGGGCTATATTCTAGCTGAATTGCCCATGTTTGGGCAAATTAGCGCAAGAAAAAAGCCATTAATCTGCAATTTTATTGCGAAGCATCAAATTTCTAAAACGTATCTTTTGCTTGGCGTAATTGGGTAAATTGCGCCAAGGTGGTTGCCGTTAAAAACGGATTAATATGTTTTTCCAAGCCTATCGTGGTGGGTAGACTTGGTTTATTTTCAGCACGTAATTGCGCCACCAAAACACGATGATTTTCCACCGCACTTTTGTTTGCCCAAACGTTTTGCACAAACGCTAAATTACTTAACGTATATTCATGCCCTGGGCAAACAATCGTGTCATCAGGTAACGCTGCAAAACACTGCATGGTGGCAAACATTTGCGCGTAATCACCGGTAAACACTCGCCCGCAACCGGCGGAGAATAAGGCATCACCACAAAACAAATGCCCATCCACCCAATAACTCACATGCTGCGCCGTATGCCCACCACTGGGCAATACTTGAATTCGATAATGTTCGGTGATAAGGTCGCCTTCATTAATCACCTGCGTCAGCCCACAAGCAGCGCACTCTGCCGGACCATAAATCGGCACTTGCGGGAAACGTTGCTTGAACGCCGCAACACCGTCTGTGTGATCCGCATGGTTGTGCGTCAGCAACAACGCATCAACGGAGAGATGTTGTTCTTCCAACAAGTGAAACAGCTTGTCGGTTTCAGGCAAATCAACGATGAGCAACGGTAAATTTTCCCGTGCATAAAGCCAAATATAATTATCGTTTAACGCAGGAATCGGAATTAACATAGAACCTCGGAGTTACCATGATGTGGCGTGCTAAATATGAAAAGTCACTGGCGATGCCCACCGGTTGGCAACAACTGCCAAATGGGCGCGCTTATTGTAACGCATTAAACGCTTATTTTGCCCCTTGGTTTACAAAAATTTGTGGTTATCAGATTCTGAAAATTGGCGGACTTAGTGCAGAAATTCAATGTGATTTGCCCTTGCGCCACCAAATTAGTCTCAGCGAAAAAATAACGGAAAATTTGACCGCACTTTTAGACGATAATCATTCCATTGTACAAACCAAGCTTACCGAACTCCCCTTTATTCAACAGCAGTTGGATGCTTGTGTGTTGGCCAACACGCTGAATTTTGTCCAAGATCCCCATCAAGTGTTGCGCGAAACCCACCGCGTTCTCACCGATGACGGCTACTTGTTCCTCAGTCTGTTTAATCCGCTTAACTGCCTATTTTTTAAATCAAAAACAGGTGACTTCCCTGCGCGTCATTATTGCATTTGGCGGATCATTGATTGGTTAGAATTACTCAACTTTGATATTTTGGAACAGCAGAATTTGGCGCTGTCCCATCAAACCGCCGGTTGGTTTGCCCCGCTGACAGTTATCGTGGCGCAAAAACGCACCTATCCATTAACGCTGAATCCACAAAAAGTGCGGTCAAAAATCCCTGCGTTTTTACAACCGGCAGAAGCGTTAAAACAAGCGGAAGATCTTTAGTCTTTGAAGAAAAAAATAACGGTCAGAAATAAATCCCTTTCTGACCGTTCACATTCATAGCGAAGAAAAAATTAATCTTCTTTACCTAAAATCTGGTTAATCTCGCTTTTATATAATACTGCTTTAGCACCATAAACTGCTTGTACGCCACCACCGACTTCCAACACTTCAACGGCACCTAACGCTTTTAATCGTGTTTTATCCACTAATTTGACGTCTTTCACCGCTACCCGCAAACGAGTAATACAGGCATCCACGTTCTCAATATTTTCTGCGCTACCTAGGGCGTTGATGATCTCGTGGGCGTTTTCCGTTAAAGAAGAGGTTTGTTGTTCCACGCTGTCTTCTTGCTCTTCTGCACGTCCTGGGGTCATCACATTAAATTGGGTAATTAAGAAGCGGAAACTGAAATAATATAACGCCGCCCAACATACGCCGACCCAAATCACATTAAACCAGTTGGTATTTTCATTGCCTTGTAAGATCCCAAATAACAGGAAGTCAATAAATCCGCCGGAGAACGTGTTACCGATGGAAATATTCAAAATGTCGGCAATGTAGAAGGAAACGCCGTCTAAAAAGGCGTGGAAAACATACAACCAAGGTGCAACGAATAAGAACATAAATTCAATAGGCTCGGTGATCCCTGTAATAAAAGAGGTCAACGCTGCACCAAGGAATAACCCGCCAATGGCTTTACGACGCGCTTTCGGCACACAGTGATACATCGCCAAACAGGCTGCCGGCAAGCCGAACATCATGGTGTCAAAACGACCTGCGAAAAAACGTGTACCTTCGGTAAATAAACCTTGGTGATTCGGATCCGCTAATTGGGCAAAGAAGATTTTTTGCGCTCCAATAATGGTTTCACCATTCACGATTTCCGTACCGCCTAATTCGGTGTACCAAAATAACGGATAAATCATGTGGTGCAAGCCTACTGCACCACATAAGCGCATGAGGAAGCCATAAAAGAATGTTCCGATTGCGCCCATGGAAGCAATATGTTCACCGGCAGACAATAACCAATTTTGAAATGTCGGCCAAATTAAAAAGAAGATGGCGCCGACAAAAATCGCCGCAAAAGAGGTAACAATCGGCACAAAACGAGAACCACCGAAGAAACCTAAAATTTGAGGTAATTGAATATTATGATATTTATTGTGCAGTTTGACGGTAATCAAGCCCATCACCAAAGCACCGATCACCCCTGTATCAATTCCTTTGGTTTCCGGTGAGAACAGCGGAATCAATGCCGCAATCGTACCAGTCATGATTAAATAGCCGACCGTTGCCGCCAGTGCTGCAACCCCTTTATCCCGCTTGGCTAAACCAATACCCAAACCGATACAAAGCAATAATGCCAAATTACCGAACACCACCGAACCGGCTGCCGACATGATCTGAAACACACCTTGCAAAACCGAATGATCTAATAATGGATAGGCTTGCACGGTGGCTTTGTTAGATAATGCGCCCCCAATCCCTAGTAACAAACCGGCTGCAGGTAAAATGGCAATTGGCAACATAAATGCCTTACCAACCTGTTGAAGCTGTTTAAACATACGTTTTCTCCTTAATTTACGACATGGTTTATGCCCCAAATACCACACTTGCCAGATCTGGTGTTTTCCCTTCAAAGGCAAAGTGCTTTGTGGAATATTACTTCAATACGTCAGTAAAAAATATGATGAAGATCGCATTTTAAAAAGAAAACCTGTTTTCTGATTAACACACTGATTTTAGATAAAAAAATCGGCACCTCAGTGCCGATAATGTTTATTTATTCTTGCATGTTATGCCGTAATTTCACGAATATCCTCAGTTGAGGCATTATTCATCACGGGAAACGTCTACATTTAATTTGGTTAAAAAAGAAATGTTAGACGCTGCTAAATGTATAAAAAAAGCTTTTCTATAGCAACAGCCAAAGGTGAGAATATGCTAGAATGCGCCCCGATTTTATAGAACAGCAAATCTAACAGAGAGCAAATTATGGCAGGTATTTATCCGCTGAATGGTCGCCTTCAACATTATGTGTGGGGCGGTGAACGTTATATTCCTCATTTATTGCATATTGATAAAACTGAATCTCACTATGCCGAATACTGGCTTGGCGCTCACCCTTCGGCACCGTCACAGATTCTTTACGCACAAGAGGAAATATCGTTAGGCGATTTTTTACACCAAAATCCCACCGCACTTGGACAACAAAGCCGCCAATTATTTGGGGATAATTTGCCTTATTTACTGAAAATTTTAGATGTCGCCAATCCTCTTTCCATTCAGTTACACCCAACCAAAGAACAGGCCGAAATTGGCTTTGCGCAAGAAAATGCCGCAGGCATTCCGTTAAATGATCCGAAGCGCACCTATAAGGACGATAACCATAAGCCGGAAATGATGATTGCTTTGTCCGATTTTTGGCTTTTACATGGTTTTAAAACCAAGGCCCAAATTCTCGATACGTTACGTCAACGCCCGTCACTTGCGGAACTGGCAACAAAATTAGCCTCGCAGAATTTAGCGGATTTTTACGCTGACATTATGTTGGCAACACAAGATCAATTAGCGCAATGGCTCTTGCCGATTATTGATAGCCAACAGAAGGCTTACGAGCAAAATCAGCTTGCTATGCAGAATCCTGATTACTGGGTGCTTTACACATTGCACGCCATGAATATTTCCCGAGACAAACTGGATGCGGGTTTAATGAGTTTCTACCTGTTCAATATTGTGAATTTGCAGGTTGGCGAAGGTATTTTCCAAGCAGCCGGCGTGCCACACGCTTATTTACGCGGACAAAATATTGAACTAATGGCCTGTTCCGACAATGTCATTCGTGGCGGTCTAACGCCAAAACACGTTGATATCGAACAATTGCTAAAAATCATCGATTGTAGTGAAATTGTCCCTCAGATTATCGCGCCGGCGCCTAAAAATCAGGTTTACACCTACCCGATGCCCATTGCCGATTTTGCCTTGAGCAATATGCCTTACGCAAAAAACACCGAGATTTCCGACCGCACTTTAAACGGCACGATTCTCTTAGTGATAGTGGGCGAAATAACCTTGGAAGCCGCACAACAAAAACTCACTTTGAAACAAGGGCAAGCGGCGTTCATTGAAGCAGATACAGACTATCGCGTGCATGGCATACAAGAAGGTTATGCCGTGCTCGCAGGATTACCGATTTAAATTCAATTTATTTTCCCCTCGCCTATTTACGGGAAAGGGGAAAAATTCATATTTTTATTAGTTATTCAAGAAGAAAATACATCAAAAATAGGAACATTATGACCGAACAAACCTTTATCCTCGGCAAAGACGCCGCCCTTGAGGAAAGTATTGAAAAATTTCAACAAAAACTGACCGCACTTGGCTTTCACATTGAAGAAGCCTCGTGGTTAAATCCCGTACCTAATGTGTGGTCGGTCCATATTCGTGACAAAGACTGCCCGCAATGTTTCACCAACGGCAAGGGTGCCAGTAAAAAAGCGGCATTAGCTTCGGCATTAGGCGAATATTTTGAGCGTCTTTCCACCAACTATTTCTGGACGGATTTCTATTTAGGGCAAGATATTGCCAACAGCGATTTTGTGCACTATCCGAACGAAAAATGGTTCCCGATTGAAGACGAGGCATTGTTGCCTCAAGGGATTTTAGACGCTCATTTATTTGAACATTTCGATCCGAATCAGGAGCTGACTCCTGAACTTTTAGTGGACTTGCAATCGGGTAATTATGAGCGAGGTATTGTCGCGCTGCCTTATATACGCCAATCGGATCAACAGACAGTGTATATTCCGCAAAATATTATCTCTAACCTCTATGTTTCCAACGGTATGTCCGCCGGCAACAGCCAATTTGAAGCCCGAGTGCAGGGATTGTCCGAAGTGTTTGAGCGCTATGTGAAGAATAAAATTATCGCAGAAGCGATCAGCCTGCCGTTAATTCCACAAGAAGTGATGGCGCGTTATCCGTCCATTCAAGCCTCTATCGACAAACTGGAACAGGAAGGTTTCCCGATTTTGGCGTATGACGCTTCTCTTGGCGGTCAATACCCGGTGATTTGTGTCATTTTGCTCAACCCAACCAATGGCACGTGTTTTGCCTCTTTCGGGGCACATCCAAACTTCCAAGTGGCATTAGAACGCACCGTCACCGAATTATTACAAGGTCGCAGCCTAAAAGAGTTGGACGTTTTCGCCCCGCCGTCATTCAATAACGATGATGTGGCAGAACACGCCAATTTGGAAACCCACTTTATTGATTCCAGCGGTTTAATTTCTTGGGATTTATTCAAAAACACACCGGATTACGAGTTCGCCGATTGGGATTTCTCCGGCAAAGATACCCATGAAGAATATAATAACCTCATGGCGATTCTCCACGAGGAAAACAAAGAGGTTTACATCATGGACTACAATCACTTAGGTGTTTACGCCTGTCGCATCATCGTGCCGGGCATGTCCGATATTTATCCTGCAGACGACTTAATTTACGCCAACAGCAACATGGGCATGGACTGGCGCGAAATCCTGTTGGACTTACCGCACTTCCACCACGACCAAGAAACCTACCAAGAACTCTTGGATGAACTGGATGAACAAGGCATTGACGATGCCACCCGCGTGCGTGAATTTATCGGCGTCGTGGCACCGAAAGCCAGCGGCTGGACAACCTTGCGCATCGGCGAATTAAAATCCATGCTTTATCTCGCGTTAGGCGACTTGGCAATGGCGTTAGACTGGGCGAACTGGACATATAATATGAACAGCTCCGTGTTTACCGCCGAACGCGCCAACTATTATCGTTGCTTAATCAGCAGCCTTGAATTGTTTATGGATGAACACCGCGATCCGCAACAATATCGTCCGGTGTTCGAGAAAATGTACGGTAAAGACGCGGTGGCGTTTGCGTGGGCCGCGATTCAAGGGGGAAATCCGTTCTATAATTTGCCTGCTAGCGATGAAACCCTTGCCAATTTCGATGAGCATCAAAAATTACTGGCTGCCTACGCCAAATTACAAAAAGCAAAACGCGAAAATTGGTCATAAAGTGCGGTCGTTTTTAAAAACGTTTTTGAAGGGCGAAAAATATTCGCCCTTTTATTTTCCGAAAAATTTTCGTTCTGTGATCTAACACATGGAAATAGAAAGCGGTTCAGGCTATGATTCAACTAATTGTTTCACATAAATTAGAGGAGGTTCTTTATGCAAACTTGGGCAGCTGAAATGTGGCAAGCCGCGTTAATTGGTTTAGTGGTTGGTTTTGTTATTGGTTATTTCTTATTACGACTCACAAAAGAGTCCGCCAAAAAACAAGTGAAAACCGAAGCGGAATTGCGAGTCGCAAAAGAGCAATTGGAAAGCCAAAAACAACAATTGGAAAAACATTTTGCGGAAAGCGCCGATTTGTTGAAATCTCTCGCACAAGATTATCAAAAACTGTACCAACATCTTGCTCGCTCCTCGAATCAACTACTGCCGGAATTGAATGACAGCACCTTGTTTCAACACAGTTTACTGGATGAAAAAGGCAACGTTTCCCCGTCTAAAACAGAAGATCCACCGAAAGACTATTCCGAAGGTTCTTCAGGTTTATTCAAAGCAGAAAGATAATTCAACAAGCGCCCTTCAATTGAAGGGCGTTTTTATTTTTCTTAACATTCATTTTAACAAGTCACCGCACTTTTCTTTTTTTTCATGAATTAAATAAAAAAACTGAGAACATTCAACCATTTTACTTGTCATAGTCATCACCGAAACTCATTGAGATTTCGTTTTTTATTTTTTGATTGGAGAACATTTAATGAAAAAACGCCATTTTGTTTTAACCGGTATTGCGCTCGGATTAAGCATTTTAACTACCCCAATGATGAGCCAAGCAGAAACGCCTGTTGCCATCGTAGCGGGACAACAACTCCCAAGCTTGGCACCGATGCTGGAAAAAGTATTACCTTCCGTGGTGTCTATTTCCGTCGAAGGAAAACAAACAAACCGTTCAGCTGAAATGGATGATGATATTCCGGAAGAATTTAAATTCTTCTTTGGCCCGGATATGTTCGATCGCAATCGCGCACCGCGTAATTTCAAAGGCATTGGTTCCGGTGCCATTATTAATGCGGAAAAAGGGTATGTATTAACAAACAACCACGTGATCAAAGATGCCGACAAAATTACCGTGCAATTACACGATGGCCGCGAATTTAAAGCGAAAGTGATCGGTGCTGACGAAATGTCTGATGTAGCATTGATTCAAGTAGAAAATCCGAAAAATTTGACCGTACTTAAACTCGCCGATTCCGATAAATTACGCGTAGGCGATTTCACGGTTGCGATTGGTAATCCGTTCGGCTTAGGACAAACCGTGACCTCCGGTATCGTGTCTGCTTTAGGTCGCTCCATGGGTTCTGACAGCGGCACATATGAAAACTATATTCAAACCGATGCGGCTGTAAACCGTGGTAACTCCGGTGGTCCGCTCGTCAATTTAAACGGGGAACTCATTGGTATTAATACCGCCATTATTTCCCCAAGTGGCGGCAATGCGGGTATTGCGTTTGCTATTCCGAGCAACATGGCGAACAATCTCGTACAACAAATTCTTGAATTTGGTGAAGTTCGTCGCGGTATGTTAGGCATTAAGGGCGGAGAATTAAATGCCGATTTAGCTCAAGCTTTTGACATTGAAGCGAAAAAAGGCGCTTTCGTGAGCGAAGTAATGCCGGGCTCTGCCGCCGATAAAGCAGGCTTAAAAGCCGGTGATGTCATCACGGCAATGAACGGACAAGCGATTTCTAGCTTTGCGGAAATGCGTGCCAAAATCGCCACTTCCGGTGCGGGTAAACAAATTGAGCTGACCTATTTACGCGATGGCAAATCCAATACCGCCAAAGTTACGTTACAATCAGACGATCAAAACCAAACCACAGCCAATAGCCTATTACCGGCATTAGACGGCGCAGAATTGAATAACTACGATGAAAAAGGCGTAAAAGGCGTGTCTATTAGTAAAATCAAACCAAACTCCTTAGCGGAACAACGTGGTTTGAAAAATGGCGATGTGATCATTGGTATTAACCGCCAAAAAGTTGAAAACTTAGGTCAATTGCGCAAAGCCTTGGATAGCAAACCATCTGCTATTGCGTTAAATATCATCCGTGGTGACAGTAATTTCTATTTATTAGTGCAATAAAGCATTTTTAAAAAACAAAAAAGGCGAATTGATTTCGCCTTTTTTATTATAAAAATCACCGAGAAAAACGACCGCACTTTTACTCGCCGGATAACATAAAACTTTCCCGCAATTGCTGTAATTGATCTCGCACCGCAGCGGCTTTTTCAAATTCCAAATCTTGCGCAAATTTATACATTTGCTGTTCCAATTTCTTAATTTGTTGTTGATATTCCTTCGGAGATGTAGGTAGTGCATAAAGTGCGGTTGGTTCTGCCACCATTTTTCCGCGTTGTTTATTGGCTTTCGCTTTTTGATTGGCGCCCTGACCGATATCTAACAATTCACCCACTTTTTTATTTAACGCCTGCGGCACAATGCCGTGTTCTTCATTATATTTCGTTTGTTTTTCACGGCGGCGATTGGTTTCCGTAATGGCTTTTTCCATAGACTTAGTGATGCTGTCCGCATACAAAATCGCTTTACCATTCAAGTTTCGCGCGGCACGTCCGATGGTTTGAATTAAGGAACGTTCGGAGCGCAAAAAGCCCTCTTTGTCTGCATCTAAAATCGCCACGAGGGACACTTCGGGAATATCCAAGCCTTCCCGTAATAAGTTAATCCCGACCAATACATCAAATTCGCCTAGGCGCAAATCACGGATAATTTCCACACGCTCCACCGTATCAATATCGGAGTGCAAATAACGCACACGAATCCCGTGTTCATCCAAATAATCCGTTAAATCTTCCGCCATTTTTTTAGTCAGCGTTGTCACTAAAACGCGCTCATTTTTATCCGCTCTTTGACGCGCTTCAGAAAGCAAATCATCCACTTGAATAGACACCGGACGAATTTCAATTTGCGGATCCAGTAAGCCCGTTGGGCGCACTACCTGATCGATAATTTCTGCACCGGATTTTTCTAGCTCATAAGGCCCCGGGGTAGCCGAAACATAGATGGTTTGCGGAGCCAAACGTTCAAATTCCTCAAAACGTAACGGGCGGTTATCCAACGCCGAAGGCAAACGGAAACCATATTCCACCAACGTTTCTTTACGGGAACGGTCGCCACGATACATCCCACCGATTTGCGGTACCGTGACGTGAGATTCGTCAATAATTAAAATGGCGTCAGACGGCATATAGTCAAATAAGGTCGGCGGCGGTTCACCTTCATTTCTGCCCGACAGATAACGTGAGTAGTTTTCAATCCCCGAGCAATAGCCCAATTCGTTCATCATTTCAATATCAAATTGAGTACGTTGGCTAATGCGTTGTTCTTCTAACAATTTATTCTCTTTAATGAAATATTCCCGTCGTTGCGCCAGTTCCACTTTGATTTTTTCAATGGCATCTAAAATGCGCTCGCGCGGTGTGACGTAGTGCGTTTTTGGATACACGGTGAAACGTGGCACGATACCAAAGCTGCTTCCTGTGAGTGGATCGAAAAGACTCAAGCGCTCAATTTCATCATCAAATAATTCGATACGTACTGCGCGCTCATCGGATTCTGCCGGGAAAATATCGATAATTTCCCCGCGCACACGAAATGTACCGCGCTGAAACGCCTGGTCGTTACGCGTATATTGCAATTCTGCCAACTTCGCCAAAATCTGACGCTGATTGATTATCGCCCCTTGCTGCAAGTGCAACATCATTTGCAAATAAGAATCCGGGTCGCCCAAACCATAAATAGCGGAAACCGAGGCAACCACGATAGTATCTCGACGCTCCAAAAAAGATTTGGTAGCCGACAAACGCATTTGCTCGATTTGATCGTTAATGGACGCATCTTTTTCAATGAAGGTGTCACTGCTCGGCACATAAGCTTCCGGCTGGTAATAATCATAGTAAGAAACGAAATATTCCACCGCATTTTCAGGAAAAAAGGCTTTCATTTCCGCATAAAGCTGAGCCGCAAGGGTTTTATTTGGCGCAAGCAACATGGCCGGTCGGTTTAACTGCGCAATCACATTGGCAATCGTAAAGGTTTTTCCGGAACCCGTAACGCCCAGTAAGGTTTGGTGAGCCAAGCCGTCTTCTAAATTTTCGGCAAGTTTGGCAATAGCTTGTGGCTGATCACCGGAGGGTTTGAAATCGGAATGAAGGATAAAAGGCTTGGTGTTAATTTTCTCTGACATAAAGTGAGGTCATTTTTTACGGTATATTCTAAATGCCGCGCATTTTAACACATTTATCACGCCACATTGAGTGATAAAAAATGAAGTTTTACACAGAGTTATATTTGTCAAGTGGTCGAAATCACAAATTTATAAAAAATTTTTAAAAATTTCTCTAGATTTTTGTTAACTATTTGAAAAATAAATAAATGTCATTTTACAATCAATTTTATATCGAATTTCAATAAAGCCTGATTTTATCGAGGATGGGATGCTTTTTAAAATAATAACTCACAAACTTATCCACAGACTTTGTGGATAGAAATATCGCACGAAAAACAGGGAAATATTTTTTAGGTTAGGTGTTGACAACCTATAGGTGGATAAGTAAGATACGCGACCTATCTTTTGATACCAAATTTATTCCTCCTTAGTTCAGTCGGTAGAACGGTGGACTGTTAATCCATATGTCGCTGGTTCAAGTCCAGCAGGAGGAGCCAGTTTTTTCTTTTGGATAGTTTTTATTTGTCTCCTTTTATAAAAGCTAAAGTATACCAAAAGAGTTTGAGCCCATAGCCTCCTTATGGGCTTTTATTTTTTCTGCTGAATCCTTTTTACTCTCGCCTCTTTTTATCTCGCAAATAATGTCGCACCTCCGCTTACCGGCAAAGTCGTTCCATAAATCAACGCTAACGCAAAGAAAATCAATATGACACCGGCAAAACATTTCGCCACAGCTTCTATATCTATGTTTGCAAAAGGTCGGCGATACCATTGCCCGATTTTAATCGCCGTTGAGCGAGCATAACGCACCAACAAAGCAAATGCCGATAACATGATTCCCGTGCCAAGCGACATCGCTAAAGTTGCCGCGATGCCCCAAGGGAACAAATCCAACATATAAGCAAGGAACAAAACAAAAATCGCACCGGAGCAAGGTCGCATGCCGATACTCAAAATAATCAATACGCTTTCCTTTATATTTACGTTTTGATTCAAAGCGTCGGGATCCGGAATATGTTGATGACCACAACCACAGTTAGCATGGTGTTCCGTATGAGTTTCTGCAAAAACAGTTGAAATCCCCACCGCACTTTTTTCAGCAGTTCGTATCTCATTTGTTATAGCGCGTTGAATCTTATGAATATGTAATTTCTGTTTTTTCTGTCGATGTTGTTTATACAGGATTTTCCCACTCTTCCAACACCAACTCAGCCCAAGCAAAATCACCAAAACATAAGCCGTTCGTTCCAACCATAATTGGCTTAAATTGAAGTAGGCGGAGGAAAGCTGCAAAATCAACACCACCACAGACACCGCCAAAATGGCAACCAATCCTTGAGCTAAAGAAGAGAAGAAAGTGATTTGCATACTACGTGCAAGCTTCGTCTGGTGAGTCGCTAAATAGCCGGCAATAATAAACTTGCCGTGCCCAGGCCCCAAGGCGTGAAACACACCATATAAAAAACTCACTAAAATGAGCAGACTGCCGGCATAAACCGGCTGTTGTTTAATGGCATGTAAATAAGCAGAGATGAGTTGATTAAATTCCCGTTGCCAGAGTACAACATGGGAAAATAACCATGGAAACAAATAAATACAGGCAAGTAGCAATATGCCTAACAATAGGAAATAAAATAAACGGGATTTCATGAATCTCTTAAAAACTATTTGCAAATTAACCGCACTTTTTGTGCAAACTGCGCGCCAAGGGTGTCATCTTCGTTGCGTTGAGACTGATCTAACGAGGAAGCGTAAGCTTTGAGCTTTTCATTAACATCAGGCTCCAGCACTTCGCCATGACAATTTTCCGGTAATTGAGAAAAATCGACAGCCGAATGAAAAGGCTGATCGTAATACATAGAAACATAATACGTCGGATCGTAAGTACTTAATGTAAATTCGTTATTCTGCAAAAGCTGCGGTTTTGACAACATAAAATCAAAATAATACAACACCTGCGCCCCACTGCTCTTCATGCCGTAATTTTGAGGTTTTGCGCTGTATTTTACTTTATTACCTTGTTTATCAAATAAGTAGCTAAAGTAATGTTCATTGACCACATTGCCGATAACCTCATCAATCAATTTCTGCAATGCTTTCTTGTCACCTTTTGCTTGTTTTACATCATATAACACAGCGGCTGAACTGGGCTCATCTAAAATCCATTGCATTGAAAAACCGACTAATTGTTGTTTGTCCACCAACACCTTCGTTTTCATGTCAATGAAGGCATGAGGATGCGCAAAAAGCGTTTGGGCACAAATTAACGTTATCAAAAATAAACTTATTTTTTTCACTGGTTCACCTTCCCGGTAAATTTGACTTCATTATTTTAGCATAAATAAAAATGCACCACAGTGCGCTCAAAAAAGCATCCATCATGAAAAAATCACCCGTTTTTTCTGATTTATATCAAACAAACCTAATTTTGCATTTTGCTTCTCACTGAAAAATCGATAACATTCAGCACCATCAAGTGATTGCTTGATATTCATAAAGTTCCTAAATAAAATAATCATAAATAGCTAAACTACTTTCCTACCTCTCTTCGGAGAGGTTTTTTTATGCCTAAAATTTTACTGCGATAAATTGGCACAACGGCAAACATCAAGTAGAATGAGCCGCCTGAATCATGACAATGATTTTTATGCTTTATTGTTTCTTTAGGGTCATTCCGCATGTAAAAACATCGACAAAAATGACCGCACTTTTCCCCTTAACCAGAGAAAAATTATGTCAACACAATTCGTTTACACGATGCACCGAGTAGGCAAAGTGGTTCCGCCGAAACGTCATATTCTAAAAGATATTTCCCTAAGCTTTTTCCCGGGCGCCAAAATTGGTGTGCTCGGTTTAAACGGCGCAGGTAAATCCACGTTGCTTCGCATTATGGCGGGCATTGATAAAGAAATCGAAGGGGAAGCGCGTCCGCAACCCGGCATTAAAATCGGTTATCTTCCGCAAGAACCAAAACTTGAACCGCAACAAACTGTGCGTGAGGCGATTGAAGAAGCCGTGGGTGACGTTAAACGTGCATTAACGCGTTTAGATGAAGTTTATGCCTTATATGCCGATCCTGATGCAGATTTCGACAAACTTGCCGCGGAGCAAGCCGAGTTGGAAGCCATCATTCAAGCGCATGACGGGCATAATTTGGATAACCAATTAGAACGCGCCGCTGATGCGTTACGTTTGCCTGATTGGGATGCCAAAATCGAACATTTATCCGGGGGTGAACGCCGTCGTGTGGCACTTTGCCGTTTATTGCTCGAAAAACCGGATATGTTGTTATTAGACGAACCGACCAACCACTTGGATGCGGAATCCGTGGCATGGTTAGAACGTTTCTTACACGACTACGAAGGCACTGTGGTGGCAATTACCCACGATCGTTACTTCTTAGATAACGTTGCCGGTTGGATCTTGGAGCTTGACCGCGGTGAAGGTATTCCTTGGGAAGGCAACTACTCTTCTTGGTTGGAACAAAAAGAAAAACGTTTGGCACAAGAGCAAGCGCAAGAATCTGCCCGCCAAAAATCCATTGAGAAAGAATTGGAATGGGTACGCCAAAATCCAAAAGGTCGTCAAGCAAAAAGCAAAGCGCGTATGGCTCGTTTTGAGGAACTTAATTCCGGCGAATATCAAAAACGTAACGAAACCAACGAACTCTTTATTCCACCTGGTCCACGCTTAGGCGATAAAGTGATTGAAGTGCAACATTTAAGTAAATCTTACGGCGACCGCACTTTAATCGATGATTTGTCTTTCAGTATTCCGAAAGGCGCTATCGTTGGGATTATCGGGGCAAACGGCGCGGGTAAATCGACTTTATTCCATATGCTTTCCGGCAAAGAACAACCGGATTCAGGTTCTATTATCTTAGGTGAAACGGTCGTGTTGGCCTCCGTGGATCAATTCCGTGATGCCATGGACGACAAGAAAACCGTGTGGGAAGAAGTTTCTAACGGACAAGATATTTTAACTATCGGTAACTTTGAAATTCCAAGCCGTGCTTATGTAGGGCGCTTCAACTTCAAAGGCGTGGATCAGCAAAAACGCGTGGGTGAACTTTCCGGTGGTGAACGCGGCCGTTTACACTTAGCGAAATTGTTGCAAGCCGGTGGTAACGTGTTGTTACTGGATGAACCGACCAACGACCTTGACGTGGAAACCTTACGCGCATTGGAAAATGCGATTTTAGAATTCCCGGGCTGTGCTATGGTCATCTCCCATGACCGCTGGTTCTTAGACCGTATCGCTACACATATTTTAGACTACGGCGACGAAGGCAAAGTGACGTTCTATGAAGGCAACTTCTCCGATTATGAAGAATGGAAGAAGAAAACCTTCGGTGCCGAAGCCCTTCAACCACACCGCATGAAATATAAACGTATTGCGAAATAAGCCTTTGTCGTTTAACCCTTAACCCCAGACTTCATTGAATCTGGGGTTATTTTTTATATTTCCTCAACATATTTACAACCACATTTCACTTATTTCTCATTTTGTGATTTTAATCACAGTCAAATGAAATAAAACCCTCTAAAATCAAAAAATGTAAATATATAAATTGTTTTATTTAATAACCCCAAACGTAGAGGAAACATCATGAAAAACATTGATTTATTAATTACATTAACTGCCCATGAGCGCGATTCAAATAATGTTACTATTGCTTTTACTGTCGGAATAAACGCCCTAGAAAAAGGCAAAGACACTGTCATTTTATTGCTTTCCGATGCCGTTCATCTCGGCGCTAAAAATTACGGCGATAAAATCGACATCGGCGCACCGTTCAAACCGGTTCGTGAGCTCATTGATACCTTTATAGCAAAAGGTGGTAGAATTGCCGTGTGTTCTTCCTGTATGCAACATAACGGCGTATCCGAAGAAAGCCTTTATCCTGAAGCAGAAATTGTGACTGCCAGCTTTATTACAGAATCCTTATTTGCTTCACAAAGACAACTTCAACTGAATTAATCTTTTTATATCGTTACAAATAAAAAAGCCATTAAACATCGCATTTAATGGCTTTATACACTTCAAATTGTTGAAACAAAGTTTATCTGCTGCCTTCCTCAATCACACGTGGAAACAGAATATTATTTTCCGTATGAATATGCATCATTAAATCATCCATAAATTCTTGAATCCCACTATAGAGGGCACGCCAAGTATTACACGCATCTGCCGGCGGCGTTAAGTTATTGGTCAACGCTTTTAATACATCCAAATGCTCACCGTGTTCAGCATGTTCATGTTCCATTACTTGAATCGGCATTCTTGCCATCGCATAATTTCCCATATTGATCATCGGAAACAAAATTTGCTCTTCTTTCATCATATGACTAGTTAAATCGGCATAAATATTTTGAATTTCAGCAGCAACGCCAATTGGACAATCATCACGATCGCCGTGAACGGATTCTACTCGCTCAGCCAAGACAAAAAGTTCAGAAAGCTGTTGTTTGTGACGTTCATGATAACGATGAATAATGTGCTCGATGATGTCTGCGTAAGGTGCTGTCAACCAACGTTGCTCATCATCCTGTTTTTTACTATTTTGTAGTTCAGTTAAACGTGCTTCAATTTCCGCTAAATTTAAATTTTTCTCTGCTACTGCAGCACCTAATGTATCGGCACCACCACAACAAAAATCTAAATCATATTCACGTAAAAGTGCGGTTGATCCCGGAATTGAAATCGCAATTTCACTTAATTTTTTATCGGCAAAAGACATAATAATTTCCCCCATAATTGTGGATAACAAAAAAAACCGACTGAAATAGTAAACTATTTAACAAGAAGATAAAGCGCTTTTTCAAAAAAAGTGATTTTGTATGATTCAGGTCAAAAGTCATACCTTAAAAGAGTAAGACAGAAAAAAGGGAAAAAAGGGTATGCTAAAGAACATCATTTTATTACCAGGACAAACCATGAACCGTTTATTTACAATGTTACTTGCCGCATGGCTGCCAATGTCTGCCTTGGCGCTAGAAAAAGAAGCCCGAGAAATGCCGAAAGGCGGGATTGATAAGGCGTTATTAGGACAAATTTTATTTTTTGATAACAACCTTTCTTTGCATGGTAATCAAAACTGTTCCAGTTGCCACAGCCCCGATACCGCCTTTGTTGATTTACGAGAAAACAGCGCAGACAAAATGGTCTCTCAAGGTGATGATCCGACGCGGTTCGGCACGCGAAATGCGCCAACCATGCTTTATGCAAGCTATGCACCGGAATTTCATTACGATGAGAAAATTCAGGATTATGTGGGTGGTCAATTCTGGGATGGGCGTGCTAAAAACTTAGCAGAACAAGCCGGCGGGCCGCCAATCAATCCGGTGGAAATGGGCATGCCAGACAAACTTTCCGTTGCTAAACGAATTTTCAATACACCAATGTATCTCACGCTCTTTACTCAACATTACGGTAAAGAGACTTGGGAAAGTGTAGATCGTGTTTATTCTGCCATGGAAGATGCCCTCGCTGTATTCCAACAAGAAAAACGTTTATTGCATCCTTTTGATGCTAAATACGATAAATCGCTACAAGGCAAATATGCGATGACCGCCCAAGAAGAACGTGGTAAACAATTATTTTTTGATAACACTAAAACCAACTGTAGCAACTGCCATCAAGCGCAACATGCCGAACACAAAGAAGAAACATTCACCAATTATCGCTACTACAACATGGGCGTGCCTAAAAATCAGCGTTTAATCGCACATAATCAGCTCAGCCAGGATTTTATCGATAACGGTTTATTGGATAACCCCATGGTCAACGGCGATCAACGCCAAAAGGGCAAATTCAAAGTGCCCACCCTGCGCAACATTGCCGTCACCGCACCTTATATGCACAACGGCGTGTTTAAACATTTACGCACCGTGTTGGAATATTTCGATCATTTCAACAACCCTGCGCGTAAACTGAATCCTGAAACTCAGCAACCTTGGGAAGCACCGGAATACGCCGAAACAATGAATCTTGAAGAACTCAAAGCCCCACCGTTAAGCGATGAACAACTGGATGACCTTGAAGCCTTTCTGAAGACCTTAACGGACGAACGCTACGAAACGCTACTCAAACAACAGTAAAAATGCTCGCCAAAATGACCGCACTTTTCTCTTCTCTCAGCACGAAAAGTGCGGTTAAAAATCCCGTTGTTTTTTGCTATAATCCCGCGCAATTTTGCTTCTAAGATTTTATTAATGAATGACTATGACAACGAATTATTCCGCCAACGAAATCACCGTTTTAAAAGACCTTGAACCCGTACAACTCCGCCCGGGCATGTACACCGACACCACCCGCCCAAATCACCTCGCACAAGAAGTTATCGACAACAGCGTGGATGAAGCCCTTGCCGGTTTTGCCACGAAAATCGAAGTGATTTTGCATAAAGATCAATCCATTGAAGTGATCGACAACGGGCGCGGTATGCCGGTGGATATTCACCCGGTGGAAAAAGTATCCGGCGTAGAAGTCATCATGAGCAAACTGCACGCCGGCGGTAAATTCTCCAATAAAAATTACACGTTTTCCGGTGGTTTACACGGGGTGGGAATTTCTGTGGTGAACGCCTTATCCGAGCGAGTTGATGTCACCGTTAAACGTAACGGCGAAGTGTATAAAATCGCCTTTGAAAATGGTCAAAAAGTGGAAGACCTCACCGTTATCGGTACCTGCGGTCGCCGCACGACCGGTACCACCGTGCATTTCAAACCGAATCCGAAATATTTCGACAGCGAAAAATTCTCCGTCAGCCGTTTACGTCATTTGCTCCGAGCCAAAGCCGTATTGTGTTCGGGGCTTGAAATTAAATTTATCGATAAAGTGAATAACACCGAAGACACTTGGCTTTATCAAGATGGCTTGAACGACTATTTAATGGAAGCAGTAAACGGTTTAGTCACCTTACCGGAACAACCGTTTATCGGTGAATTTAAAGGCGAAAAAGAAGCGGTATCTTGGGCGTTATTATGGTTGCCGGAAGGTGGCGAACTCATTGGTGAAAGCTATGTAAACCTGATTCCGACCGCACTTGGCGGCACACACGTCAACGGTTTGCGTCAAGGCTTATTGGATGCCATGCGTGAGTTTTGCGAATTCCGCAATTTATTGCCGCGCGGCGTGAAACTCGCCGCTGACGACTTATGGGATCGCTGCGCTTATGTACTTTCCCTTAAAATGCAGGACCCACAATTCGCCGGCCAAACCAAAGAACGTCTTTCCTCCCGTCAAAGTGCGGTGTTTATTGGCGGCGTTGTGAAAGATGCCTTCAGTTTATGGCTAAACCAAAACGTTCAAACTGCCGAATTGTTGGCGGATATGGCTATTAGCTCAGCCCAGCGTCGTTTACGCGCAGCCAAAAAAGTGGTACGTAAAAAACTGGTAAGCGGCCCTGCGTTACCAGGCAAACTCGCCGACTGCAGCTCACAAGATCTCAATCTAACCGAATTATTCCTCGTGGAAGGGGATTCCGCCGGCGGTTCTGCCAAGCAAGCACGGGAACGTGAATACCAAGCGATTCTGCCATTGCGCGGTAAAATCTTGAACACGTGGGAAGTCTCACCGGAGCAAGTGTTAGCCTCACAAGAAGTGCATGACATTGCCGTGGCACTCGGTATTGACCCCGACAACGATGATTTATCCCAATTACGCTACGGCAAAGTTTGTATTCTCGCCGATGCGGATTCGGATGGTTTACACATTGCCACCCTACTTTGCGCCCTCTTCCTACGCCATTTTCCGAAACTGGTAGAACAAGGCCATGTGTATGTGGCGATGCCACCGCTCTATCGAATCGACTTAGGCAAAGAAGTCTTCTATGCCCTCGATGAAAGCGAAAAAGACGCTATTTTGGATCGTCTCAAAGGGAAAAAAGGCAAGCCAAACGTACAGCGTTTTAAAGGGCTGGGTGAAATGAACCCAATGCAATTACGCGAAACCACGATGGATCCGAACACCCGTCGTTTAGTGCAACTCACCTTTGAAGCGCAAGGCGAAGAAAGCCAAGAAACAATGGAAACCATGGATATGCTACTGGCCAAAAAACGCGCTGAAGACCGCAAAAATTGGTTGCAAGCGAAAGGGGATCAAGTAGATTTGACTGTGTAAGAAGAAAAGTGCGGTGAAATTTTCAAACACTTAAAAACATTTCAAAAATCAACCGCACTTTAAATCTCCCCTCGCCCCTCTTTACAAAAGAGGGGAAATTTGGCGAAAGCCAATAAATTAAACAAATATTATTGACATAAATAAAACGCAAAAATAAATCATGACTGACTCCATCAACTACGAAGGCATCGAACAAATGCCACTACGCCACTTCACTGAAAGGGCGTACCTCAACTACTCCATGTACGTCATCATGGATCGCGCCTTGCCGTTTATCGGTGATGGTTTGAAGCCGGTACAGCGACGCATTATTTATGCCATGTCCGAGCTTGGGCTGAATGCGGCGGCAAAATATAAAAAATCTGCCCGTACTGTGGGGGATGTGTTGGGTAAATTCCACCCGCACGGCGATAGCGCTTGCTATGAAGCCATGGTGTTGATGGCGCAGCCCTTCTCTTACCGTTATCCATTGGTTGACGGGCAAGGCAACTGGGGCGCGGTGGACGATCCGAAATCTTTCGCGGCGATGCGTTATACGGAATCCCGTTTATCTAAAATTTCAGAAGTGCTATTGGCGGAGCTCGGTCAAGGTACCGTAGATTATCAGCCTAACTTTGACGGTACCTTAGAAGAACCGCAATATTTACCGGCACGTTTGCCACATATTTTGCTCAACGGCACCACCGGGATTGCGGTGGGGATGGCAACGGATATTCCTCCGCACAACATTAATGAAATCGCTGACGCGGCAGTGATGTTGCTGGATAATCCAAAAACGACCTTGGATGACTTGTTGACCGTGGTGCAAGGCCCGGATTTCCCAACTGAGGCAGAAATCATTTCGCCGAAAGAAGAAATTCGCAAAATATATCAGCAAGGTCGCGGCTCTATCAAAATGCGCGCAGCATGGAAGAAAGAAGACGGGGAAATCATTATCAGTGCCCTACCGCACCAAGCCTCGCCATCCAAAGTGATTGCGCAAATCGCCGAGCAAATGACCGCGAAAAAACTGCCGATGGTAGAAGATATTCGTGATGAAGCAGATCATGAAAATCCGGTGCGCATTGTGATCGTGCCACGTTCGAATCGCGTAGATACCGATGCCATGATGGCGCATTTATTTGCCACCACCGATTTGGAAAAAAGCTATCGTGTGAATATGAACATGATTGGTTTGGATTACAAACCGGCAGTGAAAAATTTGTTGGAAATCCTCACTGAGTGGCTGACTTTCCGTCGCACCACCGTGACCCGACGCTTGCAATATCGCTTAGACAAAGTGCTTGCCCGCCTGCATATCTTGCAAGGTTTGATGATTGCCTTTTTGAATATTGATGAAGTCATCGAGATCATCCGTCACGAAGATGAGCCAAAAGCCGAATTAATGGCACGTTTCAACTTAAGCGATGCACAAGCGGAAGCCATTTTGAACTTGCGCTTGCGTCATTTGGCGAAACTGGAAGAACATCAGTTGCAAGCGGAACAAGCGGAGCTGGAAAAAGAGCGGTCGTCTTTGGAAGAGATTTTAGGCTCAGAACGCCGTTTAAATACATTGTTGAAAAAAGAAATTCAACAGGATGCCAAAACATACGCCAGCCCACGCTGTTCACCGTTAGTTGAACGAGCGGAAGCCAAAGCCATTGCAGAAAACGAAATGCTGCCGACAGAACCGGTGACTGTGATTTTATCGGAAATGGGTTGGGTACGTTGCGCGAAAGGGCATGACATTGATCCGCAAGGGTTAAGCTACAAAGCCGGCGACAAATATTTGACACATGCCTACGGCAAAAGCAATCAACCGGCGGTGTTTATCGACAGCACGGGACGCAGTTACGCACTGGATCCGCTAAGTCTGCCGTCTGCCCGCTCCCAAGGCGAGCCGCTCACCGGTAAACTTACCCTGCCGGCAGGCGCAACCGTTGATCAGCTGCTGATTGAAAATGAAGATCAGCCGTTGCTCATGGCCTCCGATGCCGGCTATGGCTTTATTTGTAAATTCGCCGATTTAGTCGCCCGTAACAAAGCCGGTAAGGCGCTCATTTCCTTACCGGAAAATGCCAAAGTGTTACCACCGTTAACACTGAAAAATCCGACCGCACTTTTGGTGGCACTTACCTCCGCCGGTCGAATGCTGATTTTCCCGGTGCAAGATTTACCGGAACTGTCCAAAGGCAAAGGCAACAAAATCGTCACTATTCCGTCCGCCAACGCCAAAGCGCGTTCTGAATTGCTGGTGCGGTTATTGTTGATTGAGGAAAATTCCAGCCTCGTCTTCCATTCCGGTAAACGTAAAGTGACCTTGAAGCCGGAAGATTTACAGAAATTCCGCGCCGAACGGGGACGCAAAGGGACGCAGTTACCGCGCGGCTTGCATAGCAACGTGGAAATTGAAGTGGTTACTCCAGAGGAATAACGCTAAATTCAGACTCAAAAGGACGCATGATTGGCGTCCTTTTTTATATGAAAAGTGCGGTGGGTTTTCCGGTTGTTTTTTTTATTGACATTATCACGGTAATACAAACAAAAAATCCACCTTAAAAGGTGGATTTTTATCTTTGCTAATCACCACTCAATATATTTAATCGCTCTTTTGCTTCCTCTGAAAAACGGCTTTGTTGTGCGATTAAATCTTTATAAATAGAAATCGCCATCGGTCGATTGCGTTTTGTTCCTTCGCCTCGTTCATACATTAACGCTAAGCGGAAAATAGCCTCTTCATTACCTTGTTTAGCCCCTTTTTCTAACCACTTGAAGGCTTTATTAAAGTCTCTAATTTTAATTTCGTTATAGTACAGAGTGCCTAAAACGAGCATCGCCTGTGAGTCATTAGCTGACGCGGTTTTCTCCAGCAAAGAAATGCCATGATTAAGATTCTTTTTGACACCATAACCACCGGCATAAAGAATCCCTAAATTGGTTACCGCAATTCTGCTTCCTTGTTCTGCGGCCTCGCTGAACCACCAATAGGCTTTTTCATAGTTTTGTTCGACACCTTCTCCACGAAAATAAAGTCGCCCAAGATCCAACTGTGCGCGTCGATCATCTTTCAACGCAAGAAGATACATCACATTAAACACGGATGGCATATCATTGCGTTGAAAAAAAGCTCGCCCCCAATCTCTTAGCTGATCATTCGTAAGTTCATTACGCAACAGTTTCCCGCTTTCTTCCACGGTTTGAACCACGGAAAAAACCGGCGTTTCTACAGCAAGTGCAGAAAAACTAAATAAGCCAAGACCGATTGCAAAATGCTTTAACCGTTTTTTCATCATCTTTTTATAACGTTGCATAAAGCAAATTAGCAAAGAACAACAGGGAAATACCGATTTCGGTGAAACCCACTTGTTTTACCGACATTTTTTTCTGCGGTAACCAAATGGCTCGAATGAATGGCGGCACAAACGCCAATGCCATAAGATATTGTTCTACCAAAATAAATCCAAGAATACAAAGAGCATGAAAACCGATGGATAATTTTAAATACAACGGATTTTTACGCTCGCGCATAACGGATTTCACATATAAGGTCGTACCGATAAAAAATAAGCTCGGATACAGCGCTACCAGCCAAATTTTGTCATCAAAAGTGCGGTCAGGAAAATAATAGGATCCCATGCCGGCAATGGCAAAAATCACAATACCCGCTAAATCATTTAAAAAAGCGCGCTCATCTTTTTGCTTAACGTAATAAATACTGACTAACACGAACGGCAACATGGCTGCCACAAATAACGCCGTATGCCAGTTATAAATCAAAACCGGAACAGCAAAAATGACACAGGCGAAGAAATAAACCCACGACCATTTGATATACAGTTCCAAATTTCTGCCTTTAAATAAATTCAGAAACGGATAGGTCATTAAATACAAGGAAAACCATGCCAGCAAAAAGAAAACGTGTTGCCAAATCGGGTTGCTGAGCAACATCCCATATAAAAATGGCATGAGCGCCATGACGATGGCACCGTGTTGATTCGAAATCAGTAGTTTCATAAATAAGACGAGCGATTGGTTAATAAGTTTACGAATTTTAGAGGTTTTTCATTTGGATGAACATAGCTCTTGCGAATTATTTTTATTACTAAAAACAAACTAACTTGCATTCAATGTTTAATCGGCTAATTCCACGTCCAACAACAACGGGGCATGATCAGAGCTTTCCGTTGGTTCTGTTGTCGCATTTAATACGTTCAGCCCACGCACAAAAACATGATCTAACGGATTGCCTAAAAAACGTAATCGCTGATCTTGTGCAAAAGGGACTTCAATCAAACCGAATTCCTTTATCAATTCTCGGATGATCCGCATGCGATAACCGTTCCAAGAATTAAAATCACCGGATAACACAAGCGGGCCTTGATGTTGTGAAACTAACTGCATCAGTGTGCGAAGTTGTTCTTCATAAGCCGTCGGATTTATTTCAAAATTAATCAAATGCACGTTGACCAATAACAGTGCTTGCCCGTGGGACAGAGCCAAGCTCATCGCCGCACCCACTTTGGGAATACGAATCCAAGGTTCGGATTTTGAGCCGGCACAATAAAAGTGCGGTGCAAATTGAGAGAGAATTTCAACGCCGGATTGTTGTTGTAAATAGGCAAAGGCGCTGGCATAAAGTGCGGTAGAAAATCGCGATGAATATCGCGCTGCCAATTCTTGTGTGTTTAACACTTCCTGTAATAACAACAGATCACGCCCCTGTGCGAAACGATTCAGTGCCTGTTGCCAACCGGCATCTTGTCCTTTATGCAAATTCCAAATCAATAAGCGAAATGTCTTCTGTGTGATTTCGGGGAGAGGTTGCTCTGCTTGATAACAAATTAACTCATCCTGTTTTTTTATCGGATGATAGGTGAGATTTGGCGTCGTACTAAAGTGAATATTGACGGGAGAGAAAATCGTTAAGCTATAAAAAAGATAACCGGTAATCGCCGCTATAAGAAAAATGAGAAACGCGAGGAATTTAAAGGCATGTTTTCTAAACATCATTACACCGGACGAATACTTTTCACATCAACGCTACAATCAAATTCGCGTTCTAATAATTGCAATTTTTGATCCTGCAATAAATCCTGTTTCGCCTGCTCCCGTAATTGAGCATAAATTTTGCGGCGATAATCCGTCGGCGTGAGATACTGTTCGTCATCATTGATTTCAACGGTCAATGCAATGGCTTTCCCTAACACATGTGAAACCGACTGCTGCAACAATTTGCAATGCTTATCTTGATTCAAATGTGCATGGCTGGAACGTACGCCCAATTTAAACGCGTCTTCGCTTTCCGTCCAAATAAAGGTATTTAACGCAAATTCTTTGGTGAGATTTTCCACACCGCTTTGTTCAATTAACTGTGCCCAGCGATCTTGTTCTTCCGTTAAATGGACAATTTTTTGCTGTAATTCAGGAGTGATGTCTTGCAGAATGGCGGCCTTAATGTCCGAAGGTTTGGGGCCTTGTTCAACCTGTGCTAGCTCCGGGTTGCTCCACTCCCAACGGTAATCTTCGCCTAGCCCATCTGAATCGTTTTCTTCGCTCTCCGATTCATTCGGATTTTCCACCGCACTTTTAGCATCCAAGGTGTCAGGAGCATGAGAAAGTGCGGTCAGTTTTTCAGAGGAATGTTGTACTAGGCGCTCAGACTTTTTTTTTTCTTGAGAAGGGCTGCTCGGCATGGCATCCAGTTGGTCTAATCCGTTTAATGCACCAAGTACAGGCGAACTCACCAAGGGTTCTGCCGATTGCGTGGATTGAGGTGGCGCGCTTTTTGCCACGGTTTCATTCGTAGTGGATTTTTTACGATCTTGATAATGCGCTTTTATCGCCTGAGAAACCACGGGCATTTCAATCGCCGCTGAAGCAGTTTGACCAGAAGATTTAACACGATTTTCCACCGCACTTGATGGATTTTTTGGTGAGCTTTCTTGTGTACTACTTTCAAGGTTTAGCGGTTGACCAATGAATTTCGGATGAAACGCCAACGCACGCAATAACACCATTTCTGCGCCCATGCGCGCCGTTGGTGCCAAACTTAATTCTTTCCGACCACTCACCACTACTTGATAGAAAAATTGCACGTCCTGTGGTGCGATATGTTTCGCTAAAAAGCCTATGTGATCCGCTTCCGTTAACAAGGCTTGTGGTAATAATTGCTGCATTGCGATCTTGTGCAAATTTTCCGCAACTTCACGCAACAGCTCATCCCAATCACCCGCTTTATTCGCCACCTCACTCACAACTTGCATAAGCTTTTCGCCATTGCCTTGTTGCAAGGCATAAATAATCTCAATGGCTTGGGTTTCATCCAATAAACCCAACATTTCATTGACAATACTGAGCGTTATATTACCGTTACTCATTGCAATAGCTTGATCTGTCAAACTGAGGCTGTCGCGGATACTGCCTTGTGCCGCACTGGCGAGTTTATCTAATGCTAAAGACTCAAAAGGAATCTGTTCCTGATTTAGGATGTATCCCAAATGCTCGGCAATTTGGGATTGCTCCAAGGCTTTCAAATGGAACTGCATGCAACGAGATAAAATCGTTACCGGCAGTTTATGAGGATCGGTGGTTGCCAACAGGAATTTCACATATTCCGGCGGCTCTTCCAAAGTTTTTAAGAGCGCATTGAAAGAATGGCGTGAAAGCATGTGTACTTCATCGATAAGATACACTTTATAACGCCCCAACACCGGCTTGTATTGCACGTTATCCAACAGCTCGCGTGTATCTTCCACTTTGGTGCGGGAGGCGGCATCGATTTCAATTAAATCGATAAAATTGCCTTCTTCAATGGCTTTACAGTGTTCACATACACCACAAGGCTCGGCAGTCACACCGTTAACACAATTTAGCCCTTTGGCAAATAAACGGGCAATGGAGGTTTTTCCAACACCGCGCGTGCCGGAAAATAAATAAGCATGATGCAGGCGATTTTCACGCAAGCCGTTAGCAAGTGCGGTCAAAATATGTTGCTGACCGACAACATCAGCAAAGGTTTTTGGTCGCCATTTTCTTGCTAATACTTGATAACTCATGCTTTATCCCTGCCCGTTTAGAAAATTAATGACCGGCAAAATTAACTAAAGTATAAGGTTCTACGCCTAAATCGCGTAAGCGTTGTTCGCCGCCGAGATCCGGTAAATTGATCACGAATGCCGCATGCTTCACTTCGCCGCCCAAACGTTGTACTAATTTAACCGTGGCTTCAACGGTACCGCCTGTTGCCAATAAATCGTCAATAATCAATACGTTATCACCTTTTTGAATGGAATCTACATGAATTTCCAAGGTGTCATGCCCATATTCCAATTCATAAGATTGCGCAATGGTTTCACGTGGTAACTTACCCGGTTTACGTACCAACACAAAAGGCACATTTAATGCCAATGCCACCGGTGCGCCAAAAATAAAGCCACGGGATTCCGTCCCAATGACTTTATTAATGCCTTTCTCTTTGCAATGTTGCACCATCAAATCGATCGCAGCGCGAAATGCCGCCGGTTCTTCTACTAAGCTGGTAATATCACGAAAAATGATTCCCGGTTTCGGATGATCAGGAATGGATTTAATTGAGGAAGCAATAAGTGCAAGTTGTTTTTCCATTTTTTTACCTAAAAGTGCGGTTGTTTTTTTCACACAAATTAAAATTATAAATCGGCGCGCATATTATCATAAATCGACAGATTGCCGAACATTAATCATAAAGATCTTCGCCATTTTTTCGGGTGCGCAGAAGCTGCAAAATCCATACATATTGTTCCGGTGTTTCGGTGACAAAACTTTCGATTTCTGCGTTCATGGCGCGAGCAGATTGCTGCGGATCATCACTCAGTGTCATTGCCGGATGAATTTCCATTTGGTATTTACCCAGCTGCGCGTTATAACGCGGAAACATTGGAATCACAACGGCTTTTGCCAACTTCGCCATTTTATTAATGCCCGGCAAGGTTGCTTTGTAGGTCGCGAAGAAATCCACATACACACTTTGTTCTTCCCCAAAATCTTCGTCCGGCAAATAATAACCCATTTGTCCTTGTCGAATGTGACTCAAAAACGGTTTGATACCATTTTGGCGCGCATGCATTTTGCCACCAAAACGTTGACGTGCCAGCGTCCAAAGCCAATCCACCAGCGGATTGCGATGCGGGTTATACATGGATGTCATCGGAATTCCATGAGTGTGCAAAATAATCCCTGATGCATCAATCGCCCAACCGTGCGGCACCAGCAAAATCACATTTTTACCCTGCTCTTTTGCCTGTTTAATATGTTCAATGCCAATAAATTCACTACGCTGTTGCAAATGTTTTTTTGAACGCACCGCAATTTCGGCGATCCCTAACATCACTTGCGCCAACACAACAAACATGTCATCAATCACCTGTTCGCGGTGTTGTTCCGACCATTGCGGAAAACAATATTGCAAATTAATTTGAGCGCGTTTGCGTTGCTTTTTCGCTTTATGTCCAACCAACAGACCAATCTTGGCGGCGAATTTATCGCGCAAACGAAAAGGAATAAATGCCAGCAACAGCAAAACCAAAATACCGAGCCAAATGCCCCAGTATTTAGGTTTTAAATAGGACCACGAGAAATGTGGCTCATAGCCGACACGTGCCGTTAAACGAATATTTTGTTGAGAATCTGTCATAAAAAACGTTGCGGAAATTCACCGCACTTTATCCCGTTAGAAATTAAACCAGCCTTGATCAAAGGCCATTTTTATCGTCATGATAAAAGACATAACCACCACCATTGGGCGAATCAACGTTTTACCTTTTGTCATCACCATTTTAGCGCCTAAATTGGCGCCAATAAATTGTCCCGCCATCATGGCCAAACCGACCGTCCATAAAATTTGCCCCCCAATAAGGAAGAAAATTAAGGAGGCCAAGTTAGAGGTAAAATTCATGACTTTGGCATGAGCAGTGGCCTTCGCTAAGTTAAAACCCAATAATGTCACACATGCCAAGCTCATAATAGAACCGGTGCCCGGCCCGAAAAATCCGTCATAAAAACCCATCCATGTGCCGATACAAAAAGCGAAAATCGGGTAAGACAGGCGTTGTTTACGATCCTCATCGCCCAGTTTAGGGGTCACTAAAAAATAAACACCGATGGCTAAAATTAAAAATGGCAGAATTTTTTTAATGACGGAGGCATCAATCAGCTGAATTAAAATCGTTCCAGCGGTAGAGCCAAAGAAAATCATCAGCAAGATTAACCAAACTTCCGAAAAATTGACCGCCCTTTTACGTAAAAAATAAAGACTGGCGGAAAAGGAACCACCACAGGCTTGTAGCTTGTTAGTCCCCAACGCGACCGCAGGCGGAATGCCTGTCATCAGCAACGCCGGAATCGTAATTAATCCGCCACCGCCGGCAATCGCATCAATAAAACCGGCAACAAAAGCGACCACAAATAAAATGGCTAAAATATCAAGACCAAATTCCATCCCTTACTCCAACCATTCACTCCGATTTGGTGAGTTCAAGAGCTGTTGACACAAAAAAGGTTCTGGCGGTGTGACTTTGGGCTTACTTGGTGTTGCCCCGGGTTTTGCCGGTTCAAACCAAGAATAAAGTTCGCTATCGCAGCCATCTCCAGCTGGCACCGGTGCCTGATTTTCGCAGTGTTGCGCTCCCGGCGGACAAGTGAGGCGCACATGGAAATGCGAGTCATGCCCAAACCACGGACGGATTTTATGCAACCAAGCACGATCTGAACCTGCCGTTTCACAGAGTTTTAACTTGATCGCCGGATTAACAAAAATACGCGTCACTTTCGGATCTTCTGCAGCTAACTTAATCAATTTTGCGTGATTGGCTGTCCAGATGCTCTCATCTACCCGTTGTGCTTTGCGGTTCACCACCAACAAACCTTTGCCGTCAGAATTCAACGCATCCGTGTCAGACATGCTGCCCATACGCAGCCAAATGTCGGCATCTAAGCCCATTTGATGACTGGCGTGCCCCGTCAAAAAACGTCCGCCCCCCGGCATGGCAATATCGCCCACCAGCATAGTCGGTAAGCCAGCCGCTTTGACGCGTTGCCCAAGACGTTTCAAATAACGAATCATATCAGGATGACCATAATAACGGTTTTTATTCATACGAATGACTTGATAGCCTTCACCTTTATAAGGCAAGGGCTCCGCACCAATAATACAGCCGTTAGAATAGCTACCAATCGCTTCTGCCTTGCCGTTTTCCGCCGGAATCGGGCGTTTGATCTGTTGCCAATCTTGTGGTGCAGCAAAAGTGGAGGTCGCAAAAAAAACGCTGCTAAAAATGACCGCACTTTTGATCAATTGATAAAGAATCTTATTCATTATGGTGTCCCTGTTGCAAATTATCGACACTGCGCCTGAAATCGTAACAAATGATCTAACAACACAATCGCCATCATCGCTTCAGCAATCGGCACGGCACGAATACCGACACAAGGGTCATGACGACCTTTGGTCACCACCTCCACGGGTTCGTTATTAAGATTGACGGAATGCCCCGGAAGGGTGATGCTGGAGGTAGGTTTTAACGCAATCGTCGCAATAATCGGTTGTCCTGAGCTGATACCGCCCAAAATGCCGCCCGCATGATTGGAAAGAAAGCCCTCCGGCGTCATTTCGTCACGATGTTCAGTGCCACGTTGTTCTACGACGGCAAAACCATCGCCAATTTCTACGCCTTTTACCGCGTTAATGCTCATGAGAGCGTGCGCTAAATCTGCATCTAAACGGTCAAATACCGGTTCGCCTAACCCTACCGGCACATTTTCGGCGACAACGGTTAATTTAGCGCCGATGGAATCGCCCTGCTTTTTCAATTCACGAATTAATTCATCGAATTTTTCCACCGCTCTTTTATCCGGGCAGAAGAACGAATTACTATTCACTTCCGTCCAATCAATGTTTGCAAGGGATTGGGGCGAGATTTTTACCTTGCCGATTTGGCTTAAAAAGCCTCGCACTTCAATGCCGAATTGTTCACGTAAATATTTTTTTGCAATCGCGCCTGCCGCTACACGCATGGCGGTTTCACGTGCCGAAGAACGGCCGCCACCGCGATAATCTCGGATACCGTATTTTTGTTGATAAGTGAAATCGGCATGTCCCGGGCGAAAACGATCTTTAATTTCGCTGTAATCTTGCGAACGTTGATCGCTGTTTTTGATGATCATGCCAATGCTGGTACCGGTAGTTTTGCCCTCAAAGACGCCGGATAAAATTTGCACTTCATCATCCTCACGACGTGGTGTTGTGTAACGAGAGGCCCCCGGCTTACGGCGATCTAAATCCGGCTGAATATCTGCTTCCGAAAGCGCCATATTCGGTGGCACACCATCAACAATACAACCTAATGCTATGCCATGAGATTCACCAAAGGTGGTCACGCGAAACAATTGTCCAATCGTATTTCCAGCCATAATTTTCTCTCTTCAATTCGATTTATGATTTCACTTCCACCAAGGGCATAATCGCGCCGGTATCTTGATTTTTGATAAAGACATCAAGCTGATTGAAAGCGATCTCAATGTTATTTTCCGCAAACAATTCGTTAATACGGCGGTTTAACGCATCGATGGTATTGGTGCGCTCGGAGACTTGAGAAACATAAACCCGCAATTCATGATCCAAGGTGCTGGCGCCAAAACTAAGGAATAACGCGCGCGGCTCCGGATCTTTCATAATATTGGCTTGTTCTGCTGCCGCTTGTAACAATAAGCGTCTGACCAATTCTAAATCGGAACCGTATGCCACGCCAATGGAGATCACCACGCGAGTAATCGTGTTAGACAATGCCCAGTTAGTGACCTGTCCGGTCACGAAAGATTTATTTGGTACAATCACTTCTTTACGATCAGGATCGATAATCGTAATGGCACGAATACGAATTTTCGCTACCGTGCCGGTCACATCGTTAATGGTGACGGTATCGCCCACTCGAATCGGACGTTCAAATAAGAGAATAATACCCGACACGAAATTCGCAAAAATTTCCTGCATACCAAAACCGAGACCTACAGAAAGTGCGGCGAATAACCACTGCAATTTTGACCATGACATGCCCAAGGTGGCAAAAGCCCAAGCCCCACCAATGGCAACTAACGTGTACGTCAATAACGTGTTGATAGTATAAGGCGTACCTTGTGATAACTTCACGCGGGAGAAGATCAACACTTCTAAAATCCCCGGCAAGTTGCGCACTAAAATGTAAGTAATACCGATAATCACTAACGCAACAAGTAAGTTAAACAGCGAAATACTTTCGGTCACCACACCGCTTTCCGTTGTGGTCGTTTGTTGCCATAACGTAATATCACGCAAATAACTGGCTACGGTGACTAAATCCGACCATACATAATAGAAAATCGCAAACAATGCCGTCCAAATGAATAAATCGGCAAAGCGTAACAACTGACCACGGACTTGGTTGACAGCCATACCTTCTTCTTGCTCGCTCACCACAACCACATCATCGGAAGGCGAACCATCATTCAACTCAGCCACTTTTTGCTGACGTTTTTCTTGTAATCGACGATAAGCCAAACGCTGAGAAGATACTGTAATCGCACGGTATATCGTATGGCGCGCCAACGACCAAACCACCCAAGCGATGTAGGTGTTAATCATATGATTAATTAAGTTTAGTGCCGTATAGTAATAACCAAGAACCACCAATACAATTAACCCGACCGGCACTAATTGCAACAAGATGCGGACAATTTTTAAAAGCAGTTTATCGCGATGATCGTGGCTTGTTTGACCAAAGGCTTTTGACGCTTTGCTAAAACGTGGTGCAATGATGACGATACAGAAAACTAACGCGATGATGGTATTCACTTCTCCAAGCACATCATTCGCTAAACCACTTTCCATCACATCACTGAACACAGACGTATTTAATAACAACACCACGGTAACAATAATGCGTTTTGTAATGGCTTGCAGTTTTTCAGCCGCATCCTGCGTGAAACCGAAATGATGTACCAACACGCCATTCGGGCGTAACACGGCAAGAACAAAAGTAAAGAACCACCAATAAGCCGCCATACTCAACGACCACTGCCAAAATTCCGTCGGATTTCTAACAAAGAAAAAACCAAACAACTGACAAACGGCCAAGAACCATAAGGTTGACGGTAATGAAATAATGCCGGTAAACAATAACGCCATGGGGGTGTGCCACTGGCTATCGGTTCGAAGACGATTAATTTCACTGTTAATGGAGGCTAATTTTTGCTTAATAAAGGTTTTAAATTTAAAGATAATGCCGCCAATAACCACCAAAATCGCCACATATGTCAGCAAATACGGTAAATTGTCAAAATTATTCGGAAAACCTAATTTTTTACTGATCCCCTCAAGTTGCTCACCAAGCGACATAGGTAAATTCTTAAACCACGCTAAATTGATCGGATTATTACTTTTTACCCAAAAGCTTTGTTGATCCAATTTGGCTTGAATTTGATCACTGATTTGCGTAATTTGTTGTTGTGTCAATTCTAAAGAAATCGCTAAATTCAGCTGATTATTTAAGGACTTAATCACATCTGAAGCAATTTTACGACGCTCTGTCAACAAATTGATGAGCTGTGCTTTTTCCGCCTCAGTAAAGGTTTGATTCTGATCAGCTTGAACCTTCGCCAAATAAGCCTCCAAATCATAAAGCTCATTGCGGCGTTGGGTCATATCAAAAATCTGTACACGCAAATCGGCAATTTGTTTTGATAATCCTTGGATATTCAAGTTTGTCGGTAATTTTTGTTTTTGCTGTTGAATAATCCGTGACAACACCAACGTGCCTTGCAAAGCACTAATTTGTTCATCAATAGTGCGCTGCGTTTGCGTTAAGCTATCCAACACACTACGCATGCGCAATTCATCTTGCGTCAAGGTGTTGGTTTTTTCCGTTTGTTCCAATAAAAATTGGCTCAGTTGCGCATTACGCTCTAATTCTTTCTGAATATAATTATTTTTGACCGCACTTTGCTGTTGCTGCTGAACCAGTTCAACCTGACTTTGCGATTGCGCTAAATTCTGCTGGTTAATGACTTCTTGAATCGCCGTCAACTGTTGTTGTTGAACCTGTGCTTTCTGGTTTAACAAGTCATAACGGCTTTGATACAACACAGTCAATTGATCGCTATTTTTTAGTAAAATTTGGCTATAAATATTTTTTAAGTCGATTAGTTCAAGCTCAAGTTGGTATTGTTGTTTTAATGCACTCGAAATGGAGGCATTTGCCAGTTGCTGATTTAATTCTTGAGTCCGTTTCAGATTATTGGTTAAAGTGGCTTGCGCCCTTTCGGACACTGAACTTTGTCCGGCGAGCAGTCCGTTAGCGACGCTTAATTCCGATTGAGTATCCTGTTGCTGGTTCATTAACTTTGCAACTAATACCTGCAAATCTGCCGGATTGCGTGATTGATAATCCGCGTCTGTGGCGGTATTTAATTGTTTTTTCAACGTTTGTAATTCGGCATTATTCTTCTGAATCTCAGCTTCCGCCCCATTCAATGTAGCTTGTAGTGCCTCATTGGCCTTTTGCTGCGCTTGAATTTGTTGCAATAAATCCAAAGAGGTTTGAATATCTGTGACCAACGTTTGTTTTTCATCGCCATCCGGCATTTTTTGTGCTGCGGCAAGATCTGCCTTGAGACTTTTTTCTGTCGGCAAAGACAGAGTATTTTGATCGGCAAAGGCACTTTGTGACACCGCCATATTTAAAAATAAGGCAGCACAAAGTGCGGTTAAAAACGCGTTTATTTTCATATTTATCCTAATTGTTTCGCTAGCCAGCCTGCTAACATTTTCCGAGAAACTTTGATTACACCGTCGCTTAAATTTAACGGCAATTCATAATAGGCAACAGGTTGTTTAAAACGTTCCAATCGCCCTTGTAAAAATCCGTTCAGATTTTCCACCGCACTTTTTGTCGGCTCCCGCCATTCCACAATGGCTACCGGTCGTTGACCAAACTCCGGATCGGTGACAGGCAACACAAAAACCTGTTTGACTAAATCAGACTGTAAAATCAGTTTTTCAATTTCTTCCGGCTGAATGTTTTCCCCACCGGAAATAAACATATTATCAATTCGCCCTGAAATCACAAGTTCGCCATCGTGCCACACGCCTTTGTCTTTTGTAGCAAACCAACCTTGTTTATTAAGGAGCGGAACGATTCTGCCCTGTTGCCAATAACCTAACGCCAAGCCTGCACCGCGCAACCAAATTTCCTCGTTGTGCAAACAGTATTCGCGTCCGGCTAAGGGCTGCCCTACCCCGTTTTTTTCATCGCTTTGTTTAGCAAACACCGTAGAAGCCATTTCTGTCATGCCATAACCGGAATAACTTTTCACGCCAAGACGCTGCAAAGCTTGCGTCAGTGCTAAAGGAATATGAGCCCCGCCAAGCAATACGGCGCGTGTTTGTCTCGTTGTGGTTTTTTCCTGCAAATACTGTAACCAACGTTGCACTTGCGTCGGCACCAAAGAAACATGACTCACCTGATTGACTGCCGCATAAAAATCCTCACCGGGTAACACCAAGGTTGCCCCTGTTGTCAACCAACGCCACACAATGCCCTGACCGGAAACGTGATATAACGGCAATGAAAGCAACCATGAATCTGCCGCACCAAATTGCATTAAATCACATACGCCTTGTGCATTGGCCAAATGTGCTTGCACATTATGCACAACGGCTTTTGGCAAGCCCGTAGAACCTGATGTGAGCGTCATGGTAGCCGGTTGCGTCAAATTAACGGGAAAATCACCGAAAGAGTCTATTTTTTCTGCCTGCTTTATGGCATCCGAAAAAGTAAAAAAACACCTGAAAATCTCACCGCACTTTTGGGATTCAGCAACACATTCTGCATGATCTGAGGTAAAGAAAAAATCCACATTATAGGCTTGGCAAAGTGCAATACGTTTTTCCAGAGGAAACATGGGGTTGAGCATTAAAACACGGGCACCGATTTGAATTGCGGCTAAATAAAACAGCACCAGTTCTAAGCTGTTTTTCCCACACAATGCGATGCCATTTTGGGGCTTCACACCGAGTTGTTGCAAATGAGTGGAGATTTGCTGTGTTTTTTCGAGAAGTTGTTGCCATGTAAAAGCGTCGCCTTGCAAAACTTGCAAGGCGATTCGCTTGGAAAATAAAGGAGATTGTGCAAATTGACGACCAAGTGCCATAAGATTTAATTTGCCGTAAAAAATGACCGCACTTGATCAATTAAATATTCCGGCAAATGCATGGACTGCATAGCACCTTCCAACATGAGCATTTTACGACCACTGTTGGTGTTCGTGATCACCCAATATGGCGTATCAGGAATTTGTTTCGGTTTGGTGTGATTACCCGCCATCAGCAAAGTCCCTTCATCACGGGCAAAGTAAACGCGGGTGCGCCCTTGTAACGATTCCGTTGCGAGGGCAAAACCTTCCGGATTGGTACGGTATAAAATCGTTAAAATATTTAAGAAACGAATGACCGCTTTATTTTCTTGTTTAAATTCTTCTGAATTGAGCAAAGCCTCCAATCTACTAATGGTTTTTTGCATGACTTCGTCAGATTGCTTTTTAAGTACCGGTTTATTGATTTCTTCTTCAAAAACAGGTTGTTGATCAGTTATCTGAATTGGCTCATTGGAAGTTGTGGTGACCGTCGTCGATTGACTTTCCGGAAGACTAAAATAGGCATTACGCGGAGAAAGATTTAATAAACGGCGTAAAATATCCGACGCACTTTCGCCAATAGATTGCGTGTTGCCGGCAATGTATTGATAAAGCTCTTCGTCCACTTCGATAATTTTCATTTTCTTTCTCCACTTGCTTGATCTATTTAAGCTTTTCGCACATTATAGCGAGCTATTAGCAAATTCTCTAGCCCCAAATTTAGCCGATGGAAAAATTACTCAATTTTCAATTTAATGAATTAAAACAAGCAATTAACAAACCTGTTTTGGTGTTCATTCATGGTTTATTCGGCGATATGAATAACTTGGGCGTCATCGCCCGCGCATTCAGTGATGATTATTCTATTTTACGGGTGGATTTACGTAATCACGGCTTGAGTTTTCATAGCGAAGACATGAATTATGATTTAATGGCAAAAGATGTAGCTGACGTGATTCATTCTTTGGGCATTCGTGAAGTGATTTTAATCGGGCACTCCATGGGGGGAAAAACCGCCATGGTTTGTGCGGCAAATTATCCTGAATTAGTAAAACGCTTAGTGATCATTGATATTGCACCTGTCGCTTATGGCGAACATGGGCATGATGATGTATTCAACGGTTTGTTTGCTGTAAAAAATGCACAACCCCATACCCGTCAAGAGGCTAAGCCCATTTTAGCGCAACATATTCGCGATGAAAGCATACAACAATTTATGTTGAAATCCTTTGATGCCTCAAGTGACAATTATTTTCGCTTTAATTTAACCGCACTTAAGCGCAATTACCCCCACTTAATGGGCTGGGGATCTCGCCATATTAAACAACCTTGTTTGTTTATCAAAGGCGGCAATTCATCTTATATATTACCCGAATATACCGATCGAATTTTATCCCAATGTCCACAGGCGACCTCCTTCACCATCAACGGCAGCGGACATTGGGTTCACGCAGAAAAACCGCAATTTGTTATCCGCGCGATCACGCATTTTTTAGATAGAATTAATAGCTCAGATGAATCCAAATAGAATTTCATTTGGTGCGGAATTTATGATATAGTTCGCAACAAATTTCGTTGTGGCTTATCATTATCACTTTCTGAATAATTCTTTATTCGATGTGATGAACACGCCAGTGGTTAACAAAATGGCAAAACAAGATTCTGACTGCATTACCTTAGATTTATTTAGTGAAATTCGTAGAGTTGGGCGTCCGAAAACCAATCCACTGAGTCGGGAGCAACAAATTCGTATTAATAAACGCAATCAATTAAAACGTGATAAATCCTGTGGATTAAAGCGTGTCGAATTGAAATTGCATGCGGATTTGGTTCAACAACTAGAAGATTTAGCAGTAACTCGAAACGTGAATCGTTCCGAGCTAATCGTAGCAATTTTACAAGATTATTTTAACGTTAAGAAATAGGTAACAAGATGGCTGTTGTCGGCTTATTTTATGGTAGTGATACAGGCAATACTGAAAACATTGCCAAAATGATTCAAAAACAATTAGGTAGCGAATTAGTTGATATTCGTGACATTGCAAAAAGCAGCAAAGAAGATATCGAGGCGTATGATTTTCTTCTATTTGGTATCCCAACTTGGTATTACGGTGAAGCGCAATGCGACTGGGATGATTTTTTCCCAACATTAGAACAAATTGATTTTACCGATAAACTTGTTGCGATTTTCGGCTGTGGCGATCAAGAAGATTACGCCGATTATTTCTGTGATGCGATGGGAACAATACGCAATATTGTTGAACCTCACGGTGCAATTATCGTTGGTCACTGGCCAACCGAAGGTTACACATTCGAATCATCACAAGCATTAGTTGACGATAATACCTTTGTCGGATTATGTATTGATGAGGATCGTCAACCGGAATTAACGTCTGAACGTGTCAACAAATGGGTTAAACAAGTTTATGACGAAATGTGTTTAGCCGAGTTAGCTTAATAGCAAAAAAGGAGCTGTTATGTCTGAAGAAAACATCAAATTATTAAAAAAAGCAGGGTTAAAAATCACCGAACCCCGTTTGACGATTCTTGCTTTAATGCAAAAACACAGTGAACAGCATTTTTCTGCGGAAGATGTTTACAAAATGCTATTAGAAAATGGTGCAGACATCGGTTTGGCCACGGTATATCGTGTTTTAAACCAATTCGATGAAGCAAAAATTTTAATTCGTCACAACTTTGAAGGGAATAAATCTGTTTTCGAATTAGCACCGACACAACATCACGACCACATCATTTGTACCGATTGTGGAAAAGTGTTTGAATTCAATGACGAATTAATTGAAAGTCGCCAAAAAGAAATCAGTAAACAACATGGCATTGAGCTTTCCAGCCACAGCCTGTACCTTTACGGAAAATGCAGCGATATCCATCAATGTTCAGAAAATAACAAAAAATAATCACAAATAAGGCGGTCTTTGAACCGCCTTATTCATATTAAAAACACATTAAAAACCGACCGCACTTTTCTCGTCTAAAAACAAGATTTTCCTTAGGGGAAAATGCCTTGTTGTGCTATAATCACGCCAATTTTTTCACCATTAAATTTAATGATTAGGAAGTTCTAAATGTCTGATTTCGTCCAAGATATTACGCCGGTCAGTATTGAAGAAGAGCTGAAATCTTCATACCTCGATTACGCCATGTCCGTTATTGTAGGACGTGCCTTGCCTGATGTACGTGACGGCTTAAAACCGGTACACCGCCGCGTGTTATTTGCTATGCACGAAGGGGGCAATGCCTACAATAAACCTTACCGTAAATCTGCCCGTATTGTGGGTGACGTTATCGGTAAATACCACCCACACGGTGATAGCGCGGTATATGATACCTTGGTGCGTATGGCGCAACCTTTCTCCTTGCGTTATATGTTAGTGGACGGTCAAGGTAACTTCGGTTCTGTAGATGGTGATGCGCCGGCGGCGATGCGTTATACGGAAGCCCGTATGACCAAAATCGCCCACGAATTATTAGCAGATCTCGATAAAGAAACCGTCAATTTTGTGCCAAACTATGATGGTTCGGAACAAATTCCTGAAGTATTACCAACCAAAGTCCCAGCCTTATTGGTCAACGGCTCCTCCGGGATTGCTGTGGGGATGGCGACTAATATCCCACCACACAATCTAGGCGAAGTATTAGATGGTTGCTTGGCTTATATCGAAAATAACGATATCACCATTGATGAATTGATGAGTCATATTCCCGGTCCGGATTTCCCCACTGCGGCACTCATTAACGGTCGTAAAGGCATTGAAGAAGCCTATAAGACCGGTCGTGGTAAAATTTATGTCCGTGCCCGTGCGGAAATTGAAACCGATGAAAAAGGCCGTGAAACCATCATCGTTAACGAAATTCCGTATCAAGTCAATAAAGCCAAATTAATCGAAAAAATTGCGGAATTCGTCAAAGAGAAAAAAATTGAAGGCATTAGCGGTTTACGTGATGAATCAGATAAAGACGGTATGCGTATCGTCATTGAAATCAAGCGCGATGCCGTCGGTGAAGTGGTATTAAACAACTTGTATGCCCTCACGCAAATGCAGGTCACTTTCGGGATTAATATCGTGGCATTAGACCACGGTCAGCCGAAACTCTTGAATTTAAAACAACTCATTGAAGCATTCGTGTTACATCGCCGTGAAGTGGTGACCCGCCGTACCATCTTTGAATTACGCAAAGCACGTGAACGCACCCATATTTTGGAAGGTCTTGCCATTGCGTTAGCCAATGTGGACCCAATTATTGAGCTAATTCGTCAAGCACCAAATCCGGAAAGCGCCAAACGTGAATTGCTTGCCCGTCCATGGCAACTTGGTCATGTGGCAGAGATGTTGGCAGCAACCGGTGTCGATGCTGCTCGCCCGGAAGATTTAGACGAACAATACGGTATCCGTGACGGTTTATATTATTTGACCGAAGTCCAAGCCCAAGCCATTTTAGATTTACGTTTACAAAAATTGACCAACTTAGGTCATGACGAAATTCTAGACGAATACAAAAAATTATTGGAAGCCATCGGCGAATTGCTCTATATCCTACGCAGTCCAGAACGCTTAATGGAAGTGATTCGTGAAGAATTGGAACAAATCCGCGAACAATTTAACGATCCGCGCAGAACAGAAATTACCGCCGCTTCCGGTGACATTAATTTAGAAGATTTAATCGCCCAAGAAGATGTGGTGGTGACGCTTTCTCACGAAGGCTATGTGAAATATCAACCCATTAGCGATTACGAAGCACAACGCCGCGGTGGCAAAGGTAAATCGGCAACGAAAATGAAAGAAGAAGATTTCATTGAGAAACTCTTGGTGGCCAATACTCATGACACCATTCTCTGTTTCTCCAGCCGTGGACGCTTATATTGGTTGAAAGTATACCAACTTCCACAAGCCAGCCGAGGATCACGCGGACGACCAATCGTCAATATTTTACCGCTCAATGAAAATGAACGTATTACCGCCATTTTACCGGTGACCGCTTACGAGGAAGATAAATTCGTCGTCATGGCAACCGCCGGCGGTATTGTGAAGAAAATTGCGTTAACCGAATTCAGCCGTCCACGTTCTAGCGGTATCATCGCGCTGAACTTACGCGATGAAGATGAATTGATTGGCGTAGATATTACCGACGGCAACAATGAAATCATGTTGTTCTCTTCCCAAGGTCGCGTAGTACGTTTCAGCGAATCCGCTGTCCGTGCAATGGGGCGTTTAGCAACAGGGGTACGCGGTATCAAACTTGCCTTAACCAATGATCTGAATGACGATGAAAGTGCGGTTGAAATTGAAGATGTTTCTGATGACAACACAGAAGAAATCTTAGATCTCAACATCGATAAAGTCGTTTCTTTAGTCATTCCGAAAAATGACGGCGAAATTCTCACCGCAACACAGAACGGCTACGGCAAACGGACGAAGTTAGAAGAATATCCGACCAAATCCCGTAATACCAAAGGGGTGATTTCCATTAAGGTCAGTGAGCGTAATGGCAAAGTCGTTGCGGCAACCCAAGTCGTTGATACTGACCAAATCATGTTAATCACCGATGCCGGCACTTTGGTTCGCACCCGAGTAAGTGAGGTCAGCATCGTCGGACGTAACACGCAAGGTGTTCGCTTAATCCGCACAAGCGAAAATGAGCATGTTGTGAGCTTGGAACGTATCTGCGATGTCGATGATGAAGAAGCCGAACAAGAAAGTGCGGTAGAAAATACCGAAGAATAACAACATGAGATCATTTTAAGGCAGCAGTGTTTTATTGCTGCCTTAAATATTGGGGGATAAATGGATATTTATTTAGTTTATTTGCACATTATTTGTGCCTTTGTCAGCCTCGGATTACTCATTATTCGTGGCGCTATGCAGTTAACGAAGAAAGACTGGCGAGCAGTCAAATCGTTGAAAATTCTACCGCACTTAATAGATACCCTATTGGTTTTAAGCGGTATTATCATGCTATTTATATTTAACTACGGCTTACCGGTGTGGATTATTGCGAAGACGGTATTATTGATCGGCTATGTCATCTTCTCGGCAAAATTCTTCAGTAAAAAACAATTGCAAAATCAACCGCACTTTTTCTTCTTGGCACTTGTATTACTGATAGCCACGATCCTAATCGGCTATTTTCACTAAAAATAAAAAGTGGGTATCAAACCCACTTTTTTATCCCCCGGCTAATTTCACCTTGAAACCTTTCTGCTCTAGCAGCTGTTTCAGTAAATCACGTTTTTCACCCTGAATTTCGATAGTATGATTTTTTACTGAACCACCACATCCACAACGTTTTTTTAGTTCCGCGGCTAAGGTTTTCAATTCGGTTTCAGCTAATCCAAGCCCGGTAATAATGCTCACACCATTACCTTTACGGCCACTTTTTTGCAGTTGAATTCGTACGATACCATCACTTTGTGGAATCTCTTCCTGCGGCTTATCGGCTTTAATCCGTCCTACTTCAGTAGAATAAACTAATTGATTTGTCATAATAAATTACGCGATAGAAGCGTTAATCGCTTTCAATACCTCTGCCGGATTTTCAGCTTGCGTAATTGGACGTCCAATGACCAAATAATCAGAACCTGAACGAATGGCAGCAGCTGGTGTCATCACACGACGTTGGTCACCAAAATCGGCGCCAATCGGACGAATGCCCGGTGTTACAAGCAAGAAGTTTTCACCACAGTTACGACGTAAAATTTCCACTTCCTGCGGAGAACATACCACGCCATCTAAACCTGCACGTTGAGTCAAATGCGCTAGACGAATCACCTGTTCCATTGGCGAGGCATTAATGCCAATTTGCAATAAATCCAAATCTTCCATACTCGTTAACACGGTCACCCCAATTAATAACGGCGCATCTTTTCCATAAGGCTCAAGAATTTTTTTCGCTTCCTCCATCATGCGCAAACCACCACTCGCATGTAAATCCACCATCCAAACGCCTAAATCAGCCGCAGAACGTACCGCTCTTGCCACGGTATTCGGAATATCATGAAATTTCAAATCAAGGAAAACATCAAAGTTACGCGAATGTAATTGCTTCACAAAATTAGTTCCAAGAGTGGTAAACATTTCTTTCCCGACTTTTAAACGACAATTTTGTGGGTCAAGCTGATCAACTAACGCTAAAGCATCTGCTTCTTTTTCATAATCTAATGCGATGATGACTTTATTTGTCATATATTTCTCCTTACAGATAAGCAATGTTAGCGGCTAATCATGTTCAATCGCGCTAACCGGTTTAATCGTTTCCCATTGACGACAAGAGGGACAACACCAAATTAATTTATGGGTTTGATAACCGCAATTACTACAACGATAATCAAAAGTTTGTTTAATGCGCTCTCCCACCATTTTATGTAACAAAATCAAACTATCCTTCCCTCTTCCATTTTCTGCATCATCAATTTGATATTGAATAAAACGGTGAAAAATAGGCGTAGCCGGATTTTGTTGGAGTTGTTGGTAAAGTTTAAGTTGTGCCGCAGCAAGCCCATCTTTTTCTTCAATAAGATCAGCTAACATCAAGGATACTGCACTATTATGATTTTTTTGATTGGCTTTGATGAGAAATAACTCAAAATTATCTAACTGATTTAATTTTTGGTAGCAGAATTTCAAGGTGTTTAAAACTTCACCTATATAATCAGAATTTTGCGTCAAAATATTTTCTAAAATATCGACCGCACTTTTATAGTTTTCTTGTTTAATCGCTAAATCAGCAAGCATTATGGATGCCCTAGCACAACTAGGAGAAACCTTTAAGGCTTGCAATAAAATCTGTTGAGGGTTTTCTTTGCTATCTTGAGGTAAATTGCGCACGTATTCACAATAATAGTGTGCCAATTCGATATGGTTTTTTTTAGGAGAGATTTTTGCAAGCTTTTCAGCAACGTTAATGGCTTTTTTCCATTCTTTCGTTTTTTGATAAATAATCGCCAGTTGTTGTAATGCCGCCTCGGCAAATTCGGGTTCATCAACCATTAAAATATAAAGATGTTCAGCACGATCAAAAAAACCCACTGCCATAAAATCTTTTGCAAGCTGTTGTTTAGCCAGCAATTTTTGTTCAAAGGTATAATGAGGGCTGTTATCTAATGCTTGATGAATTCGTAATGCACGATCCACCTCACCTCTCGAACGAAAAAGATTTCCTAATGTTAATTCGGCCTCAAATTGTGACGAACTATTAATTTCATTTTCACTTTCTTGTTTTTGGAGCATATCCAAAAATAAATCAACTGCTTTATCTGTTTGATTAGCTAGTAAGAAATTAACCCCAGTTACATAATCACGGGAAAGTTTATTACTTATGTCCTCCTGATCTTTTTTAGCACTACGATGCCCCATATACCACCCATAAGCGGCAGCAATTGGTAAAAGAAGGAAAAGCAATTCAAGCATTATTGAGAAACCTTATCTCTGCTGTTTGTTAATTCATTAATTTGTAAGGTTTGACGTTTGATCTGACGATTTAATGCAATATTTTTAAGTTTTAGTTTGATATAGAAAAAACCGGTAATGAACCAACCAAGGATAAGTCCTAAGCCGAATAAAATAGCAACTAAGGTAGAAAGTTGGAATTGGCTTTGTGCGACAATATAGTTGAACGTAATAACTTGATCATTATTTGCACCGACGGTGACTGCAACTAACACAATAGCTAACACGATGATTAATCCGAAAATATATTTAATCATTTTCTTTCTCCTTAAAATAAAGTTGCTTTCATTATGCCAAAAATGAGCATAAAAAACGACACTTAAAAGTGCCGTTATAAAAAGTTAGTCAAATAAATTATGCGTAAACATCAACGCGTTCTCTTAGCTCTTTTCCAGCCTTAAAATAAGGTACACATTTTGCATCTAATTTTACTTGTTCACCAGTTTTAGGATTACGACCTAAACGAGGCTGACGACAATGCAAAGAAAAGCTACCAAATCCACGCACTTCAATACGTTCACCACTTTCTAATACATATGACATTTGTTCTAAAATCGCTTTTACTGCTTCTTCAACAGATTTAACAGGTACACTGTGATTTTTCTGTACTAAAAGTTCAATCAGCTCTGATTTAGTCATACTATTCTCCTAACTCTTTAAACCGGCATATTACTATGCCGGTTTTATTAACAAAGCGAATTATTCACCTTTTGCTGCTTTGAAAGCTTCAGCCATTGCATTTGGAATAGCAACATCTTCTTGCTTATTCACATTTGCAACTGCAGCCGCTTCTTCAGCTTGATCTTTCGCACGAACAGATAAGTGAACAATACGAGCTTTACGATCTACGCCGGTGTATTTTGCTTCAATCACATCGCCTGCAGCAACTTCATTCGTTAAATCTGCTGCGCGGATGTAACCTTCCACGCCACCGTCTAATTCAACTTTAGCACCTTTCGCATCGGCTTCAACAACTTTAGCATTTAATACAGTGCCTTTTTTATTGATAGCAACGAAGTTATTGAATGGATCTTCTTCAAGTTGTTTGATACCTAAAGAAATACGCTCTTTCACTGCATCGACTTGTAATACAACTGCGGCAACTTCATCACCTTTTTTGTAATTACGTACAGCTTCTTCACCTTGAACATTCCAAGAAATGTCAGATAAATGAACTAAACCGTCAATACCGCCTTCTAAACCGATGAAGATACCAAAGTCAGTGATAGATTTGATTTTACCAACAACTTTGTCGCCTTTGTTATGAGTTTCAGCGAATTGAGCCCATGGGTTTGCTTTGCATTGTTTTAAGCCTAAAGAAATACGACGACGTTCTTCATCAATTTCTAATACCATCACCTCAACTACATCACCTAAGCTAACCACTTTAGATGGGTGAATATTTTTGTTAGTCCAATCCATTTCAGAAACGTGAACTAAACCTTCAACACCGTCTAAAATTTCAACGAAACAACCGTAGTCAGTTAAGTTAGTGACTTTACCAGTTAATTTGCTGTTTACTGGGTGATTTTCAGCGATTGCCGCCCAAGGATCTTGACCTAATTGTTTTAAGCCTAAAGAGACACGAGTACGATCTTTATCGAATTTCAATACTTTAACGGTAATTTCATCACCAACATTAACGATTTCGCTTGGGTGTTTAACACGTTTCCAAGCCATATCGGTAATATGTAATAAACCGTCAACACCGCCTAAATCAACGAATGCACCGTAGTCAGTTAAGTTCTTAACAGTACCTTTAACTTCAGCACCTTCAGACAAGTTCGCTAATACTTCTTCACGATCTTGGCTGCTTTCAGATTCGATTACTGCACGACGGGAAACAACAACGTTGTTACGTTTTTGATCAAGTTTGATTACTTTGAATTCTAATTCTTTACCAAGTAAGTGATCTGCGTCACGAACTGGACGGGTATCAACTAATGAACCCGGTAAGAATGCGCGAACACCGTTTAACTCAACTGTGAAGCCACCTTTCACTTTACCGTTAACTAAACCAAGTACAGTTGCTTGTTCGTCATAAGCTTTTTCCAATACAATCCAAGCTTCGTTGCGTTTTGCATCAGCACGGGAAGCAACAGTTTCACCGAAACCATCATCCACAGCTTTAAGCACAACATCAACAACATCACCAACTTGAACTTCCAATTCACCTTGTGCATTTAAAAATTCTTCGGAAGGAATTGCAGACTCGGATTTAGAACCGGTATCTACAAGTACGAAGCCTTTTTGGATAGCAACGATGGTACCTTTAACAACTGCACCTTGACGGGTTTCAAGGTCTTTTAATGATTCTTCAAAAAGTTGAGCAAAAGATTCTGTCATAATTAATCTTCAATTTAAGTAAATAACGTCCACTTCTAATCCATAAAAAGTGGGGCTGATAACAAAGTTTATCCATCCTTGAATAAACCGTAAAATTTAAGCTTTAATACCAATACGCTGCTGAATATAGTCTAAGGCTTGACCAATCACTTCATCGATACTCAATGTCGTGCTGTCAAGTAAAAACGCATCATCAGCGGGTTTTAAAGGGGCGACTGCTCGATTTCTATCGCGCAAATCACGCTCTTTTATCTCGGCTAAAATCTGTGCAAAGTTACCACTAATCCCCTTATTTTGCAACTGGTTATAGCGTCTTTTTGCACGTTCTTCCGCACTCGCATCTAAAAATAATTTCACTTGCGCATCAGGAAATACCACCGTTCCCATATCGCGACCATCCGCAATTAAACCGTCATTTTTGGCGAAATCCTGTTGAAGTTGTAATAATGCAGCACGAACTTGCGGGAAAACAGCAACTTTTGATGCGGCATCCGCCACTTCTTGCGTACGGATTAAATGACTGACATCCATGCCACCTAATAATACATTCACTTCGCCATTTTTCGGCACAAATTGAATATCCAAATGACGAGCAAGGTCAGCCAATGCCGTTTCATTGGTTAAATCAGCATTTCGTTTTAATGCGGCTAATGCTGTCACGCGATAAATTGCGCCGGAATCCAACAACGCAAAACCTAGTTTTTCTGCCAATGCGTAACATAAAGTGCCTTTACCGGCACCACTTGGTCCGTCTACTGTAATAATTTTATTCATGATTTTTCTCTGTCAAAAGGGATTGAATCTCAAGCGTCATCTTGTCAAACATGTCATAACGTTTGCGATACATAGAACGTTTTTTACTTTGAATTTCTTCTAAAGGACGACGCTCAAGTGCGGTCGGAATTTGCCAATAATTTTCTGCCAACTTGCCCTCATTTTCCTGCCAAAATTCATCGTAGTTAAATAATAATTTTGCCGAATCATTCCAACGATATTTTGCCTGACGTTTATGCGGAATGCCTTCTAAGCGACAATTCAACGTCTCCGCAAAAACTTTAAAGGCATTCACCAACATAAACATCGGGCGAACACCATGTAGCAATTTTGTCGCCTGACGCACTAAATCCTGCGCTTCATCGCCTTTGGGGCCTTGAATTGATGCGATTAACAAGCGGTTATCCGCTAAAAACGTAAAGCTGGCAGAATAAATCGTACGTTGATTTCCATCGGTTAAAGCAATAGCAAAAAAGCCTTCATAAGGATCAATATGGTTGAGCGTTAAATTTAACGCCAATTCATCCGTTAACTGTGCCAACAGTACCGGCTGTTGTGAAATTAATGTCTCGCACAACGACACACCAAAGTGTTTTTCCGCCATGGCAAAATTGGTCTTAATAGCGTCTAAACGCTGCGTCGCATTAAAGCGTTTATCACAGTACTGGCTTAATAACGTATTCACACGATAAGGATACTGAGCAAAAACCGGCTGCCACAATGGATTTTCATGAATAAAATCGACTAACGCCTGACATTGCACTGCCAAAACCAAACGGCGCGCCCGATAACGTAGCCATTCCCGCAACAATTTTAATTTGCGTTTTTCTACGGGAAACATTTCATGAAATGTTGGAAAATGGAATTTCGTCACCACAAACCTCAAAAAGAATTCAATAAATTAAGTGCAAAATTATAGCAAAAAGGCAGTTGCTTTTAAATGCGCCGATAGGCTGTAAAAACGCAGAAAAAAACGACCGCACTTTATAATTTTACCTTTTCGAAGAGAAAAAGTGCGGTCATTTTCACGGGTATTTTATGCAACAAAGACCTGCTGCACCAAGTACATATACAATAAAGTACCGGCGGCAATGGACAAAAACATGTTCCGTTTCCAAAAATGCAATGCCAGGACCACTGCGCCTGCAATAAACTCGGGGAAGCCATGAAAACCGCTCAATACATCAATATTTTTATAGCAATAGACCACCAGCATGCCAAACACCGCCGCAGGCAACACGCGCCCTAAAAAACGAATATATTCAGGAATCGGACGGTTGGCAGGAAAAATCCAAAACGGCAGCCAACGGGTAAATTGCACCGCCAATACGGCAATAGCAATGGTAAGGATTTGTTCCATCAAGCTCATTTATTGCACCCTCTCTAATTTCGTGGTTAGCTTCGGACGACGGAATGTTAAGACCATCCAAATGCCTATCAGGGTTGGCAATAAGAAATAGTCATGACCAAAAATCAGCAGCGAAATAAATGCAATCGCCAGGCCTAACAAGGAACTTTCGTGAGATTTTTCTTTCGTCCAATTTTCCGCAAAAATCACGAGAAACAAGGCAGTCATTGCAAATTCTATCCCTTTCAAATTAAACGGAATGATATTGCCAAACAGGTTACCCAAGACCGCCCCGACCACCCAATACATATGCAGGTAAAAGCTGACAAAAAACAGATACCAGCCACGATCCAAGTGCGGTGGGATTTTTGCCATATAATTAAGAGAAAAAGATTCATCGACTAACGTTGCGATAAGATACGGGCGCTTTTTGCCTAAAAATTTACCGTATTTTTCCAACATGGAAATGCTGTAAAAAATCTGCCGTCCGCTAACCATCAAGGTAATCAGCAAAGCATTGAGGGGCGCAAAAGACAAGGTGAGCGCACCGGCAATAATAAACTCGACAGAACCGCCATAAATCAACAATGCCATTAAAAATGGGTACCACACGCCAAATCCAAGGGCTTTCATATAAATGCCGTAGGCTATGCCAAGAAATAAAAAACCGGCAATCATCGGTGCACTATACGGCAATGCCGCCTTGGCTACAGCAAAAATAGGATGAGGCGTTGTCTTCACATCAGACATACAACTAATTCTCTTCTAATACAGATAGTTCAGGTAAGGTTGAAAAGCTTTGTGCTTTAACGGTTTCATAGAAATCATCCACGAAAGCAACTTGCGCATCCGCTTCACGAAAAGCCGCGTATAAATTGCTGTGCAAGCCTTGGTCGGTAATTTTACGCGCCACAATGTAACCCCGATCCAAATAAGGTTTCGCCGCCCAAAACGGCAATGCGGCGACGCCACGTTTACTTGCTACCAATTGAATAATGGCAATGGTAAGCTCACTGGTTCGTCGGGTCGGATTAATGCCTTTCGGATGCAACACTTTACGCAGCAAATCCAACATATCATCCGGTACAGGATAAGTAATCAGCGTTTGATCGATAAAATCTTCCGCTTGCCAAATATCCTTCGCGGCAAGTGGGTGATCTTTCGCACATAGCCCTACCATTTCATAGGAAAACAGCGGCTTATACACAATGCCCGGATTTTCTTCCACTTCTTGCACCACCGCCCAATCGGCACGATGACTTAATAGCAAGCCAACCGCATCCGTATGGAAACCGGACACAATATCCAGTTCTACCAACGGCCAATGTTTACGGAAAGAATCCATTGCCGGCATCAACCAATCAAAGCAAGTATGACATTCCACGGCAATGCGTAATTCCCCCGCATCACCTTGTTTTACTCGCGCTAAATCGCGTTCCGCCTCAATCACTTTCGGCATGATTTCATTAGCAAGCTGAATCAAGCGCTCCCCTGCGGCAGTGAAATGCAAGGGTTGGGTTTTACGTTCAAATAACGGCAAGCCGTATTGATCTTCTAATAATTTAATTTGGTGAGACAAGGCTGACTGGGTGAGATAAACCCGTTTGGCCGCCAACGAAACGCTGCCGGTTTCTTTCAGGGCTAACAAGGTTTTTAAATGTCTGAGTTCAAGGAAGATTGGTTTCATGAGAAAGATTCATACTTATGAGAAAAATGATGAAACCCTATAATACACGAAAATGCCCTGTACTTTAATGTTACATAGGATAAAAGTGCAGTACATTTTCACAGTGTTTTTTGCTCGTCACATGTTTTAACGCTATGAAGCACAAGAACATTAAAAATTTTCATAAACTTTCAGAAAATTATTAATTTGCATAATAAACTTGATTCCGTCATTCTAGCCTCGTACAGACGTTTAGCCGTCTAAATCATTTAACACAAAACAAGGAATTATGATGACAACATTTCATTTAGCAGGCTTCCCGCGTGTAGGTGCCAAGCGTGAACTCAAATTTGCCCAAGAACGTTACTGGCGCGGTGAAATCGCCGAAGCCGATTTATTAGACATTGCAAAAAAATTGCGTGAAATTAACTGGCAACATCAAGCCAATGCGAATGCGGATTTCGTGGCGGTTGCTGATTTCACTTTCTACGATCATATTTTAGATTTGCAAGTGGCAACAGGTGCCATCCCTGCGCGTTTTGGTTTTGATAGCCAAAACTTAACCTTGGCTCAATATTTCCAGTTAGCGCGTGGCAATAAAACACAATTCGCCATTGAAATGACCAAATGGTTTGACACCAACTACCACTATCTTGTACCTGAATTCCACAAGGATACCCAATTTAAAGCCAACCCGGCGCACTATGTGCAACAAATCCGTGAAGCTAAAGCCCTTGGTCATAACGTAAAACCCACCATTGTTGGCCCATTAACCTTCCTTTGGTTAGGGAAAGAAAAAGGCGCAGCATTTAATCGTTTCGATTTGTTAAACAAACTCGTGCCGATTTATGTGGACATCTTAAACGCGTTAACCGCTGAAGGCGTGGAATACATTCAAATTGATGAACCTGCTTTAACCTTAGATTTACCGGCAGAATGGATTGCTGCTTATAAAACGGTTTATGCCACTTTTGCTGCACAAGTCAACGCTAAACTGTTGCTTGCCACGTATTTCGGCTCCGTGGCGGAACACGCCAATTTATTGAAAGCCTTACCGGTAGCCGGTCTTCACATTGATTTGGTACGTGCACCGGAACAACTTTCCGCCTTTGCCGATTACGACAAAATCCTTTCTGTGGGCGTAATTGATGGACGTAATATCTGGCGTGCGAACTTAAACCAAGTGTTAGACGTGGTTGAACCATTAAAAGCAAAATTAGGTGAGCGTTTATGGATTGCGCCAAGCTGTTCCCTACTCCATACGCCTTATGATTTGACGGTGGAAACCCAACTGCAAGCCAACAAGCCGGAGCTTTATCAATGGTTGGCGTTCACCTTGCAAAAAATTCAAGAATTACGCGTCATTAAAACCGCACTTGAGCAAGGCAGAGCAGCTGTGCAAGCCGATCTTGATGCTAGCCAAACGGCAGCTGACGCGCGTAAAAACTCCCGTGAAATCCACCGCACTTGTGTGGCGGAGCGTTTGGCAAATCTACCGAAAAATGCCGATCAACGTAAATCGCCATTTGCGGAACGGATTAAGTTACAAAATGCGTGGTTAAATCTACCGTTGCTACCAACCACTAATATTGGTTCCTTCCCGCAAACCACGGAAATTCGTCATGCCCGTGCCGCCTTCAAAAAAGGCGATCTCAGTTTGGCGGATTATGAAGCGGCAATGAAAAAAGAAATTGAATTCGTGGTGCGTGAGCAAGAAAAATTGGATTTAGACGTGTTAGTACATGGCGAAGCGGAACGTAACGACATGGTAGAATACTTCGGCGAATTGCTCGATGGTTTCGCGTTCACCAAATTCGGTTGGGTACAAAGTTACGGTTCCCGCTGCGTAAAACCCCCGGTTATTTACGGCGATGTGACCCGCCCGGAACCGATGACCGTGCGTTGGTCGCAATATGCCCAAAGCCTCACCAACAAAGTGATGAAAGGTATGTTGACTGGCCCGGTAACGATTTTACAATGGTCTTTTGTGCGTAACGACATTCCACGTTCCACGGTGTGTAAACAAATTGCAGTGGCGCTTTCCGATGAAGTGTTAGATTTAGAAAAAGCGGGGATCAAAGTCATTCAAATTGACGAACCGGCTATCCGCGAAGGCTTACCGCTCAAACGTGCCGATTGGGATACTTATTTACAATGGGCTGGCGAAGCTTTCCGTTTAAGTTCAATGGGTTGTAAAGATGATACGCAAATTCACACACACATGTGTTATTCCGAATTTAACGACATTTTACCGGCCATTGCCGCCCTAGATGCCGACGTGATCACCATCGAAACCTCCCGTTCCGACATGGAATTGCTTACCGCTTTCGGTGATTTCAAATACCCGAACGACATCGGCCCGGGCGTGTACGACATCCACAGCCCACGCGTACCGACCGCAGAAGAAATTGAACATCTTCTTCGCAAAGCGTTGCAAGTGGTACCAAAAGAACGCTTATGGGTAAACCCGGACTGCGGCCTAAAAACCCGTGGCTGGCCGGAAACCATCGCCGCATTAAAAGTGATGGTAGATGTCACGAAGAAATTACGTGCAGAATTAGCCTAATTCACAGATAGTCGTTCACAAATAAAGGAAAAGCTGAATCTCAGGAGAGGTTCAGCTTTTTTGTTTTATGGAAAAGAAAAGTGCGGTCGTTTTTAAAAGAGTTTTATTCAACAAAACACGGAAAGCGCTCTTTTTTAAACGTGTCGCTTCGCAGTGGAAGCAAAGGTAATTTTATCAGGGCGATAACTAATGCTACCGTACTGAAATGGGCGTCCATCAGCTAAATAAGTGGTGCTGGTAACATTCACAACCATATTATATTCACCGAGATCCATGGTGCTTTTTTCTTCTTCATTGGCATAACGAAACGCAATTTCACGCTGTGAATAACTAATTTTTAGACCTAGTTCACTTTCTAAATAGTGATAAATGGATTGTTCCGCAATCTCACGATTAATAAAAGGAACAATTCGACGATCAAAATAGGAAACTTCATATTCTACCGCTTCCCCGTCAATTTCACGAACACGACCTATACGGTAAAAATCAATCTGATCATTTACGTTAAAGATCCGCATTAATTCTTCTTCCCCTTGCACAATATACAAACTGGTTAAGGTTGTTTTCACTTGATGGGTTAAAGGACGATTCAGCTCGCCAACGGTTTTGATTTCGGAAAGCTGTTGAGGTGTAGATAAATTATGTTCAAGAACAATAGAAGTTCGCCCCTGTTGTTTCTGAATGTAACCGTCCATTTCAAGCAGAGAAAGGGCTTTACGAATGGTATCTTTCGAAAAACCATATTCTTGCATAAGCTCACTTTCGCTGGGTAATTCTTGCTTTGGCGATAAAATTCCATCGTTTATTTTACTTTTTATATCGTTATAAACCGCTTTGTATTTACTCACTTTTCCACTCCATTTTGGACTTTTATTCCCTTCTTTAAACCGCGAATAGAATACCATAAACCCTCATAGTTATACGTATAGTTTTTGTGATCAAAATCACATTTTTTCGTTAATGTTTAAACTTTTACGTAAAAGTTATTGAGTAAAATAAAATTTAGATTAAAATCTCTACAACTTTTACTTCTGAAGGAAAAAATTATGCTTACTCGCTCAAGTGGTGTTTTAATGCACATCACCTCATTACCCAATACATTTGGAATTGGTAGCTTTGGGCAATCTGCCTATGATTTTGTGGATTTTTTAGTTGAAACGAAACAAACCTATTGGCAAATCCTTCCATTAACCACCACCAGCTACGGTGATTCCCCTTATCAATCCTTCTCTGCTATTGCAGGTAACACACATTTAATTGATTTTGCTTTACTCACCCAAATGGGTTTATTGCAAGAAACGGATTATGCTTCGGTTAATTTTGGCGATGATCCGACAAAAGTCGATTACGAACGCATTTTTTATGCACGTCGCCCGATCTTAGAAATCGCCGTCAAACATTTCCTTGCCGATAAAAAACGCCAAGCAGACTTCAAAAACTTTGAAAAAAACAACCGCACTTGGTTGGAAGACTATGCGGAATTTATGGCAATCAAAGAGTATTTCGGCAATAAGGCTCTACAAGAATGGGAAGATAAACAGGTTGTTGCCCGTCAATCGAAGGCTCTTGCAAAATACCGCGCAATGCTGACAGAACAAATTCAGTATTTCAAAGTAACGCAATATTTCTTTTTCCAACAATGGTTGGCATTAAAAAATTACGCTAATCAAAGAGGAATTAAAATTATCGGCGATATGCCGATTTATGTGGCGGCAGACAGTGTCGAAGTATGGACAATGCCGGAACTCTTTCAATTAGATAAAGAACGCAATCCGCTTTTCGTTGCAGGTGTTCCTGCCGATCAGTTTAGCGCCACCGGACAGCTTTGGGGCAATCCGCTTTATGACTGGGCTGAACATAAGAAACAAGGCTATGCTTGGTGGATTCATCGCATTAAGGAAAGCTTTAAAATTTACGATGTACTTCGTATCGATCATTTCAAAGGTTTCTCCGATTATTGGCAAGTGGATGGTAAAGCAGATATTGCCAAATATGGTAGCTGGCAACCCGGCCCGGGATATGATTTGTTCAAAGCAGTAAAAGCACAGCTAGGCGATTTACCGATTATCGCTGAAGATCTCGGCAATATTGATGAAAAAGCGAAGAAATTACTGACGGACTGCGGTTATCCCGGCATGAAAATTTTGCAATTCGGTTTTGAAGATGTGAGTAGTGAAAGCCTGGATAGCCCACATTATTGCATTCCGCATTGCATCGCCTATACCGGCACACATGACAATGATGTCACAAACGGTTGGTATGACGGATTAACGTCGAAACAGCAACAATATATCAATGCTTATACCCATCGTGCTGCGAATGAATCTGTTTGTCAGGCAATGATTCGCCAATTATTTGCTACCGTAGGCAATACGGCGATTGCCACTATGCAAGATATTTTAGATTTGCCCGCTAGCTCAAGAATGAATATTCCTTCTACTATAGGTGGAAACTGGGAATGGCGAATGCAAGAAAGCGATTTAACCAACGCCAAAAAAGATTTCTTAACCCAAATAACCACGTTATATGGACGCGCCAATAAGGAAAAAAGAATGATTAAATTTAGTGAATTTGTACAGCAAACAACAAACAAAAAACTTGAAAAGTTAAGTGATCATGCCATTTACGTACAGTTATTAAACTATGTTAAAACCCTTTCTGCGAATAAAGGAAAAAATACGGCTAAACGTAAGGTTTACTACATTTCTGCGGAGTTTTTGATTGGCAAATTGCTGTCTAACAATTTAATCAATCTTGGTGTATATCAAGAAATCAAAGATGAATTGGCGCAGGCAGGAAAATCACTAAGCCATATTGAAGATATTGAGCCGGAACCGTCTTTAGGGAACGGAGGATTAGGTCGTTTAGCGTCCTGTTTTATTGATTCCATGTCCACACTCGGGCTAAATGCGGAAGGTGTAGGCTTGAATTACCATTGCGGTTTGTTTAAACAAGTCTTTAAAAACAATGAGCAACATGCTGAACCAAATGATTGGATTGAAAAAGAGTCTTGGTTAATCCCGACAAATATCCGTTATGAAGTACCATTTAAAGACTTCACGTTAACTTCTAAATTAGATCGTATTGATATTCTAGGTTACAAAAAAGACACCAAAAATTATCTCAACTTGTTTGATATTGAATCCATTAATCATAAATTGATTAAAAAAGGCATCACCTTTGATAAAACAAAAATCAAAGAAAATCTGACCTTATTCCTTTATCCTGATGACTCCGATAAAAACGGTGAATTATTACGTATTTATCAGCAATATTTTATGGTCTCCAATGCGGCGCAGTTATTAATTGATGAAGCCATTGAACGTGGCAGTAATTTACATGATTTAGCCGATTATGCGTATGTGCAAATTAATGACACGCACCCATCCATGGTGATTCCGGAATTGATTCGCTTACTAACGGAAAAACATCGTATTAAATTTGCAGAAGCGGTAGAAATCGTGCGCAATATGGTGGGTTACACAAACCATACGATTCTTGCCGAAGCCTTAGAAAAATGGCCTTTAGCTTATTTAGAAGAAGTGGTTCCACATTTAGTGAAGATCATCAAAAAACTAAATAAATTAGTGCAGAAAGAATATTCAAATCCTGATGTACAAATTATTGATAAGCAAAAACGCGTCCATATGGCGCATATGGATATTCATTTTTCAAACTCTGTAAACGGTGTGGCGGCATTACACACGGAGATTTTGAAAAATTCCGAACTCAAAGCGTTTTATGAAATTTATCCTGAGAAGTTTAATAATAAAACTAACGGAATCACCTTCCGTCGTTGGTTAGAATTTTCTAACCAAGCATTATCCGCTTATATTAAACAACTTATCGGCGATGAGTACTTACATGATGCAACGCAATTGGAAAAACTGCTTGCCTTTAAAGATGACAAAAAAGTGCATCAAAAATTAGCTGAAATTAAATTCCAGAATAAATTAGCGCTGAAGACTTACCTTAAAGAAAATAAAGGCATTGAATTGGATGAGAATTCCATTATCGATACACAAATTAAGCGTTTCCACGAATATAAACGCCAACAAATGAATGCGCTTTATGTGATTCATAAATACCTTGAAATCAAAGCGGGCAAACTGCCGAAACGTAAAATTACCGTGATTTTCGGTGGGAAAGCCGCACCGGCTTATGTGATTGCACAGGATATTATTCATTTAATTCTTTGCTTGTCTGAGTTAATCAATAACGATCCGGATGTGAATCAGTATTTAAACGTCTATTTAGTGGAAAACTACAATGTCAGCGTGGCGGAAAAATTGATTCCGGCGACAGATATTTCAGAGCAAATTTCCCTTGCCTCAAAAGAAGCTTCCGGAACAGGTAATATGAAATTTATGCTGAATGGCGCATTAACTTTGGGCACAATGGACGGCGCGAACGTGGAAATTGCCGAATTAGCCGGCGCAAAAAACATTTACACCTTCGGTAAAGATTCGGAAAGCATTATTAAACTGTATGAAACTGCCGGTTATGTTTCAAAAGATTACTATAAAAAGGATAAACACATTAAAAGAGCGGTCGATTTTATCCTTGATTCTACGCTGGTGAAACTGGGCAATCAAAAGCGTTTAAAACGTCTGCATGATGAATTGCTCAATAAAGACTGGTTTATGACCTTAATTGACTTTGATGCTTATGTTACGGCGAAAGAACAGATTCTGGCGGATTATGAAGATCAAGATAGCTGGAACAAAAAAGTGATTCATAACATCGCCAAAGCCGGTTTCTTCTCATCGGATCGCACCATTGCACAATATAACACCGATATTTGGCATTGTGAGGATTAAGGGGAACGTATGAAACTACTCACCCTCAACGTACATGCTTGGTTAGAAGATAACCAAGCGGAAAAAATCGACATTATTGCCGACACCATTGTTGAAAAGGGCTACGACATCATTGCCCTACAAGAGGTGAACCAATTAATGTCAGCGCCCGCGATTTCACAAGCATTAAAGCAAGATAACTATGGTGTTGTGTTACTGAATAAAATCAATCAACGGGCGACGCAAAAATATTCGCTGTTTTGGAGCAATTCGCATATTGGCTACGATAAATATGACGAAGGCATCGCCTTTTTAACCCGCTTGCCGGTTTATGAAGTGGATGCTTTTTATTGCAGCCAACATCAGCGCCTCGATTCTATCCTCTCGCGCAAAATTCTTGGCTTAACCGTGGAATATGAAGGCCAACTTGTAGATTGTTATTCCTGCCATATTAACTTGCCGAATTGCGCGGGTGAAAATCAACTGGACAACATTCGCAATATCGTGGAGCGTAGCCAAAGCCGAAACCTTAAAATTTTGATGGGCGATTTCAATACGGATGCAATCAGCGATCCAAACGCTTATCAGAAAATTAAATCTCTCGGTTTACTTGATACTTTTGAGATGGCGGAACAAAAAGATAGCGGGATTACCGTTGAGAAAGCGATTGATGGCTGGAAAGGCCACAGTGAAGAAAAACGATTAGACTATATTTTTTTAAATCAAGCAAAAAGGGTTTTATCGAGTCAGGTGGTTTTTAATGGCAAAAATAAACCGGTAGTTTCCGACCATTTCGGTTTGGAAGTCGAGCTTACATTGTAGGAGAACATACATGAAAAAATTGCTCAGTTTTGAATTTTGGCAAAAATTCGGCAAATGCCTGATGGTGGTAATTGCCGTGATGCCTGCGGCAGGTTTGATGGTAAGTATCGGTAACTCGTTACCGTTAATTAGCGATGCCGAATGGCTGGCGCGCGTGGGTAATATCATCGCGCAAATCGGTTGGGGCATTATTGGTAACTTGCATTTGTTATTTGCTTTAGCCATTGGTGGCAGTTGGGCGAATGAGCGTGCAGGCGGTGCATTTGCCGCAGGTCTTGCCTTTATTTTAATCAACTTAATTACCGGTCACTTCTTCGGCGTAAAAATTGAAATGTTGACCGATCCGAATGCCCATGTCAGCACCATCTTGGCGGGCGACATTCCGGTAGCTAACTACTTTGTGAATATCCTCGGACAACCTGCATTAAATATGGGGGTATTCGTAGGGATCATCGCCGGTTTTGTAGGGGCAACTACCTTTAATAGCTACTACAATTTCCGCAAACTGCCTGAAGTGCTTACCTTCTTTAACGGTAAACGCTTTGTGCCATTTGTGGTGATTTATCGTTCCGTTTTAGTATCGTTAGTGTTGGCGGTGTTCTGGCCGGTGGTACAAACCGGGATCAATCATTTCGGTGAATGGATTGCCAACTCACAAGACTCCGCACCTATCCTTGCGCCTTTTGTTTACGGCACATTAGAACGTCTTTTACTGCCTTTCGGTTTACACCATATGCTCACCATTCCAATGAACTACACCTCATTGGGCGGTACCTATGAATTCTTAACCGGTATGCAACAAGGCAAACAAGTATTCGGACAAGACCCGTTATGGCTCGCTTGGATCAGTGATTTAATCAACCTGAAAGACGCGGGCAATATGACGCAATATAACGAGCTCCTATCAACAGTGACCCCGGCGCGCTTTAAAGTGGGTCAAATGATCGGTTCAAGCGGTATTCTAATGGGAATTACGCTCGCCATGTACGTAAACGTTGATCAGGATAAGAAAACCATCTACAAAGGGATTTTCCTTTCTTCTGCCCTTGCCGTGTTCTTAACCGGCGTAACAGAACCGATCGAATATATGTTTATGTTCGTTGCACTACCGCTTTACCTTGTGTATGCGGTCATCCAAGGTTGTGCATTTGCCATGGCGGATATTGTGAACTTACGCGTTCACTCATTCGGTAACATTGAGTTTTTAACCCGTACGCCAATGGCGATTAAAGCGGGCATCGGCATGGATCTCATCAACTTCATTTGGGTATCCGGTGTGTTTGCGGTCGCGGCCTTCTTAATTGCGAATTTCATGATTAAGAAACTCAACTTAGCCACCGCCGGTCGCAACGGCAACTACGATGCAAAAGGTACTGACGAAGCCCCTGCTGAGGAGAAAAAAGTCACTAATGCCAGTGCACAAGTGGTGCAAATCATCAATCTTCTCGGCGGGCGCAACAATATTGCCGAGGTAGATGCTTGTATGACCCGTTTACGTATCACTGTGCATAATCCTGAATTAGTGGGCGATGCAGCGGCTTGGAAACAAGCAGGCGCAATGGGTTTCATTGTTAAAGGCACAGGCATTCAAGCCATTTACGGACCAAAAGCCGATGTACTGAAATCGGATATTCAAGACCTACTCTCTTCAGGCGTTGAAATTCCGAAAATGTAACAATATGCAAACATAGATAAACTAAAAGAGCAGTTAAAATGATCTAACCCCAAAAGAAAAGCTGAATCTCGAGAGAGGTTCAGCTTTTTATTTCTATGAAAAGAAAGTGCGGTGGGTTTTGAGCATATTTTTGAAATGTAAAAACGTCAGGAATAAAACTCAATATCTTTGAGATGCCGGATTACCGACAGGTTCAAAATAAACAAATCGGTTTTGCTGAATTGCAAATAAAACAACCGCACTTTTCTGTCTTTCAGTTTGAATCATCCATCAGTAAAAAATATTTTCCTTGTAATAATTGACTTTTCTCCCCACTGCCCTTACCTTACAGCAACGTTATAACCGCTTATTTTCTTTAAATTTAAAGGAGTTTTTATGCAATCTCGTATTATTGTTGACAGCAGAGAAGAATCGTTGCTTAGCACGCACAAAGTGTTACGTAACACCTATTTCTTGTTAGCGTTAACATTAGCCTTTTCCGCTGTAGTGGCTTATGTGTCCATGGCAATGAATTTACCAAGACCGGGCCTTATCATCATGCTTGTGGGATTCTATGGGCTGCTTTTCTTAACCAATGCCTTAGCAAATAGCGCATTAGGGATTTTATCTGCGTTTGCCTTTACCGGTTTCTTAGGTTACACCGTAGGGCCAATTTTAAATGCCTATGTGAGCGCTGGTTTGGGTGATGCTATCGTGTTAGCGTTAGCAGGCACCGCAGCCACTTTCTTCGCTTGTTCCGCTTATGTCTTAACCACGAAAAAAGACATGTCTTTCTTATCCGGTACGATTCTAGCCTTATTCGTGGTGTTATTACTTGGCATGGTAGCGAGTTTCTTCTTCCAATTCCCGGCACTTTACGTGGGGATTAGCGCGTTATTCGTGATTTTCTCCACTATGGGAATTTTGTATGAAACCAGTAACATTATTCATGGCGGTGAAACCAACTACATTCGTGCAACAGTCAGCTTATTTGTGTCTATCTACAATCTGTTTATCAGTTTGTTAAACTTACTTTCCTTCTTCTCTTCCAGAGATTAATTATTAATTATTAATTTGATAGATAAATTCAACGCCCCTTCTTTGGGGCTTTTTTATATAATCCGTCCCTATAAATACTAAGGTTATTATCATGCTTGAAGTCAATAATAAACATATTGAAACCGATGCTTCGGGTTATTTGCTCAATATTGATGATTGGAATATCGAAGTCGCGCAAGCCATTGCAAAATTAGAAAATTTGGAATTAACCGATGCCCACTGGGAAATCATTCATTTTGTGCGGGCGTTTTATCAGGAATACAAGACCTCACCGGCTATTCGTATGTTGGTAAAAGCCACAGCACAAAAACTCGGTGAAGAGAAAGGCAACAGCCGTTATTTACAACGTTTGTTTCCTGATGGCCCGGCAAAACAAGCAACCAAATTAGCCGGGTTACCAAAACCGGCAAAATGCTTATAAGTCATTTACGAATCATTTGCATTTAAAAAATAAAAGAATATAATCATCCCCGCAACTTATGTTGTTATTTTTTACTAAAACTTTTCTAAGGAGAAAAACATGCGTTTATTCGCGACATTAATCAGTGTGCTTGCATTAAGTTTAGGCAGCAGCTTAGCTTATGCAAAATTTAAAGTCGTTACCACTTTCACCATCATTCAAGATATGGCGCAAAATGTCGCCGGTGATGCGGCTACCGTGGAATCGATCACCAAACCGGGGGCAGAAATTCACGATTACGAGCCAACACCAAAAGACATTGTAAAAGCCCAATCTGCCGATTTAGTCTTATGGAACGGTTTAAACCTTGAACGTTGGTTTGAAAAATTCTTCCAAAACGTGAAAGATAAGCCGGCGGTTGTTGTGACTGAGGGTATCGAGCCAATGTCTATTAATGAAGGTCCTTATACCGGCAACCCAAATCCGCACGCTTGGATGTCTCCTTCCAATGCATTGATTTACATTGAGAACATTAAAAATGCGTTGGTCAAATACGATCCGCAAAATAAAGAAACGTACGAAAAAAACGCCGCACTTTATGCACAAAAAATCAAAGAGTTGGATAAACCGTTACGTGAAAAATTAGCTCAAGTGCCGGAAGCCCAACGTTGGCTGGTTACCAGTGAAGGCGCATTTAGCTATCTCACTCGTGACTATGGTTTTAAAGAAGCCTATTTATGGCCGATTAATGCCGAACAACAAGGTACGCCACAACAGGTTCGCAAAGTGATTGAAACCGTTAAAGCCAACAACATTCCGGTTGTTTTCAGTGAAAGCACTATTTCACCTAAACCGGCAAAACAAGTCGCGAAAGAAACCGGCGCAAAATACGGCGGCGTACTTTATGTGGATTCTCTTTCCAATAAAAAAGGGCCGGTACCAACCTATATCGATTTGTTGAACACGACCGTTTCCACTATCGCAAAAGGATTTGAAAAATAATGTCATCGAATATTGCCTCGATCTGTGTTGAAGATGTCACGGTTCGCTATAACAACGGCCACACCGCCATCCATGATGTCACCTTTCGTTTAGAAGGCGGCACCACCTGTGCCCTCGTGGGCGTAAATGGAAGCGGAAAATCAACCTTGTTTAAAAGCCTAATGGGATTGATTCATCCACAACGAGGCAATATTACGTTGTGTCATTTGCCAATAAAGCAGGCATTAAAACAAAACCTGGTCTCTTATGTTCCCCAGTCGGAAGAAGTGGACTGGCAATTCCCGGTGTCTGTGTATGATGTCGTGCTCATGGGACGCTACGGCTACATGAATTTCTTGCGCCGCCCAAGTGAAACAGATAAGCAAAAAGTACAAGAAGCCATGCAACGGGTGAATATTGAGCACCTTGCCCACCGTCAAATTGGTGAGCTTTCCGGTGGCCAGAAAAAACGGGTATTTTTAGCTCGCGCACTTGCCCAACAAAGTAAGATTATTTTATTGGATGAACCTTTTACCGGAGTTGATGTACAAACAGAAAATGCCATCGTCGATTTACTCGGGCAATTACGCAACGAAGGTCATCTCATTTTGGTCTCTACCCACAACTTGGGGGCTGTACCGGATTTCTGCGATCAGGTGGTGATGATTAATCGCACTGTCATTGCGGCGGGTTCAACAGAAACCACGTTTAACCAACATAACTTGGAACTCGCCTTTGGTGGCGTATTGCGCCACATTAAGTTGCTCGGTTCAGATCTGCATGATGATGAAGATCCACGTGCAGTGACCGTACTTACTGATGATGAACGGGCTGCGGTGTTCTATGGTAAAACCAAAGTCGATCCACCGGCACCGATTGTAAAACACTGTAAATCAGAGGAAAAACCCTAATGTTAGATCTATTACTGGAGCCTTTTTCCTATGATTATATGGTGAAAGCCATTTTGCTCAGTTCTGCCGTTGGTGGTGTCTGTGCTTTTTTGTCTGCTTATTTAATGCTGAAAGGTTGGTCACTCATTGGTGACGCCCTTTCTCATTCCGTTGTTCCCGGTGTTGCCATCGCTTATGCGCTTTCTCTGCCTTATGCTCTCGGCGCTTTCTTTTCCGGTATCTTAGCCGCCGTGTCTATTTTATGGGTCAAATCCATTACCAAACTGCGGGAAGATGCAGTTATCGGCTTCATTTTTACAACCTTTTTTGCGCTTGGTTTGTTAATCATTTCCCTCAACCCGACCTCCGTCAATGTGCAAGATATCGTGTTAGGTAACATCCTAGGTATTGCAGACGAAGATATTCTTCAAGTGGCAATCATCATTGGCATTAGTCTGATTTTATTGCTTATTTTTTGGAAAGATCTGTTACTAATTTTCTTTGATGAAGTCCATGCCACTTCCGTAGGGCTCACCCCAATTTATTACAAAGTGCTGTTTTTTACGCTACTCAGCGCATGTGTCGTCGCCGCGTTACAAACCGTCGGTGCGATTTTAGTTATCGCCATGGTGATCACACCTGGTGCCACCGCTTATTTGCTTACTGATCGCTTTAAAACCCTTGCCATGATTGCTGTTATCTTAGGCATTCTTTCCAGCGCGATTGGCGTTTATATCAGCTATTTCTTGGATGGCGCGACGGGTGGCATTATTGTTTGTATTCAGACCGCACTTTTCCTATTGGCTTTTATTTTCTCGCCTAAATACGGCTTAATCCGCCAGCGTAAACCAATAACGAAAGAAGAGGTGCAACAATGAATGCTATTTATCAATGGTTCACCGAGCCTTTCGCCTATCCGTTTATGCAAAACGCATTAATCACGGCGTTATTAGTCTCCATTATTTGCGCCATGCTCTCCTGCTATTTAGTGTTGAAAGGTTGGTCATTGATGGGCGATGCAATTTCTCATGCTGTTCTGCCGGGCATTGTGGTGGCTTTCTGGTTGAGTTTGCCTTTAACCATCGGTGCCTTTGTCGCAGGATTGCTCTGTTCTGTCTGTGTGGGATATTTAAAAGAAAATAGCCGCATCAAAGAAGATACCGCAATGGGGATTGTCTTTTCAGGTATGTTTGCGCTTGGGATTGTCCTGTTTAGCAAAATTGAAACGGATCAACATTTAACCCATATTTTATTTGGTAATTTGCTTGGCGTGAGCGATGCAGAAATGTTGCAAACGCTAGTCATAAGTGCGGTCGTTTTTTGGGTTGTTTTTTTACGTCGAAAAGATTTTTTACTTTATTGTTTTGATTCTACGCAAGCCAAAATCGTTGGCTTATCGCCTCGACTTTTGCATTACAGCTTGCTGATTCTCCTTGCTTTAACCATCGTCAGTGCCATGCAAGTGGTAGGCGTAATCTTAGTTGTTGCGATGCTTATTTCACCGGGTATTACCGCGTTTATTTTAAGCAAGCGCTTTGATCATATGATTGCCATTGCCTTGGTAACCTCAATCAGCACCAGTATCTTTGGGACGATTATCAGCTACCACATTGATGGCGCCACAGGCCCTTGCATTATTTTGTTACAAGCAGCGGTATTTTTAACCGCACTTATTTATAGCAAAATCAAACTGCGTTTCAGTGCAGCACTTGAAACGCCGTAAATTCTTTCTCGCCAAGATAATCTTCCACAAATACATTGTCCACGATGGCAGTGCGAGGGCCATGTTGCAACCAAGCATCTAATGCATCAATTTGACTTTCCGAACCGACGGCGATTACTTCCACGGTGCCGTCGGCAAGGTTACGCACAAATCCCGTTACGCCGATTTTCAGCGCTTGTTTCCAAGTAAAATAACGAAACCCAACGCCTTGCACATAACCGTGAACACAAAAACGTTTTTTGACCATAAGATTTCCTCTTAAAATTGAATAAAAACAAAAAACTAGCGGTTAAAGACAATTTTCTATTTTCATTTTTGCCAATTTGGACTAGCATACAAACTACGCTTTATCCGATAAAGTGTCACCTAATTTTAATGAATGTCCTTCAAAACAGGAGTAAATATGAAATTTCGTTTTGCTGTATTAACTGCAACACTTTTAGCCAGTACGGCGAGCTTTGCCGGCATGGTAACCAGCTCATCTAATATTGATTTTTTAGCCATTGACGGTCAAAAAGCAAACAAATCTTTATTGAAAGAAACTAACGCATTTAATATCAACGATACACAAAAACACCAAGTTGTGGTTCGTGTATCTGAAATTACTCAAGTGGGTTCCGATCGCTCCTTATTCGAATCAGATCCGATTGTTGTGACATTCCAAGGTTCAAGTGAAGATATCGTAATTTCAGCCCCTCGCTTACAAAATGAACGTGATGTAAGCAATTTCAAACAATCTCCTGTCATTACCGTAAAAACCCAATCCGGTAACAATGTGGAAAATAAACAAGAATACTTAAAACAAGAAGGTTTATTCCCGGGCATGAACCTTATCAAAGACTTAAACGAATATAACGCGTCTGGCGCACCAGCCTCTTTACCTTCTTTAGCAACAATCACCACCTCAGCCGCAACAGCGGTAGTCGTTGGCGGTCCTGCTGCAACCGGTAAAGTAAACAAAGGTAAAGTAACATTACAAGGTGAAAACGTAGCAGAACAAATGTTGCAATATTGGTATCAACAAGCCGATAAAGAAACACAAACACGTTTCATTGATTGGGCGAAAAAACAAAAATAATTCGGTGTTCTATGCCAATTCATTTATTTCTAAAAAGTGAGCCAGCCCGCTCACTTTTTATTTAGGAGTCACCATGCAAACAACTTATCGTACCCTACCGACCAATAAACATATTGCTTTAGTCGCACACGATCACTGTAAAGCTGATCTGATAAACTGGTGTAAAACACACCGCACTTTCTTAGCAAACCACACGCTCTATGGCACCGGCACCACAGGGAATCTTATTCATCGTGAAACCGGTTTGACCGTGAATAGCTTGCTCAGCGGTCCAATGGGCGGCGATCAACAACTTGGTGGCTTAATCGCTGAAAATAAAATTGACTTAATGATTTTCTTCTGGGACCCGATGAATGCCGTACCGCATGATCCCGATGTTAAGGCGTTAATGCGTATTGCCACCGTTTGGAATATTCCTGTTGCCATGAATATGGCAAGTGCCGATTTTCTGGTTTCTTCACCACTCTTTAACGACACCTGTGATATTCGTATTCCTGACTATCAAGGTTATTTAAACGAACGCTTAAAGTAGACATTGTTATGAATTTAAGCCTGATTCTAAATATTCTCAATTTTGTCCTTGGCGGCTTCGCAACAACATTAGGGTGGTTATTCGCCACCCTAATGAGTGCCGTGTTGATCGTCACATTGCCTTATACGCGTAGTTGTTGGGAAATTTGTAAAATGTCATTGGTTCCCTTCGGCAACGATTTGATTCATGTGAAGTATTTGGAACCCAAAAGTGCGGTGGGAAATTCCCTCGGATCGTTGCTCAATGTTGTCTGGTTCATTCTTTTCGGTTGGTGGCTGTTTCTTGCCCATGTTTTTTGTGGCATTTCTCAATGTCTAACCATCATCGGTATCCCAACCGGATTGGCGAATTTCCATATCGCCAGAATTGCGTTATTTCCGGTCGGGCAACGGGTCATTCCAAAAGAAATGGCTGACCTGATTCGCCGACAAGCTACAGAAAAATATCAGCGTTTTTATCAATAATTCACCACGTCAAAGGTCAAGCATGCATAGCTGGTTCAATGCAAAAGTTATCGCCTCCATTCCGATTTTTATCGCCGTCAATTTGGCGGTGATTGCCATTTGGTATTTTGATATTTCCGAACAAAGTATGCCCTTGGTATTAGGCATTATTGCAGGCGGTTTGGTCGATTTAGATAACCGATTAACCGGCCGAATCAAGAACGTGCTTTATACGCTGCTCGCGTTTTCAGTTTCTACCATTAGCGTGCAACTGAGCATCAACCATAATTTCCAGTTTATGTTGTTGATGACGGTGATGACCTTTGTTTTCACGATGATTGGGGCAATCGGACAACGTTATAGCACCATCGCGTTCGGTACGTTGGTTGTGGCGTTATACACCACACTGACTTATTTGCCGGAAACCGTGTGGTATATGAATCCACTGATGATTCTTTGCGGTACCTTGCTTTACAGTATCACCACATTATGCGTGCATTTATTTTTTCCGAATCGCCCGGTGCAGGAAAGTGTTGCCAAATCCTTTCTGGCGCTTGCCAATTACCTTGATGTCAAATCAACGTTTTTCGATCCCGATGATATTGAGCAAATTGACAATAAACACATTGCAATGGCGATGAAAAACAGTGTACTGATTAACGCATTTAATGATTCTCGCACCGCACTTTTTTATCGTATTCGTGGTCAACATCGCCACAGTCGTACGACCAAAATGATTCGCTATTATTTTTCTGCGCAAGATATTCATGAGCGCATTAGTTCCAATCATTTTGATTACCAAACCCTTGCGGAACACTTAAAAAATACCGATTTAATTTTTCGTATTCAACGCTTACTGGAACTCCAAGCCCAAGCTTGCCGTGATATTGCGCTAAGTTTGCAACAAAATAAAACCTACCGTTATGACCTTCGTTTAGAAAAAGCCATTAACGGGCTAAATCAATCTTTCGAGCTTTATAGTAATAGTCATATTGAAGAAACCGAAAACCTCATTAATCTCCAAATGTTACTGGATAATTTAAAAAGCGTTGACTACCAATTACGTCATATTGATCAAGAAGTGAACGAGTTGGAACAAACAGATACAGCTCAAATTTATACGGAACAAATTACCGGTTTAAACAATATCCTACTTGCCCTGCGTAGCCACTTTAATTTCAATTCACAACTGTTTCGTCATGCGGTGCGTTTGTCGATTGTGGTGTTTATTTGTTGCACCATCGGCGAATTTTTGCCCTTAGATCGGGCGTATTGGGTTTTATTAACCGCCGTTTTTGTTTGTCAACCTAACTACACGGCGACTAAACTTCGTCTAAAACAGCGAATTATCGGCACCATTCTCGGCGTGATTATTGCCTCGCTTCTGCCCTATGCCAATCCAACACTGGAATTACAATTAGGCTTAATCGTGCTCACCAGCACCCTGTTTTTCTTTTTCCGTACCAATAATTACAGTTTTTCCACTTTCTTCATTACCTTACAGGTGATTTTCAGCTTTGATGTGATGGGCTTTAATGTGGAACAAGCGCTTTATTCTCGTGTGATTGACACCCTGATTGGTGCGACCATTTCTTGGTTTGCCGTGTCTTACTTATGGCCCGATTGGAAATATTTACAGTTGGATAAAGTCAGCCGTCAGGCAATTAAAAGCGATGCCCAATATTTGCTGTATATTGTCAGTCAATTACAGTTCGGCAAAGGCGATAACTTGAAATACCGCATTGCCCGTCGTTATGCCCATGAATATGCCTCGGCATTAAGCGCCACCATCTCCAATATGAACCATGAGCCGAAAAAATATCAGGCGCATTTACAGGCAGGATTTGAGCTTTTAAAAATTAACTATTCTCTACTTAGTTACATTTCTACGCTGGGCGCCTACCGCAGCAAAATGAAGCAAATGCAACAAAGCACCTTCTTTTTAGCGGAATTCTATCCTGCTGCGAAGAAAATCATTCATATCCTAGAAAATATTGAGCAACTGACACCAACACAGTTTGAGACGTTACACAATAATATTGAAGTGAGTTTGAAACAGGCTCAAAGCCATTTTGAAAAAAATAATAAAGCGGCACAGCTGCAAGCACACATTCCAATGCAGCAACTCAGCATGATCAATCAAATTTTACCGCCGCTTTACCAAGCCATTCAGACATGTTGCTAGACATCAATCAAGATCAGAATAGCCGCCTCACCGCCCCATTCTTTTGGGGCTTGGTGCAATGCCCGTACTTTCGGGTGTTGTACTAACCAACGGGGAATCTGGCGTTTTAACGTATAAGTGCCATAACCTGTCATCACGCTGGCACAATAAAGATGTTCTTTCTCGCAGGTTTGAATTAATGCCGCCAGCTCTAATTTTGCCTGTTCACGCGTTAAGCCATGCAAATCCAAAAAAATCTCCGGTGAAAAATCGCCACGCCGTAATTGTTTCAACAAATGGGAATCTTCATTTTCACGCAAATATTTGACCGCACTTTCCTCATTTAACAACGGCTCATATTCATCAGAAAAATAAAATAACGTGTCCTGTTGTTCACGCTGTTCTTTTATCGTTGCCAGTGCTTTCTTTTTATGGGGGCGTGCAGCCACAAAAGTATCCTGTTTTAACGGTTTCACGCCTTTCATTTCAGCACGAAACAGGGAAATTGCTTCCTCATCTAACATTTCGTTTCCTATCTCAAATATGGTATAACTACGCGCAATTTTAACATTGATACGAGCAAATCATGAACCAAATTACCTTTAATCAGGAACTTATTGACGATATTTATTCCGCTAACGTGCAAGAAGAACTGCACACAATCAAAGATTTCCTACGTTGGTGCTACAGCACCTTCAATCGTGCCGACATTTACTACGGACACGGCTACGACAATGCTTGGGATGAAGCACAACAACTGGTCTTAACTACCTTGCACCTCCCAGCTGATTTCCCAAGTGAATTATATGACACTCGACTCACGACGGCAGAAAAGCTTGAAATCATCCGTTTGGTTATCATCCGCATTGAAAAACGCATTCCTGTCGCTTACTTAATTCACCGCGCTTGGTTCTGCGGCTTAGAATTTTATGTGGATGAACGCGTAATCGTTCCTCGCTCTCCCATCAGCGCCTTGATTGAACAAGGGTTCGCCGGCTTATTAACACGTGAACCGCAACGCATTTTAGATATGTGTACCGGCAGCGGGTGTATTGCGATCGCCTGTGCGGAACGGTTCCCTGAAGCCGATGTGGATGCGGTTGATCTTTCTTTCGACGCATTAAATGTTGCCGAAATCAACATTGAACGCCACAATTTAACTCACCGCGTCTTCCCGATTCAGTCGGATTTATTCTCCCGTTTATTGGAAGAACAGTATGATCTCATTATCACTAACCCACCTTATGTGGATCTAGAAGATCTCTCCGATATGCCGGAGGAATTTCACTACGAACCAGAAATGGCTCTCGGCTCCGGCAATGATGGTTTAACCATTACCAAAGAAATTCTGCGCCTAGCACCGAATTACTTAGCGGATGATGGCGTGTTAGTCTGCGAAGTGGGTAACAGCATGGTGCATTTAATTGAACAATTCCCACAAGTGCCGTTTAACTGGCTTGAACTTGCCAATGGCGGTGTGGGCGTATTCGCCTTAACCAAAGCCCAATTGCTTGAACATCAACATATGTTTCAATAAGCGAAAATAATAAAAAGAAAAAGTGCGGTCGATTTTAAAAACGTTTTTAAAACCAACCGCACTTTTTTAGCTCAGCCAAATTATTTCTTCAATATTTCTCTCAACGCTGAACCGATTTCTGCCAAGCTTCTCACGGTTTTCACACCGGCGGCTTCCAGTGCTGCGAATTTTTCATCGGCAGTCCCTTTTCCGCCACTGATAATGGCACCGGCATGCCCCATGCGTTTGCCTTTCGGCGCCGTCACGCCGGCAATGTAGCTCACCACCGGTTTGGTTACATGCTCTTTAATGAACGCTGCCGCTTCTTCCTCCGCGGAACCGCCAATTTCGCCGATCATGACAATCGCTTCCGTTTGTGGATCCTCTTGGAATAGTTTCAAAATATCCACAAAATTGGAACCGGGGATTGGATCGCCGCCGATACCCACACAGGTGGATTGACCAAAACCTTCGTCAGTGGTTTGTTTCACGGCTTCATATGTCAACGTGCCTGAGCGAGAAACAATGCCGATTTTCCCTTTTTTATGAATGTTGCCCGGCATGATGCCGATTTTGCATTCTTCCGGTGTAATCACGCCCGGACAGTTTGGCCCAATCATGCGCACACAGGCTTGGTTCAAGCGTTGTTTCACCACCAGCATATCCAAGGTTGGGATGCCTTCGGTGATACAAATAATCAATTTAATCCCAGCATCAATCGCCTCTAAAATCGCATCTTTACAGCCCGGCGCCGGCACATAAATCACCGTTGCTGTGGCACCGGTTGCCTCAACTGCATCACGTACGGTGTCAAACACAGGCAATCCTAAATGGGTCGTGCCACCTTTATTTGGTGAAACGCCTCCCACCAGTTTAGTGCCATAAGCTAATGCCTGTTCGGAGTGGAATGTACCTTGACCGCCGGTGAAACCTTGGCAAATCACTTTTGTATCTTTATTAATTAAAATTGACATACTATTGCTCCTTATGCGTTAGCCTTTGCCGCTTTCACCGATTCTACCGCCGCATCAGTCAACGTTTTGGCAGCAATAATATTCAAACCGCTCTTCGCTAAAATTTCACGGCCTAACGGGGCATTATTACCTTCTAAACGCACCACCACAGGCACGTTGACACCCACTTCGTTCACTGCCGCTACAATCCCTTCTGCAATCAGATCGCAGCGTACAATACCACCGAAAATATTGACGAGTACCGCTTTGACATTTTTATCAGAAAGGATGATTTTGAAGGCTTCCGCAACACGTTCTTTGGTTGCACCGCCGCCCACATCTAAGAAGTTCGCCGGTTGACCGCCGTGTAACTTCACAATATCCATAGTGCCCATGGCAAGCCCTGCGCCGTTCACCATGCAACCGATATTGCCGTCTAATGCCACGTAGTTAAGTTGAAAACTTTCCGCTAAGGCTTCACGTGGGTCTTCTTGGCTTGGATCTTGCATTGCGGCTAAAGCCGGCTGACGATATAACGCATTGCCATCTACCACGATTTTGGCATCTAAACAAAGGAGATTGCCTTCTTTGGTGACTACCAGCGGGTTCACTTCTAATAAGGACAAATCTCTTTCGACGAACATTTTTGCCATTTGGGTAAAAATATGGGCAAATTGTTTCACTTGGTCGCCTTTTAAACCCAATTTAAACGCCAGCTCACGCCCTTGATATGGCATACCACCGGTAAGCGGATCAATCGCCATTTTGTGTAATAAGTGCGGTGTTTTTGCCGCGACTTCTTCAATATTCATACCACCCTCAGTGGACACCATGAACACCACACGTTGAGAAGCACGATCGAGCACCGCGCCTAGATACAATTCACGTTCAATTTGTGAGCCTTCTTCTACATAAATCGTGTTTACCGGCTGACCATTGGCATCCGTTTGGAAAGTGACCAAACGTTGCCCTAACCATTTATTCGCAAACTCTCTGACTTCCGCTTCGTTACGCACGAGTTTCACACCACCCGCTTTACCACGTCCACCGGCATGCACTTGACATTTCGCCACCCAAGCGTCACCGTCTAACTGTTTAATCGCCTCTGCCGCTTCATCTGCGGTTTTACAGGCAATGCCTTTGCCCACCGGCAATTTGTATTCGGCAAAAACTTGCTTACTTTGATATTCATGTAGATTCATAGAAAATCCTCTGTTAAATGCCCTAATTTTTGTCGTCTGTTGAAACAAAGAACCGCCTGTCTTACGCACACGCGGTTCTTCTTTCTTTAGATTTCTAGCAATAATCTTGTTGGGTCTTCCAACAATTCTTTCACAGTGACCAAGAAACCAACAGACTCACGACCGTCAATTAAACGGTGGTCATAACTTAATGCCAAATACATCATTGGGCGAATCACCACTTGACCATCCACAGCAACCGGACGCTCTTTAATGGCGTGCATACCCAAAATCGCGCTTTGTGGTGGGTTGATAATTGGGGTGGACATCAAAGAACCAAACACACCGCCATTGGTAATCGTAAAGTTACCGCCGGTTAAATCTTCCACGGTTAACTTACCATCACGTCCTTTTTCAGCTAAGGCTTTAATCGATTTTTCAATGTCTGCCATGGAAAGGTTGTCGCAATCACGCAACACCGGGGTGACCAAACCACGTGGCGTGGAAACCGCAATGCTCACGTCAAAATAATTGTGATAAACCACATCGTCACCGTCAATGGAGGCATTCACTTCCGGGTAACGTTTTAAGGCTTCCACCACGGCTTTGATGTAGAAAGACATAAAACCTAAACGTACGCCGTGTTGTTTTTCAAATTTTTCACCGTATTGTTTACGCAAATTCATGATCGGTTGCATATCCACTTCATTGAACGTGGTTAACATCGCCGTATTATTTTTCGCTTCCAACAAACGCTCTGCAATACGTTTACGTAAACGGGTCATCGGAACGCGTTTTTCACTGCGTGCGGAATATGCCATCGTGCTGACTGTTGTTTCTGCCGGTTTAGGCGCAGCTACACGTTTTGTGATAACCGCTTCAACGTCTTCGCGGGTAATACGCCCACCAACACCGGTGCCTTTCACCTCAGAAGCTTGAATATCGTGTTCCGCCAATAAACGACGAACTCCCGGGCTTAACGCATCCGTGGTATGAGGCTCATCCGGCACTTCGGTGCGACGATCCGCCGGTGTCGGTTCTGCCGTTTTTTCCATGGCTGCTGCAGCGGCTGTTGCGGAAGCTTCCAATTTACCCAACAACTGCTTGCTCACGACTGTGGCACCTTCATCCTGTACAATTTCACTGATCACGCCGTCTGCTTGCGCCGGCACTTCAAGCACCACTTTGTCTGTTTCAATTTCCACAATCACTTCATCGCGTTTCACTGCATCGCCTGCTTTTTTATGCCAAGTGGCGACTGTTGCATCAGCAACTGACTCAGGCAAATCCGGGACAAGAATTTCAATAGTCATAATTTCATTCCTTTTTTGTATTCATTTAGCTAAGTATCAATGTTGTTAAGCATAAAGTGCGGTCGTTTTTCAAGGTGTTTTTAAAACAAGCGAAAAATACACCGCACTTTAACGGATTAAAGCGTCAATGCGTCTTCCACCAATTGCTTTTGCTGTTTGGCATGCAATGACAAATAACCTACCGCCGGTGAAGCAGAAGCCGGGCGGCCGGCATAAGACAATTTGGCATTGTCCGGAATCACAGCCTCAAAGTTATGTTTACTGCAATACCAAGCCCCTTGGTTCAGTGGTTCTTCTTGACACCATACAAAATCCGTTACATGTGAATAAGGCGCTAAAGCGGCTTTCACATCGTCATGCGGGAACGGATAAAGTTGCTCAATACGAATGATAGCCACGTTATCCTGTTCATTTTTACGGCGTTGCTCCAATAAATCGTAATATACTTTACCGGCACACATCACCACACGTTTCACATTTTTCGGATCGATATTGTCAATTTCACCAATAACCGTTTGGAATGTGCCGTTAAGCAATTCATCCATACTGGACACCGCTAACGGATGACGTAACAAGGATTTAGGTGAAATTCCAATTAACGGACGGCGCATTTTACGAATCGCTTGGCGACGTAACATGTGATACACCTGCGCCGGCGTTGAAGGCACACAAACTTGCATATTTTGTTCTGCACAAAGCTGCAAATAACGCTCCAAACGGGCAGATGAGTGTTCCGGGCCTTGTCCTTCGTAACCGTGTGGTAGCAACATCACTAAGCCACACATTCTGCCCCATTTTTGTTCGCCGGAGCTGATGAATTGGTCAATCACGATTTGCGCCCCGTTGGCGAAATCACCAAACTGCGCTTCCCAAATGGTTAAAGTTTTCGGATCCGTGGTGGCATAACCATATTCAAAGGCAAGCACCCCTTCTTCGGTTAAAACGGAATCCCATACTTCAAAGCGACCTTGATTGGCGTGTAATTGGGTTAATGGCACATAGCCGGTACCGTCTTTTTGGTTATGTACAACGGCATGACGATGGAAGAACGTACCACGACCGGCATCTTCACCGGATAGACGCACATGAATGCCTTCATCCAACAAGGTGGCATAAGCCATGGTTTCCGCCATCCCCCAGTCTAATAATTTTTCGCCTCGCCCCATTTCTTGGCGATCGGCATAGATTTTTTCAACGCGAGGATGCGGTTGCACATAATCCGGATAATGAGAGACACGTTTTGCTAAGGTTTTAAACCGCTCTTCCGGGAATTTGCTTTCATACGGCGCCGTCCAGTCATAGTTTAGATACTGCAACCAGTCCACTTTTGCCATGTCCATCGCACGCCATTCCGGCACGACACATTCACCATTATCCAAGGCATCACGGTATAAATTGGCAATTTCAGTGGCATCTTCTTCCGTAATGGCGCCTTCTTGCATTAAACGATTAGCATACACTTTCGGTGGGGTCGGGTGTTTTTTGATAATGCCATACATCATCGGCTGAGTCGCCAACGGCTCGTCGGCTTCGTTATGTCCATGGCGGCGATAAGAAATCAAATCAATGAAAATATCCCGTTTAAAGACCGCGCGATATTCCACCGCCATACGTGCAGCAAAAGCAACAGCCTCCGGATCATCGCCGTTCACGTGAATAATCGGCGCCTGAATCATTTTGGCGATGTCGGTACAAAATTCGGTAGAACGGGTGTCCGTCGGGTTGGAGGTGGTAAAACCGATTTGGTTATTGATCACAATACGAATCGTGCCGCCGACTTTATAACCCCGTGCATTGGACATATTCAAGGTTTCTTGCACGATACCTTGACCGGTAACCGCGGAGTCACCATGCACAGTGACCGCCAACACTTTGTTATGTTCGGTGTCTTGTTTACGGGTTTGTCTTGCGCGGACAGAGCCAATCACAACCGGGCTCACAATTTCCAAGTGAGACGGGTTAAAGGCAAGTGTCAGGTGTACTTTTTTATCGTCCACAGCAAAATCAGAGGAGAAACCTTGGTGATATTTCACGTCACCGGTGCGGTTATCTTCAGCGTGTTTACCGGCAAATTCATCAAACAAGTCGCTCGGGCGTTTACCAAACACGTTAACCAACATATTTAGACGGCCACGGTGAGCCATACCCAATACCACATCGTCCATCCCATTACGGCTGGCATGACGGATGATCTCTTTCATCATCGGAATAAAGGCATCGCTTCCTTCCAACGAGAAACGTTTCGCGCCCGGGAATTTTGCGCCTAAGTAACGCTCTAAGCCATCCGCTGCCGTTAATTCTTTCAGTAAATTGATTTTTTCGTCTTTACTGAAAAGTGGTTGTTGAATCCATTTTTCTTGTTTGCTTTGCAACCAATTACGCTGTTCCATATCATGAATATGCATAAACTCCAGCCCGATATTGCCACAATAGGTGGCTTTCAAATCGCGGGCTAAATCACGGAGCTTCATGCTTTCCTTGCCATAAACGGCATAGTCGATATTGAAACTTTCGTCTAAATCAGCGTCGGTTAATCCATGTCGGTGATAGTCTAATTCAGGCACCGAGGAGGTTTTCCAACGGTAATAATTGAGGGGGTCGAGTGTGGCTTCAATGTAACCACGAGAACGGTATGCGTTAATGAATTGTAAAACTTTGACTAATTTGGCGCTCGCTTCCGGATCAATCACGGTCACGTTCTGTCCATGATTTTCTCGCGCTAAACGGCGGAAATAATCGCGCACCGTTGAATGGGGTTGCTCAAGTGCGGTAGATTTTGGCAGCGTTTTAAAAATTTCCTGCCAACTGGCATTCACACTGTTCGGGTCTTCAAGATAACTTTCATAAAGATCCTCAATATAAGACTGATTTGCCCCACCTAGTGCACTGGAGGAGAGCCATTCATGTAAAGAATGCTGCATACATACCACCTTAAGATTTAAATACGCTAACAAACAACGTAACGGTAAATAAAATACAGAAGAATTTTCTGCGCGTTGAATGGTCGCATTATGCCAAAAGCATTTATTTGATACTGTGATCTAGGTTTGAATTTTTACAAAAAATTAACTTTTGTGTAAAAAAAGAGCAGTGAAAATATTTTCATTTTTCACCGCACTTTCTAAAAAAATTAAAGAGGCAATTTACTCGCTCGCTTTGACATAAGGGTTGGTTCGTTTTTCTTCACCAATAGTGGTATACGGCCCATGCCCGGGTACCACAATCATATCATCTCCCAAAGGGTATAATTTATTGCGAATAGATGCCAGAATTGCCTCATAACTGCCTCCGGGGAAATCTGTTCGTCCAATGCCATTTTTGAACAACACATCACCGGTAAAAGCAATACGTTTTTGATGTTCAATAAAACCGATATGCCCTGGCGTATGTCCCGGCAAGTGTAAAACCTCAAACGTGAAATCACCGATATTGAGCTTTTCACCTTCCTGATCTAACCAACGATCCGGTTCAAAAGCAGACACCTCAAACAGCATGCCAAATTTTTCTGACTGTTGTGGCAAGTTTTTAAACCAATAATCATCTTGCGAATTAGAACCCCAAATTTGGACATTAAAATGCTGTTTTAATTTTTCGGCAGCCCCCACATGGTCTAAATGGCCGTGAGTTAATAAAATCACTTGTAAATTCAGCCCAAGTTCTTCAATCCGTTTAATCAGTTTTTCCGCTTCGCCACCCGGATCAATAATTGCCGCTTTTTTTTCATCGTCCCAAATTAAAGAACAATTTTGTTGAAATGCCGTTACGGGGATAATTTCAATGTTCATACGATACTCGCCATATTTTTCGGTAAAAAAACCGCACAAAAGTGCGGTCTAAATTTCAGATGTTTTTTACTAACTACCGCGCCAAGTACGCACCGGGCCGGTATCCATGTGCACAAAATTACTGCGTGGATAAAAGCCAACGCCACCATTTTGTAGCGCATCAACCGCATCACGTACTTTCGCTAACGGAACACCATCAATGCGAAAATCAATGGCTTGTCCACGAATATGATAGCTATTACTTGCTACTCCTCGGCTACGACGATGCATTGCCGCATTGCTGGCAGCAGAACGATAGCCACAAATAATTTGAATTTCCGTGTTGCGTAAACCGAGATTTTGTTGCACCTGATAGAATTTGGTAAAAAGATTTGGGTCCATTCGATGAACCTGATTGGTACGTTTATCACGTAGAAGGTGGTCTAATAATCGCAAAGTGGCATTACTGAAACCACGTCCAAGCGCAAATTCTGCGCTTAGTTTCTCACCGGTATTAATGTTACGAAAACTTAGTAGGCGTGGTTTTGGCGTTGATACAGCCGCTAAAACCGTATTCGGTAAAAGCGAAGCACCTAATACGATTCCCCCTAGCGATAACCATTTACGTCGACCATGGTTAATATGACTCATTATGTATTTCCTAAATATGATAATAATCTGTTTACTTAATTAAGGTTACCAAGATAAATTCCACAGATTAACGTTGAATATAGTGTTTTAAAATATCCCAATTAATATAACTTAAATCAGGGGCTTTGTCATAACCGTAAATATCCGGCAATGTGTGAACTTGATCTTTATCCACCCATGCAGTGACATAATACAAAAAGACCGGATTATCGGATTTAATACCCGCTGAAGTTGTTTTTTTACTTTTCAGCACATTTTGTTTTCTTTCATCCGTCCAACCCGCTTCTTTCAATAGAATAGTGGCCAACTGATCTGATTTTTCCACACGGACACAACCGGAACTTAAGGCACGATTTTTATTGCCGAATAAATTACGTTTCGGTGTATCGTGCAAATAAATAGCCTCAGAACTCGGCATATTAAATTTATAATTCCCTAATGCACTGTTATCACTTGGGGCTTGGCGCAAGCGATATGGGAATCTTTTCGCCGACATATTTTCCCAATCGATAGTATAAGGATCGATGGTATTGCCACTGCCATCAATAATCGTATAACCATGGCGATAAATATAACTCGGATCTTTACGTACTTTTGGAATAATGTCTTCGTTAATCAAACGGGTTGGCGCATTCCAAGGCGGGTTCACTACCACATTACTCAAACGGCTGGACATCACCGGCGTTTTACGGCTTGATTGTCCAACAATCACACGAGAACTTAAAACCACTTGTCCATCGCGATAATAATTGAGTTCGTAACTTGGAATATTCACGAAAATACCATCTTGGAATACCGGTAAAATGCGTAAACGTTGAGCATTAATCGCTAAACGATGCAATTCAACCATATTATGCTTATCAACACCCGCTTCAATCACATGAGCAACGCGCGCCGATGTTTGCTTAAAGAGCGCATTTTCGCCGGAAAGATTTTTCACAAAAGTGAAATTATCATTATTTTTGACCGCACTTAACCATGCAGATACTTGCTCATCACCTAACTGACCGGCTTTATAGCTATTGCCTGCATATAACCATTTTTGTGCAAATTTCGCTATATTGGTGGCATAAAACAAATAATCCAAAAATGCATCGGTTAACAGAACATCTTCAATTAACTCGCCTTTTCCGGCGGCTTCATGGATCGCATTTAAAGCATTTGCTGAGCGTTTTGAAATTCCCCCGGCAATCACTAAGGCATAATCATGCAAAAATTGTTGCTTGGCCTGATTATCTGTCCAAATTGGAGAAAAATGATTCTCGACATAAATCTTGGCAATTAAAGGTTTAAATTGAAGAGAAACCTCTCCCAAACGTTCAGAAAAGCGTTTTTCAGCCTCAAGCGCCAGACGTTCTTCTTCAGCCTTTTTCTCTGCTGCTAAACGCGCTTCCTCGACCTTATTTTCTAGCTCCAACTGCTGTGTGGCGAGAGTCAAATCACTTTGCTGTAATTCTTCTGCAGCGGCATTCCCCACATAAAGCACGCTTATCATCGCGAGAGTAACTAATTTAAACGTTCGAGTATTCATCAACTTACCTTAATTTTTATAAACTTTCTTAAAAACGACCGCACTTAGAAAAGTGCGATCCAAAAACAACAGATTTATTGATTTGCAGACTTATCAGCCTGTTTTATTTCAGCCTTTTTCTGCTCAAATTTAACCATATCTGCCGCAATTGCAGCTGCCTCTTTCAAGAAGAAATCCGGCGCTTCATAATCTTTCGGCAAATCATCAATATCTTTCAATGGCTTTTTACCTTCACGTTTGAAACGCTCATTAATGTCTTTCAAGCGTTTCTCGTCATCTTTATCATTTTCCGCTTTGCGTTTTTGATAATTTAACGACAAGAACTTACGCTCACGACGTTCATTACGCACTTTTAAATCTTCGTTAAGTGCAATAAATTCCGGATTTTTCGCCATGCGGTCATTATGTTTTTGCACCAATTCGGAGACCGGTTCGCGTGCTTCGCTCACCTCAGAATAATTCACTGACGGAATTTTATCCCATGGCAATGCATTATCTTCTTTTTCTTCTCCGTATTCTTTACTATCAATGACATCTGGGAATTGAATATCCGGCGCAACACCTTTCAACTGTGTGCTACCGCCATTGATACGATAGAATTTTTGAATCGTATATTGCAATAAACCCAGAGGCGTTTGATCCAAATCGTAAACAAAATTCAAAGAGCGGCTTTGTTGGACGGTGCCTTTTCCATAAGAATTTTGCCCGATAACAACACCGCGGTTATAGTCTTGGATTGCTGCTGCAAAAATTTCAGAGGCTGATGCACTAAAACGATTGATCATAACCAATAATGGACCGGTATATTGCTGCGCATTATCCGGATCCTCATGAACACGAATACGTTGATAAGCATCGCGCACCTGAACAACCGGGCCATCGCTAATAAATAAACCGGTCAAACCAACAGCTTCTGTTAAAGCACCACCGCCATTTTCACGAAGATCAACGATTAATGCAGACGCTTTTTTCGCTTTTATGTCGTTAAGCAATTTTTTGACATCTTCTGTTAATCCCAAGTAAAAACTAGGAATCTTAATCACCGCAACATCAACGCCATCCATTTTCTCAATCGTTAATTTTGCTGCTTGGTCTTCAATACGAATTTTGTCACGTACCAAGGTAACAATACGGGACTTGCCACCTTTAGCCGATTCCACTTCCAAACGAACTTTAGACCCTTTTTTCCCTTTGATCTTGTCAACAATGTCCTCTAAACGCCAACCGACTACATCTTCAATTTCGCCTTTTTCTTGGCCCACACCAATAATTTTATCGCCAGCTTTAAGTTTTTTGCTGCGTTCTGCCGGCGCGCCAGGCACTAACGATTTAATACTGGTTTCATCATCTTCAGACTGTAAAGTAGCGCCAATACCCTCCAAAGAAAGATTCATACTTTCATTGAAGCTTTTTGCCGTACGAGGCGCTAAATAACTGGTATGTGGGTCGATTTCACGGGCAAATGCGTTTAAGTAGGTTTGTACCACATCATCCGCTTTGGTTTGAGTCAATCGACGAATGGCCAAGTTATAGCGTTTAACTAATTTCTCTTTAATTTCAGGCCATTTTTTGTCTTTTAATTTCAAATTGATGATGTCATTTTTGACACGGGCTTCCCATAATTTATCGGCTTCCGCTTCCGTTTTAGGCCATGCGGCTTTTTCACGATCAATTTCAATTTGCGTATCGTCATTTAAAGCGGGTTCTTTATCTAACAAAGACAATGCGTAACGATAACGCTCATAACGACGTTTCATCATTAAATCATAGATATTAAACGCAATATCCAAGTTGCCTGCATTCAATTCATCATCAATTTTTTTGCCATATTTTGCGCGTAAATCATCAATATCCGACTGTAAAAAAGTATTACGGTTAAAGTCTAACCCTTTGAGATAACGGTCAAAAATCTTCTCAGAGAATTCGTCATCTAATTGAAATTTACGATAATGAGACTGCGTCAAACGTGTTGTCGCCCGCTTCGTGGCAAACATATTCGCTTCAGAAGGTTGCAGTGCAACAATATCTGAAGGTTTTAACTTAGGTTGCACCGCGTCAACAGCACCTGCATTAAGAAACAACGATCCTAATACAAGTGCGGTCAAATAATTTTTCGTTTTACTCAATTTCATTCAAACTTTCCTAATATATACGGCAAAAACAAAATGAAGTTATCTGCACAGATAACTTCATTAAAAGTTGGTTTAAGCAAACAAACGGTCTGCTGTAACGTTTACGACCAAACCGTTATCTAATTCTACGCGGGCGGCCTCGTTGGAGAACTCCAACACTTTTGCATTTTGCGCTCTGTCGCCCACTTTGACCTTCACCTGCTGACCTTCTTGTAACTCTGCCATGTTTACGCTGGTCAGTACTAATTTAGGTTTACGTACCGTTTTTTCACCCTGTTTTGGAGTACGACGCGCAGGGCGTTTTTTCTCAGTTGCTGCCTTGGCTGCTTTTTCCGCTGCGCGTTTTTGTGCAACCAATGCTTTAGCTTCAGCTAATTGTTGAGCAGCATGATCCGCATGTTCCTGTTCTAATTCACCAACCGGATTGCCTTGTAAATCCACACGCATGGCACCCACTTTACAACCATGTAAATAGCGCCAGTTAGACGTATATTGACGCAAAGCATGACGTAATTGTGTTTTACTTACGCGTTCATCATCTTTTAATGCTTCACTTAAATCTTGGAACAAACCGATTTTTAACGGTTTTGCTTCTCCCTCAAGAGAAAAACAGAGCGGAAATTTTTCCGCCAAATAAGCAATTATTTCTTTATTATTAGTTAATTTTTGTACTTCTGTCATGACGAAATCCTGTAGACATCCTATGTAGATTTTGAATAGAAAAAACTTGCCACATTTTAGCCACTTTGGCTAAAAATGACAATGAATAATCAGATTTAGCGTGGAGAAATCATAAACGCCGGTAAAAACGACCGCACTTTTTTATGCCATATTCAGCAAATCCGTGCCAAAAGAAAAGAACCAGTATAAAATATGCGTTTCTTTAATGAGGAATAACGATTCATGACAGGCAAGTTACAAACCGATTTGACCAAGGCAAATTACTCCCGCATTGCCCGCTGCGGCGATTGTAATGCCGTGATCAAAATTCTGCCCTTACAAAAAGGCCAACGTGCTGTCTGTCCGCGCTGTCACAATGTGTTGTACTCAACCAACCGTTGGAATCTCAAACGCTGTTCCATTATTGCCCTTTCAATTTTGATACTCATGCCCTTTGCGCTCACCTACCCGCTGTTGAGCATTCACCTGCTCGGTGAAAAAATTAATGCCTCGGTATGGCAAGGGGTATGGAAAATGGCAACACAAGGCTTTTCTTATACGGCGTTTTTAATTTTTATTTGTGCTGTTTTTATGCCCATTGCCTTTGCGATTTTAGTCATTTTGTTACGCTTAGCGCAAATGGTTAAAGCCAAACCACGCAATCTTTTAATTTCCCTTGGTTACATAAAACCTTGGGTTATGTTTGATGTGTATTTAGTGGCGCTGGGCGTCACGATGTTTAAAGTAAAAGAATACGCCACGTTAGAATTGGATATTTACTTAATTGCCTTTATTTTTACCGCACTTTTAACCACATTATTATTTATCAAAATTAATCCGGCAGAAGTGTGGAATGATTTTTATCCACAAAGTAAGGCGGTCAACGACATCACCAAAGCAGAGGATTTGCGCTACTGTCATTCTTGCCAATACAGTTTCCTCAATCCCTTGACGGATAGCAAAGGCAAAGACATTTGTCCGCGTTGTTATTCGCAAATTGATATTCCTTCTGCCATAAAATTACAACGGACTTGGGCGTTATTGTTAGCCGGTATTATCATGCTCTTTCCGGCGAACCTGCTGCCCATCTCGGTAATCTATGTCAATGGCGCACCAAGTGCCGATACGCTAATGTCCGGCGTGCTAAGTTTTATTGACATGGGAAGCTATTTCATTGCCTTTGTCGTTTTCACCGCCAGTATTTTCGTGCCCATCAGTAAGGTATTGATTATTTTATATTTACTGATTTGTGTACATTTTAAGCTGAAACATTCCATCCGCTGGCAAATGCGTTTATTGCATGTGGTCCATTTTGTCGGTCGCTGGTCGATGTTGGATTTATTCGTTTTAGCACTCATGATGTCCTTAGTCACCAGAGGACAAATTATTGATTTTTCTGTAGGCACTGCTGCGCTGTATTTTGGAGCTGCAGTTTTCTTAACAATGATTGCGGCGGAACAATTTGATAGCCGCTTAATTTGGGAAATTTATGACAGACAACACAAAACACACAACACACACTGAAGTCGATGCCAACGTCACTCAAAATAGACGTATTTCACCTTTTTGGCTTCTTCCTTTCATTGCGCTTTGTATCGGTGCTATTTTGTTCTTTCAAATAATTCAAGAACAAGGTGTCAGCGTTCGTATTACTTTCGCAAACGGTGAAGGTTTGGTCGCAGATAAAACCCAAATTCGCTATCAGGGGCTACAAATCGGTGTTGTGAAGAAAGTTAACTTCACCGACGACCTGCAAAAAGTTGATGTGGTAGCCAATATTTATCCGGAGGCCAAAAGTGTACTGCGTGAAAACACTAAATTTTGGTTGGTCAAACCAAGTGCCTCTTTAGCCGGGATTTCAGGGCTAGATGCCTTGGTGTCAGGTAACTACATCACGTTACAACCGGGCGATGGCGATGCTAAACACGAATTTATTGCAGAAACAGAAGGCCCTATTGCGCAATTAAACCCCGGCGATTTATTAATCCATTTAATTGCAGATGATCTTGGTTCTATCTCCATTGGCGCCTCCATTTATTACAAAAAAATGCCCGTGGGGAAAGTCTATGACTACCATTTCACCGAAGACGGCAAAAAAGTAGAAATTGATATTGTCATCGATAAACCTTATGCAAAATTTGTGAAAAAAGACAGCCACTTTTGGAACATCAGCGGCATCAATGCCAATATCGGTGTATCAGGTTTAAATGTGAACGTAGATAGTCTGAATGCTGTTGTGCAAGGTGCCGCTGCTTTTGACTCACCACACGACAGCCCGATTGCGGGAATGAACGAAACCTATACGCTTTATTCCAACTTACAAGCGGCAAAACGTGGCATTAATATCAGCGTGAATATTCCGAGTGTCGCCGGCTTAGAGGCAGGCAAAACGCAAGTGTATTACCAAAATACCGAGATTGGGGTGCTATCCAAATTAAGTGCGGTGGAAAATAACGATGAAATGTTAAGTGGCACCTTGCTCATTGATCCCAACCTAACCAATTTATTTAAAACGAATACTCACATTGTATTGCGTGCGAAAAAAAGTGGCTTAGGCGATTTAACCGATATTCAGAAACTTTTACGCGGTCAATATTTTGAGATTCTGCCGGGCAATGGCGATACTCAAACTACCTTTAACGTAATTAAAGAAAGCGAGTTATTGCTCAAACAACCGAATACCTTAGTGCTCAATTTAACGGCACCGGAAACTTACGGCATTAGCGAAGGACAACCGCTGATCTATAACAATATTCAAATTGGTGAAGTGGTCGCGCAACATGTTGCTTCCGATGGGGTACAATTTAAAGTTGCCGTTGCCGCCGATTATCGCCATTTGATCCACAGTGATACGTTATTTGTTGCAGCATCCAATTTTGATGTGAGTATTGGCGTTGATGGCTTACGCTTTGAAGCTGCCACGCCAGAACGATGGTTACAAGGCGGCATTCGAGTCATTGCAGGCAAAGAGCAAAGTAAAGCAAAAGAAAATTATGTACTTTATCGCGATTTAGCCAGTGCAGAAGCCGGCATTGCCGATAATCGCCCAAACCCGACAATCACCCTGACGACGTCCAATTTGCCAAGTATTAACAAAGGCTCATTGGTACTTTATCGCCAATATGAAGTGGGCAAAATTTTAGATATCCGGCCACAACAGCAAAACTTTGCGGTTGATGTATTTATTTATCCGAAATACCAACACTTATTAACCGATAAAAGCCTGTTCTGGGTGGAAAGTGCGGCGCAAATTGACATTACGCCGAAAGGTATCAGCATTCAAGCAACGCCGATTAGCCGTTCACTAAAAGGCGCAATCAGTTTTGATAACAGTGGTAGCAAACATAATCGCACCCTTTATCCGAATGAACTTCGGGCAAAATCTGCCGGACAACAAATTATCCTCACGGCAGAAGATGCGACGAGTTTAAGTAAAGGCATGGCACTACGTTATTTGGGCTTAACGATCGGCGAAATTGACAGCGTTCAATTAGATCAAAAAAATAATAAAATCATCAGCAAAGCGTTGATTCATCCGAACTATATGGCATTAATTGCCAAAGAAGGCTCCCGTTTCAAAGTGATTTCACCGCAAATTTCCGCGGGTGGCATTGAAAATATCGACAGCCTATTGCAACCGTATATTGATGTGGAGATTGGTTCCGGCAAAACGAAAAACCAATTTGCCTTGACCCAATCCATCAACAATAACATCAAATATACCAACGGCTTGCCACTTGTCTTGGAAACGACTGATGCGTTAAACATTACTACCGGTTCGCCGATCATGTATCGTGGTGTAGAAGTAGGTACAATTAAAAATTTAGAGCTAAACTCCCTCGGCGATCGCGTATTAATTTATATTGTCATTGCGTCAAAATACCAACATTTAGTCCGCAAAAACTCTGAATTCTGGATTGCTTCAGGCTACGATTTCAACCTGAGCTTGTCTGGGGCACAATTTAACACCGGCAGCGTACAGCAATTGCTCAAAGGCGGAATTTCTTTCTCTACGCCATCCGGCACAGTCGTTCAGGAACCGGCGAAGGCGAATCAACGTTTCTTATTGCAAATAAAACGTCCGCAAGATAGCCAGAAATGGAATCAGGGTGCGTTGCCACCAGGCCATTAAAGTGCGGTCATTTTTCCAAGTGTTTTTTATTTTAAATGTTGAATAAAAATATTTAATATTTTAAGAATTTCTTAAGAAACATCACTTATAATGCGCCACATCCGACACAAACAGCGATGTGGCGTGACTATTCCATCTGATATTATTTAGGAATCTTTATGAAAAAAATCGTAACCTTAGCAGCATTATTAGCCATGTCTTCCACCGCATTTGCCGGTTTTCAAGACACTAACGCAAGTAACAATCTAACCACCGTACAAGCGGCACAAAAAATGGCTGATCACGCACCAGTCACTTTAGAAGGCAACTTTGTTCGTCAAATCGATGACGATGAATTTATTTTCCGTGATAGTACCGGTGAAATCAAAGTAGATGTTGATGATCACGCGTGGAAAGGTGTCAATGTCACGCCAAACGATCGCGTTCGCATTCAAGGTTCCGTTGATAAAGATTTTGGTGAACCAACAAGCATTGAAGTACATCAAATTCAAAAAATTCAATAATTTACTCAAACACCGCAGTAAATGCGGTGTTTTTTTATGTTCTAAAAACACAAAAAACAGACCGCACTTTGATAAAAAAACAAAGTGCGGTCTGTTTTTGAAATGAATTTATTTCTTCGTTGCTAATTCAAGTAACTTCACGATCACGTTCACCGCATCTTTCATTCCCTCAAGCGTAATTAACTCATGCTTACTATGGAAGTTATAACCGCCGGTAAAAATATTCGGACAAGCCAAACCCTTTTCCGCCAACCACGCGCCGTCTGTACCACCACGAATCAATTTATGATTAGGGGTAATATTGCATTGTTTCATGGCTAAATCGGCTAGCGCAATGGCTTGCGGAACCTGTTTAACCAGCTCATACATATTTTTATAGTTTTCGGTTAAAGCCAATTCAACCGGTTTTAACAAACGTTTTTGCCGGTTAAATTTTTCCACTAAATCACGGATAAATTGTTTACGTTTTTCAAAATGAGCGCTGTCAAAATCACGGATTAAATACTGTAATTCCACTTTTTCAATCGTGCCGTCAAAGTGATGCAAATGGAAAAAACCTTCTCGCGCGTCCGTTTGTTCCGGCACTTCCGCCGCAGGGAACGCATTTTGAAATTCGCAGGCCAAAGCAAGCGCATTAATCATTTTGTGCTTTGCATAACCGGGATGAATGTTGCACCCATGGAAAGTGATTTTTGCGGAGGCCGCATTGAAATTTTCATATTCCAATTCACCGACTGCGCCACCATCTATCGTATACGCCCAATCACAAGAAAAACGCTCAAACGGGAAAAATTGCATTCCCAAACCAATTTCTTCATCCGGGGTAAACGCCACCCGAATATTGCAGTGAGGTAAATTCTCGGTTTTCAAGCGATAAAGTGCGGTCATAATTTCCGCTATTCCGGCTTTGTTATCCGCGCCCAACAACGTTTTGCCGTCTGTGACGATTAACGTTTTTCCGATCAGTTGGTGCAAGAAAGGATAATATACCGGGCTGATAAACTCTTCGCCGATCCCCAAAGCAATATCGCCACCACGATAGTTATCAATCACTTCAGGTTGTACATGTTTGCCGCTGCAATCTGGCGAGGTGTCGAGATGGGCAATTAAACCAATTGTCGGCGCGTGAGGATCGACATTGGAAGGTAAAAATGCGGTTAATACAGCGTGTTTATTGAGCTCGATTTCTTGCAACCCGAGTGCCACCAATTCTTGCTGTAACAGTTTGGCTAAGGCTAATTGACCTGCCGAACTAGGAGAAATTTTAGCACCGGGTTTGGCTTGCGTATCATAACTCACATAATTAAAAAAACGCTCCAATACCGGTTCTCGAGATAATAAATCTTGCATTCTTTTTCTCCCTTATTTTTATCTAATTTAACTTTCCGAAAAAACAATAAAAAACTGCGCTAAGTCTAGCGATAAATAGGGCCAAAATCCTTGATATATCACAACTATTTTAGTTTTTATGAAAAAACCTGATTAATTCCTTTTCATTATCTCCCGTTCACTATATCATTAGCGCTTATTTTACAGTCGCCGCCTACATTTTTGTGGGCATTTGTTTCTAATTTTTACCGAAAAATTTCGGTACATTAGGGAGAAAACCAAAGAAAGTGGAAAACTCGGTTCAAAACAAGCCAATTATTGAGCTTCGTTCAATCAAAAAATCCTACGGTTCCAATACCATTATTAACGATTTTAATTTAACCATTAATAATGGTGAATTTGTCACCATTCTTGGCCCATCCGGTTGTGGTAAAACTACCGTGTTGCGTTTATTGGCCGGATTGGAGGAATTAGATTCAGGCAACATTATTTTGGACGGTGAAGACATTACCAATGTGCCGGCAGAAAAACGTCACATCAACACCGTATTCCAAAGCTATGCTTTGTTCCCGCACATGACGATTTTTGAAAACGTAGCTTTCGGTTTGCGTATGCAAAAAGTGCCGGAAAGCGAGATCAAACCTCGTGTGTTAGAGGCATTGCGTATGGTGCAGTTGGAAGAAATGGCGGAACGTAAACCAACCCAGCTTTCAGGCGGACAACAACAGCGTATCGCGATTGCTCGTGCAGTCGTTAATAAACCTAAAGTCTTATTGCTTGACGAGTCTCTTTCTGCGTTGGACTACAAATTACGTAAAAAAATGCAATACGAGTTAAAGCAATTACAACGCCAATTAGGCATTACCTTTATTTTCGTTACGCACGACCAAGAAGAAGCGATTACGATGTCTGATCGTATTGTCTTATTGCGTAAAGGTAAAATTGCACAAGACGGCTCTCCACGTGAGATTTATGAAGATCCGGCAAACTTGTTTGTGGCGCGTTTCATCGGCGAAATTAACGTTTTTGATGCGACTGTCATTGAACGCAAATCAGACAACGTGGTCCTTGCTAATGTGGAAGGTCGCATTTGCGATATTTATACCGATATTCCAGTCGAAAAAAATCAGCAACTTCAAGTCTTGCTTCGCCCGGAAGATATCGTAATTGAAGAATTAGATGAACACGAACAATCCAAAGCCATTATCGGTCATATTATCGACCGCACTTATAAAGGCATGACATTGGAATCTACTGTGGAATTCGAACATAACGGCAAACGCGTGTTAGTCAGCGAATTCTTTAACGAAGATGACCCGCATATGGATCACAGCGTTGGTCAACGCGTAGGCATTACATGGCACGAAGGTTGGGAGGTTGTACTCAACGATGAAGATAATCAATAATAAATTCCAGAAAATTACTGTTGCGATTATCTTCAGCTGGCTAATCTTCTTCGTGCTGATCCCAAACTTATTGGTATTAGTCGTAAGTTTTTTAACCCGAGATGGTAGCAACTTTTATGCCTTGCCATTTAACGTTGATAACTACATCAACCTGTTTAATCCGCTTTATGCGCAGGTGGTGTGGAACTCATTGTATATGTCGGGCATTGCCACCATTATTTGCTTGCTCATTGGCTATCCGTTCGCCTTTATGGTCAGCAAAATTCATCCGAAATATCGACCGCTCTTATTGTTCCTTGTGGTGTTACCCTTCTGGACAAACTCGCTGATTCGTATTTACGGTATGAAAGTGTTCCTCGGTGTGAAAGGTGTGTTGAACACAATGTTGATGGACATGGGCATTTTGAGTGAACCGATTCGCATTCTAAACACAGAAGTGGCGGTGATCATCGGTTTAGTCTATTTGCTTCTACCGTTTATGATTTTGCCACTCTACTCCGCGATTGAAAAATTAGACGGACGTTTATTAGAAGCAGCAAAAGACTTAGGTGCCAATGCATTCCAACGTTTCTTCCGCGTGATTCTACCGTTAACCATGCCGGGCATTATTGCCGGTTGCTTATTGGTATTATTACCGGCAATGGGCATGTTCTATGTCGCCGACTTACTTGGCGGTGCGAAAGTGCTGCTTGTGGGTAACGTCATTAAGAGTGAATTCTTAATTTCCCGCAACTGGCCGTTCGGTTCTGCCATCAGTATCGGATTAACAATTCTCATGGCATTGTTGATTTTCGTGTACTACCGTGCAAATAAACTATTGAATAAGAAAGTGGAGTTAGAATAATGGGCCGTTTACTACGTAATATCTTTATGTTTGTGGTATACGCTTATTTGTATATCCCGATTATTATTTTAGTGACCAACTCCTTCAACGAAGACCGTTATGGTTTAAGTTGGAAAGGCTTTAGCTGGAACTGGTACGAGCGTCTTTTCAATAACGACACGCTTATCCAAGCAGCGGTACACTCTGTGACGATTGCCTTCTTTTCCGCAACCTTAGCGACAATCATCGGTGGTTTAACGGCTATCGCCCTTTATCGCTACCGTTTCCGTGGCAAACAAGCGGTGAGTGGCATGTTGTTTATTGTGATGATGTCGCCGGATATCGTGATGGCGGTATCTTTGCTCGCCTTATTCATGGTAGTTGGTATTTCTTTAGGTTTCTGGTCGCTATTGCTCGCCCACGTCACCTTCTGTTTGCCGTATGTCACCGTCACCATTTTCTCTCGCTTAAACGGTTTCGATGCAAGAATGTTAGAAGCTGCGAAAGATTTGGGTGCCAGTGAAGTGACGATTTTACGCAAAATCATCCTGCCGCTTGCGTTACCTGCTGTGGTATCCGGTTGGTTGTTAAGCTTTACCATCTCGCTCGATGATGTTGTGGTGTCCTCTTTCGTGAGCGGTGTAAGCTATGAAATCCTGCCGTTGCGTATTTTCTCCTTGGTGAAAACCGGTGTAACACCAGAAGTAAACGCCCTTGCAACCATCATGATTGTGCTGTCATTATTACTCGTGGTAGCCAGCCAATTTATTGGCAGAAAACACAAAGACATCTAGTCGCAATAATGTTTCACAAATAATTTAATATCACATACAATACGCCTTGACGCACAATCAAGGCGTTTTTTTATACCTGCATTTTATGCAGGTGGTTTTTTTTCACCTCTTTTACGGAGAACAAACAAAAATGAAAAAATTTGCCGGTTTATTCACCGCAAGTATGATCGCTGTTGCCCTGACAGGTTGTAACGAGAAAGACAACAAACAAGCGCAAACCGCGCCGGAAGCCCCTAAAGCTGAAGCGCCTGCAAATGATACCGTGTATCTTTATACATGGACTGAATATGTACCCGATGGTCTTTTAGACGATTTCACCAAAGAAACCGGTATTAAAGTGATTGTGTCAAGTCTTGAATCAAACGAGACAATGTATGCAAAATTAAAAACCCAAGGCACCTCTGGTGGCTATGACGTGATTGCCCCTTCTAACTACTTCGTCTCCAAAATGGCGCGTGAAGGCATGTTAAAAGAACTGGATCACAGCAAATTACCTGTTATTAAAGAATTAGATCCTGACTGGCTCGACAAACCTTATGACAAAGGCAATAAATATTCCCTTCCACAATTATTAGGCGCACCGGGCATTGCCTTTAACACCAACACTTACAAAGGCAGCGATTTCACCTCCTGGGGCGATTTATGGAAACCTGAATTTGCCAACAAAGTGCAATTACTAGACGATGCCCGCGAAGTGTTCAACATCGCGTTATTAAAAATCGGTCAGGATCCGAACACACAAGATCCGGCGATTATCAAACAGGCTTATGAAGAATTGCTGAAATTACGTCCAAACGTACTTTCTTTCAATTCCGACAACCCGGCAAACTCCTTCATTTCAGGTGAAGTGGAAGTCGGTCAATTATGGAACGGTTCCGTACGTATCGCGAAAAAAGAACAAGCACCTTTAGACATGGTGTTCCCGAAGGAAGGCCCGGTCCTTTGGGTGGATAACCTTGCCATTACATCAACGTCTAAAAACCCAGAAGGCGCACATAAACTTATCAACTATATGTTAGGTGCAAAAGCGGCGGAAAAATTGACACTGGCTATTGGCTACCCAACCGCTAATCTTGAAGCGAAAAAAGCCTTACCGAAAGAAATCACTGAAGATCCGTCAATCTATCCAACGGCTGAAATATTGAAAAATAGCCACTGGCAAGATGATGTGGGTGATGCGATTCAATACTACGAACAATATTATCAAGAGCTGAAAGCAGCGAAATAATTTGTTCTCATAGCCATCACAAAAGTGCGGTCGAAATTTATATTAATTTTCAACCGCACTTTTTTTTTATCCGGTGCTAAGATAAGGACATTAAAAACGAAAAAGGAGAGGATTATGACAACACCAATTTCAGACAAAATTCACCATTCGTTGTCCCAAATCGATAATGCACTGTTAGCTCAGGATATTTGGCTGATTTTACAAGAGCAAAAATTTGTGGGATTCCTACCGCACTTTGCCGTACAACACTTGTGCAACAAACATCAAATCACTCCTCAACAACTCTCCCTTCAGCTGCTTCCCATTGCTGCTTGTTATGCCACCACGCCTATCTCACATTTTAATGTTGGCGCTATCGTAACGGGGGTGAGCGGCAATTTTTATTTTGGCGCGAATCAAGAATTTTGCCAAACAGATATTCAACAAACCATCCATGCCGAACAAAGTGCGATTAGTCATGCTTGGATGCGCGGAGAAAAACAAATCACCGATATTAGCGTCAACTACACGCCATGTGGCCATTGTCGTCAGTTTATGAATGAATTAAATAGCGCAGAAAAATTACAAATTCATTTACCGCATAGCCAGAATAATCCGTTGCACCAATATTTACCTGATGCTTTCGGGCCAAAAAACTTAAACATTCAGCTACATTTGCTGGATCAACATGACAATCAATTATCCTTAAACACCAACGACCCGGTGATTTCAAAAGCCCTTGCGATGACTAACCAAGCGCATGCGCCTTATTCAAACTCCTTCCATGGCATTGCATTACAAACGCAAGAGCAACACATTTATCACGGCAGTTATGCGGAAAATGCGGCGTTTAACCCAAGCCTGCCGGCTATGCAGGTTGCGCTGAATTATCTTATTTTAAGTGGCGAAACGGTAGAAAATATCACCCGTGCGGTGATGGTCGAAAAATCGCATACCTTAAACTACAAAGCAATGGCGGAAGCCCTACTCGCCAGCGTATGTGAGGTGAAATTAGAATATTTTAAGGTATAAAAGTGCGGTGAATTTTCAGTGCGTTTTTAAGAGAAAAAAATGGGTGCGTATAACCGCACCCATATTTATTTTTTAACTGATTTAGTTTGCAGATTTACCAATCACTTCTAATCCGCCCATGTAAGGACGTAAAACCTCCGGTACGGTAATCGAACCGTCAGCATTTTGATAGTTTTCTAAAACTGCCACTAAGGTACGACCCACGGCTAAACCGGAACCATTGAGGGTGTGCACCAAGCGAGGTTTCTTGTCACCTTTTGAACGACAGCGTGCTTGCATACGACGTGCTTGGAAATCCCACATGTTAGAGCAAGAAGAAATTTCACGGTATGTATTTTGCGCCGGTACCCAAACTTCTAAGTCGTAAGTTTTGCAAGAACCAAAGCCCATATCACCGGTGCAAAGCAACACTTTACGATATGGCAAGCCAAGTAATTGCAAGACTTTTTCCGCGTGACCGGTAAGCTCTTCCAACGCTTCCATGGATTTCTCCGGCTCTACGATTTGTACCAATTCCACTTTATCAAATTGGTGCATTCGAATTAAACCGCGTGTATCACGGCCGTAAGAACCTGCTTCAGAACGGAAACATGGCGTATGTGCGGTCATTTTTAACGGTAAATTTTCCGCTTCTAAAATGTCACCACGTACCAAGTTAGTGACCGGCACTTCAGCTGTCGGAATCAATGCATAAGTGCGTTGCACTTCATTTGGATCTTGCCCTTCTAGCGGTTTAGTGTGGAATAAATCTTCACTGAATTTAGGCAATTGACCTGTACCATAAAGCGTATCGTGGTTCACTAAATAAGGCACATAAGCTTCCGTGTAGCCATGTTGTTCCGTGTGTAAATCCAACATAAATTGCGCGATGGCACGATGTAATTTGGCAATTTGACCTTTCATCACCACAAAACGGGAACCGGTTAATTTCACCGCAGAAGCAAAATCCAAGCCTTGTAAATTTTCGCCTAACGCAACGTGGTCTTTTACCTCAAAATCAAATTTGCGTGGTTCGCCCCAACGGGAAACTTCTAAATTTTCACTGTCATCTTTACCTAAAGGCACTTCATCTGCTGGAATATTTGGGATGTTCAAAGCAATGTCATTTAAGGCATTTTGTACTTTTTCTAACTCAATTTTACCCTGTTCTAATTCTGCGCCCATGTGATCCACTTCCGCCAACAACGGCGCAATATCTTCTCCACGGGCTTTTGCCGCACCGATCGCTTTAGAACGCGCATTACGTTCTGCTTGTAACGTTTCGGTTTTTACCTGTAAGGCTTTTCGTTGTTCTTCTAATTGCGTGATATTTGCCACATCAAGCGTAAAACCACGTTTAATTTTTAATTTTTCTGCAACTTCTGCCAAATTATTACGAAGTAAATTCGGATCGATCATACTTTTACCTTTCTTCTTCTGTTTATTAATACCGTGTTAAAAATTGCGTTTATTCTATATCGTATTCAACCAATAAACTAGCAAAAACATGGACTAAAGTGCGGTCAGAAATCGCCGTGTTTTTTCGAGCCATCTTATTTTCCACTCAAAAAGAGGTCATCGGATACTCCCTATGAGTTTAAAAGTACGCCAATAAAATTTTGATGTAACGCAACAATTTTCCTAATTCTACTACTTAATAAGTAGTCTTAATGTTAGACTAGCGCTGATTTTCTCATCACCAAATGAAATTATTTTCTGGAGTATCTATGGAATTTCTAATGAACTTAAGTGAAGGCTCGCAATTTGCTATTCAACTTGCGATTGTCTTAATCTGTTTATTCTACGGCGCCAAAAAAGGCGGTATCGCTCTCGGTTTGTTAGGTGGTATCGGTCTTATTGTCTTGGTGTTCGGTTTCGGCATTGAACCGGGTAAACCGGCAATCGATGTAATGTTAACCATCCTTGCGGTGGTGGTAACATCTGCAACGTTACAAGCCAGTGGCGGTTTAGATGTTATGTTGCAAATCGCAGAAAAATTACTGCGTAAAAACCCGAAATACGTCAGTATTCTCGCTCCGTTCGTTACCTGTACCCTGACTATTCTTTGCGGTACCGGACACGTGGTTTATACCATGTTACCGATTATTTACGATATCGCGATTAAAAACGACATTCGTCCGGAACGCCCAATGGCAGCCAGTTCCATCGCCTCACAAATGGGTATCATCGCTTCCCCGGTTTCCGTTGCAGTAGTCACCTTAACGGCTTTCTTGGTGAATGCACAAAACCATTTAGCCGGCTTTGACGGTTACTTAGATTTATTAAAAATCACTGTGCCATCCACCCTTTGTGGTGTTTTAGCTATCGGTATCTTCAGCTGGTTCCGTGGTAAAGATTTAGATAAAGACCAAGAATTCCAAGAAAAATTAAAAGATCCTGAATTCAAAAAATATGTGTATGGCGACAGCGCTTCCCTACTCGATAAAAAATTACCACAATCCAGCTGGAACGCGATGTGGATTTTCTTCGGTGCCATTTTAGTGGTTGCCTTATTGGGTTATTTCAAAGAATTGCGTCCATCTTTTGAGAAAAGTGCACCGGCGCAAGTAGTTGAAGTGCTTTCAGGCGATAAAGCAGTCAAAAGCTTTAACGTAAAAGACGGTAAAATTCTTGCCGTAGCCAAAGACGGTAAAGTCGCGCTTGATGTTAAAGACAACAAAGCCAAAGCAAAAACCGCTTATGACAGCGTTGAGATTTACGACGACAAAGGCACATTAACCCAAACTGTTGCTTTACAAGATAACAATGTGGTCATTACTGCCGGCGATAAAACAGAAACCATTGAAAACGCAACAATCGGCTTAAAAGACACGGCGAAGAAAAAAGTCACTTTAGGCATGGTTCACGTTATCCAAATCTTCATGTTATTGGCTGGTTCATTAATCATCATCTTTACAAAAACCGATGCCGGCAAAATCAGTAAAAATGAAATCTTCCGCTCTGGTATGATTGCATTAGTGGCCGTATTCGGGATTTCTTGGATGGCAGAAACCATGTTTACCGTCCATACACCGATGATGAAAGCAGCATTAGGGGACGTCGTAAAAGCCCACCCTTGGACTTATGCTGTGATGCTATTATTAATCTCTAAATTCGTTAACTCCCAAGCTGCTGCATTGGTGGCATTCGTACCACTTGCATTAGGTATCGGTGTTGACCCGGCGATTATTCTTGCCTTCGCAGCGGCTTGTTACGGTTACTACATTTTACCAACCTACCCAAGCGACTTGGCAGCGATTCAATTTGACCGTTCAGGTACCACCCACATCGGTAAATTTGTCATCAATCACAGCTTTATTTTACCGGGCTTAATCGGTGTAATTACTTCCTGTATCTTCGGTTATATTTTCACAACCCTGTTTGGATACTTGTAATTTAGATTAGATTTAATCTCAAATAAAAAGGCTACTTCGTTGGAAGTAGCCTTTTTTATATGTGTTTAAATCAAAAAACAATTCTAAAATCAACCGCACTTTTATCTGGTTCGAATGCAAATAGAAACCCTACTTATAACGTTTCTTCTGGCTTTCCTGATCCAATCCTTTTAACCAGTCCAATTTCTCTTTCATCTTAATTTCCATCCCTCTTGTAGTTGGAAAATAAAATTGTGTGTCTTTAAGTTCTGGCGGGAAGTAATTTTCACCGGCGGCATAGGCGTTGGGTTCATCGTGGGCATAGCGATATTCAGCACCGAAACCGAGATCTTTCATCAGATTGGTTGGCGCGTTACGGAGGTGTTCCGGTACATCAAAATCAGCTGATTCAGTCGCCAATTTTTTCGCGGCTTTAAAAGCAAGGTAAACCGCATTGCTTTTCGGTGCAACGGCTAAATACACGATAGCTTGTGCAATGGCGCGTTCCCCTTCGGCGGCACCGACACGGGTAAAACAATCCCAAGCAGCAAGGGCGACTTGCATTGCGCGCGGGTCAGCGTTGCCCACATCTTCGGAGGCAATTGCTAATAAACGACGCGCTACATAAAGTGGATCGCCACCGGCAGTGATAATGCGGGCATACCAATAGAGTGCCGCATCCGGTGCGGATCCGCGAATGGATTTATGTAGCGCAGAAATGAAATCGTAGAATCGGTCGCCTTGTTTTTCGAAGCGCGCTTGGCGTTCACCTAAGACTTCCGTAAGTAAAGTGCGGTCTAAAATTTTGCCGTTTTTCGATTCGGCCGCCATGTCCACCATCATTTCGAGGCAATTCAACGCAAGGCGTGCATCGCCGTTGACGTATTCTGCCAAAAGCGACAACAAATTCGCCTGTAAATCTAACCGCACTTTGCCCAAGCCGTTTTCCGGATCATCAATGGCTTGTTGCAACACACGCTCAATTTCCTGCGTGGAAAGCGGTTTGAGAATATAAACCCGTACGCGGGAAAGCAGTGCGTTATTTAATTCAAAGGAAGGATTTTCTGTGGTGGCACCAATAAAAATAATGGTGCCATCTTCGATATGCGGCAGAAAGGCATCTTGCTGGCTTTTGTTGAAACGATGCACTTCGTCCACAAACAAAATGGTACGCAGACCCGCCAATTTATTTTGTTTGGCTTTTTCAATGGCTTCACGAATTTCTTTAATGCCGCTAGTGACAGCAGAAATTCTTTCGACTTCAGCGTTAATGCGTTGCGCGATAATTTCCGCCAACGTGGTTTTGCCGGTGCCGGGAGGGCCCCAGAAAATCATAGAATGAACATAACCTGCCTCAATCGCTTTGCGTAACGGTTTACCTTCGCCCAACAAATGAGACTGACCACAATACTGCGCCAAGGTGGTTGGGCGCATTCTGGCCGCTAAAGGGCGAAAATCATTTTCGTTGAAATCAAAGCTAAAGTTAGACATGGTTCAATTCGCTTATTTTTTACGTTGGTCGTCTAATTCTACGCCTTTCGGTACGCTAAATTTAAACAAACCGCCATCTAAATGTTGGTTGGTAATATTGCGCAAGATATATTGATTAGACTGCCCGTCTTTTTCAATGGTACTAAAACCTTTTAATACGCCGTTTTGATCGATACGAATATCAAATTGCTTGATATTGCTGTTTTTGGCTTTTGGTTTTAACACGAACGTATCATCTTTTTGTTCTACCGAATATTGCGCCCAATGACTTTTGTCATTACTGGTGAGCAACACGAATGGCGTATTATTTACCGCCTCTTTTACCCAATTGGCCGTCACTTGTTCCACAAACGGGTCATAAAACCAAAGGGTTTGTCCATCGGCAATAATTTGGGTTTCTTGTGGTGATTTGGTGTCCATACGAAACAAATTCGGACGCTTGATTTGTAACTTTCCGTTGCCTTGTTGCACATTTTTACCATTTGCCGAACTCACCGTTTGTGCAAAATCGGCACTTAATGTATCCACTTTATTTAAGCGATTCTGTAACTCAATATCAGCATTTGCCCAAGCAAGGGATGCCATTGCCAAAAGAGAAAGTGCGGTGAGTTTTTGAAACGTTTTTTTCATATTATTCAATTCCTTGTTTAAACCGATTACCTTTAGCCGCTTCAGTTTATGCACCGGTAAACGGCAAAAAATAAAGTAACCCTTTGACCTCAAAAGGAGAGATTAATTCTAATAATCCGCCCCGCGCGCCAAAATCTCACGTTTGCCATTTTGCAATGGCGAGACGATTCCCTGTTCTTCCAGTTGATCCATAATATTCGCTGCACGGTTAAAGCCCACACGGAAACGGCGTTGAATCGCAGAAATGGAGGTTGTGCCCGTGCTGACAACAAACTCGACCACTTCATCAAACAACTCATCGGTCTCACCCGAATTATCACCTAAGCGTTCTAAGGCATCTTCGTCTTCATTGCCATCTAAAATGCCTTCAATATAATTCGGTTTGCCACGCGCTCTCCAATCGTCTGCGACACGGCCGACTTCATCATCAGTCATAAAGGCACCGTGAATACGGATTAATTCGGTAGAGCCTTGCGGTGAATACAACATATCGCCCTTGCCCAGCAAAGATTCCGCACCACTGGCATCGAGAATCGTACGTGAGTCAATTTTCGTTGCCACAGTGAAAGCAATACGGCTCGGCACATTGGCTTTGATTAAACCGGTAATGACATCCACAGAAGGACGTTGCGTTGCCAAAATCAAGTGAATCCCCACTGCACGGGCTTTTTGCGCCAAACGCGCAATCAGTTCTTCCACCTGTTTGCCGGCAACCATCATTAAATCGGCAAATTCATCCACAACGACTACAATATAACTCAGTTTCTCCAACGGAGGCGGAAGTTGCTCCATAGAATCACTCGGACGCCATAATGGATTTGGAATTGGCATTTTTAACGCATCGTATTCATCAATTTTCTCATTGAAACCTTCAATGTTACGCACCCGTAAAGCAGATAATAATTGATAGCGGCGTTCCATTTCATCCACACACCAACGCAACGCATTGGCGGCTTTTTTCATATCCGTAACGACTTCCGTTAATAAGTGAGGAATGCCATTATAGACGGATAATTCCACCACTTTCGGGTCAATCATGATGAACTTCACTTCTTCCGGTTTTACGCGGTAAAGCAAACTTAAAATCATCGTATTCACGCCAACAGATTTCCCGGAACCGGTCGTTCCCGCCACCAATAAATGTGGCATTTTTGCGAGATCCACAATCATTGGTTTACCACTAATATCTTTACCTAACGCCATGGAAAGCAAGGCTTTTGCATTGCGGAATTCATCGCTATCGAGTACATCGCGAAGCGGTACCATTTGGCGATGATCATTCGGCGTTTCAATGCCAATATAAGGCTTGCCGGGAATCACTTCTGCCACACGAATCGCACGGAACATCAACGCGCGCGCTAAGTCTGTATCTAACGCAGTGACTTTGGCCGCTTTTACCCCCGGATCCAATTCCAGTTCATAACGAGTCACCACCGGCCCAACCAACACATCTTTCACTTTTGCCTTCACATTGAAATTGCGTAACTGTTGTTCAATACGTTGCGAAGTTTCCACAATTTCTTCTTGAGTAATATTTTGGGCTTTGCTTTGATGTCGCTCTAATAAATCCAAGCTCGGCAATGGTGTGGTCGGTTTTTCAACGTTAGCTTTATTCTGTTGGAATGCCGGATGAACGAGAGAATCACCATAAGGTTTATATTGTGGCGTAATGTGAGGCACGCCTGCTTCAACTTCTTCTGTGTCACTCACTGACGGAGCAACTAAGGTTGTTTCATGATGAATTTGAGTCGGTTGTAAAGTTTCTTCAGACATATTCGCCTGTGGCACTGCTAAAGACACCGTCGGCATCATTTCCTGTTCTGAAAAATCATGGGAAAAATCCACCGCACTTTGAAGTTCAGTCGCCGGTTCCACATGCGCTTGTACTGATGATAAAGACGTTTGAGCAAGTGAAGTAGTAGTAAACGCCGACTGAGGCGTCGGTGTGGCAATGGTCACATTCGGTAATGCCTCTTGCTGCTCAAAATCATAAGAAATAAACGGTTCAGCAGTATCAGTCTCTTTTTCCGTAGTAATCGTCATACTGTCAGAAGACACTGATGTCATTTCTTCAGAAAGTCCGGTGATGTGAAGCTGATGATTTGACTCCGTCCCTGTTTCTGCTGAATTTTCTTCGGACACAGCTTTTGCCTGCGTCATTAGGCTTTCTTGGGATACCAAAATAATTTCTTCTTTCGCTTCAGCGGAAACATTTTCATCCGATTGCGGTTGCGTTTCTTCAGCTGGCGGCGTTTGCATGGTTAACCATTGATAAAAACGAAGCAATAGGCGGATAAACGAAGCACCGGAACACAAAATAAATCCCGCGAGGGCAAAAATCCCTGCGAAGACAAGCAACCCGAATTTTCCGGCCGCCCCATAGAACGTTAAAGTGAGCCAACCGCCTAACACGCCACCGGATAAATAATTTGCCGTGTTGTTAAAAGATAATGTACAAATGACTGTCAACCCGCAAAGCAATAAAATAAAGCCAAATGTCCGCAAGCTAAATTTCGTCCATGTCAATGAAGTCGCCCGTTTAGTACGAATTAAATACGCGGGAATAAAACACAACATGAACGGAATAACATTCCCCACGTAACCGAAAAGCACAAAAAATAAATCCACAAACCATGCCCCGAATGCGCCGGCTTTGTTGATAGTATCCGGTGCAAAACTGGAAGTCGCCCAAGAATTATCCAGCGGCGTGTATCCCGACCAAGCAATGATCAGATAAAACCCGAAAAGTGCGGTCATACCTAGCAACAAATTTAATAAATAATATTTCGGGGAAAAATGTTCGGTAATACGTTTAATCATGCGTTACGACTTTATCTCTATTTCAACTGTAAAAAATTGGTTTGTTTGACTTCTTCCATTACCACATAAGTGCGGGTGTCATTTACGCCGGGTAACCGTAGTAAAGTGGTCCCCAGCAATTTACGGTACGCTGCCATATCCGCCACTCGGGTTTTCAATAAATAATCGAAATCACCGGAAACTAAATGGCATTCTTGAATTTCATCCAACTGTTGTACTGCCAAATTAAATTCTTCAAAGACATCGGGTTTACCGCGCACTAAAGTAATTTCTACGATCACTAACAATGGCGAATCTAATAATTCCGGATTCAGTAAGGCGCGATATCCCATAATCACCCCTTGTTTCTCCAAACGTTTTACACGTTCTAAACAAGGCGTTGGGGACAATCCCACTTTTTTTGACAAATCAATATTGGAAATTTTGCCGTTGCGTTGTAATTCATTGAGTATTTTTATATCAATGGCATCTAAAGCTTTTGTTAATTTCTTTTCCATGTGCGACATTTGAATGAGTGAGAGAAAATAGTGATTAATTCTAGCCTATTTGGCTCAATATTGCAGTAAGAACGTAGAAAGTTCGCCAATATTCATTCAACACAAAATTTAATTTGTTTAACTCTATTTTGCATTCAATCAAAGAACAATGCAGTTCTGAGCAAAAAGAGATTGTTTTCATTCCCTTTGCGTGTTCTAATGAGCACCCGCTAGACAATCACTTCAGTAAGTTAGTTATTTCGGTTCTTCCTCATTCAAGTTTTGAATTTGTGCTTTGAAGATTCAATTTATCCATCTCTATTTAAGTTAAATCGCTAGCAATTCGTGCTGAACATAAGCACACAATTTCATTATTTCAAATAAGGAAGACAACATGTCTAAATTAAACGGCACCGTAAAATGGTTCAATTCAACAAAAGGTTTCGGTTTTATCGCACCAGAAGATGGTTCTAAAGATGTTTTCGTACACTTCTCCGGCATCGTGGGTAATAATTTCCGTACTTTAAACGAAGGCGACCGTGTTGCTTTTAACGTACAAGATTCCCAACGTGGTCCAACAGCCGTTGACGTTGAAGTGATTTAAGAAACATTTCTACATAAAAATAGCCCTTCTCAAAAGGGCTATTTTTTTATCTATCGTTTTTCATTCAGTCGCATTTTCAAAAGTGCGGTGCTTTTTTAAAGCGAATCTAAGATTCCCAGCGCATCAACTAATTTCTTCACTGTAAACACTTGCATGTTTTCCACCACATGTTTTGGCTTATTCCCGAACGGGACAATCGCACGTTTAAAACCGTGTTTTGCTGCCTCACTAATACGTTCCTGCCCACTTGGTACAGGACGAATTTCACCGGCCAATCCCACTTCGCCAAACACCACAAGATCTTGTGGTAACGGACGGTTACGGAAGCTGGAAATCAGCGCCAAAAGCAACGCCAAATCGGCACTGGTTTCGGTCACTTTGACACCGCCAACCACGTTCACAAACACATCTTGATCCGCCATTTGCAATCCCCCGTGGCGATGCAACACAGCGAGCAATAAAGCAAGACGGTTTTGCTCCAACCCTACGGCAACACGACGTGGATTAGCTAGCATAGAATGATCCACCAGCGCTTGAATTTCCACCAACAACGGGCGTGTACCTTCCCATAGCACCATCACCGAGCTACCGGGCGTTTGTTCATCACCGCGACTTAAAAAGATCGCTGATGGGTTTTTCACTTCACGCAAACCTTGTTCTGTCATGGCAAATACGCCTAACTCATTCACGGCACCAAAGCGGTTTTTGTGGCTACGCAGAGTGCGGTAGCGGGAATCTGTTTCACCTTCCAATAATAAGGAACAGTCAATGGCATGCTCTAACACCTTCGGCCCGGCAAGGGTGCCGTCTTTGGTGACATGTCCCACCATGATGATTGCCACTTGTCGAGTTTTTGCATAACGCGTTAAAAAAGAAGCACATTCACGCACCTGTGCCACACTGCCCGGTGACGATTGAATATCCGCCAAATGCATCACCTGAATAGAGTCGATCACGATAATTTGCGGTTTTAATTGATCCGCCAAATTACAAATCTGCTCGACGGAAGTTTCCGACAGCATATTCAGTTTTTCCGGCGGCAACCCGAGGCGTTTGGCACGCATGGCGACTTGTTGCAAAGATTCTTCACCGGTCACATAAAGTGCGGTCATTTTTTGCGACAAATGACACATCACCTGCAACAATAACGTACTTTTCCCCGCGCCCGGATGTCCTCCAATCAGAATGGCACTGCCCGGTACTACCCCGCCGCCCAGCACGCGATCCAGTTCATAAAAACTACTGCTAAAACGCGGAGTTTCTTGTAGGCTAATTTCACTTAACGTTTGAATTTTGGCGCGAGTCTCACCGGCATAGCCACTAAATCGATCCGCTTTATTATTTGACGTAGAAACCAACCGCACTTCGGTGATGGTATTCCAAGCTTTACAGGCGCCACACTGCCCTTGCCAACGGGAATATTCCGCACCGCAATCGTTACAAACATAAGCCGTTTTTGTTTTCGCCATAGGGTTATCCGCCGATCGTTAACGTCATCAGGTGAAGCATGCGTTGTGCATATTGCGGTGTTTGAATCACATCGAGTAATTTATTCATCGCCAACGCATTATCTTTCGTCTCGCTGTGCAAACGAATAACATCATGCAGTTTCGCCAAAACATCCGCATTCGCTTCGGTTAAATCGTTCAACACATTTTCTTGTGCATAATGTTGATTCGCTGCTAGCTGTTCATTCAACGCTGCTTCTAATAAAGATTTATTGTCTTCGTAATAATGATACAGGTTGAAAAAAGCCCCAACGCGCTCTACGGTTTTAATAAAATCCGATGCAAAAAAATGAGCCCCTAAAGCCAATGTTTCTTCCACCAAAGACTGCTCATAAGCTAAAAGTGCGGTCAATTTTTCCGTCGTTTTTGGCATCCGTTTTTCCGAATACAAAAAGCCGCGCCACTGTTCAATCCAATCACTGGCTTTCGTCGTTTTATTTTGGGCTAATTGATATCCACGTTTTGCTTTACTGACGGAATAAAAATGTACCTTGTCTGCATAATGGGTTAAAAAATCAGCGACAAAGGCAAAAAATGGCCCCAATTCACCAGACTTCACTTCAAACTCAATTTCACGAATAGGCTGTTGTTTGTCGCCCGCAATAACATTTCCCTGATCAAAAGCCACTTCAATTTGGCAATCGGGCGTATATTGAACCAGCCATGTTTGGCGCATAAAGTCGGTGCTAAAAATCGGCTGCAACGACTCATCAACATTTTCCAATACAAGCCCGTGCTGACGGATTAACGCCGCTAAATTAGGTTCTGATGTCGGTAATTCCACATTATATTCCGGACGCACATGCAACCCACTGGATACTTTACCATCGGTTTTTAAGGTCAAGGTGTAATGGTCATCTTGCTGACGTACACGCAAGCCCATTTTCTGTTGAGTGAAATAGTTATCGGCAGTGTCGTAATAGGTATTGGCTAAAAAGGCTTTTTGCTGCTCAATAACATGAAAATGATGTAGCAGGGTATTGAGTTGTTCCTCATGAATATCACCGACCGCTAATTTTAATTCGATTTCGTTTGCCATGATAAAATCCTTTAAGATCATAAAGTTTTGTATTTACTCTAAATTCACGGGTTTTATTATCCAATAAAAGCCTGATTTTTTCGATTAAAATCGTGAATTTTTCATTTACATCAGGTAATATGCGCGTGAATTATTAACCTTAATTAGGAGTCATCTTCATGGCAATGAATAACATCCTTGGATTATTTGCCCACTCCCCTTTAAAGCCGTTACAAAAACACTCCAATAAAGTTACTGAATGCTGTGAATTATTGGTTCCTTTCTTTGAAGCGATCTTCCGTGAAGACTGGAATTCCGCTGAACAATTCCGTTTAGATATTTCCGCTCATGAGCGTCAAGCCGATGCATTAAAACGTGAAATTCGTTTGAAATTACCACGCGGTTTATTCATGCCGATTGAACGTACCGATTTATTAGAATTGGTCACACAACAAGACAAATTAGCGAACTACGCAAAAGACATCGCCGGCCGCATGGTTGGACGTCAATTTGGAATTCCGCCGGAAATGCATGATGAATTTATGAGCTATGTAAGACGCAGCTTAGATGCCACCGAACAAGCCCATAAAGTGATCGAAGAAATGGATCAATTATTAGAAACCGGTTTCAAAGGTCGTGAATTAAACTTTGTTAATCAAATGATTAACGAGTTAGATATCATTGAAGATGATACCGATCAAATGCAAATTAAATTAAGAAAAATGCTTTATGAGGTTGAAGGTCGTTACAACCCAATCGATGTCATGTTCTTATATAAAATTATTGAATGGGTTGGCGTGCTTGCCGACCAAGCACAACGAGTCGGTTCACGCATTGAATTAATGCTGGCTCGCTCATAATTTCCATTTACTTAGGTATTTTTCAATGGAACTACTTCATCAATACGGCTCATTATTGATTTTCATTACAGCCGTTTTTGGCTTTTTTATGGCCTTTGGCGTAGGAGCCAACGATGTTTCAAATGCAATGGGAACATCCGTTGGCTCAGGAACAATCACAGCAAAACAAGCCATTATTATTGCAATGATTTTTGAAGCGGCAGGTGCTTATCTTGCCGGTGGCGAGGTCACCGAAACCATCAAAAGCGGCATTATCGACACCATGCAATTTGTTGCCGAGCCGGAAGTGCTGGTCTTTGGCATGATGTCAGCTTTATTCGCTTCAGGCGCATGGTTATTAATTGCCTCCCGTATGGGCTGGCCGGTATCCACAACCCACTCTATCGTCGGTGCGATCATCGGTTTTGCTTGCGTGACTGCAGGACCACACTCTGTTGACTGGAGCAACATTAAAAATATTGTAGGTAGCTGGTTTATCACTCCCTTACTTGCCGGTTTACTCGCTTACGCTATTTTTATCAGCACACAAAAACTGATTTTCGATACAGAAAGTCCTTTTAGAAATGCACAAAAATACGGCCCTTACTACATGGGCATCACCATTTTTATTTTGTGTATCGTGACCTTAAACAAAGGGTTAAAACACGTTGGATTGAATTTAAGTAGCACAGAGAACTTACTGATTTCTTTTGCTATCGGCATTATTTCCATTATTTACAGCCACTTTTATTTCCGTAGCATCAAATTTAAATACAAAATGTTGGAAGGCGGCTCCTTCGGCGGCGTAGAAAAAGTCTTCAGTATTCTGATGTTGATGACCGCTTGCGCCATGGCGTTTGCCCATGGTTCAAACGATGTAGCCAATGCGATTGGCCCACTTTCTGCGGTTGTTGCCATTATTGAAAGCGGCGGTCAGATTGTTAACAACGTTCCCCTTGCTTGGTGGATTCTACCTTTAGGTGCCGCAGGGATTGTTGTTGGTTTAATTGTTATGGGTTATAAAGTAATGGCAACCATCGGCACCGGCATTACGGATCTCACACCAAGCCGTGGTTTTGCAGCCCAGTTTGCAACAGCAACCACCGTGGTTATCGCCTCTGGTACCGGATTACCGATTTCCACTACGCAAACCCTTGTTGGTGCGGTGTTAGGTATCGGTTTTGCGCGCGGTATCGCGGCCATTAACTTAAACGTTATTCGTAATATTGTTGTTTCTTGGGTGGTTACGCTACCGGCCGGTGCGTTCTTCGCTATTATTATTTATTACCTCTTAACAACTATTTTCCATTAATCCTGTCTGAAAAGTGCGGTCAATATTTACGTTAAAATTTCACCGCACTTTTCGTTTTTTTATAAAGGATTTCCCTATGCAAAAAGCTTTATCTACACTGCTTGCGCTATTTTGCTTCACTGTCGGCATGTCTGCCGCACAAGGAGAAACAAAATACGTCACAGAAAACCTCTCCACGTTTTTACGCAAAGGCGCCGGTGAACAATTTAAAATTGCCGGCACCATTCAAGCAGGCGAAGCCGTTACCGTATTAGATAAAAAAGATCGTTACACGCTGGTTCGCGATAGTAAAAACCGTGAAGCCTGGATTTTAAGTAGTGAACTCAGTACCAACGCCAGTAGCAAAGATGAAAATCCGAGATTAAAAAATCAAATTCAAGAATTGAGTTTAAAACTCAATCGTTTAGATGATGATTGGCAAAAACGCACGGTAGAAATGCAACGCCGAACCAAACAGGCAGAGCAACAAAGTAGCGAATTATTGGAACAAAACTCCCAACTCAAACGGGAATTGGAAATGACCAAAAATAAAAATCGTGATTTAGAAGCCATGTTAGATGCCGGCAAACGCGAAATTGCCATTCAATGGTTTATCTACGGCGGTTCGGTACTGGGCGTGGGATTGGTTCTCGGCTTAGTATTACCGTTTATTATGCCTAAACGCCGTCGTCGCGATAGTTGGTCATAATGGCGGAAAAATTTCACGTCTATTTAGTCGGGGGCGCAGTTCGCGATCAGCTTCTCAACCTTCCCGTCAAAGATCGGGATTGGGTGATTGTGGGTGCCACGCCACAAGATTTGTTAAATCAAGGCTATCAACAAGTCGGTAAAGACTTCCCGGTTTTTCTCCATCCACAAAACAAAGAAGAGTATGCTTTAGCGCGTACTGAACGTAAAGCGGGCAACGGTTATACCGGCTTTATTTGCGATTTTTCTGCTGACATCACGTTAGAACAAGATTTAGTTCGTCGCGATCTCACCATTAACGCCATTGCGCAAGATTTAGCCGGCAATTTATATGACCCCTATCATGGCGTGGAAGATCTAGAAAAACGTGTTTTGCGCCATGTTTCCCCCGCATTTTCGGAAGATCCTTTACGCGTTTTGCGGGTCGCCCGTTTTGCTGCTCGCTATCATTACTTAGGCTTCAACATCGCTGATGAAACTCTACAATTAATGACCGCACTTAGTTCGCAAGGCGAGCTACAGCATCTGACACCCGAGCGCGTTTGGGCAGAAACTGAAAAAGCCTTAAATGAAAAAAATCCTGAAATTTACTTTGAAACCTTGCGTCAAGTTGGTGCACTCAAAGTACTCTTTCCCGAATTAGATGCCCTTTATAGCGTGCCAAATCCGGCAAAATATCATCCGGAAATCGACAGCTTCGTGCATACGATGATGGTATTACAACAGGCAACACAGCTTTCAGAACAGGTCGATTGCCATAAAAGTGCGGTCCGTTTTGCCGCCATTTGTCATGACTTAGGCAAAGCCTGTACCCCAAAACAAAACTGGCCCCATCACCACGGCCACGAAAAATTAGGCGTTGCTCCGACAAAAAGCCTGTGTAAACGCTTAAAAGTGCCGACATATTATCAACAGCTGGCAGAACTCACTTGCGAATATCATTCACATGTTCACAAAGTGTTTGAGCTACGCCCTGAAACGATAGTAAAACTCTTTAATACCTTTGATGTGTGGCGTAAGCCATTGCGTTTTATGGAGTTTCTTCTTGTTTGTTTTGCCGATACACGAGGCCGCAAAGGATTTGAACACATTCAATACCCTCAACAGGAATTTGCCATCGCCTTGTATCAAGCTGCATTAAAAGTAGATATTCAATCTATTATCGCTGCCGGTTTTGAAAACAAAGCCATTCGTGATCAACTTAATCGCGGACGTATTTTTGCCGTCAAACAAAAACGCCAAGAAATCTTACCGCACTTTAAACCCTAAACCGGCGTTGAATGCTTTACGCCATAAAAATCGAGTCGTAAAATCACCGTTATTTTTTATCAAACAGGTCATGTATGAAAACCATTAAATTTTCTCTTTGGATTCTCTTCGCCGGATTGTTATTGGGCGGCTGTACCGTCGATCAGCAACGCCCTACCGATGTAAAATACATCGAAAAAACGGATCCTACATGGCAACAGCACTTAAAACAGTTACAACAAATCAAAAGTTACCAAGCTTTAGGCCAACTGGGTTATATCAGCACGAAAGAACGTTTCTCTACCCGTTTTGACTGGCAATACCAAGATCCACAAAATTACACGTTGAAACTTTATTCCACGCTCAGCAGCGAAACGCTACAAATTCAAATGCACCCACAAGGCATGACAATTTCCGACAATAAAGGTCGTCAACGTTCCGCTACCGACGCAAAAATGTTACTCAGAGAAATTATCGGCATGGATTTCCCACTCGATCAATTTGTCTTTTGGCTAAAAGGCCAACCGAAAGATAACAGCGACTATTTAGTGGCAGACAATCATTTCCTCGGCTCTTTTACTCATCGCGTTGATGGTAAAACATGGACGGCAGATTATCTGTCCTATCACCTCAATCGACAGCCACCGATGCCAGAAAATATCTTGCTGAAAACCGAAGGACAAACCCTGAAGATTCGTGTGGATGAATGGAACTTAAAATGAAAACATACCAATTTTCCACCGCACTTTTAGTGCCAGAAAGCTTAAATAATGAAGCCGGCCTGCGTTTCCCTTGCCCGGCGAAATTAAATCTGTTCTTGTATATCAACGGAAAACGCCCGGATGGTTATCACGAATTACAAACGTTATTTCAATTTGTGGATTTTGGCGATTGGCTATCGATTAAGGTGAGAAATGACGGCAAAATCAATTTAATTTCACCAATCGCTGATTTGGCATCTGAAGATAATTTGATTTATCGTGCGGCACATTTATTACAGCAAAAAACCGGTTGCTTACTCGGCGCGGATTTACAATTAGATAAAATTCTGCCCATCGGTGGTGGCGTGGGTGGCGGCTCCTCCAATGCGGCAACAGCGCTTGTCGCCTTAAATTATTTATGGAAAACCCATTTAAACACCGAGCAACTTGCCGCTCTTGGTTTAAGCTTAGGTGCGGATGTCCCCATTTTCGTGCATGGCAAAGCCGCGTTTGCCGAAGGCGTAGGTGAAAAAATCACCTATTGCGAACCACCGGAGAAATGGTATTTAGTGATTAAACCGAATGTGTCTATTTCTACCGGCGTGGTTTTTTCCTCCCCCGATTTGCCGCGAAATACCCCAAAAAAATCACTGCAACAATTATTGTCCGAAGAATACGTAAACGATTGCGAAAAAGTTGTACGAGATTACTATTCAGAGGTTGAAGAAATACTGAACTGGTTGGTAGAATATGCTCCGGCAAGATTAACAGGAACCGGCGCTTGTGTTTTTGCGGAATTTGACGATGAAAAATCTGCTCAATCCGTGCTCAACGACATGCCAAAAGCATATTTTGGATTTGTCGCCAAAGGATTAAACGTTTCACCGTTACGCACGATGTTGGAACAGCTTAAAAGTGAAAATCCGTTTCTCCGTTAACCCCCTAATTTTATCATCTAACACCTGAGGTCAAACTTACAATGCCTGATATTAAACTCTTCGCCGGTAACGCAACACCGGAACTCGCCAAACGCATTTCAATATGCTTAAAAACGAAATTAAGCGATGCAACCGTTGGTCGTTTCAGCGATGGTGAAGTACAAGTGCAAATCAATGAAAATGTTCGCGGTAGCGATGTATTTATCATTCAATCAACCTGTGCACCAACGAATGACAACTTAATGGAATTATTGGTTATGGTTGATGCCTTACGTCGCGCTTCTGCCGGTCGTATTACTGCCGTAATCCCTTATTTCGGTTATGCCCGCCAAGACCGCCGCGTTCGTTCTGCTCGTGTACCGATTACAGCAAAAGTCGTGGCAGACTTCTTATCCGGCGTTGGCGTTGACCGTGTGTTAACCTGCGATTTACACGCAGAACAAATCCAAGGTTTCTTTGATGTGCCGGTAGATAACGTATTCGGTTCCCCGGTGTTAATCGATGACATTTTGAAAAAAACCGACTTAGTGAATCCAATCGTTGTGTCTCCGGATATCGGTGGTGTCGTACGTGCCCGTGCTGTGGCGAAATTATTAAATGATACCGACATGGCGATTATCGACAAACGCCGTCCACGTGCCAATGTTTCTCAAGTAATGCACATCATTGGTGATGTAGCAGATCGCGATTGTATCTTAGTTGATGACATGATCGACACCGGCGGCACCTTATGCAAAGCGGCTGAAGCCTTAAAAGAACGTGGTGCTAAACGCGTCTTCGCTTACGCTACACATGCGGTATTCTCAGGTTCTGCCGCAAAAAACCTTGCCAGCGATGCGCTAGACGAAGTTGTCGTGACAGACACCATTCCATTGACGGACGAAATTATCGCATTAGGTAAAGTTCGCTCACTAACATTATCCAAAATGCTTGCAGAAGCAATTCGCCGTATCAGCAACGAAGAATCCATTTCTGCAATGTTTGATGAATAAGCGAAAAAAAACGCATAAAATCAACCGCACTTTAAATGACAAAAGGCTTAGAAAACTAAGCCTTTTGTTTTTATATCAAATCAATATTCCCACTTTTAATTATTGGTTTCCTTGTTTCACCACCTTAAATCTGCCTTCCCATGCTATAATTACAACCATATTTTTGACACATAGAGGTATCACATGAAAAAACTTATTTTAGTCTTTACGGCAATTTTAACCATCACCGCCTGTTCTCAGCCAAAAGATATTTATTTTAATGGCTCCGAAGGTTCTCACTCCGGTTTAAAATTCGATAAAAACACCAAAACATTGGGTATCAACAACTAACGCCAAATCCTATCTCAAATCTCAAAGTGCGGTAGAAAATTTACCTATTTTTTCGACCGCACTTTCATTTCCTTAATGGGTGATTTTCACCGTCACATTCATTGTCGCCCGATAGCCTGCTTCATCAACAACGGTAATTTGATATGTACCGATATTTGTTGGTTTCCATAAAAATGTTTCGTCTGCCCTGCTTTCACCTAAATACGCGTTATTCACAAACCAATAAAGATGCTGAACTTCGCCTGAGGTCGTGGCAATTAACGGAATGTGGTCTTCTACACTATTCGTATTAATAAAATAAATTCGATTTTCCAGTGGTGAGGTAATTTTCAGCGGATTATGCGTAATCTGTTGTAAAGACTGAGTTTGCTGTTCATAAGGGCATTCGGCATTGACCATCGGGCTACGTTTCATGATTCCGGCTTGAGCAAACAATTTTTGATAGTCACTGCTCCAGATCTCATAAATTTTTTGTTCAGTCTCCTCACTCGGATCCGTTGCACAAGCTAAAACATCCGTGCCTTTGCGTACGCGTAACTGCTGATAGATATTGCTCACCTGAATGGGCGATTTACCTGGAATAAAAAGAGTATTGGTAAGTTGCTGGCAATATCTATTCGGTAAGTTGCCATCGGCGGCACATACCGGTACATCTTTTAAAGTTAACTTTTCACGGCTAAGCGGATCTTGCATCGTCGGAGATTGCGCAATAATCGCATCTGCCAGCTGTAAAAATAACGGTGCAGCCAGGCGACGCCCGATAAAGTGCGGGTTGCTTTTATTGTTAAAATGACCAAACCACACGACCAACGTGTAATTGCCGAAGTAGCCGGCTGTCCAAGCATCGCGCAATCCGTTAGACGTGCCGGTTTTCCAATAAATCGGTAACTTGGTTTTAATGGCTTTGTTATAAATATCGGTGCGAATATTCTGCGATAAAATGTCGCCTAACATATAACTGCTTTCCCGGCTTAATAACGGGACAGGTTGTTCGGAGGAGGCGTCTTTCAAGGATTGCAACGGTTGCCATTTTCCCCCATTGGCAAGGGCAGCATATAAACCGGCCAGCTGCTGCATGGAAAGCTCGGCACCGCCTAACACCAACGACAAGCCATAATGGGCTTTTTCCTTCGGCAAAACAATTTCCGCTTGTTTCAGCAAATCGTAAAGATCAGGATATTTCAGACGTTGTGCCATCTCGACTGCTGGAATATTGCGGCTTTGTAATAATGCCTGCGTAACGCTCACCGGTCCGAGGAAATTACCTTCATAATTCTCCGGTTGATAATCGGCAAAATTCGTCGGCAAATCTTTTAATATCGTTTTAGGATGGGCTAGCCCTTGATCAAAGGCTAAGCCATAAATAAACGGTTTCAAGGTCGAACCATAAGAACGTTTTGCCAATGTGCCGTTAATTTGCCCGCTGATTTGCGGATTAAAATAATCAGCGGAACCTACCAAGGCTTTAATTTGCATGGTGCGATTATCCACCAACAATACCGCCAGATTATTCACGCCATAGTTTTTTTGTTGTTGCAAATAGCGTTGGCTGATTCGCTCAACCAAACGTTGTAAGCCGCTGTTTAAACTGGTGACAAGACGTCCATTTTTAGCCTCCTCTTTTTCCGCATATTGTTGCAATACTTGGTCGGTAAAGTGCGGTGCGAAAAAAGGAAGTTTTTCAATGGGGCGTAAAGGATAATTCAATTTGAAATGGGATTGCCATTGGCGATCTTGCGGATGACTTTCCACCCAACGGGCATACAGTTTATTACGCGCATTGAACAATTGCGGATTCAGTTGCTGATTATTCTGTTGAATGTAGCCGTTCGGATTTTTTGGCAAAATCGCTAAGGTCATGGCCTCCGCTAAATTTAGGTTTTTGTTGGCTCGGTTAAAATAAATCAGACTTGCCGTACCGGCGCCTTCAATGTTTCGTCCATAAGGCGCAAAGTTGAAATAGGCTTCTAAAATATCCTGTTTGGAATATTGCAACTCTAATTGAACGGCACGGAAAATTTGCTCGATTTTCCCGTGGATAGTGCGGCTGTCAATATTCCATAGAATCCGCGCCAATTGCATGGTGATGGTAGAACCGCCCTGCGGTGAGCCACCTAACAGATAGGTTTGTGCCGCGCCACGCAACAAACCGTAAGGGTTCACCCCAAAATGATAATAAAACCATTCATCTTCCTGAAAAAGCACGGCATCCACTAATTGTGGCGAGAGTTCTTCTAATGGCGTCCAAAGGCGATATTTCTGATCTTTTGCTGTGGTTAGGCGTAATAAATTCTGCTGTTCGTCATACACTGCGACAGAATAGGGAAAACGTTGTTTCAAAGGCTCATGAGGTAAAAAATGAACCACTACGGCTATAACAAATAAACCGCATAAAACAAGATACAAGCATTGACGAAATTTCTGTGACATAACCATCAAACATGACAAAAACAAAAAAGTGCGGTAGATTTTCAATGTGTTTTATCGCCAAGACAGCTCCGCCCTTTTTACTTAACTTACGATTAAATTTCCTTTTCTGCCTATGACAAAAAGAGCCCGGCTTCATAGTTGACTAACAAACCACCGACAATTAACCAAAGGTAAACCAAGGTGCCGAGAATCAACGGCTTAAAACCGGCCTGTTTAATGGCGCCGATATGCGTTGTTAACCCCAACGCAGCCATGGCAGAAACAAGCAGAAATGTATCAAGCTCCACCAAAAATGTCACTAACGCTTGCGGCAATAAATTAAACGAATTGAACACCGCAACAGCAATAAACCAAAGAGCAAACCATGGAATAGTGATTTTCCGAGACTCTCCCGCTTGTGCATCTTTAGTCAAAAGCCAAGACAATCCCAATAAGAAAGGGGCCAACATCATGACCCGAATCATTTTGGTAATCACTGCCGTGTCCGCAACAACCGGACTGATATTGCCGCCAATGGCATAAACCTGCGCCACTTCATGCACGCTGGAGCCCACATAAATACCGAATTGGTGTGGTGTCATGAATGAGCTCACCCAAGGATAAAATAGCGGATACAGAAAAATAGACAGCGTGCCGAAGATCACCACCACCGCAATCGCCACCGAGACTTTATGCGATTCTGCCTTTGTTACCGGTGCGGCAGCCATCACGGCAGCTGCACCACAAATACTGCAACCGGAAGCCGTGAGATAAACAAGTTGTTTATCCATTTTGAGATAACGAATACCAATAATACAGGTGAGCAAAAAAGTGGAAAGTAACATCAGGGCATCGGTCAGAATTGCGTTTATTCCCACATCAGTAATATCCTGCAAGGTGAGTCGAAAACCATACAACACGATCCCGGCACGTAAAATCTGGCCTTTAGCAAACAACACGCCTTTTTCAATATGGCTTTCATAACGTTTATAAACACTATTGCCAAAGAGCATCCCCAGCAAAATGGCAATAATAAGAGCGCTTAAATGCGCCTGCTGAGCAAATGGTGTTTGACTTATTTGTTGTGCGATAAATGCTAAAAACGCCACACAAATCAGTCCGAAATAGAATGATTGATTTTTCATTGGATTTGTCATGAAAGGGAAATGAGGCTTCATTATACGCTGAGAACAGCGAAAAATGCAGTTGATTCTGACCGCACTTTAGGGCTTGTAAACCGTTAGCAATAAAAAACTCTCCATCAAACGAGGGAGAGTTTTTTATTTTTTAAGCGATTATTGAATCACTTCAATATCGCCTTTCGCAGCAGATTGGGCATTAACCGCACGGTTATACATGTTTTCTGCATAAGCTTGTGGAATTTTGAATTTACCCACGTTCACTGCTTTTAATTGATATTGAATGACGGTGGTGGTCTCACCCACGGAACCGTAGCTCAACATACGGTCTTCACGCAAATCACGGTGTACCCAGTTAAAACGTTGTTTAGTTTCCTCTTGTGCACTCATGTCACCATTCCCCGTTACCACTTCAAATCCAGCCGGATAAAGGTCGGTAATCACCATGTTGTCTTGCACATTTTGCAATGTACGCACATTGACTTGTACGTTAATGATGTCGCCAAGTTTCACAGAAGTCACCGGTTTACCGTCTTTATCTAAGTAAGTGCGGTCGATTTCCACGCCGTTTTTAATCGCTTCAGCAGACGGCTGTTGTACATAGCCGGATTGGCTAATGGCATACCAGGCTCTTTGCGTACTTTGGTTAACAAAGTTAAGCGCAGCTTTGTCTGCATTGATATTGGCTAACACAAAAGCACCTTGTACACCGCCGATATTTTGACCTTCTTGCTGAATATGTAATTTTTCAAGTTGGTCAGGGTATTGCTTACCGTAAGCCTCTAATGCTAAAAGCACCATTGCGGAAGACAAGCTGTTATAACGATCCTCGTTTAAATCTTGCACAATGCCTTCAAACAATCCGTTAGATAATAGCGCTGCCTGTTTCGGGAAATGACGTGACAACACATACAACACCGAACTTTTCTCAATCAACGGATCTAAATAATCGCGATAGAACCATTCGCTTTTCGCCTGTGGATGATCAAAGTTTGCCATCAGATTGTTCATCAGCGTGTTTGCATCTTCTTCCTGTTTCACCAACTGATAGGCACCAGCCAACCAAGCCGCGGCTAAATCAGATTGCCATTCTTCCGCTTTGAAATGACGCTCCAATAAACTACGGATAGACATTAAGCTGTCGCTTGGCACTTGACCTAAACGCGCCAATAAGTACGTAGCATAAGCGCGTTGACGCAGCATGGCTAAGTCATCTTCACTTTCCGGACGACTTAAACGTTCTAATGCCGCAATTGTTTGATTAAACAAGCCGTTTGGTGCAATCCATGCTGCCGGTAATTGCACGTTGTGCTCTTGCGCTTCAATGAGGAAATGCGCCACATAAGCCGTTAAGAAGGCATCATCCTCATCTAAACCTGACCATACACCAAAGCCTTCGTTCTCAGTTTGACGCGCCGGTAATAAATTAAAGACACGATTCAAATTATTGTGTAATTGCTGTTTAGTGGCTTCAATAGCTTGCTTGTCGCCCGCTTGTGATAAAACGCCAAGTAAACTTTGGTACTCAGGATTATTCGCCAATAACAGATTAGGCATTGCCGCACTAATAATTTGTTCCGTACAGAAGTTATCATAGTTGCCTAAATAACTTGTGATGCCTTTCGCTAAGACTAACGGAGCGGAAGAGATCAGCGCGTATTGCTCACGGCGTTGTGGGAACAACAGATTCGGTAATTCGCCTTGTACCTGTTGATTTGCCGCCACATCACCCACTTTGATGAATTGCTGTTTCGCCGTCAGTGGACGCACAGAAATACCGTATTTGCGTTCAACCTGTGCCGGTTGTTGCTGTTCATCTAAGTAAGCTGCGGTGAAATATAAAATACCGCTACCAAGCAAATCTGTTGCTTTTAATTGGAAATCCACCACGCCTTCGCTCATCGGGGCTAATACAATGGAGGTTTTCGCATTGCTTAATACTTGGAACTGCGGTGCAACATTGAGCTGAACAAGCACATTTTGTTTACTCTTCGTATTATTCGAAACGGTCAAACTGACTTTACTTTCATCATTCGGTGCCAAGGTTATCGGCGCACTTGGCGATAAAATCATGTCGTCACGCACCAAGGTTTCCGCTTGTGCGATATTCATTTGTAAACCGTCATTTGTTACGGCAACCGCCATGACTTTCAAATTACCATTAAAGCCCGGTGGAATTTGGTAAGTTACCATTTTGCTTCCGTCCACATCCACAATATTTGACCAGAACACAGCCGGTTTATCGGTTTTACGTTTAAATGGATTGGTATTGGCCGCTAAGGCTTTTTCCAACATAGCCACTTCTTCTGAGTCACCACCGGTTTGTGCAAACTGCAACACTTTACGAAATTCCGGCAAAATCAAATCCAAAATCTGCAAGGTCTCCACTTGAAGGGCATATTTCGGGAAGAAAAACGCCAACGGATCTTCTTGTTTATGCCCTGCCACTTGCAAGATGCCTTCATTCACCGCATAAATCACCGCTTTACTTGGTTTATCAGCAGATAACGTAAACTGCACTTTATCACCGGACTTCACTTGCTGTGGTGCATTTAACGTCACATTCAAACGATGGTTATCCACATTGACGCTAAACGGCGCAACGCCATAACTTAGCGGACTGGTGAAAATATCATCGGATTGCATATCACGAGAGAATTGAACGTTAATATAGCCACTTCCCTCAAAATTCTCAGGAATTCTGATTTTTTGTACAAAACGGTTAGTCGAGGATTTAAACCATTGATGAGCATATACACGATCTCGTTCGATAGTAATTAATCCACTCCCTGCATAAGGTGCGTTAATCGCCACTTCAATTTCTTCACCCGGCATAAATTGTTTTTTGTTCAAATTCAATTTAAGTTCAGTGTTTTTATCCATGGCGACAGAGACGTTGCTGTTGCCAATCACCGTATAAGGTATGCGATTGACGGTTTCACCGTATTGGTTATTAATGACCAATACAAAATCACCACTACGCTCGGTATTCAAAACAAAATCAGACCCGCTTTGATCAATATCCAACGGTTTTTCATCAATTTGATTTTCCACCAGTTTAGATTCGTACTTATAAGCACCGGAACGTTGTTCGGTCAGCACGGAAACATATTTACGCTCCATTAAGACCGCACTTAGCCCTTGCACGGAAATTTTTTGCAGACTTGGATTAATCGCAATTAAGTTCACCTGACTTACGCCGTTTTCTCTTAAATAATTCAAGTCTTGTGCACTGCTGTAGCCCACTAACCAAGGTTGCGCAGAAACCAACACCGATTGCACTTTAGATACGCCACGACCGCTGTTATTTTCATAGCCGTCCGCCGTGAAATACAACATCTGTACGGTATTTTCCGCTTCTTGCGCTAAATTCAAGGCAAAAACGGCATCACCGTTATTATCCGTGGTTTGATCCTGTAATTCGGTTTCCAACAAAATCGCATTTTTATTGCGTTGATTATCATAGAACTGATAGTTCTTGTATTCAGGAAAGCTCGGGAAAAGAGAATGCAACATGATGTTTGCACTCACTAGGCGTTTTTGCGCCGGCGTACCAAATAAATTCGTTAAATGGATGGTCGCCTTTAAATCCTGCGGAGAAACCCAACCGGCTTGTTGGCTACGATTAAACATCGTATTGATTTTCAACGTATCCGGTTCAAATTCCTGCACTTGGAACGTCATAGAACCAACATCAATTTGTTCTTGCTGTTGACCAATAGAAATATGTGCCGTCCATTCACCGGTTTCTGCATTTTCCAACAACGGATAAGTCAAATCATTAAAACCACTTTCACTCACACGGATCGTTTTTTGCCATTGTGTTTTACCGGACGGTGACGTGATTTCCAAAGTAAGTGGCACATTGGCCAAGGATTTTTTCCAATCCAACGCCTTGCTGATCATGCCGATATACACGGACTCACCGGGGCGATAAATACCTCGATCATTAAACAAGAAGGTCTTAATGGCGTTTTGTTCCGGCGAAATTTCCTGACCGCGAATATCAAAACGGGAGAAATCTAAAGTGCGGTCTGATTTATCAATTGGTAGGAAAGACTGATCTTGCCCGCGTGTGACCAAATACATGACCGGCTCAAGTTCTTGCTTAAAATTCTCTAAAGATGGAAGCTGAGCCACCCCAAGTTTATTGGTAAATTGGCTGGCGATCACCGTGTTATTACGGGAAATCACTTTCACCAACGCATTCGACACCGGTGCGCCACTGGCAATAGATTGCACGAAAACAGATTGTGTCCCATCCGCAGCTTTTTTCGCAATAATGCCCAAATCCGTTAACACGATTAAACGGTAATCACTGGTTTGTGAATTCGGATCGGAATCCCAATAATAGTAGCTGTCTTCATCTTTTCTATCTTTTAAATTATCGCCGTCAGATTCACTACCAGAAGTCACCGCACTTGCTTTTACCCAGAAGATTCCTTGCTTCGGCAAACCTTTTTGCGATAAATCTACGCTGAGATAATCTGATTTACGTGGATTATCGTTAGCTACGGTAAGGGTCTCCGTTTTAAACGTCGCAATATCGTCAAATTTCAAATTGCCTAAATCCGGTTTTTGGAAACTATTGCTGTTTAAATTTGCCACATGACGAAGTTGCTCAGCCTGTACGCGGCCAATATCCAGTTGCACACTGTCAGCGTTACGTACAGCAAGGGTTAATTTGCCGTCGCCATATTGAGACAATAAAGAACCTTTTCCCACAAAGCCGACATAGGTCGGATAATTCGGCGCACATTCTAAGCTGCCAATCGGTTTTTTCAGTTGATAACCGCCTAAGGCTGTGAATTTATTATTCAGTTGCAAATACAGACAACGTCCTTCCGGAATATCAAAACGGAAAGATTGTTGCGCTGAGTAAGGATGTTCGCTTGGAATTAATTCCGGTTGAACGCGTTCACCTCGTCTCACCGCCGCTTCCGTTAATTTTTCCGATTCCCAACTTTGTCCTTCCGGTAATGCTGGTAACAAGATCGCAATAAGATTCTCAGCAATGTCTTTACCTTTCACGCCATAGTTAAAATTAAAGGTTAGAACCTGTTCCGCTTCATTTTGCTGATTATTAATGACTTTAAAACTATTATCTTCGTTTTGCAGACTGTATTTCGTCGGCACTGGCACGAGCTTAGTGATGTCTTTGTCTAAGGTATTCACACCGGTCTTCGCACGCAACGTTTGGCTAATTTTGGTTTGCACAAATTGATTCGGTTGGGTCGATAAAGACAGGTCATCCGAGCTGATCCACGCTTCCAATTTATTGTCGGAATAACGAATCTTAAATTTCAACGGATTAATCAAATTGAGCGATTGATCCTGATTTTTGCGGACTAAATTTACTTCAACCGCACTTTCTAACGCTTTCGGATCAACCGGATTAGAAAACACCAAATGTGTTAACGCATGACGAACATGAAAGACATTCGGATCCTGATAAAAGTCCGCATCGGAGTCGACAACGCTAAAAGGCTGGGTTTTCACAGAATGCGGCGTGGTGACCGATTTCGCATAGGTTAACCCTGGGTTTAATGCCGTTTTATCTAACGTGATTTTATATTCTTGCCCTGTTGGCCAATCCTGTGCGGGCGTAAAACTCAGTAAATTATCACTCGACCAAACCCATCTCCCTTCAAGGGCAGGTTCCATTTTAATGCCTTGCGTGATCTCAGTTTTCAGTTTATCAATCGGTGCGGCGGCGCCATTAAATTCAATGTTCAGTGGATAAACGGTATTTGATGCACCCTCTTCCCCGTAATAGGTTGGTTCAATGGGATTAAATTTCACGTGAACCGCATTGTTTTCATTTCCCTTTTGCTGCTGATACCAATAACTGCCGCCACCGGCTGTTATGGCTAACACGAGTGCACCAAGCACTGAAAATTTTATTTTGCCTTGCATTAGATGCTCCCCTGATTAACTTTAAAATTGACGCTGTTATTTACCATTATTAATTCGTTCCGCCTACTGTAATTTGATCGATTTTCAACGCCGGTTGCCCTACGCCCACCGGCACACTTTGCCCTTCTTTACCGCAAGTACCGACGCCATGATCCAATTCCACCTCATCGGCAACCATAGACACATTTTGCATCACTTCAATGCCGCTGCCGATTAATGTTGCGCCTTTCACCGGCTTGGTGATTTTTCCTTTTTCGATCAAATAAGCCTCTGAAGTAGAAAACACGAATTTGCCGGAGGTAATATCCACTTGGCCGCCACCAAAGTGCGGTGCAAAAATGCCGTGTTCTACGGAAGCCACCAAATCCTCAAATTTATCTTTGCCTGCTAACATGTAGGTATTGGTCATTCGTGGCATTGGCAAATAGGCATAGGATTCACGACGTCCGTTGCCTGTCGGTTGCACGCCCATCAAACGGGCATTCATTTTATCTTGCATGTATTTTTGTAAAATACCGTCTTCAATTAACACGTTATATTGACCAGGCACGCCCTCGTCATCGACGGTGACCGAGCCACGGCGATCCATTAAAGTGCCATCATCCACGATCGTGCATAAAGGCGATGTGACTAATTCACCGATTTTACCGGTAAATAAGGAGCTTTCTTTACGATTAAAATCGCCTTCCAAGCCGTGTCCTACCGCTTCGTGTAATAACACGCCCGGCCAACCTGCGCCCAATACCACCGGCATTAATCCTGCCGGTGCTGCCACCGCGCCTAAATTCACTAATGCCTGACGCACCGATTCTTTCGCAAAATAGACCGCTCTTTGCTCGCCTTTATAGTTTTCAAAGAACCATTCCAAGCCAAAACGACCACCTGCACCCGCACTACCACGCTCGCGCTTACCGTCTTGTTCTACCAATACAGAAACCGATAAACGAATGAGTGGGCGAATATCAGCTGCCAAGGTGCCATCCGTGGCCGCCACCAACATTTCTTCATACACCATGCTCAATCCGGCATTCACCTGTACCACTCGCGGGTCTTCCGCACGAGCCGTTCTATCCACTAAACGCAATAACTCAATTTTTTGCTCTTGGCTTAAACTGTATAACGGATTAATGGATTGATAACGCAAAGGCGCATCCACCGGGTTAAATCTCACCGGCAGAATAAAATTACCTTGGGAAGGTTGTGCAATACCGCGCACCGCTTGAGCGCATTGTTGCAAATTGGCTAAATTAATTTGGTCAGAATAGGCAAAACCGGTTTTCTCACCGCTTACCGCACGCACGCCCACGCCGCGATCAATATGAAATCCGCCTTCTTTAATAATCCCGTCTTCCAATACCCAGTTTTCATCCTGACTTAGCTGAAAATATAAATCGCCATAATCCACGTTACGTTGCGCTAACGTATCAAATACATTGGATAAATCGGATAACGCCAAATGACTGTGGGTTAATAAAGACTCGGTAACTTGTTTTAACATGAAATATTTACTTATATCGAAAAATAGATTGATAAAAAATGCGCAAATTATAGCGAATTCGCGCTCTCGGGGAAAGGCTAATCACTTTTTGATATGGTTGGTGTAGATCTGTTTTGTCATCAGCTTTCAGATTACCGTCTTTGTAGTATGGCTCATTTTTTATAGGGGATTATACTGAACCCCTTATTTTTCCAATTAAGTAACAGGTTATGCAAAATCCATTTAAAGCCGAATGGACGGCAAAAGGGCATACGCTCTGCTTAGGACATTGGGATATTCGCTATAACGACATTCCACTCGACCTCCCCGCTGAACGCCGCGATAAAGATATGGGCACCAGAAATATCTATAATTTTATTGATCCCGAAGATGAGCTTTACTTAGAAGGCTTGGATGAAAGCGACTGGATTTTAGCCAACATGGATTGGCTGTCAGATTTATTTATTCAATACGACATTCCCTTGGAAGAAAAATACATGCGCGCATTTTATCAAGCGGTGAACTCGGAAGACTGGCGTTGTGGCAGTTGCGGCGGTTGCATTTAACCGCCACAGCGTGAATACAGAATGAGACTTTTAATCGAAAAGTGCGGTCGTTTTTTGCGGTGTTTTTAAGACTGCCGTTCAATCACCACTTTAATATCTTCTGGCGGTGCATAATAAGGGGCGGAGGTGATAAACAAATAAATGCCCAACTTAGCATAATCAGCAACATTATGTTTATTCACACCGCCTGCAACAGAAAGGATGATTTTTTTACCGCTTTCCGCCACCAAAGACAATGCCCGTTTCACGTCATCCACCGACCATTTATCCAGCTGAATAATATCCGGTTCGGCATCCAACATTTGTTCAAATTGACTGAAATTATCCGCTTCCAAGGTAATTTTATTTTCCGGCGCTTCCCGTTTTAAACGTTCCACGATTGCCGTCCAATTATCGGGTTCCGCAAGCAAGTTGCGATGATTGGTAAACACTAGCAGTGTTTCACTAATCCCTTGACGATGAATATGCCCGCCCGCCGCCAACACCGCATTGGTTGCTAGCTTTCGGGTATTCGGAATGCTTTTGCGGGTGCAAGCCACCACCGCATGAGGATGAATGGCTTTGGCATTAGCAATCATGTCCGCCGTGTATTGCGCCACGCCACAAGACCACTCCAACACCAACTGAACCACTTTCCATGCCTGATGTAATTTGTCGCCAAAACCCACCGCACTTAACAGCACCGTGCCGGCGTCAACGGTTTCACCTTCCTGCACATAAACCTGCGGTTCAAGATCCAGTTTTTTCAGTAATTTTTCTGCCACGCTGATTCCCGCCACAATACCGGCATTTTTGCGTTTAAATAAAATTCTCGCCGGTACGTTGTCCAAACCGAGCGCACGCGTCGTCAAATCGCCACGATAAATATCCTCCAATAAAAAATCGTCTAATTCTTTATCTGAAAAATAAATCATGTGTTCTCCTTAAATAAATCGTCCTAAATGCAATGGTCCCCAATAACAGGATTTAGAATATTGTCTATATAAATCAAAATATAGCAACGATTAAAAACCAACCTTTTTACGGGAAAACGCCGGCTTCACTCGACATTCACCACGCAAGGCTTCTAACCAATCTTCTAGATTCTCAAAGGGTGAAAAATTGTGTCGTCTGGCAACGGCGGCAAAATCGCCCGGCGTGAGTAAGTTCAACTCAAGGAGACGTTTTAAATGGGTTTCATTCCACTCCCCTAAATTCAATTTTTCCGCTTGTTGTTTAGCAAAATCCAAACGCTGTTGTGGCGTTAAATAATCAAATTTTAGCTTTAAATCAAAACGCCGCAATGCGGCCGGATCCAGCATATTCATCAAATTCGTTGAAACGACCATTAAACCTTCAAAATGCTCAATTTGTGTCAACATCTCATTGACTTGAGAACGTTCCCAACTACGTTCTGCACCGTCGCGTGAAAATAAGAACGAATCCACTTCGTCCAGCACCAACAGACAATTATCACGCTTCGCCGATTCAAATGCCTCCGCAATTTTTTGTTCTGTTCCGCCGATATAAGGATCGAGTAAATCAGACCCTTTGCAAAGCAACAACGGCATATCTAACTGCTCGGCAAGCCAACCAGCCCAAGCGGTTTTCCCTGTGCCTGGCGGGCCATAACAGCAAATTCTGCCTTTTTTGGTTCGCATTAATCCTTCGGTGATTTTATGAATATTCTCATTGCAGGAAACCCACTCAAGCTGATAACTCAGTTTACTTTCGACCAACGGCTCAATTTTCTTTTTACCTTGTGCCTGTAAGGCTTCATTAAATAGCGTAAGCAAAACCTCAGAAAAGGCTTTTTGGCCGTTATCAACCGCATTTGCTACATTAAACACGCGCGTTAAAATCGCCGGTGAAAGTGACCGCACTTTGGCAAAATGCTGCACATATTCTGCTGTTAATTTACCGCATGCCAGCTGCGAAATTAACGCCGATTTATTTTTCAATGGTAAATCCGGCATTTCAAACACAAAATCAAAGCGACGTAAAAAAGCCACATCTATGCTATGTACCGAATTGGATAACCAAATCATCGGCACGTTATTGTTTTCCAACAACTGATTTGTCCACGCTTTATTTTTTTGCGCAACAGAACGCTCCACAAACGAGCCGTTAAACACATCTTCAATTTCATCAAAAATTAAAAGCGCCTGCTTGCCGTTCAATAGCGTTTGAGCAAGGCGACTGTAGTTCAGGCGTTGCTCTGCCTTCACAACATCTCCGTCAGAATCCATATAAGTAATGTTATACGCCGAAATCCCTAATGCTTGTGCAAGCAATCCGGCAAATTCGGTTTTACCGGTGCCCGGCACACCATAAATTAAAAGATTCACGCCTTTCCGATGATGTTTTAGTGCCTGTTGTAAATAGGTCAACATCATCTCTTTCATGCCGGCAATATGGGCAAAATCATCCAGTTGCAAACTTGGCACTTGAGCGACTTCCGTACAAGATTTTAATAGGACGTTTTCGTTTAATGGTTGTGTCACAAATTCATCAAAATCTAAGGTTTCGCCCCAATCTAAATAATCATGCACACTATCGGGGCGATAATCGCGATCAATCAGGCCATAAGCATCGAGTTTACTGCCTTTCTTTAAGGCAGATAGAATCTGATTTTTCGGCTGTTTAAGTAAATCCGCCATGATCGCAGCCGTTCTTTGTAAATCCGATTTCGGCAAGTACTCAAACAAATCTCGCATAGGCCCTTCACTGCGTAAATGCATGGCAAAGCGAAGAAGTTCCTGTTCAACGGGATTCAGCTGCAAAAATTCTGCCAACGTTGCCAAATTTTCATACGCCTGTTTCCATAACTCCGGTAAAAGTGCGGTGGATTTTTGAAGTGTTTTATAACGCGCTTTTAAAAGCCGACGAGCAACCGTGCGTAGATTTTTATCATTCTCTAATTCTTCAGGCAGTCCAAACGCACTGGCAATTTCATCACTTCGCCAACTACTCTCCCGAAACACTTCAGAAAAACCTTTATGCTCAAATAAAACTTTAAGCATCATATTTTCAGTATAAGAAGACACTGTCGGTGGATTTAACTGATATTTAGACATAAAAATACTCCTTACTGGGTTGGTAAGGAGTATTTTAGTGAGAGGTGCGACAAAAGGTGTCGTTAGGAATCAGTTTTGGATAAAGGTTGATTTAGAATTTCGAGCATTTCTTCTCCATGCTTTAATATCTCCTTGTTTTTCCAATTATTAAGCTCTTTTGTTTTTTCCATCATTAAAGCCTGTTTTAGGCTATCATAATTTTTATTCTTATAATAACTACATTTAGCTTCAGGTGTTAAATTGCTTAAACGAGAGTTTTTACTTTGAGATAACAAATATAAGTTGCCAAAATTATCTAGAATCTTTTTCTCTAATCTCTCTAATCCATATTCTTCAGATGGATGTTGAGGATAATGATGCTCAACAGAACTTCTAAAAGTAAATCGAAACTTAGGGTACTTTTCTTTATACTTTTTCCATAGTTGGTAATCTAATCGATTAAATACAAAGTTAGGAACCAGAACTCCATCATTCCATTTTTTATTATTTGAATAAAAATTAATTTTTTCTTCTCCTAAGATAATATCGGTAATATCTTTTTCTTGGCAATTATTACCAAAATAGAATTTATCGCATAATTTCTCTAAAAATCTTATATAACTATTAAATTTAATTTCCTCCCTATGCATATATAATGCCCGTAGTACTGCATATAGCCAGTTTTTATAAATACGAGATGGATTAGAAACGTGAAACATTGAAAGTAACATTATTGTAGTTTTTGTTTGCTCATTACTTTCAGTGTCATTCGATTCATTATTATCACCACCAAAAGTATTTTTATAGTAATAATTATTTGAACTTCCTTTTACAATCTTCCATAAAGACCAATGCTCATCTTCTGAACGTAATGTGCTTGATTTAATAACATATTTATCAAATAAATATCTGCAAGATAACAATGTATCAATAAAGTCGATAACATTTTCTTTGCTCCAGTCTTTACCAAATGAATTTAATAGCTCTCTTTCATCTAAAGAAATATCTTTAAATCTACTGTCATCACAACGCAGTTCTAAATAAATTCTTAACACATGCATCAAGAAGTTAGGAAAGTCAATAACAGAGTTAAAGCTACCTTCAGCAAATTCGTTATTTTGTATAGGTTGAACGACTTGCTCGTTAGACTTATCAATTAACTCAAGAATCGATGATTGATCACCTGTACTATCTGCATCTTGTTGAACCTTTACCTTTTTATTAGTATTTTCAATATTAATCTTGTAATCTTGAATAATGTCGTTAAATAATTTCGGAATGTCCTGCCAATCTTTACCAAAAATATTACTTCGAAGACCTGATTCTATTCCAATTAAAGCATACCGACTCATGTCAGAACAGGCATCCCAAATTTGGGAAAAAACAGAACGTTGGATTCCTTCAGGTAAAATCTCCAATAAACGAGCTTTAAGAATTTCATGTTTCTCCAATTGCTCTCCTCGTGTATTCATAATCTCAAAATAATGATTGAGATCTGTATCCTTAGGTACTTCTGTTCTAATAATTTCAACTTTTTCAAGCAGAAAATCGGCTAAGTCTCTTTCTTTTCGCCCAGTAGATTTCACTGCTATTTCCCAATGTTTTTTAATTAATTTTAAAGCATTTTTAAATATAAAAGGAATATTATCTGATTCTAAATATTCCAAAGCCAAATCAGAATCCTTTCTATGCTCGAAGTATACATTTCTAGCGAAATTAATCTCGTGCAAATAATTCTTGCACAAATAGTACATAATCAACGTTAGAGTAGTTAATCGCTGCTGACCATCTATAACCTCAAAATCTCCATTTTCTCTTTTATAGACGACTAAACTACCAATGTAGTAATTTTCTTTAGATTTTTGGCAAGCATTACCAAGATCTTGAATAAGAAGGCTAATCTCTTTATCTTCCCATGCATAATTACGTTGATAAATAGGAATAATATATTTATCGTTATCTAAGAGGTCATTTATCTTTAACGGTTTTACATAATTATTACTTTTTCTCATCTCTAACTCCAAAAATTTCTTTTATTTTTTTATCTACATTATCAAATCTAATCCCATCTAATTTTGGAATAAATCGCATAACTTGTACTGGTGTAATAGATTTTTCAATGTAAGATAGCAATCCATTACTATCGTGAGCCGCATCTTCTATTGTTTTAAAACTAATACGTTGATATTCAAAACGAAGACGATAAACCCAAAGAAAAGCCTTTGTCATAAACTCAGAAAAATTATTATCTCCAAACTTATCAAAATAGAATAAAAGTGTACATTCAAATAAATTTCTAAGGAATTTGTCACCAACTCGATCACTATATTCATAATTATTTAAAAAGCTTATTAAACTAGTTTCTAAATCAATACCATTAATTTCATTAAACCGATCTATAAAACCTGTCTCTTTTCTAAATAACTGCTCATAGATAACAGCATAATGTTGAACATAATCAAAAAAATACTTTCCATTAACTAATGTTTGACTAGCTTGAAATAGAGATATTGAACGATATAAGAAAGGATTCTCTGCAGACATCTTCTGTATCGCATTTGTAGCTAAGACGCCATTCAAATAAGGGTATTCAACATTTTCACTAACACCTTTAAATGTATCCAATTCATTAGCCGAAAATACTTCGGCATGTTCTTGATAATGCCAACGGCGCAATCTAAATAGAATAGAGTTAATAATTTTATTTAAATTATTAATATCATCAGACATTGCTGCTCTTTCCCAGCATTCAACACACTGATGAATAATTTGGTCTGGCTTGTTTCTCATCTCTCTTAAATGGTATGCCTTTAAGAGATCATATGATTCAAGAGGCTTTCCTCTCGCATTTTGTGAATCAAAGAACTGAAAAGCCTCATCTAAATCATCAAGTTCAATACGAACCATTTCGCATGTTTTTAAGATATATTCTTCAAATCCTGAAGGAAAATTATAGCCATTAATAAATTTATAATTCTCCATAATATTAAATTTACTAATGCTATGACTTAACTTTTCCTGCAAAAATAAAATATCTTTCCTACCTAATTTATGAAGCAATAGCGATAGCGTAGTCAGTCTCTGTTGTCCATCAACTATTTCAGACTTACCTCCATTTTTATATAAAACAATTGTACCGATTCGATAAACTTTACTATCACGGAAATGAGCAAGTAAATCATCAATCAGCTGCTGAACATTTTTAACTGTCCATTTGTATGGTCTTTGATAATCAGGAATGCTCAACTTCAAATCAAATACATCTTTAATCTTAAGTATTTTTGCTTTTTCATCACTCATAATAATTTAGGTTCCTTAGAATATTTTTTAACATGAATCAAAACGCGCAGATTATAACCGAAAAATCATCCGAAAACGATTGCTTCTCAATCATCTTGCGGCAAACCGTGAGGCGTGTTTTATCATCGGCATATTTCTGCCAAATTTTTTCGCGCATTTCATCTGAAAGCCCGTCGGTCAAGCCATCAGAACAAAGTAATAGGCTTTCACCTTGTTGAATTTCAATTTCCTGATAAAAAATTTTATCTTGAAATTCGGAATAATCCGCGACTAAACAAGAAGAAACACCGCCATAAATTGTGGCGAAATCGTCTTCTTTTTTATCAGGGAAATCAGCCAGCAATTCAGAAAGAATAGAATGATCTTGGGTAATCTGTTGCCATTTACCTTGAGCATCAATTAAATAAGCGCGACTGTCGCCCACACTAAGAATTTTGGCTTTTTGATTGACTTGATCAATTTCCGCGGCGACGAATGTGGTTGCCGAACCAAAATAGGTGTCTGCTAACTGTTCCGATAATTTATCTTGCAAATAAGGAATGGTGTTTCGACTTAATGTCTGAATCTTTTGCAACGCCGACATGGCACACTTACTGGCTTTTTCCGCGTGATTACTATTGGAAATACCGTCGGCAATGCCAATGATAAAGTGCGGTCGATTTTCAAGGCGTTTTTCTGCTGTTTTTAATTTAAACTGAAAAACCGTTTCACCATTAAATAACGCATCTTGATTGTGCTTTTTATTTTTTCCAATTTGCTGACAAAAGGTGATTTGGCAGACATGTTGCATATTGGTTTCCTTATGTTGATTGATTCAATAAAACATCGATTGCTTTTAAAGCCTCAAGTGCGGTCATATCCAGCCCCAAAAAATGATGTTTTGATACGCCACCGTCTTGCGGATTAATGCGAATAAAACCGGCTTTCTTGGCTTTTGCCGTGCGTTCGGAAAAATATCGAACCGTTGGAATCGCTTTGCCTGCGCCGAGTTCAATCACCACTAAATTCGGCACGCCTTTAATCCATAGATCTAAGGAGGTTCGTTTCAAATCTTGATAATTGCTATTGTAAAACCAGTCGTCAAACATTAAGACATTTTGTCTTGCTAAGCCACCACAAAAAGGACAGCGTGGATAAGGGCTCATTAAGCGCAAATTAGCATTATCCACTTCCGGTTGAAAATCCTTCGCCGTCCAACTTTGATGATGGCAATCATGAACACATTGCATACGTTCTAGCGTGCCATGCACTTCATAAACCCGTTTTTCTTCAAATCCGGCTTTTTGAAAATGACCATCCACGTTACTGGTAAACACAAAATAACCATGTGGTTTTTCGGCTGCCCAGCGTTTTAAAATTTGATAACCTTCATGTGGCGTAGTGTTACGATATTGCACTAGACGGTGCCCGTAAAACCAATAGATCAGCTCCGTGTGCGTTTCAAAGGACATCGGTGTCGCAATATCCTGAAAATTCAGATTATGCTCACGAAATGCCGGATAAGCGTTCCAAAATCCTCCACTACTTCTAAAATCCGGTAAACCTGAATCCACACTCATGCCTGCACCGGCAGTAATCAAAATGCCATCCGCTTTGCGGATAAGCTCCACGGCATAGTTCAAATCATTTTTCATAGTACTTTTCTCTGCCCATTTTTCATTGTTGAAATAACACCAGCTTCTTCTAATTGCTCTAAAATTTGCCCCGCTCGATTAAAACCTAACCTAAATCGCCGTTGAATCATTGAGCAAGACGCAATTTTTTGTTGTTGCACATATTTTTTTACCTCTTCAAAAAGCGGATCTCGATTAGAAGTGACTTTCATTGGCATCATTTTTCTCCTGTGCTGCGATGACAAAGGGATTAAGAGAATTGTAAAAAGTAAACAATCTCTCTTTTATAAAAAATGATACGGAAATAAGCGACAATTCGTGTCGCTAGGAAATTTAACGCGTAATTCTTTTGAGAAGATTCTTTGAAAATTAAGGTTATACAGTATTGCAATACATTTCTTTACCTGTTTATATATACATATGTTTTATTATTTAAAGGAAGAATATGAATAACCAAAACCCGATTGAAATTTACCAAGCGCAAGATGGCACGACACAAGTGGAAGTTAGATTTGAAAAGGATACGGTTTGGCTTTCTCAGGCACAGATGGCTATGTTATTTGGTAAAGATGTTCGCACCATCAATGAGCATATTACTAATATCTTTGATGAAGAAGAACTTGAAAAAGAATCAACTATCCGGAAATTCCGGATAGTTCGCCAAGAGGGTAAACGCCAAGTCAATCGTGAAATTGAACATTATGATTTAGATATGATTATCTCTGTTGGTTATCGAGTAAAGTCTAAACAAGGTGTTAATTTCCGTCGTTGGGCAACCGCTCGTTTAAAAGAGTACCTAACTCAAGGCTATACCATTAACCAACAGCGTTTAAAGCAAAACGCACATGAACTGGAACAAGCGCTTGCACTTATTCAAAAAACGGCAAATTCCTCAGCATTAACACTAGAAAGCGGTCGTGGATTAGTGGATATTGTCAGCCGTTATACGCATACGTTTTTATGGCTACAACAATATGATGAAGGTTTACTTGCCGAACCGCAAACCCAGCAAGGCGGTATGTTGCCCACCTATTCCGAAGCCTGTTCTGCACTGGCCGAGTTAAAAGCACAGCTTATGGCAAAAGGTGAAGCAAGCGATCTATTTGGACGTGAACGAGATGATGGCCTATCTTCCATTTTAGGCAATTTAGATCAAAGTGTATTTGGTGAACCTGCCTACCCAAGCATTGAAGCAAAAGCCGCACATTTACTGTATTTCGTCGTCAAAAACCATCCTTTTTCAGACGGTAATAAACGTAGCGGAGCGTTTTTATTTGTGGATTTCTTACATCGAAATGGCCGTTTGTTTGATCATAATGGCTATCCGGTTATCAATGATACCGGGCTTGCTGCACTCACGTTATTAGTTGCCGAATCTGATCCGAAACAAAAAGAAACGCTCATTAGGCTTATTATGCATATGCTTAAGCAAGGAGAATAACGATAAATAGCGACCAAAGTCGCTATTTGCCTGAAAAGTGCGGTCGTTTTTCTATAAGTTTTTAACGTTCTCCAATAACTCTGCCACTACTTTCGGCACGCCTGTCCCGGCTTTTTCTTTTATTGTAATCACTTGCTTGCGTACAAAGCCGGTATTGGGATTCGGATCAATTAAGTAAATCGGCGTATTGCGTGGAGCTTCATTGACTAAGCCATTGGCTGGATACACTCCTTTTGCCTGAGCGTTTGGAAAACAATCGAAAAATCGACCGCTCTTTTGCGCCTTCGACGTCCATTTACATCAATAAAATGCAATGGATGAATTTACTTGGCCTGCTGGGCTATGTTGAAACCATTTTGATGGTGATTATTTCATTTTTGATTGGAGAGGAAATGGATGCGGATAGTTATCCGTTATTCATTTGTTTAGTATTGGCGACGAGCCTGATTATTTTTGATGGCGTGTATAAACAGCGCGCAAAGGGAACAAACCATGTCGTTTAAAGAAATTAGTCCAGAACAAGCTTGGGAAATGGTGCAAAATGGTGCCATGCTTGCAGACATTCGGGATCCACAACGTTTCACCTATTCTCATGCGAAAGGGGCTTTTCATTTAACCAACCAAAGCTTTTTACAATTTGAAGAACAGGTGGACTTTGACTCCCTGATTATCGTGAGTTGTTATCATGGCGTGAGCAGCCGAAATGTGGCAACTTTCCTCATTGAGCAAGGCTATGAAAATGTGTTTAGCGTCATTGGTGGCTTTGATGGTTGGGAGAAAGCCGGTTTACCAATAGAAACGGCTTATTAGTATTTTTTGATTTAAAGTGCGGTGAAATTCACCGCACTTTTCTTTTTGTCTCGCTATTGCTTGTCCACAATCGCTTTCAACATTGTATAAGATTGGGCTTGTTTTTGTTCATCAAAAATATAGCTCACGGCCATAATTTCATCAAAATGTACCCGTTCACGTAATTGCTTGAGTTGAAAATCCACGCTTTCAGGACTACCGATAAGCGAACAAGCAGTCATTTGTTCCACTACGGCACGTTCTTGGTTGTAAATCGGGATTTCCTCAAAATCGACTGGACCAAAGTGTGGTTTCTTTTGGGCGTGCATTTGGGCTTTCCAAACATCTTCCTCTGATGCCAAAGGCGGTTGTAAATTTTGTTGCGCGTTAGTCACCACGTTTAAGAAAAATAGTGTTTGTGTCGTCGCTAATTGTTTCGCTTCTTTATCGGTTTCAGCGACAATCGCGTTCACCCCTAAGATGACATAAGGCTCAGCAAGATAGGTAGAGGGTTTGAAGTTTTTGCGATAAATATCTACCGCCATTTCCATCATGCGTGGCGCAAAGTGTGAAGCAAAGGCATAAGGCAAGCCAAGTTCTGCCGCAAGATAGGCACTTTCGGTGCTGGATCCCAAAATATAAAACGGTATATTCAAGCCCGCAGAAGGATAAGCCGAAACAGGGTTGCAATCTTTAAAGTAACCGCGAAGTTCTGCAATTTCCGCAGGGAAATCCAGACTGTTTCGTCCACGACGAAGTGCTGCAGCCGTTTGCATATCCGTTCCTGGTGCACGGCCTAAACCGAGTTCAACACGGTTTGGATAAAGTGTCTCCAGGGTGCCATATTGCTCAGCTACCACATAAGGCGAATGATTCGGTAACATTACGCCACCTGACCCCACGCGTAAGGTCTTCGTATTGGCTAGCGTATGTTGAATTAAAAGTGCGGTCGCTGAACTCACCAAATTTTTCATATTATGATGCTCAGCAATCCAATAGCGTTCAATGCCGATATTTTCAGCATGTTTTGCAAGACTTACCATTGACTCAACGGCTTGCAAATAAGTTTGTCCTTCTCGAACAGGGGCGAGATTAAGAATAGAGAGCTTCATTTTATTTCCTCATGATTGATTTGTTGAGCGTCATTATACGTGTTTTTTCAGGCAGAAATATAGATAAAATTGGAATAGACTGTTCCGAGAAAAGGAAAAATATTGCAAAATAGGCACAAATTCAGATGTATTCAAAAAAATGATTGTATTTAATAATATTTCCCTAAAGCGCGGGCAAACCGAATTGCTCGAGAATGCCACGGCAACCATCAATCCGAAACAAAAAGAAACGCTTATTAGGCTTATTATGCATATGCTTAAGCAAGGGGAATAACAACAAATAGCGACCAAAGTCGCCATTTGCATGAAAAGTGCGGTCGTTTTTCTATGCGTTTTTAACGTTCTCTAATAACTCAGCTACCACTTTCGGAACGCCCTCACCCGCTTTTTCTTTTATTGCAATCACTTGCTTACGAACAAAGCCTGTATTGGGATTCGGATCAATTAAGTAAATCGGCGTATTGCGTGGGGCTTCATTGACTAAGCCATTAGCCGGATATACTTGCAAAGAAGTGCCAATCACTAATACCACATCCGCTTGTTCAACAATCTCAATGGCTCGTTCTAGCATCGGCACCATTTCACCAAAAAAGACGATATAAGGCCGCATTGGATATCCGTTTGGATCTTTATCGTCTAATTTCTGATCGCCAAAACAATCCACGATATAACTTTCATCAAAGCTACTGCGCGCTTTGTTTAATTCACCGTGTAAATGCAACACATTTGAGCTTCCTGCTCGCTCATGTAAATCATCCACATTTTGCGTGATGATTCTCACATCATAGGCTTTTTCTAGTTCAACTAAGGCGAGATGTGCTGCATTCGGCTTAGCCGCTGCCGCATTTTTACGGCGTTGATTATAGAAATCGAGTACTTTCACACGGTTCTTTTGTAAGGCTTCAGGTGTACAAACTTCTTCGACTTTATGCCCTGCCCACAAACCATCTTCTGCTCTAAAAGTAGGAATGCCACTTTCGGCACTAATTCCAGCTCCCGTTAATACCACGCAAATTGGTTTATTTTTCGCTGTCATGTTTTTCCTCTCCTCTCACTTTCAAAATCTCATCAATCACTCTATCTCTTCCCATCATGCCCCAAAATATTCCTGCTTTATCAGGCAATTGATAAGGATTCATCTTAATATCCTCTCTGTTGATGGCTTCATCATAAAACACAAAGCGACAATGTGTGTCGTTAGGAAATGTCCTCGAGATATACACGCTCAATTTCTTGATAATTTTCGCCAAAATGCGCAATCCACCAATTCAACATTTCACTCTCAATGACCGTGGCGGAAATTTCGTATTCACTCCCGCAATCTTTCACATTTTGATCAACCGATAACGGCGTTTCTGTCAAAAATCCCCCAATCGCTTTATCTACTCTGAACGTTAATCGAATTTTTCTGCCATAACTAAAGCCAAACTTTTGGCTCTCAACATAAGCTTTCAAATTAAAATCCGGGCGGTCAAATTGCATGGTGCTCACGGTAACCTCAAGCAAACGATGCAAAGCAAGATGCAAAATATCACCATGTTCATATTGCGCGACTAAATAACTACTCGGGCCTTGTTGCACCAAAGCAAGTGGCTTAACTTGTGCTTTGTGCTCTTTGCCGTGAATACTTCGATAATGCACCTGTAAAAATCGATTTTGATAAAGTGCGGTGCTAATTTGAGCAAAAATATCGGGCTCAATTTTAGCCGGCAATAACGGTTGGCTGGTTGGCGCAATCGCCACTTTGTTCAGCCATTCGGAACCGGATTTTTTATTGGCATCATAGACCAAGTTATATTCGGCTTGCTTAAAAAAGGATTCCATCGAATTCAGAATATTCGCAGGCAAAATGCCTTTTAAATATTGCTTCGCCAACATTAACACCAAGGATTGTTGCTCGTTTAAAATCGGCAAATCGAGCCCTTTGGTATTTTCTTTCCACCGATAACTGTAAGGCTTACTGAGGGTATTACATTCAATATCAAAATGTTCAGACAGGCTTTTTAATTGACGTTGAATGCTACGAATATCGCGAGAAAATCCCATATCTTCCAGCTTCTGTTGGATTTCATGCGTGCTGATGTAACTACGTTTGGGAATTAAACGTAAAATTTCTAATTGAAAGTGCAATGCATTGGATTCTTTTGCCATATTATTTCTCAGCGTTGTTATGTAAAAATCCCCAACATATTGTCGGGGATAAGAATTAAATTGCGTTATCCCAATACAACGATACGTTGCTCAGGACAGTTATTGTAGTGAGGGAAAAAACAACATTCGATGACGCAAAAGCTAAAACGTTCAAAAAATAGATTGTTTTCCCACCGCACTTTTTACATCACCACCACATCAAACTGCTCTTGAGTGTAAAACGGTTCGGTTTTTACTTGGATTTGTTTGCCAATAAAGACTTCCAACTCGGCTAACAAACCATGGGATTCTTCGTTGATTAAGTACTCGGCAACCGCGTGGGAGGCGTAAACCACAAATTGTTCACTGGCAAATAAATGATGCACGCGGATAATTTCGCGCATGATTTCGTAACACACGGTTTCCACGGTTTTCACTCGTCCTCTACCTTGGCAGGTTGGGCATTCACAACAAAGGATATGCTCCAAACTTTCCCGCGTACGTTTACGGGTCATTTCCACCAAACCTAATTGCGTAAAGCCATTCACGTTTGTTTTCACCGGATCACGCGATAAGGCATCTTGCAAGGATTCCAACACACGATTACGGTGTTCTTCACTTTGCATATCGATGAAATCAATGATAATCATGCCGCCGAGATTGCGCAGTTGAAGTTGTTGCGCGATGGTTTTGGTGGCTTCAATATTGGTGTTGAAAATGGTTTCTTCCAAATTACGATGCCCCACGAATGCACCGGTGTTGATGTCGATGGTGGTCATGGCTTCTGTTTGCTCAATGATCAAATAACCACCGGATTTGAGATTTACTCGTCTATCTAAAGCATGATGAATGCCTTTTTCCACACTGTACACATCAAAGAGCGGTTGATTTCCCGTGTATAAAATCAGTTTGTCTGTGAGATTCGGGATAAATTCTTCGGTGAATTGTTTCACTTCGTTGAAACAAAGTCGGGAGTCAATGTGAATGCGATCCAATTTGCCGCCGATAAAGTCGCGCAGAATGCGCTGTGTCAGCGCCAATTCGCCGTAAAGCATAGAACAAGTTGGGTATTTCGCACGGCGTTCTAGCACTTTTCGCCACAAGCGTTTTAAGAAATCGGCATCTTGTTGTAAATCCAGTTCAGTCGCCCCTTCGGCCGCAGTACGGATAATAAAACCACCCAATTCATCACATAAAGGTAAGGTGAGTGCTTTCAAGCGATTACGTTCTTCCTCGCTTTCAATGCGTTGTGACACGCCCACATGACTATTTTCCGGCATGAATACTAAATAACGGGAAGGCAAGGTAATATCCGTGGTGAGTCGTGCACCTTTCGTGCCAAGCGGATCTTTTACCACTTGCACCACAATATCCTGCCCTTCATGTACCAGTTGGGAAATGTCTTTCACCACAAATTGCTTTTGTTCACTTTCTTCCACACATTCGGTGTGCGATACAATATCTGACGCGTGTAAGAAAGCGGCTTTTTCCAGCCCGATGTCCACAAATGCCGATTGCATTCCCGGTAATACACGGGTGACGCGACCTTTATAAATATTTCCGACAATACCGCGTTTGCCTTGGCGTTCAATATGCACTTCTTTCAGCAAACCGGTTTCCACTAAGGCAATGCGCGTTTCATTTGGTGTAACATTGACCAATAATTCAACAGAATCCATAAAATATCTTATCCAAAATGTCGTTGTTATTGATTTTGCCGATTAGTCTAACGAAAAGGAAAATAGAATAACAGGGGCAAATAAGGTAAAATGCCCCCCTTTTTTTGAATATAAGAACTATTTTTTAGGGTTGATAGGATGTTTGGTTTAGATCCGACAATTGTTACATTTACTATTTATATTTTCGGCATGATTGACATTGGAGTTGCCGCCTATTATTACACCAAAAATTTATCCGATTACATTTTGGGCGGTCGTCGCTTAGGCAGTTTCGTCACGGCGATGTCTGCCGGTGCTTCGGATATGTCCGGTTGGTTATTGATGGGGTTACCGGGCGCTGTGTATTTATCCGGTTTGGTCGAGGGCTGGATTGCCATTGGTTTAACCTTGGGAGCCTATTTAAACTGGCTATTCGTTGCCGGACGTTTACGGGTTTACACCGAATTCAATCAGAACGCATTAACCCTGCCTGAATATTTTCATCATCGTTTTGGCACACGCCACAATGCGTTAAAAATCGTTTCCGCCTCCATTATTTTGGTGTTCTTCACCATTTATTGCGCCTCAGGTGTGGTAGCCGGTGCAAAATTATTCCAAAACCTCTTTTCGATCGATTATTCCACCGCACTTTGGTACGGCGCGCTCGCCACCATCGCCTACACCTTTATCGGCGGCTTCCTTGCGGTGAGTTGGACGGATACGATTCAAGCCACACTGATGATTTTCGCCTTATTGCTTACTCCGGTCTTTGTGGTAATTACTATCGGCGGTTTTGATGACTTACAAAGCGTCGTACAACAAGCCGAAATGAGCGCGCAAAAAGAATTTACAGACTTATTCCGTGGCACCACCATCATGGGCTTGTTAAGCCTTGCAGCCTGGGGATTAGGCTATTTCGGACAACCACACATTCTCGCTCGCTTCATGGCGGCAGACTCTGTGCGTTCCCTCAATAAAGCCCGTAAAATCAGCATGACCTGGATGGTGCTCTGTTTGGTGGGTGCCGTTGCCATCGGTTTCTTTGGCATGGCGTATTTCTATGCAAATGCAAACACCGCCTCTGCCGCTTTGGTAAACCATGAACCCGAGCAAGTTTTTATTGAATTATCCCGATTATTATTTAATCCGTGGATTGCCGGTATTTTGCTTTCTGCGATTCTTGCTGCGGTGATGAGTACCTTAAGTTGCCAGTTGTTAATCTCTTCCAGTGCCATTACCGAAGACTTTTACAAAGGCTTTATCCGCCCGAAAGCGTCTGAAAAAGAATTAGTTTGGTTAGGTCGCATCATGGTATTGGTGATTGCCGCCGTTGCCATTTGGATTGCACAAGATCAAAATAGTAAGGTTTTGAAACTCGTGGAATTTGCTTGGGCGGGGTTTGGTAGCGCCTTTGGTCCGGTAGTTTTACTTTCACTCTTTTGGAAACGCATGACCTCTTCCGGTGCTATGGCGGGCATGATCACCGGTGCAATCACGGTATTTGCTTGGAAAGAGTGTTTACCGCAAGAAAGTGAATGGGCGCAAGTCTATGAAATGATTCCCGGCTTTATGTTCGCCGCCATCGCGATTATTATTGTGTCACTGCTGTCAGCAAAACCGGATACCGCGATTACCGACACCTTTGAAAAAGCCCAAAAAGCGTATCATGATGCGCTGTAACCTTAATTCACCGAGATAACGATATGATCGATTTTCGTCCTTTTTATCAACAAATTGCTACGACCCATCTTTCCCCTTGGTTGGAAACCTTGCCATTACAAATGAAACAATGGCAACAGCAAACCCACGGGGAATATGCCAAATGGGCAAAAGTCGTGGAATTTCTACCGCACTTGCCGGCTTCCCGTATTGATCTTAAAAGTGCGGTCAAATCTGAGTGCGATTCTGCGCTTTCCGATGGCGAACGTCAGCGTATTATTCACCATTTAAAACAACTCATGCCATGGCGCAAAGGGCCTTATCATTTGCTTGGCATTCATGTGGATTGCGAGTGGCGTTCCGATTTCAAATGGGATCGCGTGCTACCGCATTTAGCGCCGTTGCAAGACCGTACGATTTTAGATGTGGGTTGCGGCAGTGGGTATCATATGTGGCGCATGGTGGGCGAAGGCGCAAAAATGGTGGTAGGCATCGACCCGACGGAATTGTTCTTATGTCAATTTGAAGCGGTACGCAAACTCTTAAATGACGATCGCCGAGCCAATTTGATTCCGCTCGGCATCGAGCAAATGCAACCCCTTGCCGCGTTTGATACGGTGTTTTCTATGGGTGTGCTATATCACCGAAAATCGCCCCTAGATCATCTTTCCCAACTGCGTGCACAACTGGTGAACGGCGGTGAATTGGTGCTCGAAACCTTAGTGGTGGATGGTGACGAAAACACGGTGTTGGTGCCGATGGATCGCTACGCCAAAATGAAAAACGTGTATTTCATTCCATCTGTCGCTGCTTTAATTCATTGGCTGCAAAAAATCGGCTTTAAAAATGTGCGTTGCGTGGATGTCGCCGTCACCTCATTAGAGGAACAGCGGAAAACCGATTGGTTGGAAAATGAATCTCTCACTGATTTTCTCGATCCGGCAGATCACAGCAAAACCATCGAAGGCTATCCTGCCCCGAAAAGAGCGGTCATTTTAGCGAATAAATAAAGGAATTACATTGAGATTCAAGGCTGAAAATAGTAAAGTAGGCAACCGTTGATTTTTATAAACTAGAGCTAAAAAGGCGGAAAAATATGGGTAAAAGTGTTGTAGTTCTTGGCGCACAATGGGGCGACGAAGGAAAAGGAAAAATCGTTGACTTGCTCACTGATCGCGTCAAATATGTCGTGCGCTATCAAGGCGGTCATAATGCCGGTCACACCTTAATCATCAACGGTGAGAAAACCGTTTTACGTTTAATTCCATCAGGTATCTTACGCGATAACGTCACCTGTTTAATCGGTAATGGCGTTGTACTTTCCCCAGCTGCCCTCATGCAAGAAATGGGCGAATTAGAAAGCCGAGGCGTGAACGTGCGCGACCGTTTATTAATCTCCGAAGCTTGCCCGTTAATTCTGCCTTATCACGTTGCCATGGACCACGCCCGTGAAGCAGCACTTGGCAAAAAAGCCATCGGTACCACCGGTCGTGGTATCGGCCCGGCTTATGAAGACAAAGTCGCTCGCCGCGGTTTACGTGTAGGCGATTTATTCAATCGCGAAGCCTTTGCCGAAAAACTCAAAAACATTCTTGATTATTACAACTTCCAATTAGTGAACTACTACAAAGTCGAACCGGTTGATTATCAAAAAACCTTAGATGATGTGTTCGCCGTTGCCGATATTATCACCGGCATGGTTGCTGACATTACCTCTATCTTGGACACTGCCCGCAAAAATGGCGACAACATTTTATTCGAAGGCGCACAAGGCACCATGTTGGACATTGACCACGGTACCTATCCGTATGTGACCAGCTCCAACACCACTGCCGGTGGCGTTGCTACCGGTTCCGGTTTCGGCCCGCGCAATTTAGATTATGTGTTGGGTATCATCAAAGCCTATTGCACCCGCGTGGGTGGCGGTCCGTTCACCACGGAATTATTCGATGAAGTCGGTGCAGAAATTGCACGCAAAGGGAACGAATTTGGTGCGGTCACCGGACGTCCACGTCGTTGCGGTTGGTTTGATGCCGTAGCCATTCGTCGCGCAATTCAATTAAACTCCATTTCCGGTTTCTGCATGACGAAATTAGACGTGTTAGACGGTTTCGATGAAGTGAAAATCTGCGTGGGCTACAAAATGCCAAACGGCAACATTGTAGAATACGCACCACTTGCCGCGAAAGACTGGGAAGGCGTTGAGCCGATTTATGAAACCATGCCGGGTTGGAAAGAAAACACCTTCGGCGTCACCGATGTGAATCAATTACCGCAAACTTGCCGTAATTACATCAAACGTATCGAAGAAGTCACCGGCGTACCGGTTTCTATTCTGTCCACCGGTCCGGATCGCGTACAAACCATGATTTTGCAAGATCCGTTTGCCGCGTAAAAACGCATAGAAAAACGACCGCACTTTTGAAGTATCAAAGTGCGGTTCTTTTTTGGAGAGTTTTTTTATGAATGAACAGGAAAAAAACGTCGTCGAATACCTAACCGAATACCCTAATTTTTTCACCACTCATCCTGATTTGCTTGCCAAACTGTCCGTGGTTCATCCGCAAAAAGGCACGCTATCTTTAGTAGAAGCACAGCTAGAACAGCAACGCCAACAAATCAAAACCCTGACGGCGTTCTTAGAAAAATTTCATCAGCTTGCCTATCAAGAGGCAGACATTTTCTATGCGCTTATGCCCTTACAAAAGAAATTGTTTCAAGCGGAAGATTTCCAACGGGGCGAAGAAAAATTGAAACAGTGGGCGCAATCCTATGAACTGGACGGTGCAAAAATATTGCTGTTTCGAGATGCGTGGCCAAAAAATGAAACCATTCCCGAACAATATTGGATTGACCGCAAGGCGTTTGAATTGATTCGCTTGGAACGTCTCGGCTTGCGCCAATTTTACTTGGGCGATTTAAGCAACAAAGAAAAACACCTGATGTTTCTGCCGGAAGAATTTCCCATTGGCTCCGTGGCAATTTGTCTGCTTGGCGCAAAAACAAGCCACAAACCGACCGCACTTTTATTATTCACCTCCCGAGATACTGCCCGTTTCCATAACGGACAAGACACCACCTTCTTAAAACACATCGTGGATATTGTGGAATTGCATTTAACCCGTTGGCTGTGAATCCATTTAGACGAGAAAGTGCGGTGCATTTTCGCCTTGTTTTTGCAAATCCTTGATCCAGCTCACGATCTGATAAAAAGCCGGTTTCTTTATATTGGCGACTTTTCTACAATGTGTGTGTTTTTAATCATTAAAAACACACAATTCAATTTAACTTCAGATATCACAAAGGTCTCATTATGAAAATTTTAACTTGGCCTGTGGTTGCAGGTGCTGCACTTGGTATCGTTGCTCCACTTCTAACCTACAATGGCAATCCCGGCAATATGGGTTTCTGTGCGGCGTGTTTCTTACGAGATACCGCCGGTGCATTAGGGCTACATCGCGCCGCTCCGCTACAATATCTTCGTCCCGAACTTATCGGCTTAGTTTTAGGTGCGCTTGCCAGTGCCTATTTCTCTAAGGAATTCCGACCTCGCGGTGGCTCTGCGCCGTTGGCTCGCATTATCCTTGGGTTCTTTGCCATGATCGGTGCACTGATTTTCTTAGGCTGTCCGTGGCGTGCCTATTTGCGTCTAGGCGGCGGCGATCTCACTGCCATTGCAGGAATCGTTGGATTATTCGCCGGCATATTGGGCGGCATTTTCTTTGCGAATCGCGGTTTTTCCCTAGGAAAATCAAGTGAACAAAGCAAATCGTCAGGGCTCATTGGCGTGCTATTTACCTTGGCATTGCTCATCTTGCTTTTAACTCAATTTAAATTTGGCGAAAATCTGGCTATTTACTTTTCAGAAAAAGGCCCGGGCGCACAACACCCAGCCGTTTGGGTGTCGCTTGCCAGCGGCGCGTTACTTGGTGTATTAATGCAAAAATCCCGTTTCTGCACAATTGGCGCATTCCGTAACTTCGTATTGTTCCGCGATACACAGCTTTTAAACGGTGTCATTGCTCTTGTTGTCTTCGCTGCAATCACCAACAGCTTACTCGGACAATTCCATGTGGGATTTGAACAACAACCTATCGCACATAATCAATATATCTGGAACTTTTTTGCCATGGCATTATGCGGATTGTGTTTCTCCCTTGGCGGCGGTTGCCCGGGTAAACAATTGGTGAATGTCGGGGAAGGAAACAATGACGCAGCATTATTTGTATTAGGTATGCTATTAGGTGCTGCTGCGGCACATAACTTCGGTTTAGCAGCTTCACCTACCGGTGTTACCGCTTATACGCCGCATGTTTTAGTGCTTGGCTTTGCTGCTTGTGTTTACATCGGCATTACCAATAAATCAAAAGCTTAATGCATTATTTGATTCAATAAAAAAACGCCCGTCAATAAACGGGCGTTTTCTGTTTCTGAAGTTCGACAACATCTGAAACACAATGCAAAAGTGCGGTCGATTTTCTTCTTATTTTAAATCTTCAGCTAAGCAAGGCTGAATTTTATTCAACATATCTTTTAACACGCGTGGTGCTGCGGCAACAATATGGCCGGCTTTTAAGTAACTATGACCAGCATTGTAGTCAGTCACGATACCGCCAGCTTCACGAACGATTAAATCGCCTGCCGCCACATCCCAAGCTTTGATGCCGTATTCAAAATACCCGTCTAAACGACCGGATGCCACATAGCAAAGATCCAACGCAGCAGAACCGGTGCGGCGAAAATCAGCCGCCTCTTCAATCAAGCTTTGCATCATATTAAATTGCATTGGCATGTATTTCGGTTGTTTGAATGGGAAACCGGTAGCAAGTACTGCGCCGGATAAATCGCGTTTGTTTTCAACACGTAAACGCATTTCATTTAATTTTGCGCCTTCACCACGCACAGCAGTAAATAATTCGTTACGGATAGGATCATAAACCACGCCCACTTCGGTGCGGCCTTTAACACGAATAGCAATAGAAACGGAGAAATGAGGCAAACCTTTCACAAAGTTTGTGGTGCCATCCAGTGGATCAATCACCCATTGAACATCGTTATCACTGCCTTCTAATGCACCGCTTTCTTCGGTGATGATGGTGTGGTCAGGGTAAGATTTTTTAATGACCTCGATAATCGCTTCTTCTGACGCTTTATCTACGTTGGTTACATAGTCATTTTTGCTTTTTTCCATGGTGACGATGTCGTCACGACGTTCGTAGTTTTTTGCAATAATATTGCCTGCTTTTCGTGCTGCACGAATCGCGATATTTAACATAGGATTCATAGATTCCACCGGATTTTAAAGAACAATTTAGGTGCGCGATTATAAGAGATTTAAAAGAAAATAGCTATCAGAAAAATTTTTAGAATTGTTGACTAAAAACAAGGGGTATTTATGGTAGAATACGCCCCGCTATTGAATAAGATAAAAATGATCATGTTGGAAAATATTCGAATTGTTTTAATTGAAACCTCGCACAGTGGCAACATCGGTTCCACCGCACGAGCAATGAAAACAATGGGATTAACCGATTTAGTGTTAGTGGCGCCAAAACAAGGTGTGGATGATCAAGCCATTGCCCTTGCTGCCGGTGCAGAAGATGTGGTGAAAAGTGCGGTTGTAGTCAACACCTTTTCCGAAGCCATTGCTGATTGCTCTTTGGTGATTGGTACCAGTGCAAGATTACGTCATTTGCAAAATTCACTTATTGAGCCGCGCGAATGTGGGGAAAAAGCCATCAACCATGCGATGAGTGGAAACGTGGCAATTGTGTTTGGACGTGAGCGTGTCGGTTTAACCAATGAAGAATTGCTCAAATGCCACTACCATGTGACGATCCCTGCGAATCCAGATTATGCCTCGTTAAATTTAGCCATGGCGGTACAATTAATCAGTTACGAAATACGTATGGCTTACTTGGCGACACAGCGCGAAGAAAATCAGAAAATGACACAAACGCAGCCTGATATGTATCCCAAAATGCAAGAATTGGAGTATTTTTTTATGCGTACCGAGCAGCTTTATCAATCCCTTGGCTTTATTCAAAATCAAGGTGTCATGCAAAAACTCCGACGCTTATATGGCCGTGCTGAAGTCGAAAAAACAGAACTTCACATTTTGCTCGGCATGTTAAGTGCGGTTGAAAAAAAACTTAAATCGTAAAAGAATAATAGTTGACTGTAAAAGTCAACAATGTAAGATTTCTTCGCTTAATTGATTATTTTTTTATTTAGGAACATAAAAGATGAAATTAACCTCGAAAGGTCGTTATGCAGTCACCGCAATCTTAGATATTGCTATTCATGCCGATAATGGTCCCGTAAGTTTGTCCGATATTTCCGAGCGACAACACATTTCCCTTTCTTATTTGGAACAACTGTTTGCAAAACTGCGCCGCAACAATTTAGTAAAAAGTGTGCGCGGACCGGGCGGCGGCTATAAATTAGGTCACACGCCGGAAGACATTTCCATCGGTATGATCATTGCTGCGGTAAATGAAAATATTGATACGACAAAATGTTTAGGAAAAGGCAATTGCCAAAACGGACAGGAATGCTTAACGCATACCTTATGGGACAAGCTGAGCCAACGTATTGCAGATTTCTTAAATGAAATCACATTAGCTGAGTTGGTCTCTCAACATAAACAAAACAAGCCATCCCAGCACAAACATCAAGATTTAGAAAATCTTCTCGTAATAAAAACGAATAACGCACAACATAGCTAAAAGTGCGGTTTAAAATAAAACTATTTAGGAGTGAATGATGAAATTACCTATTTATTTAGATTATGCGGCAACTTGCCCGGTGGACGAACGCGTCGCGAAAAAAATGATGGAATACCTAACCATCGATGGCGTTTTCGGCAACCCGGCATCTCGTTCCCATAAATTTGGCTGGCAAGCAGAAGAAGCAGTTGATATTGCGCGTAATCAAATTGCCGATCTTATCGGTGCCGATTCCCGTGAAATTGTTTTCACTTCCGGCGCAACAGAATCGGACAACCTTGCTATCAAAGGTGCGGCACATTTTTATCAAACCAAAGGCAAGCACATTATCACTTGTAAAACTGAGCACAAAGCGGTGTTGGATACTTGCCGTCAATTAGAACGCGAAGGTTTTGAAGTCACTTATTTAGAACCGGAATCCGATGGTTTAGTGGATTTGGAAAAATTCAAAGCAGCACTTCGCCCAGACACCATCGTTGCCTCAATCATGCACGTGAACAATGAAATCGGCGTGATTCAGGATATTCAAGCGATTGGCGAATTATGCCGTGCGAATAAAACCATTTTCCATGTGGATGCGACCCAAAGTGTGGGCAAAGTGGAGATCAATCTTGCCGAATTACCGGTCGATTTAATGTCTATGTCCAGCCATAAATTATACGGACCAAAAGGCATCGGTGCATTGTACGTTCGCCGCAAACCACGTATCCGCTTAGAAGCGATTATTCACGGTGGCGGTCATGAGCGCGGCATGCGCTCCGGTACATTACCTGTCCACCAAATTGTGGGTATGGGTGAAGCCTATCGTATTGCGAAAGAAGAAATGGCTACGGAAATTCCACGCATTAAAGCTCTTCGCGATCGTTTATACAATGGCTTAAAAGATATTGAAGAAACCTATGTTAACGGCTCTATGGAACACCGTGTTGCCAACAACCTCAACATCAGTTTCAACTACGTGGAAGGTGAATCCTTAATGATGGCATTACGCGACATCGCGGTTTCTTCCGGCTCCGCTTGTACTTCCGCGAGCCTTGAACCGTCTTATGTGCTACGCGCACTTGGCCGTAACGATGAATTGGCACACAGCTCCATCCGCTTCAGCCTAGGTCGTTTCACCACGGAAGAAGAAATCGACTACACCATCAATTTGATGAAAGGTGCGGTGGAAAAATTACGCGCATTATCCCCGCTTTGGGATATGTTTAAAGAAGGCATCGACTTAAACACCATTGAGTGGGCAGCCCACTAATTTGACGGGCGGTGCAAATCGCCCAATCAGTTCATTATTTTAGGAAAGGAACAAAAAATGGCATACAGCGAAAAAGTGATCGATCATTACGAAAATCCACGCAATGTGGGTTCTATGGACAAAAAAGACAGATCAGTCGGCACCGGCATGGTGGGCGCACCGGCGTGCGGTGACGTGATGCAATTACAAATCCGTGTAAACGATGAAGGCATTATTGAAGACGCCAAATTCAAAACCTACGGCTGCGGTTCCGCAATCGCTTCCAGCTCTTTAATCACCGAATGGGTGAAAGGTAAATCCTTAGAAGAAGCGGGCGCGATTAAAAACAGCCAAATTGCCGAAGAACTCGAATTACCACCGGTGAAAGTGCACTGCTCTATTTTGGCAGAAGATGCCATTAAAGCGGCGATTGCCGATTACAAAGCGAAAAAAGGTTCTTAATGTCATAAAAGTGCGGTCGTTTTTCTAAGCGTTTTTAAACGCCGAGAAAACGGACCGCACTTTGATTTTTCTTCTATAACGAAAACAAGCATTATCAACCTCTTAACTGTATTATTTTTGATATCCCGAGTGTTACTTCCGTCTACTTATAACACTGCGAAACACTTAAGTAGCATTTGATTTTGGAGAAATAAAACATGTCAATCACACTCACCGAAAGCGCAGCTGATCGCGTCAAAACATTTTTAGAAAAACGCGGAAAAGGGATCGGTTTACGTTTAGGCATTAAAACCTCCGGTTGCTCCGGCTTGTCTTACATGCTGGAATTCGTGGATACATTAAACGAAGACGATCAAGTGTTTGAACAACATGGCGTGAAAGTGATCGTGGACACCAAAAGCTTAGTGTATTTAGACGGCACCCAGCTGGATTTTGCCAAAGAAGGCTTAAACGAAGGGTTCAAATTCACCAATCCGAACGTCAAAGACGAATGCGGTTGCGGTGAGAGTTTTAACGTTTAATCGAGAAAGGTATGAACAATCCATTTGCTTTATTTGATTTACCCGTGTCTTTTCAACTGGATCAGGATTTATTGGCGACGCGTTATTTGGCCTTACAAAAATCCCTGCACCCGGATAATTTTTCCGCCGCGTCTGCGCAAGAACAGCGCTTGGCGATTCAAAAATCGGCGGAAATCAACGATGCCTTACGCACCTTAAAAGATCCGATTAGCCGCGCCGACAGCATTATTGCCATTCACACCGGCGAGGTGGAAAACGTAGAAGAAAAAAGCAGTAAAGACATCAGTTTTCTGATGCAGCAAATGGAATGGCGCGAAACCTTAGAAAATATCGAAAATAACAAAGACAGCGACGAACTGACGGCGTTCACTAAAGACATCGAACGCACCCGCCGCGCAATTTTAGACGAATTATCCACCGCACTTGATGCGCAACAATGGGACATCGCACGGGCAATCACAGACAAATTACGTTTTATTAAAAAACTTCAAGCAGAAATTGAGCGAGTTGAAGAAACTCTTCTAGATTTTTAATGTAAAGCATATTGAGAGACAACATGGCGTTACTTCAAATTGCAGAGCCGGGACAAAGTGCCGCACCCCATCAACAAAAACTTGCCGTGGGCATCGATCTCGGCACCACCAACTCCCTGATTGCTACCGTACGCAACGGCCACAGTGACATTTTATTAGACGAACAAAATCGTCCGTTATTGCCTTCTGTTGTGCATTTTGGCAAAGATGAAAACGTGATTGTCGGCTACGAAGCCGCCGAACTTGCCACGCAAGATCCGCAAAATACGGTGATTTCCGTCAAACGTTTAATCGGTCGCAGTCTTGCGGATATTCAACAACGTTATCCGAATTTGCCTTATCAATTTGTCGCCAGTGAAAACGGTTTGCCTTTATTAGCAACACGCCAAGGTGTACGTAGCCCGATTGAAATTTCCGCAGAAATACTGAAAAAATTGACCGCACTTGGCGAGCAACGCTTAGGCGGCGATCTTGTAGGCGCAGTGATCACCGTGCCGGCTTATTTTGATGATGCACAACGCCAAAGCACCAAAGACGCGGCGAAATTGGCGGGACTTAATGTTCTGCGTTTATTAAATGAACCGACTGCGGCAGCCATTGCATATGGCTTGGATAGCGGACAAGAAGGCGTGATTGCCGTGTATGATTTAGGCGGCGGCACCTTTGATATTTCCATTTTGCGCCTTTCCCGTGGCGTGTTTGAAGTGTTGGCAACCGGCGGCGACACGGCGCTAGGCGGTGATGATTTCGATTTGGTCTTAGCTGATTGGATTATCGAACAATCTGCGGTAAAACCGGAAAATGACAGCCAATATCGTGAACTGATCGAATTAGCCAATCACGTTAAAGTGGAATTAACTAACGTAACGGAAGCTAAAATTCAGTATCGTAATTGGCTTGGCAACATCAGCCGAGAGCAGTTTAACGAACTGATTCAACCGTTAGTTAAACGTTCTTTACTTGCTTGTCGCCGTGCCTTAAAAGATGCCGGCGTGGAAGTGGAAGACGTGAATGAAGTGGTGATGGTGGGCGGTTCTACCCGCGTGCCTTATGTGCGCGAACAAGTGGGTGAATTTTTCCAAAAACAACCGCTGACCTCTATCGATCCCGATAAAGTGGTCGCCCTTGGTGCCGCCATTCAAGCGGATATTCTCGCCGGCAATAAACCGGATTCCGAGCTATTGTTGTTAGATGTCATTCCGCTTTCGCTTGGCATCGAAACCATGGGCGGTTTGGTGGAAAAAATCATTCCACGCAACACCACTATTCCTGTGGCGCGTGCGCAAGAATTCACTACCTTCAAAGACGGGCAAACCGCGATGTCGGTGCATATCGTACAAGGTGAACGCGAACTGGTGAACGATTGCCGTTCTCTCGCCCGCTTCACGCTGCGCGGCATTCCGCCGATGGCGGCCGGCGCAGCGCATATTCGCGTCACCTACCAAGTAGATGCAGATGGATTGCTCAGCGTCACCGCCATGGAAAAAACCACCGGTGTGCAATCCTCGATTCAGGTGAAACCATCTTACGGTTTAACGGACGATGAAATTGCCAACATGCTGAAAGCTTCAATGGAAAATGCCAAAGAAGACATTCAAGCGCGTTTATTGGCAGAACAACGCGTAGAGGCGGAACGTGTACTGGAAAGCGTACGCTCTGCTCTGGCACAAGATTATGATTTATTAGATGACGACGAATTAAGTGCAGTTAAAAACGCAATTATTTCGTTGGAACAATTAAAACAGCAGGATGATTCCCTTGCCATCAAACAAGGTATCAAAGCGCTGGATTTAGCAACGCAGGAATTTGCAGCGCGTCGTATGGATAAATCCATTCGTACCGCGCTAGCAGGTCACTCCGTTGATGATATTGTAGGAAAGTAAGGATATTAAAATGCCAAAAGTGATTTTTTTACCTAATGAAGAATTTTGCCCGGAAGGCATGGTCGTTGATGCCGCTGCCGGTGATAATTTGCTTGAAGTGGCCCACAACGCCGGCGTAGAAATTCACCACGCTTGCGATGGCTCTTGCGCTTGCACCACATGCCATGTGGTCGTGCGTGAAGGCGGTGATTCTTTAAATGAACCAAGCGATCAAGAAGAAGATATGTTAGATAAAGCCTGGGGCTTAGAAATGGACAGCCGACTGTCTTGCCAATGTATTGTCGGCGATGAAGACTTGGTCGTTGAAATCCCGAAATACAACATTAACCACGCAAATGAGGCGGCGCACTAATGAAATGGACGGACGCCCAACTCATTGCCGAAGCATTGTATGACAACAATCCGGAGCTGGATCCAAAAACCGTGCGTTTTACCGATTTGCACCGCTGGATTTGTGAGTTAGAGGATTTTGACGATGATCCGCAAAAATCAAACGAAGGGATTTTAGAAGCTATTTTGCTGAAATGGTTGGAAGAATACGAATAGAAATTCGTTCAGAAAAGTCACCGCACTTTGGTCGCAAACTTTAATCGTAGGGACAGGCTTTATGCCTGTCCTATTCGTATCATCTGATTGTCGGACAGACATAAAGTCTGTCCCTACAATGTGGAATGATGCTTACTTCACCTGCATTCCCGCTTTCACACCCGCATCAGCAGACAACAGGAATAAATCGGCGCCGCCGGTGCCCGCACTTAAAATCATGCCTTCGGACACACCAAATTTCATTTTGCGTGGTGCAAGATTTGCCACCATAATCACAAAGCGTCCTTCCAGATCTTCCGGCTTATCGTAAGCCGCCTTGATACCTGAAAAAACTTGGCGTTTGTGATCGCCCAAATCTAGTTCAAAGCGCAATAATTTATTGGATTCCGGCACGGCGTCGCATTTCAATACTTTCGCCACTCGCATATCTAACTTAGCAAAATCATCAATCGTGATGGTCTCTGCAATTGGCTCGATAGCTCCCGCAGATTCATTGGCATTTTTGACCGCACTTTTTGCAGCAGGCGCGGCATTCACTTGCGCATTTTCCGCTTTAGATGCCTCAATCATTGCTTCAATTTGTTTACCATCCAAGCGAGAGAACAAGGCTTTAAACGGTGCAATTTGGTGATTTAATAAAGGCTGCGCTAAATTTTCCCAGGTTAATTCTGATTGCAAGAAGGCTTCTGCACGTTCCGCAAGTTTCGGCAGCACCGGTTTCAAATAGCCCATCAGCACGCGGAATAATTGAAGACCCATGGAACACACCGCTTGCAACTCCGTGTCTTTGCCTTCTTCTTTCGCAATCACCCAAGGGGCTTTATCGTCGATATATTTATTGGCTTTATCGGTTAATGCCATGATTTCACGAATGGCTTTGCCGAATTCACGATTTTCGTAATACGTGGCGATTTGCTCAGATTGTGCAATAAATTCATTAAATAAAGCCTGATCATCTAATGCTGCCGCCAACTTACCGTCAAAACGTTTTTGGATAAAACCGGCGTTACGGGAAGCCAAATTTACCAGTTTATTCACCAAATCCGTATTCACGCGCTGAACGAAATCTTCTAAATTCAAATCCAAATCATCAATGCGATTACTTAATTTCGCCGCGTAGTAATAACGCAAACATTCCGGATCCAAATGTTTCAAATAGGTTGCCGCTTGAATGAAGGTACCGCGGGATTTTGACATTTTCTCGCCGTTCACCGTCACATAGCCGTGCACAAAAATATTGCTTGGTTTACGGAAACCCGCACCTTCTAACATGGCAGGCCAGAATAGACTGTGGAAATACATGATGTCTTTACCAATGAAGTGATAAAGCTCTGCATCGCTGTCTTTGCGCCAGAAACTATCGAAATCAATACTGCTGTCACGTTTACACAGATTTTTGAAAGACGCCATGTAACCGATAGGCGCATCCAACCAAACGTAGAAATATTTGCCTTCCGTATTCGGAATTTGGAAACCAAAATATGGTGCATCGCGGGAAATATCCCATTGTTGAAGCCCCGCTTCAAACCATTCCTGCATTTTGTTCACCACTTCCGATTGCAAAGATCCGGAGCCCAACCAGTCTTTCAACATGGCTTCAAAACTTGGCAAATCAAAGAAGAAGTGTTCGGAATCTTTCATGACCGGCGTTGCGCCTGACACCACAGAACGCGGGTTAATGAGTTCTGTCGGGCTATAGGTTGCCGCGCACACTTCGCAGTTGTCGCCATATTGATCCGGCGATTTACATTTCGGGCAAGTGCCTTTCACAAAACGATCAGGCAAGAACATCCCTTTTTCCGGATCATAGAGTTGGGAAATGGTGCGACTTTTAATAAAACCGTTTTCTTTTAAGCGGTTATAAATGAACTCTGAAAACTCGCGATTTTCTTCACTGTGTGTGGAATGGTAGTTATCAAAGTTGATGTTGAAACCGGCAAAATCCGCCATATGTTTGTGACGTACATCATCAATAAGTTGTTCCGGCGTAATGCCCATTTGGTCGGCTTTTAACATGATCGGCGTACCGTGTGCGTCATCGGCACACACAAAGTGAATGTCATTGCCGCGCATCCGTTGAAAACGCACCCAAATATCCGCCTGAATATGCTCCAACATGTGACCTAAATGAATTGGGCCATTGGCATACGGCAAGGCACAAGTAACTAAAATTTTACGCTTGGAATTCGACATAATATTGACCTTTAAAATACTTAAAAAACGGAAAAAAATTGGCGCCTATGTTACCTTATTGAGGGTATTTTTTCTAGTTTAATCATGATTTAGGCATTTTTAACTTAACAGATAAAGGCGGTCATGATTAAATATAACCAACGAATTTACTACACTAAAAAAGGAAGCATTATGGCGACGTTATTTTCTGAAAATTTAACGGAACAACAGAAGGAACATATTGTTCGGTTATTCAAAAACTTTCAACACCCTACTCTGCAAAAAAATCTCATTTCTCTCAACACATTGAAAAAAGCCGAAAAAGGCGGTGATACTTTGCGTGTGGAATTATCCATGCCTTTCGCTTGGAACACCGCGTTTGCCGAATTAAAAAATGCCTTAACCGAATCGTTAAAAGCGGCGGCAGAAGTAGAAAATGTCAAATGGCAACTTAGCTATCAAATCGCCACCCTTAAACGCGCCAACAACCATCCTGCGGTAAAAGGTGTAAAAAATATTATTGCGGTGAGTTCCGGTAAAGGCGGCGTGGGTAAATCTACCGTTTCCGTCAACCTTGCCATCGCGTTACACCAACAAGGTGCACGCGTGGGAATTTTAGATGCGGATATTTACGGGCCTTCCATTCCGCACATGCTCGGCGCACCGCATCAACGCCCAACATCACCTGATAACCAACACATCACCCCGATCGAAGCGCACGGCTTGTATGCCAATTCCATCGGCTTTTTAATGGACGAAGACAACGCCACCATTTGGCGCGGTCCAATGGCAAGCAGTGCATTAAGCCAACTCTTACAAGAAACCCTATGGCCTGACTTGGATTATCTTGTGATCGATATGCCTCCGGGCACCGGTGACATTCAACTTACCCTGTCCCAACAAATTCCGGTGACAGGCGCCGTGGTTGTCACAACGCCACAAGACATCGCCCTATTGGATGCGGTAAAAGGGATTTCCATGTTTGAGCGTGTTTCCGTGCCGGTGTTAGGTATTGTGGAAAACATGTCCATACACATTTGCAGCAACTGCGGTCACCAAGAAGCGATTTTCGGTACCGGTGGTGCAGAACGCATTGCGGATAAATACAACATCAAAGTATTAGGTCAACAACCGTTACACATTCGCCTTCGTCAAGATTTGGATCGCGGCGAACCGACTGTGGTTGCCGCGCCAGACAGCGAAATTGCACAAGGTTTCTTAAAATTAGCGGAAAAAGTTGCGACCGAACTTTACTGGCAAGGTTCTGTGATTCCGAGTGAAATTATGTTCCGCGAAGTGAAGTAACGGCGTTACTTAAATTATCTTGTATAAAATAGAAGTGCGGTGGATTTCCAAGATGTTTTAAAACATCTGAAAAATCTACCGCACTTTTTGCTTATCGTAATAAAAAAGCCACGTTGTTTTGACAAAATGGCCTCTTGTTTAAATCGCAATCTTAATAATCGCAAATCTCGTCATTAACGAAGAAATAAGCAATCTCTCGTGCCGCACTTTCCGGGCTATCGGAACCATGCACGGAGTTTTCCCGTTGACTTAATGCAAAATCACGGCGAATCGTGCCTTCTGCTGCCGTTTCAGGATTCGTCGTACCGATTAAAGTGCGGTAGTCTTGCACGGCATTTTCTTTTTCTAACACGCTCACGAATACCGGTGCAGAAATCATGTATTCCACCAAAGGCGCAAAAAAAGGTTTGCCTTGGTGTTCTGCATAAAAACCTTCCGCTTGCTCTTGGGTGAAGTGCACCATCTTAGCGGCAATCACTTTGAAGCCTTGTTGCTCAAAGCGTGCCAAAATCGCGCCGATTAAATGACGCTTTACGGCATCCGGTTTAATAATAGATAACGTTCGTTGTAAGCTCATTTCACATCCTCTTACTGTTGTTTTGCTTTAGCTAATAATAAATTGGCAAGGGTTTGCACACCGATACCGGTCGCGCCGGTCGCCCATAAGTCGCTTGGGGTTTTGCGATACGTGGCGGAACAATCAATGTGTAACCAATGTTGTTGATAATTTTTCACGAAATAAGATAAAAATGCGGTTGCCGTGCTAGCACCTGCGCCCACAGGAACCGTGCCGGTATTGGCAATATCAGCGAACGCCGTTTTAATTTGTCCGCGATGTAATTCCGCGAAAGGCAAGCGCCAAAATGGCTCTTGTTCTTGCTCAGCAGAACGGAATAAATCGGCGACCAACTGCTCATCCATGGATAGCACACTGTGATAATCATTGCCCACCGCCACTTTTGCCGCACCGGTTAAGGTAGCACAATCCACAATAAATTGAGGTTGTTGTGCATCCGCATCAATTAACCCATCCGCCAACACCAAGCGCCCTTCGGCATCCGTATTAAGAATTTCTACGCTGACACCGTTACGATATTGGATAATGTCACCCAATTTAAAGGCGCGGCTACTCACCAAGTTTTCTGCACAGCAAAGGAATAATTTCACCCGTTGATTTAAACCACGCAAAATCGCCAAACCTAACGCCCCCGTCAATAACGCTGCGCCCCCCATATCAGTGCGCATGGTGCTCATGCCATCGCTCGGTTTAATGCTGTAACCACCACTGTCAAACGTAATACCTTTACCCACTAAACAAGCCAACACCGGGGCTTCCGGATTGCCGGTCGGATTGAAATCCAACTGCAACATCGCCGGCAGATTTTGCGAGCCTTTCCCCACCTGCCATAAACCGTGGTAACCACGTTCTAGCAATGCTTCTCGAGAAACGATGGAAAAACTGACCGCACTTTGTTTAGCGACTTGTTCTGCCATTTGCCCGATAAACTTCGCTGCGCGTTGGGCAAGCTCTTCCGGCGTTAAAATGGCTGCCGGCAGATTAATGATTTCACGCACGAAATCGCCACATTGAATACGATAACCTAGCTCTCGTTGTTGCTCGTCAGATAGCGTCGGAAACTGGAGTTTAAACTGCTTTTTCGCATTGTAAAAACCTTGATAAAACGCCCAACAACTTTCCAACTGCCACCCTTCTCCGCTTAGCGCAACATCAGAAATACCTTGATTTTGTAACTTGCGTGCCGCTTTTTGTATAGAAGTGCGGTCGGAAAAATCGATTAAATGAAGGGTCGCTTTATCTTCATTAAAACTGATGAGTGCCTTTTCACCCCAAACCGCCGAGGCCGGTTGGTTTGAAAGCAGAACTTGCATAGACATAATTTCTCCTTTAAATATTGAGAATAACGGCCTGTAATATATCAGTTTTACTGGGCTTTCTCATCATGAATCCAATAAAAAAGCGCTTCCTACGAGCATCTGCGTTAAAAAACTTTCTTGCCACCGACAAAAACGGTATAATCCGCACCGACTTTTTGTATGAGATTCCGCCAAAAGTAGCCGGCGGAAAAACCGATTAATTATTTTAGAGGATCAAATGGCAAAAGAAGATTCCATTGAAATGCAAGGCACTATATTAGAAACCTTGCCAAACACCATGTTTCGCGTTGAGTTGGAAAACGGCCACGTGGTAATTGCACATATTTCCGGCAAAATGCGTAAAAACTACATTCGTATTTTAACCGGCGACAAAGTAACCGTAGAAATGACACCATACGATTTAAGCAAAGGCCGCATCGTATTCCGTAGCCGTTAATTTCGCTTTATGACATAAACAAAAACACCGGATAATCTCCGGTGTTTTTGTTTTTCGCCTCAAGCTTTTCTTACCCGTTTCAAGATCAGGCGCTGAAGCCACATGCCCAACAAATGCAACAAGAAAAAGACCGCACTTAAGACATATAACGGCATATCACCAAAGACACTATAAGGGGTTTTGCCTTGTGTCGGCGCAATACGGTGCGTCAACACCGTTTCCACAAATTGCGGGGCTTGTGCCACAATTTTGCCTTGGGCATCAATAAATGCCGTCACGCCTGTATTGGTTGCACGAATGACCGGTTTACCGAGTTCCAACGCACGCATTTGTGCCATTTGTAAATGTTGCCACGGGCCGATGGAATTACCGAACCAGGCATCATTAGACACCGTGAGTATAAAATCACTGTTTGCCGTGAGATTTTTCTGTAATTGCGCACCGAGAATAATTTCATAACAAATCGCCGCGGTGAAATTCAGGTTCTTAGCTTGTAATGCTTGTTGTACAGGCGCTCCGCTTTGAAAAGCCGACATAGGTAAATTAAACACAGAACCGAGCGGGCGTAAAATACTCTCTAATGGAACATATTCACCAAACGGCACCAGATGATGTTTATTATAACGGTTCGCTGTTTCCATATGGTAAGGGGCTGTTTGACTCCCCACCACCACAATAGAATTGAACAATTTGCCTAAGGTTTCATCTTGATAAATCGTACCGACCATCACTTCCGTATTGGCTTTTTCCGCCAAGGATTGCAACATTTGGAAAAACGGTTGGATACTGTTTTCATAGGTCGGAAATGCGGCTTCCGGCAAAATAATCAAATCCGTTTTTCCCAAATTATCGCCAATTAATCGCCCATAATTTTCCATGGTTTGATACAGATAATTCGGATCCCATTTCAAATTTTGTTCAATATTGCCCTGCACTAAAGAAACATTCAGCGCTTTTTCAGGATTTTCTTTTACATAATTGATCTGCGATGTGTAACTTGCCGCCCCACCAATAACCACTAAAATGAGACTATTTGCTAACGCCACATTCCATTTTTTCAGAGAATTCCACAACGCAGAAACGATGTTTAAAACGACCGCACTTAGGAACATGACAAAGAAAGTTAAACCGCTGACACCGAAAATCGGCGCAATTCCGGCAAACGGACTATCAATTTGCGTATAACCGAATTGTAACCAAGGAAAACCGGTGAAAACCCAACCGCGCAGGAATTCGGTAAACGTCCACAATACCGGATACATCACGGCTCTCTGCACCTGTAAACGGCGTACCAAATATGCAAATAAGAGTGGATATAGCGATAAGTATGCTGCCAACAAGACCACTAAGAAATAACTCACCGCTAAAGGCGCATCTCCAAATTGATGAATACTGACATGTAGCCAGTTCACCCCAAATGTAAAGAAACTCAAGCCCCATAAAAAAGCAGATAAAAGTGCGGTGGATTTTTGCGGTGTTTTTACCACCCAAATCAAGCCAAATAAAGAGACATAGGACAAGACCCAGTAATGAAAAGGCGCAAAGGCGAATACACCGATGCCACCAGAAATAAGCGCAATAAGGTAAGTTAAATATTTGTTCATCATAAAATAGTGAAGCAGGCAAAATGCCTGCTTTTTATCCTTTTAATATATTGGTCTTCCATTCCTCACATTGCCAAAAGAAGCAACTTGACGGTTTTAAATGGAAAGCTACTCAGCCACGTTCTCAACGTTCTCCATTTCCGGCAAATACTCGTCCGGCACGGTAACGCGAAGTTGAATAATGCGACGGCTGTCTGCAGAGGTCACTTTAAAGTGCAGATTTTCCAGTGTAATTTCTTCACCTCGTTTTGGTAAATAACCGAATGCCTGCATAATCAAACCACCAACAGTGTCCACCTCTTCGTCATTAAATTGGGTGTTAAATTGTTGATTAAAATCTTCAATATCCGTTAAGGCACGCACCGCGTAAGCATGGCGGGAAAGTTGGCGAATATCCGCCACATCCTCTTCATCAAATTCGTCTTCAATATCTCCGACGATTTGCTCCAACACATCTTCAATAGTCACCAAACCGGACACAGCACCAAATTCATCTACCACAATCGCCATGTGGAAGCGCTCGGAACGGAAATCTTTTAGCATTCTGTCCACTCGTTTGCTTTCCGGCACAATCATGGTCGGACGAATCATATGTAACAGATTAAATTCTTCCGCATTCGCACGCAGGTATTTCAGCAAATCCTTCGCATGCAAAATCCCCACGATATTGTCGCGGTCATCCGCATCGGCAATCACCGGGAAACGGGAGTGGGCAGATTCAATGATGGTGTCCAAACAAGAATCTAAATCCTGATCGGTTTCGATGAAAACGATTTGAGAACGCGGAATCATAATATCGCGTACGCGTAACTCGGCTATTTCCATCACGCCTTCAATCATTTCTCGGGTATTTTGATCAATGAGATCATTTTGTTCAGAATCTCGGATCACTTCCACTAACTCATCGCGATTTTTAAGTTCGCCTTGAAAGAAACGTCCGAAAAGGGATTGGAAAAAAGATTTTTTAGTAACTTCAGATTGGTTGGTCGAGTGTTCTTCGTTCATAAAAATAAAAAAAGTTGCCGTCGGATTGACAGCGGAGAAAGTACCATATTTGCCACGAAAGCGCAAAAGGAAGAACGGAAGTGCGGTCTATTTTTCTCTTAAATTTTGTGGCATATCACAAAACAGGCAGTCATCAGCACAGGATCGTTAATCGCTTAAGCTACGGCTATGAGAGACAAACTACAGAAAGAAAAAATGTGGCAAATGTTAGCCGCACTTTGGGTTTAATCATTCCCTTTAAAACGATACTCCGTCCATTGATAATATTCCTCATCGGCTTTCACAATGCCTCCGTAATTTTGCCATTCTGGATGGTTTGGCGTATCGGGCAAACATTGAGTTTCCAACGCAACACCGCTGTAATCCGCGTATTGCGTGCCATGCCGAGTAGGTGTGCCGCCGAGGAAATTACCGGTGTAAACCTGCAATGCTGCTTGTGAAGTCAACACTTCCAAATGCAAATCATCATTTGGTGAACTCAGCAAAACACAAGGTTTTTGCCAGGCTTTGTTGACGATAAAAGAATGATCGTAGCCTTTGGTAGCAAGCTGTTCGCCTTGTAGAAAATCCTGTTGAATCGGCTTGGCAACGCGAAAATCAAAACTGGTGCCGACAACGTGTTTTAACGGCGAATTTGGAATCCCTTCGTTATCTACCGGCAAATAGAAATCCGCATTCAGACGCAAGCAGTGATGACGAACATCTGTCCCCTGCTCAGCGTTTTCTAAATTGAAATAAGCGTGGTTAGTTAAATTCAATGCCGTATCCTGATCGCTTTTCCCGGCATACTCGATTTTTACCGAATTCTCTTCCGTTAAGGTGTAAGTTACCGTCACATCCACATTGCCGGGAAAACCTTGATCACCGTCGGCAGAATGCAAAGAAAAACACACGAAATTTTCACCGCACTTTTCTAATGCCCAACGGCGTTTATCAAAACCGTTTACACCGCCGTGAAGTTGATGCGTTCCTTGGTTGGCGGTTAAGGTCACGGTTTTATCATTAAGCGGAAATTGCGCATTCTCAATGCGGTTAGCATAACGTCCGACACTCGTCCCTAAATAGGCTTGCTGAACGGGATACGCTTCCAACTTGCAACCCAGCAAGACTTCACGCAATTCTCCGTTGACCGGCACGCGACAAGACGTCCACGTTGCCCCCCAGTCGGTAAATTGCACACGCATTCCTTGCGTATTTTGCAACGTGAAAAGCTGAAACGGCAAACCGTCCGGCGCAATGCCTTGGGCGTGTTGTTCTAGCATACACGCACTCCTTGCGAAGCCGTGCAAACATAAAAATCTTCTTTCAAGCCTGTTTGTTTTTCATAATTGTCTGCCACGATTTTGCGTACGGCTTCTACTTTATCGTGTGGCGCAAGAGCAACGATACAACCGCCGAAACCACCTCCAGTCATGCGTGCACCACCCTGTTTACCGATGACCAGCTGTGCCAATTCCACTAAATAATCAATTTGTGGCACAGTGATTTCAAAATCATCGCGCATAGAATCATGTGACTGCCCCATTAATTCGCCAAGACGGGTTAAGTCATTATGTTTCAAGGCATCTACCGCATCTAACACCCGTTGATTTTCCATCACCACATGGCGGGCGCGTTTTGCCACCAGCGGATCAAGTGCGGTCAATTCTGCTTCTTTTTCTTTAAACTGTGCCACGGACACATCACGCAAGGCTTTCACGCCGAAAAATTCTGCCGCACGTTCACATTGCTGACGGCGGGTGTTGTATTCGCCGGTAACCAAATCATGCGGCACATTAGAGTTCACGATAATTACCGCCACATCCTGCGGCACGGGCGTTGGTTGCGTTTCAAGACTACGGCAGTCAATCATCAATAAATGATCTTGTTGTCCTAGCGCAGAAATCAGCTGATCCATATTGCCGCAATTGGCACCAACAAATTTGTTTTCTGCTTTTTGCCCAATAAGCGCAATGTCTGTATGATTTAAAGACAAATCGCTCAGCTGCTGACAGAATTTTCCTGTTACCACTTCTAACGCAGCGGAAGAACTCAAGCCGGAAGAATGCGGCACATTACCGGAAATCACCAAATCCGCCCCTTGTTTAAAATCAGGGCAACGTTCCTGAATGAATTTCACCACGCCACGCACATAGTTCGCCCATTTTTGTTCACTTTGTGGGATTTCTTTGTCTAGTAAAAATTCATCTGACAAATCCAAATCAGCAGCATACACATTCCAAACATGATCATTGCGTTTCGCGCCGGTAATCGCCGTGCCATAGTTAATCGCACATGGCATCACAAAGCCGTCGTTGTAATCGGTATGTTCGCCGATAATATTCACACGACCGGGGGCATACACGGTCAACTCCGGTTGTTTATTGTATTTTTGGGTAAAAATGTGTTGGGATTTTTGGATTGGTGTCATGCTTGTGTCCTTTATCTTCAAGTATTGCTCAATCAGCTCCCCTCTTTTGTAAAGAGGGGCAGGGGGAGATTTAATTGCGATATTTAAATTTCATATGAGATTGGTGTCCTTCTACCAAATCTTCCTTAACCCCTCTTTGCTAAAGAGGGGAATTCGGCGCATTATTTCAGTTTATAGTGAATTTCACTCAACGCACGCAGTCTTTCTGCTGCCTGTTCCGCCGTTAAATCGCGTTGGCTTTCGCCGAGCATTTCGTAGCCCACCATAAACTTGCGCACAGTGGCGGAGCGTAAAAGCGGCGGGTAGAAATGGGCGTGCAATTGCCAATGGTTGTTTTCTTCGCCGTTAAACGGTGCAGCGTGGAAACCCATGGAGTACGGAAAAGAGGTTTCAAATAGGTTGTCGTATTTGGTCGTGAGTTTTTTCAATATCACCGCCAAATCTTTCGCTTGAGCGTCACTTAATTCCGTTAAGCGTTTAACCTGTGCTTTTGGTAACAACAACGTTTCAAACGGCCAAACTGCCCAATACGGCACCACAGCAACCCAATGTTCTGTCTCCACAACGATACGTTCTTTGCGAGCCAGTTCTTGTTGGACGTAATCCACTAACAGTACAGAACCCTGTTTTTCATAATATTGACGTTGCGCTTTATCTTCTCTCGCCACTTCATTCGGTAAAAAGCTGTTTGCCCAAATTTGTCCGTGTGGATGTGGGTTAGAACAGCCCATTGCCGCCCCTTTGTTTTCAAAAATTTGTACCCATTGGTATTTTTGACCGAGCTCACGGAGCTGTTCCTGCCAGACTTTAATGACTTCTTCGATCTCAAGTGCTGTCAATAATGGCAACGTTTTACTATGATCCGGCGAAAAACAAATGACGCGACTTTCACCACGAGCTTGTGAACTTTGGAATAACGGATTGTCGTTATTTTGCGGTGCCGGTGTGTCTTCTAACAGCGCGGAGAAGTCATTTTTAAACACATAAGGTTTGTGATAATCGGGATTGGGCTCACCGGTAATGCGTTTATTACGCGGGCAAAGATAGCAATTCGGATCGTGACTTGGCTTTTGTTCTTCATTGACTTTCTCTTGTTGTCCTTGCCATGGACGCTTAGCGCGATGAGGAGAAACTAAAACCCATTGGTCGGTTAACGGATTATATCTGCGGTGTGGATGATCGGTAGGTTCAAAAACAGTTGTCATAATGTACCTCTGTTCGGTTGTATTTAATTTATGAAAACGATTACAAAAATATGGCATAAAATAGCATATTTAACAAATTAAACTGTTAGCAAGATCACAAAAATGAATTTCTATTTGTTTAAGCCATAAAGCGATCAGAAAAACTGTGACAGAAACGACACTTTTAAAAGTAAGCGTTTCCAAAAAGTCTTTTTTCCGATTATGATTCCTTCGGTTTTAGTCACACATAATGAAAGGATATCTATGGTTACTATTCGAGATGTTGCTAAACAGGCTGGCGTTTCTGTCGCGACAGTATCTAGGGTGTTAAATAATCACCCTTGTGCGAAAGAACACACCCGTGCCGCTGTATTGAACGCTATTGAACAATTAGGCTACCGTCCAAATGCCAATGCGCAGGCTTTGGCTTCGCAAAGTTCCGATACATTAGGCGTTGTAGTGACCGATGTAACGGACGCTTTTTTTGCAATTTTAGTGAAAGCGGTTGATCACGTCGCCATGGAGCATGGCAAAAATATTTTGATCGGCATGGGATACCATCAGGCAGAAAAAGAAAAAGAAGCGATTGATACCCTACTGCGTAAACGTTGTAATTGTTTGGTCGTGCATTCCAAGGCATTAGATGATCAAACTTTAGCGGATTATTTAGAAAGTGTGCCGGGAATGGTAATTATCAACCGTTGTATTAAAGGTTATGAATCCCGCTGTGTCGGATTGGATAACCAAAAAGGCACTTATATTGCTACCAATACGCTGATTAACGCAGGGCATCGCCATATCGGTTATATCGGCTCAAACCATAGAATTAACGACGAAGCTGAGCGCAAACAAGGTTATTTGAATGCGCTTACAGAACATGGCATCCCCGTTGTCGAAAATTCCATCGTACATAGCACACCGGATTTCGAAGGTGGTGAAGAAGCCATGATTAACCTATTGAGTTATAACGATAATTTAACAGCCGTTGTTGTCTACAATGATTCCATGGCGGCAGGTGCGTTATCCGTACTCAATGAAAACAATATCAAAGTCCCGAAACAGTTCTCTATTATTGGTTTTGACGATATGCCAATTGCCCGTTATTTGGTGCCTAAACTTACAACGATTCGTTATCCTATTGATCTTATGGCAAATTATGCCGCAAAACTGGCACTAAGCTTGGTTGATAAAAGCCTTTCTTTACCTATTAATCCGCAATTTAATCCGACATTAGTCAGACGTTTTTCGGTGGAAAGCCCCTATCCAAAGGAGGAAAAACGCTAAAATTGCGTTATTTTTGAGCGAGATATGTAATCGTTTTCATAAATGTGAATATGATCACATTCTTTCCCCAAAAAACAAGGTATCCTTACTGCCAATTACCCGAGTAGCGATTGCAGTGTAAAAAGGTAAGATTTTGATAATAATGCTTTAATGAATTATCACTGAAATAAACCCCTCTTTATTCTTTATATGAACAATTAATGGAGAACATGCATTATGAAAAAAACAGTATTAAGTGCAGTTGCTTTAGCAGTAGCTTTCGGTGCTGGCATCAGTGCAGCACAAGCAGAAACCCGTATCGGTGTGACAATCTATAAATATGACGACAACTTTATGTCTTTGATGCGTAAAGAAATCCAAAAAGACGCAGATCAATTAAAAGACGTGAAATTATTAATGAATGACTCTCAAAACGCACAGTCTATTCAAAACGACCAAGTTGACGTATTACTTTCAAAAGGCGTAAAAGCGTTAGCGATCAACTTAGTTGACCCATCTGCGGCACCAACCATCATCGGTAAAGCAAAACCGGACAATATTCCTGTTGTGTTCTTCAATAAAGACCCGGGTGCAAAAGCAATCGCTTCTTATGATAACGCTTACTTTGTAGGCACAGATCCGAAAGAATCAGGCATTATCCAAGGTGACTTAATTGCAAAACAATGGAAAGCAATGCCTGCATTAGACTTAAACAAAGACGGTAAAATCCAATTTGTTTTATTAAAAGGTGAACCGGGCCACCCAGATGCTGAAGCACGTACAAAATATGTAGTAGAACAACTACATGCTCAAGGTATTCAAACTGAACAACTCTTCATTGATACCGGTATGTGGGATGCAGCCTTAGCAAAAGACAAAGTAGATGCATGGTTATCCAGCTCTAAAGCAAATGACATCGAAGTGATCATTTCTAACAATGACGGTATGGCATTAGGTGCATTAGAAGCAACCAAAGCACACGGTAAAAAATTACCAATCTTCGGTGTTGACGCCCTACCGGAAGCATTACAACTGATCAAGAAAGGTGAACTTGCAGGTACCGTGTTAAATGACGGTGTAAACCAAGGTAAAGCCGTTGTTGAGTTATCTAATAACTTAGCAAATGGCAAACCGGCTACCGAAGGCACTAAATGGGAACTTAAAGATCGTGTTGTACGCGTTCCTTATGTTGGTGTAGATAAAGATAACTTATCTGAATTCTTAAAATAAATTTGTTTTATTAATGTAAGGGGAAGCGTAGGACAACACTTATGTCCCTTCCCCTTTATTTATGAGGTTGGATATGACAGAGCAAATTCAAAGTCAAAGCGGAAGCCAAAATGGCGAAGTCCTGCTTACCATGACTAATGTCAGCAAGTCCTTTCCGGGCGTAAAAGCCTTAGATCACGCAAACTTAAGCGTCCGTTCGCATTCTGTACACGCATTGATGGGGGAAAACGGTGCGGGTAAATCCACGTTGTTAAAATGCTTGTTCGGCATTTACGCTAAAGACGAAGGTGAAATCTTGTTTTTAGGCAAACCCGTGAATTTTAAAACCTCAAAAGAAGCCTTAGAAAACGGCATTTCCATGGTGCACCAAGAACTTAACCTTGTGCGTCAAACCAGCGTAATGGATAACCTATGGCTAGGTCGTTACCCACTTAAAGGGCCTTTTGTGGATCACGCGAAAATGTACCGTGATACCAAAGCTATTTTTGATGAATTGGACATTGATGTTGATCCAAAAGAAAAAGTAGCCAAACTTTCTGTTTCACAAATGCAGATGATCGAAATTGCGAAAGCGTTTTCTTACAATGCTAAAATCGTGATTATGGATGAACCCACATCCTCACTTTCTGAAAAAGAAGTGGAACATCTGTTTAAAATCATTCAAAAATTAAAAGATCGCGGTTGCGGTATTATTTATATTTCTCACAAAATGGACGAAATCTTCAAAATTTGTGATGAGATCACCATTCTACGCGATGGCAAATGGATTAATACCGTGCCGGTAAAAACCTCCACCATGGAAGAAATCGTCTCCATGATGGTAGGACGTGAATTAACTCAACGTTTCCCGGAAAAAACCAACGTACCAAAAGAAATTACCTTAGAAGTAGAAAATCTGACGGCATTAAACCAACCTTCTATTCAAGATGTATCTTTCAATTTGCGTAAAGGGGAAATTTTAGGGATTGCAGGTCTCGTCGGCGCGAAACGTACAGATATAGTTGAAGCTATTTTCGGCGTGCGCGAACTGAAAAGCGGTACCATTAAACTCAATGGAAAAATAGTAAAAAATCATACCGCACTTGAAGCAATTAACCACGGTTTTGCGCTCGTGACCGAAGAACGTCGTTCAACAGGGATTTACTCTAACTTAAGCATTGAGTTCAACTCTCTGATTTCCAACATGAAATCCTATTTAACCCCTTGGAAACTGCTCAGTAATAAGAAAATGAGTAGTGACACACAATGGGTCATTGATTCCATGAATGTTAAAACGCCATCGCACAAAACAACGATTGGCTCACTTTCCGGCGGTAACCAACAAAAAGTCATCATCGGTCGTTGGTTATTAACCCAACCGGAGATTCTGATGTTGGACGAACCGACCCGCGGGATCGATATCGGTGCAAAATTTGAAATTTACCAATTAATTCAGGAACTGGCGAAAAAGGATAAAGGCATCATCATGATTTCTTCCGAAATGCCTGAACTCCTTGGGGTAACCGACCGCATTCTCGTCATGAGTAACGGTAAAGTTGCCGGTATTGTTGAAACTGCAAAAACCTCTCAAGAAGAAATTTTGCAACTTGCCGCAAAATATTTATAAATAACAAAGGAACAAATTATGAGTGCCTTAGAAAAAAATAAATCATTCGATTTCCTAAAACAAAATGCGATTTATTTTGTGTTGTTGATTTTACTTGGCATCATCATCGCACAAGATCCGACATTTCTTAACTTGGTTAACTTCAGTAACATTCTGACCCAATCCTCCGTGCGTTTAATCATCGCTCTTGGGGTTGCCGGCTTATTGGTCACACAAGGTACCGACTTGTCTGCCGGTCGTCAGGTTGGTCTCGCCGCGGTAATCTCCGCGACCATGTTGCAATCCATGGAAAACATGAACCGTGTTTTCCCTGACCTCGGTGAAATTCCAATTCCGGTAGTTATCCTTGCTGTTTGTGCTGTGGGTGCAGTCATCGGTTTAGTCAATGGTTTGGTTATCGCTTACTTAAACGTGACGCCGTTTATCGCCACCATGGGTACTATGATTATCGTTTACGGTTTCAACTCCCTTTATTACGATGCTGTAGGCGGCTCCCCTATCGCCGGTTTCAGCGAAAACTTCTCTGTTTTTGCTCAAGGCTTCATCCGTCTAGGTTCATTTAAACTTTCCTATATCACCATTTATGCCGCCATCTGTGCTTTCTGTGTGTGGGTGATGTGGAATAAAACACGCTTTGGTAAAAACATTTTTGCTATCGGTGGTAACCCTGAAGCGGCAAAAGTTTCCGGTGTAAACGTTGCTCGTAACCTTGTTGTGATCTATATGATTGCCGGTATGTTCTACGCGTTCGGTGGTATGTTAGAGGCCGGTCGTATCGGTTCTGCAACCAATAACCTCGGTTTCATGTATGAATTGGATGCTATCGCAGCCTGTGTGGTAGGTGGTGTGTCTTTCGCCGGTGGTGTAGGTACGGTTATCGGTGTTATTACCGGGGTAATCATCTTTACCGTCATTAACTATGGTTTAACGTATATCGGTGTAAACCCTTACTGGCAATACATCATTAAAGGTAGCATCATCATCCTCGCGGTAGCTATCGACTCCTTGAAATACGCGAAGAAAAAATAATCTTCCGATTCATGAAACATTGAAAAACGCCATAAAAAACGACCGCACTTACCAAAGTGCGGTCGTTATTTTTTGTAGTTTAACTACATATCACTGAGCCAGTGACGTAATTTATTAACATCTAACTGCCACTCTTGCACCAAAATATCCACCCAATGCGCAATATTCTCCTGCCAATTTTCCGCGTCACCGTTCTGTGCCAACGCAGCAATTTGTTGTAAGCGCTTTAACCCCACTGATGCTAAAGCGCCTTTTATTTTATGCGCGGTTGAAAGCAGCTCAGCTTGCTGTTCCGGCGCCTTCTCATACGCTTGGTAGGCCTGTTGCAATTCAATCACATAACCGCTCATTGCCTGTTCAAATAAAGCGAGATTATCCTGCACAAACTTCACACCCAGCATTTCAATTAACTCGCTCAGCATTTTCGTGTCAAAGTCTGTAGATTCCTGCAATGGTTTCTTTTCCACCACATCAAAATGTTTGATCTCTTCGCCAAAATAATCCAACAAACATTGGTTTAATTCATCGAGCGATAACGGCTTATGAATGACATCGTCCATGCCTTGTTCCAAATATGCCTCTTTCTTTTGCACCACATTCGCTGTCAATGCAATCAATGGCGGAAGAAAATCATAAATGCCATTTTCATAATTTTCACGCAGATGATGAGCAATATCAAAACCTGACATATCCGGTAACTGAATATCCAAGAAGACGAGGTCGTAATAATTCTCCTCAAATTTTTGAATGGCTTCTGCCCCAGTCATAGCTACATCAATTTGATAACCGAGTTTTTGCAGCATAGATTTTGCGACAACGATATTCACTTCAATGTCTTCCACCAACAAAATTCGCAGTTTTAACGGCACTTTATTACCACTTTCTACCGGTTGTTGAGCCTCTTTAGCTTTAAAGGTCAGTAAGAAGGTTGAGCCTTTTCCTAATTCACTACTTACCGTCAAATCGCCGTCCATTAGCTGTGCAATGGTTTTGGAAATTGATAAACCAATCCCACTGCCCAAAGATTTGTAGTGATGAGAATCCACTTGATAATACAGTTCAAAGACTTTTTCTAAATCCGCTTCCGCAATACCGATGCCGGTATCCGTCACACGAATGGCAAATTCATCTTCTGCCGTTTGCTCAATAGATAAGGTCACACTTCCCTGCGGAGTAAATTTCACCGCATTCGTAATCAAATTCCATAAAATCTGGCTTAATCTCACGCCATCCAACATCAACCAATTCGGTAATGTCGGCGGACAAATTAAGCGAAATTCTAAGTGTTTTTCTCCCGCAATGAGCACCGCAAAATTACTGATATCATTCAGCAACGCATATAGATCCGTTTCTTTACGGTTTAACTCAATACGACGCGCATCAATTTTTTCTAAATCGATAATGTCGCTGAAGATATGAGAAAGGGAAATTGCACTGCTGTTGATGGTTCGTAAATAACTACTCTGGCGTGCTGTCGGCTGCTCTTCTAATAATATGCGGCTCAACCCGATAATGCCGTTTAACGGTGTGCGTAATTCATGGCTAATTGTGGTCATTAATGTGGTTTTATCTCGGCTGATCTTTTCCACTTTATCCAATGCCGCCGATAAGCGTTTTTCCGCTAAAAGTCGCTCTTGCACTTCATTTTGTAGTTTCACCACCGAATGAGACAATGCTTGGCGAGAACGTTCTAATTTTTCCACCAATAAGGTAAAGAAATAAATCACAAAAGGCGCAGAAATCATCCCGAATACAATGGAGCGTAAAAGATCTTGCCAATAGATTGTGCCGACAAAAATCAGGCTTAATACCATTTGTGTACATAACGCCAAAATGGCCAGAATTAACACACCTAAAATAGAAAAACGGATTTTCCCCAGGCGGACAACCCAATCCACATAACGACGCGCAAAACTACCGAACTGTTTGATATTCTTCATAGGATTCCATGGAAAGAGAGAAATGATAAATATTGTACCTTAACTGTACAAAGGATGTTGAGGCGTTTTAAAGACAAAAAAGTGCGGTCGAAAAACACATTGAATTTCGACCGCACTTTTAAGAGAAATTAACCCGAAGGATTAACCGTTGTAACGTTTAAAGACTAAAGTCGCGTTAGTACCGCCAAAACCGAAGCTATTGGACATCACGGTTTGTAAACCGGCGTTTTCTTTGATTTCTGTTACGATGTTGCAACCTACCGCTTGTTCATCTAAGGTTTCGATGTTAATGCTTGGTGCGATGAAATCGTTATCTAACATTAACAAGGTATAAATGGCTTCGTGCGCACCGGCAGCCCCTAAAGAGTGACCTGTCATAGATTTGGTGGAAGAAATCGCCGGAATTTTATCGCCGAATACGTTTTTAATCGCACCCAATTCTTTCACATCACCGACTGGCGTTGATGTACCGTGCACGTTGATGTAGTCGATTGGTGTGTCAATGTTTGCCATGGCTTGTTTCATGCAACGTTCTGCACCTTCACCGCTTGGCGCCACCATGTCATAACCGTCAGAGGTTGCACCATAGCCCACGATTTCTGCGTAAATTTTCGCACCACGGGCAAGCGCGTGTTCCAATTCTTCCACAACCACCACGGCACCACCACCGGCAATCACGAAACCATCACGGTTTGCATCATACGCACGGGAGGCTTTGGTTGGGGTTTCATTATATTTGGTGGACACTGCGCCCATCGCGTCAAATTCAGTCGCACATTCCCAAGACAACTCTTCTGCGCCACCGGCGAAAACGATATCTTGTTTACCTAATTGAATGAGTTCTAATGCGTTACCAATACAGTGTGCTGAAGTGGCACAAGCGGAACTGATACTGTAACTTACACCCTTGATTTTATATGGTGTCGCTAAACACGCAGATACGCTAGATGCCATTGTTTTGGTTACCGCATAAGGGCCAACTGCTTTCACGCCACGTGGACCACGCACAGCATCACAAGCCACTAACTGGTTGTGAGCAGAACCTGTGCCCGCGCCAATCACCAAACCGGTACGTTCGTTAGACACTTGCTCTTCAGTTAAACCCGCATCTTCAATAGCCTCTTTCATGGAAAGATAAGCATAGGCTGCCGCATCGCCCATGAAACGATACACTTTACGATCAATTAACTCGCTCGGGTTTAATTTAATGGTACCGGCAACATGACTGCGCATTTTCATTTCAATAAATTCAGGTACGATTTCAATACCGGATTTACCGGCTTTTAATGAAGCCAATACTTCTTCTTTGTTGTTACCAATACTGGAAATAATACCAAATCCGGTGATTACTGCTCTTTTCATTCGTTCTTCCTTATGAGTTGGGAAAATCATTTCGACTTACATTTGTTAGCTGAGCGCAATTTACTATGAAACCAAAATATTGCAAGCATTAATTATAACGTTCGACCAGTTAGGCCAAATCAGCGTATGATATAGCCCAAACAAAATTAGCTAAGGAATGAAATCAATGCGCGTTATTAGCCATGCGGACATCTGTTTTAACCAAGAAAACACGCCTGTTTCCAATCAATTTGACGATGTTTATTTTTCTAACCAAGACGGTTTGGAAGAAAGCCGCCACGTTTTTCAACAAGGCAATCAACTGTGGCAACGCTGGCAGCAACATCAACAAAAGCACTTCGTCATTGCAGAAACCGGTTTTGGTACCGGATTGAATTTTTTCGCCGTCACCACGCTGTTTCGTGAGTTCCGCCAACAATTTCCACAAGCAACGCTACAACGCCTGTTTTTTATTTCCTTCGAAAAGTATCCATTAACACGGGAAGCATTAACGCTTGCCCATCAACATTACCCGCAATTTAGCGCCCTCACGGCACAATTACAGGCACATTGGCTAGACCCGATTGAAGGTTGCTATCGTTTTCATTTTGAGGAAACCACCCTTGATCTGTGGTTTGGTGATATTCACGACAATTTGCCACAGCTCGGCGACTATATGCGTGACAAAATCGATGCGTGGTTTTTAGATGGATTTGCCCCAAGTAAAAATCCCGATATGTGGAATGACGCGCTTTATACGCAAATGTACCGTTACACCAAACCGCAAGGCACATTTGCCACTTTCACTGCCGCAAGCGCGGTGCGCAAAGGCTTGGAAAATGTCGGTTTCAGCGTGCAAAAGCGCAAAGGTTACGGTAAAAAACGTGAATGCTTGGCTGGTGAAAAAACACTTGAAAAACCAACCGCACTTTTCATCCCATGGTATTTACCACAACCCGCCCAGTTTGCAGGTGTGGCAGATGTTGCCATTGTAGGGGGCGGCATCGCCTCCTTATTTACCGCATTTGCCTTAATGCAACGTGGCGCCAAAGTCACCCTTTATTGTGAAGAGCCACAGCCGGCGATGAACGCCTCCGGTAACAAACAAGGTGCGTTTTATCCGCAACTGAGCGATGATGACGAACGCAACATTCGCTTTTACATACACGCTTTCGCTTACGGCTTACAACAATTACGTAACGCCGAAAACCTCATTGAATTTGAACATGAATTTTGTGGTGTGGCACTGTGCGGATATAACGAAAAAAGTGCGGTCAAATTACAGAAAGTTTCGCAACTTCAGTTGCCTGAAAGCCTTTATCAAAGCCTAAGCCAAACAGAATTAAGCGATAAAATCGGCCTCCCGTTGCCTTGTGGTGGTGGATTTATTCCACAAGGCGGATGGCTTGCGCCACAACAATTTGTGCAGAATCTGTTCACCTATTTGCAATTGCGCGGGCTCGTTATAAAAACATCGCAAAAAGTGACCGCACTTTCCCCTCAAAAAAACGGCTGGTTGGTGGCAAATGCTGAAAACGACAGGTTCCATCATAAAATTGTCGTTCTCGCCAACGGGCATCAACTACATGAATTTCCGCAAACACAGTCACTACCGCTTTATGCCGTGCGCGGGCAAGTCAGCCAGATTCCCACGTCAGAACATCTGCTGAAACTGAAATCCGTGCTCTGTTACGACGGCTACCTCACACCTGCCGATCAGGCTAAAACCAGCCATTGCATTGGCGCTAGCCATGTGCGTGATTGCGCTGACCGCACTTTTAGCGAGCAGGAACAGCGGGAAAATCAGGAAAAAATCCAAAAGAACCTAGAGGGTATGCCTTGGGTGAAAGAGGTGGATACTTCTGCCAATCTGGCGCGAATCGGCGTGCGTTGCGCCGTGCGGGATCGAATTCCAATGGTCGGCAATGTGCCGAATTTTGAACAGCAATGCGTGGATTATAAAAATCTGTTCAACTTACGCCGTCGCAAACAACTAATTCCCTCCGCCGCTGTGTTTCCAAATCTATATCTCATCGGCGCACTCGGCTCACGTGGCTTAACCTCCGCCCCGATACTGGGCGAAACACTAGCTTCGTTAATCTACAACGAACCACTTCCGCTCAGCGAAGACCTTATTCATCACCTATCTGCAAACCGAAGTTGGATAAGAAAATTGTTGAAAGGCACTTCTGTCGCAGATCTTTAAGCCCACCTCCCAAGACCTATTTGAAAAAAATAGGTCTTTTTTTCATCAATCCGAAAAATGAAATGTGATGTATATCAAAAAAATTAAAAACAATTTGTTTTTGATACTTTGCGCAAAATAAATGCCAGAATATAATAACGCAAATTATTACTATTTACTTAAATCCTATTTTTAATTTACCTGGAGCCATAAATTTATGCGTAAATTTAAACCAAGCTATCTTTCCCTTTCTATTCTCACTGCATTAAGTGTGTCTTCTATTACTTCTGCAGAAACAAGCAATCAACCGACAGAACAATTAAATGAAATCGTGGTTTCGGGCGATTCAAATGGTAACGGAAATACCGCAGATAAAACCCCACCTAAAATTGCAGAAACCGTTAAAACGGCAAAAAAATTAGAAAAAGAACAAGCACAAGATGTAAAAGATCTTGTGCGTTATGACACGGGTATCACCGTTGTTGAAGCTGGTCGATTTGGGAACAGTGGCTTTGCCGTTCGTGGTGTAGAAGAAAACCGGGTTGCTATTCAAATTGATGGATTAGCCCAAGCACAAACAATTTCATCACAGGGCTTCAAAGAACTGTTTGAAGGCTATGGCAATTTTAATAACACACGTAATAGTGCAGAAATAGAAACACTTAAACAAGCAACGATTCGTAAAGGTGCGGATTCATTGAAATCTGGTAGCGGTGCACTCGGCGGCTCAGTAAATTTTGAAACCAAAGACGCACGCGATTATTTAATCGAGAAAAATTACTATGCCTCTTACAAGCGCGGTTACAACACAGCGGATAATCAAAATCTAAACACATTAACATTGGCAGGACGCTATAAATGGTTTGATGCCATTGTTGTGGCTACATCGCGTAAAGGAAATGAACTCGAAAATTTTGGCTACAAAGATTTTAAAGACAATATTCAAGGTAAAGAAAGAGAAAAAGCAGACCCTTATCGTCGTATGCTAGACAGTACATTAATGAAATTCGCTTTCCAACCGACGGACAATCATCGTTTCTCGGTAATGGCCGATTTATATAAACAAACCTCTAAAGGCCATGACTTCTCTTACACGTTGAAAGCGAATACGCAGTATCAAAGTTATGATGAAGTCGAGTTACGTCATACAGACGATAAAGTCGAACGTAAAAATATTGCCTTTACGTATGAAAACTTTTCCTCAACACCGCTTTGGGACACATTAAAAATTACCTACTCCCAACAAAAAATCACCACTCGTGCGAGAACCGATGACTATTGTGATGGGAATGACAAATGTCCCTTGGCCGGTAACCCACTAGGAATGAAATATAACGACGAAAACAAACTTGTAGGCAAAGATGGTAAGCCTGTTGTTTATAAAAACCTTGACAATAAAGAAACTATTCAAGAAAAACTTCCTTTAACTAAACAAGGAAAATGGCGATACCAAAAAGTGGATTGGGATGTTCTCAAAAAAAAATATCCAAATGTAAAAATTTACCCATCTTGCTTAGAAGATGACGACGATCCTAGCAATGTTTGTACTTATGAAATCACTATTTCCAAAAAAGAAAAATCCTTCGAAATTGACGGACGTAAATATGATTTATTAGCAGACGGCAGTAAAGTTATCGATAGTGAACAAACGGTACCAACCAATGTTTCTCACATCTTTAGCTGTGAAGCATTTAATTGTAATAAACCAAGTATTACCGGCTTTCAAAAAGACGGAACACCAGTCGATATTCCTATTGAAGTGTTCGAAAAAGATGGCAAAAAATATGCCAAAACAGCTATCATGAGTAATAGCCAATTGAGCGGACCTATATTTTTCATGCCAAATAAAAAAGGCTATCAAGACAATTTATGGTCACAACGCGATCTTATCAGCAAAACCAAACAAGTTAATCTCGATCTGACCAAACATATCGAATTAGGTAATACTCAACACGAGCTATCCTATGGGGCATTGTGGGCAGAGATTGAAAAATCCATGGTAAATACGTCAGGGGTCAGCCCGCGTAACCTGAAATGGTGGGCAGAATATCCTGCAAACTGTGATACATTCTTAAGTCCGACAGAATTAAATCCGGACAGATCACATACTCTCTGTAACAAACAAAATGTATTTTCTTTCTTAATTCCGGTTAAAACAAAAAGCGGCGCATTGTATTTTATTGATGACTTCCGTGTGAATGATCATTTTGCCTTTAATATGGGCTATCGTTATGACCGTGTAAAATACCAACCTGAATACATTCCGGGTGTCACACCGAAGATCCCTGACGATATGGTAACAAACCTCTATATCACAGAGCCTAAGTTTGATCCTGATCGCGCCGATACGGATATGACGGAATTAGCTAAGAAAGAAGCCAACGCACTTGCCAATATTAAAGAAATTGCGCAACCTAAAAAATTCTCAGCAAGTTCTTATTCCTTTGGCACAACAATTGATCCGTTAGACTGGTTACGCCTACAAGTTAAATACAGTAAGGCATTCCGTGCACCGACAAGTGATGAAATTTATTTCACCTTTAAACATCCGGATTTTTCTATTTTACCGAATAAAAATCTTCAACCGGAAACAGCAAAAACAAAAGAACTCTCTTTAACTTTCCATAATGACATGGGGTATATCACAGGGTCTGTTTTTGATACCAGATACCATAACTTTATTGATTTATCCTATAAAGGAAATTACAACTTTAAAGGGCATTCTAAATTATTGCCATTTAGCGTTTATCAAAATATAAATCGCCCAAATGCGAAAGTAACCGGTTTTGAAATCTCATCTCATCTGGAATTAAGCTATCTTGCTAAATTCCTCAATGGATTTAGCCTAAGTTATAAATATAGTCAGCAAAAAGGAAGAATGGATGGCAATATTCCAATGAATCCAATTCAACCGAAAACAGCAGTCTATGGAATTAGTTATGCTCATCCTGATGAAAAATTTGGATTAGATTTATATGTTTCTCACGTATCTGCCAAAAATGCGGAAGATACTTATAATATGTATCACAAAGAAGAAGGTAAGAAAGAAACAACGCTTAAATGGAGAAGTGATTCTTATACAACCCTTGATTTATTGGGCTATATTAAACCAATTAAAAATCTCACATTAAGAGCTGGTGTCTATAACCTAACCAACCGTAAATACATCACTTGGGATTCGGCGAGATCAATACGTCCGTTTGGAACAAGTAATATGATCAATCAAAATACTGGATTAGGTATTAACCGCTTCTATGCACCGGGTAGAAACTATCGACTCTCTATGCAATTAGAATTCTAACCAACAAAAAAGGAGAAGTTTCAAACTTCTCCTTTTTCTTTCTTCTAAAGTGCGGTCGCTTTTTATCACAAATTTTATCCATGTTTCCTATGAGCTAAATTCTTTCTTAGCGACCTATTTTACATAAGGTTACAAACAGAAAAAATTTGGTGATATACATCAAATAAATCACAAAATTCTCATACACCTATTTTACGTTCATCTCTTTTTTAATATAATAATAGGAATTATTTTTATTTGTATAAATTATATTTTTATTTACCAGGAGCCATAAATTTATGCATAAATTTAAACCAAACTATCTCACCTATTCCATTCTCGCTACTCTCACTATGTCTACTGCCTATGCTGAAAACAGTACGACCCAAGATCAGCTCAATGAAATTGTCGTTTCAGGCAATGCTTCCGAGCCCAATGTACAAGAGAAAAAAGTGGGTGAAACACAAATTACTTCTCATAAACTAAGTAAACGACAAGCTGCGGATAGCCGAGATTTAGTTCGTTACGAAACAGGCATTACTGTTGTTGAAACAGGAAGAACCGGATCAAGTGGCTATGCCGTACGAGGTGTTGATGAAAACCGTGTGGGCATTATGGTTGATGGCCTTCGCCAAGCTGAAACATTAAGCTCTCAAGGATTTAAAGAACTCTTTGAAGGTTATGGTAACTTTAATAACACCAGAAATGATGTTGAAATAGAAAACGTTAAAATGGCAACCATCACTAAAGGTGCTGATTCCATGAAATCTGGTAGCGGGGCGTTAGGTGGTTCTGTAGCCTTTGAAACAAAAGATGCGCGTGATTTTTTGCTGAATAAAAATTATCACATTGGTATTAAACGCGGTTATCAAACCATGAATAATCAAAACCTAACTTCCGTCACACTCGCCGGAAAATATAAATGGTTTGACGTGCTTTTTATTAATACCGAACGAAAAGGTCATGAAATAGAAAACTATTATTACGATATTTATCCAAATGAGGAAGCCGATCATGCGGCGGTTGGGCGTACTCGTGAAAAAGCTGATCCCTATCGTATTACCCGTAATAGCAATTTGATCAAAATTGGCTTTCAACCAAACGATGAACATCGCTTCAGTGTGGCATTAGATGATTCCAAATTAAAATCCAAAGGCGCCGATCTGTCTTATAGCTTAAGAGCACACTCCAGAACAGATACTGAACGCTATGGAGAACGTTTAACTAACGATAAATCCCAACGTAAAAATACCCAATTTACCTATGAAAACTTTACCCAAACCCCACTTTGGGATCATTTTAAAGTTTCCTATTCCTCGCAAAAAATTACGAATAATGCCAGAACAGATGAGTATTGTTATACCTCAAAATGTATTCAAGTCGCAAATAAACAAGGATTGCATTTAGACGATAGCAATGGTGTTTACAAAGTTGTTGATAAGACAGGCGGAGAAATCACAGGAAAAGGTATTGAAAGCGAAAGCGGTTGGGGCACAGAAACCGAATACCGAAACGCCAAAGGTGAAAAACTCTCCGGGTTTGATTACAAAGAGCTACCTGTGGAATCCACATTAATTGACTGTGAAAAATTAGATTGCTCTAAAAAATACAGAGTATTTGTTAAAAACAATGAGAAGTACGAAAGTAAATACCATTTTGAAGATCGTCAAATCGAAACCAAAACATTACCCAATGGAAAAAAATATGGCTATATTCCATTAAAATCTATCCCAAATTCTTGGGGAGGATTACAAGAGGAAGAACTGTCTTATTTATTCCCAAACTCTGCCGGCTATAGCCGTAATGACTATAACGATCGTGATTTAAATACGGATACCAACCAAATTAATTTTGATTTTGATAAAGAATTTGATCTTGGAAAAACTAGTCATAGCTTGAAATATGGCGGGTTATATTCAAAAACCGAAAAAAGCATGGTTAACAAAGACGGCTATCAAGGCGGAAACGTTCAATGGTGGGCAGATAATTTCTTCTGTAATGAAGCAATTGATAATACTTATCCGGTTGAACGCAAACCTGCGCCCGATAAATGGCCTTCCGGTTCATGCACAGGTAATTACCGAGCCAAAACAGGAAACTTATCTAGTTACTTAATCCCGGTCACCACAAAAAACCATGCGTTCTATTTAGGTGATAATATTAAATTTACTGATTGGGTAGGGCTTGATTTAAATTATCGCTATGACCAGATCAAACATCTTCCAAGCTATAATCCAAATATTCCTGTACCGAAAGGTCTTATTGCTGGGATTTTTGTTCCTTTCCCTGACGGTGCGGTTCCTTACGGCCCTGGTGCAAACTGCGGTTATAACACAGACTGTATGAACAAAAATTTTGCTCAAAATCTAGAGCAACTCTTGCGTACGACATCCTATAAACACCATTCTTATAACATTGGACTCAACTTAGATCCACGTGATTGGATGCGGGTACAATTCAAGTATTCCAACGGGTTCCGGGCGCCAACCTCAGATGAAGTGTATATGACCTTTAAGCACCCAAGCTTTTCAATTACCCCAAACACCAAGTTGAAAGCAGAAATTGCTAAAACTAAGGAAGTCGCGCTTACATTTTATAAAGATCGTAGTTATTTCACGCTCAGTGCATTTAGAACCGATTATGATCACTTTATTGATTTAGTCTTTATGGGAGAAAGAGCCATTGAGCAAGGCAGCGCATTAACTTATCCGTTCTATCAAAACCAGAACCGCGACGGCGCAAAAGTAACCGGTGTTGAAGTAAATTCACATGTTGAACTAGGCGATCTAACACCAATTTTACAAGGATTTAGAATAGGCTATAAGTTGACACACCAAAAAGGTAAAGTTAACGGCAATATCCCAATGAATGCCATTCAGCCAACCACATCTGTATATAATCTCGGCTACTCTACTGAAGGTGATAAATATGGGATCGATTTATTTATCACGGATGTTGCACCGAAAAAACGCAGCGATACCTACAATATGTATTGGAAAACACAAAGTGAAGACCCAAATAGACTTGTTCAAGGTAAACGGGTTACTGACAGTACATTAGCTTGGCGAAGTGGACACTACACTATTTTAGATGCCATCGTTTACGCTAGACCAATTAAGAATCTCACCTTAACAGCGGGTGTATATAACATCACTGACCGCAAATACATCACTTGGGATTCTGCACGTTCTATTCGCGCAATCGGAACACTTAACTTGATCGATCAAAATACCGGAGCCGGAATCAAGCGCTTCTACGCTCCTGGCAGAAACTTCCGCTTAAATGCAGAACTCACCTTCTAACCCAACAAAAAAAGGAGAAGTTTCAAACTTCTCCTTTTTCTTTCTTCTAAAGTGCGGTCGGATTTCAAAACGTTTTAAAAACTGACCGCTCTTTTATCTGTAATTAACTTACGCCGCCACCATCACCATTGCCGGGCGAATCACGCGACCGTTAAGCAAGTAGCCTTTTTGCAATACGGTGGTGATTTGGTTAGTTTCAAAGCCTTCCATCGGTTGCATAGAAATAGCTTGGTGTAGATCCGGATTGAAAACCTCACCGACAACGCCTACAGGCTCAACGCCAAAACGGGCAACCGTTGCCAATAGCTCTTTTAAGGTTAACTCTACGCCGTTAAATAAAGCTTTAATGGATTCGTCTTCCATGTTTGCCGGCGTGGCTAAAGCGCGTTCTAAGTTATCAATTGTGTTTAAAATGTCTTTGGCAAATTTTTCTAACGCAAATTTATGCGCTTTTTCAACATCTTGTTCTGTACGACGACGAATATTGTCGATTTCAGCACGAGTACGCAACAATAAATCTTGTTCATTTTTTGCAGTTTCCGCTAATTGTGCTTCTAATTCTTGTACGCGGGCGATGGCTTCTTCCAAAGGATCTTCCACTTGTTTTTGCTCTTCAACATCGACTTCTTGCGATTGAAGATCTTGTTCTAATTCTTCGTTTTGTTCTTGTTTTTGCTCGTCTGCCATTGTCATTCTCCGATTAATAAAAGTTGGGCGATTATAACAAAAAATGCCGCATTTACCACTTGAGTAAAAGGCTTTCTGTTGTAATATAGTGCCCAATTCATTGAATTCAAGTTAGTGTAAAAACAATATGAACACGTTAAATTCGGCAAAACCGCAAACGTTGCATACCTCATTTCAAACCATTGCATTGGTCGGTAAACCGAGAAATGATATCAACCTACAAATGCATAAAAACCTGTTTTTTTGGTTAATTGAACGCGGTTATCACGTGTTGGTTGAGCAAGACATCGGTAAAAAAATTGAGCTTCCGCCAAAACATTTAGCCAGCTTAGAAGAAATCGGCCAATCCGCCCAGCTTGCCATTGTGATTGGCGGAGATGGCAATATGTTGGGTCGTGCCCGCATTTTAGCCGAATATCATATTCCGCTTATTGGCATCAACCGTGGCAATTTAGGTTTTTTAACGGACATCGACCCAAAAAACGCCTATTCCCAATTACAAGCCTGCTTGGAAAACGGCGAGTTTTTTGTAGAAGAACGCTTCCTCTTAAAAGCCTGTGTGGAACGCGACAATGAAATCATTGCCAGCAGTATTGCCGTCAACGAGGCGGTGATTCACCCGGCAAAAATTGCGCATATGATTGATTTTCATGTGCATATTAATGACCAATTTGCGTTTTCACAACGTTCCGATGGTTTAATCATTTCAACGCCTACCGGTTCAACCGCTTATTCTCTTTCCGCCGGTGGCCCGATTTTAACTCCACAACTCAACGCCATTGCACTGGTGCCAATGTTTCCGCACACCCTGTCTTCACGCCCTCTCGTAGTGGATGGGAACAGCAAAATTTCTATTCGATTTGCAGAATACAACACCTCTCAATTAGAGTTAGGTTGCGACAGTCAAGTTGCCCTCCAATTCGGACCTGATGATATTATCCACATTCAAAAATGTGACTATCCTCTCCGTTTACTGCACCTCAAAAGCTACAATTATTACAAAGTATTAAGTTCCAAATTAGGTTGGTTACGTAACTTTTCTTAAAGATTAACAAACCCTCTTTACTGTATATTAAAACAGTAATATACTGACAAACGTACAGTAAAGAGGATTTGCTTATGTTGACCCAACTCACCATTAATAATTTTGCTATCGTTCGTCAGTTAAATATTGAATTATTGCAAGGAATGTCCGTCATCACCGGGGAAACCGGCGCGGGAAAATCGATTGCCATTGATGCACTAGGTGTTTGTCTCGGACAACGAACAGAAGCCTCCATGTTACGGGAAGGTCAAGAACGCGCTGATATTTGCGCGACGTTTCATCTAAACAGTAACAACCCGGCTTTCCAATTTCTACAAGAAAACGAATTGCAGGATCCTGACAATCCTGAAGACTGCATTTTACGCCGCATTATTAATCATGACGGACGCTCTAAAGCCTTCATTAATGGCATTCCGGTGTCGGCCGCCCAATTAAAAGAGATTGGCCAACGTCTCATTCAAATTAATGGACAACACGCATCACAACGTTTACTGAAAAACGACTACCAACTACAGTTAGTCGATAATTTCTGTCAACACACCGCACTTTTACAACAAATGAGCCTTGATTATCAAACATGGCGCAATTTGCAATATCAAGTCAAAACCTTCCAACAAAAATGCGCGGAAAACGAAGCGAGAAAACAGCTTTTACAGTATCAAGTAAGTGAACTGGATGAGTTTAATTTAAAAGAAAATGAATACGAGGAATTAGAAGCGGATCATCTTCGTCTCTCCAATAGTGAAGAATTAACGCAGCTTTCCCAATCAGTTTTGCAATTATTAAGTGAAAATGAAACGGTCAGCGCAGATTCGCTACTTTATCGTGCTATGCAACACTTAAGTGAACTCTGCGAGCTGGATAATCGTTATACCGATGTGCAAATTCTATTAAATGAAGCATTGATTCAAGTGCAAGAAGCCACCAATGAAATTCAGTCGTTAAGCAGCAATATTGAGCAAGATCCAACGTTATTGGCAGACATTGAACAACGCCTAGGACAAACCGTGCAATTAGCGCGCAAGCACAATGTAAAACCACAAGATTTAGTGGTATTACACCGTCGTCTCAAAGCGGAATTGAATGAATTGGAAGATTTTTCCGGCAGTGAAGAAATGCTCATTCAACAAGAACAAGCGGCTCACGAAAAAATGCTTGCTACAGCGACCGCACTTCATCAAAGCCGTCAATTAGGCGCACAAAAGCTGGCACAGCAAGTGACTAAATCCATCAAACAATTAGCGATGGAACACGCAGAATTCTTTATTGAATTGCATAGTGACTATGACAAGATAAGTGCAAATGGCGCAGATAATGCGATTTTTACCCTACAAAGTAACTTAGGTCAAAGCGCTCAACCGCTCGCCAAAATTGCTTCCGGCGGTGAACTTTCTCGCATTGCCTTAGCCGTTCAGGTGCAAGCATCTAACCAAACCGCCATCCCAACATTAATTTTTGATGAAATTGATGTCGGTATCAGTGGTGCCACAGCAAATGTGGTCGGCAAATTATTAAGAAAACTCAGCGAAAAATGCCAAGTCATTTGTGTTACCCACTTGCCGCAAGTCGCCTGCCATGGAATACATCATTTCTCCGTTGAAAAATCGACCGTCGATCAAAAAACGGAAACAAAAATGACCGCACTTACCCCTCAGCAACGCGTCAAGGCATTAGCCAAATTATTAGGCGGAAGCAAAATTACGGATGCCGTATTAGCCAATGCACAAGAAATGCTAGATGCTGCAGCATAGGTAACGAAGACAAAAAATTGGACAAATAACGCCCAATTTTTATATGGAAAAAACAATAAAATTGTTTTAATACAAATTTCCGTTTTTTTATGTTTTTATCCTGAAAGGTCAGTATAATTAGGCTCTTTTCTTTCACTCTTAATTAAGTAAATGAAATGCCGATAAACTTTACCCAAATTATTAAAGATAGCTTTCATTTCATGCAAAATGAAAAGCGAAACATCATCGTCTTGTGCGCCCTCTACTTTTTTGCTGACATCATCATGGTGTTATTGCAATCAGCGATGTTGCCAAATGAAATCCTTGTTTCTCTGTCAAACAACCAAATTTCTTCTGCGATCTCGGAAGAACAAGGCATCAATTTGGTGACTTTCTTTTTTCTTAAACAGTTTATTTATATTTTTATCAGTGCATGGTGTTTAGTCACCATTCATCAAATTAGCTTGCGACAATTCAGTACCGTTTTGCAGAGTTTTTCCTCGACACTGAAACGTATTTGGGGCGCTATGTTACTGAGCCTCTTGATTTTTATCCCAATTCTTGTGGGACTCACAGAAGCGATGATCGCCATCCAACAAAAAGTACAGCCTTCCATTATTTCGTTATTTGCGATTATTATCGGTATCGGCTTGTATGTTCGTCTTTGTTTGGCACCGGTGCATTATTTATTAACTGATGCCGGCATCAGTGCCTCCGCAAAAATCACATGGCGCGCCGCGATGGGTCGAGCGACTGTGTTATTTATCTTCTGTTTACTGATTTATGTTATTGTGCCTTTGGCTGAAAGTTTTCTAATCAGCTTGTCAAGCAATGCCATCATGGCTGTCATTACCGGTATCATTGCGGCATTAATCAACGTGTTTGCATTGATTGTCACTTACCGTTTTTATACGTTATTCATTGCAAAGGCATAACATCAATATGAAACAATTACTTGAATTTATTCCCTTAATTCTCTTTTTTGCCGTTTATAAATTAGTTGGTATTCGTGAAGCCGCAATCACCTTAGTGATCGCGACTATCGTTCAATTTATTATTTTAAAAGTGAAATACGGCAAAATTGAAACGCAACAAAAAGTTGTTGCAGGTGCAGTCATTTTCTTTGGCTCGTTAACCGCCTATTTTAACGATCTTGAGTTTTTAAAATGGAAAGTGACGATTATTTATGCGCTCTTTGCATTGGTTTTGCTTATTGCTCAATTTGGTTTCAAAAAACTGTTAATTAAACAACTCCTTGGAAAAGAAATCCAATTGCCGGAACATGTTTGGAAAAACTTGAATCTAGGTTGGAGCGGCTTTTTTATTTTATGTATGTTAATCAACATTTATATCAGCCAATATTTATCCGATGATATTTGGGTCGATTTTAAATCCTTCGGCATCATCGGCATGACCTTTGCCGCCACTCTCATTACCGGGATTTATATTTATCGCTATTTACCTCAAACACAACAAGAAAAAAACAAGGAATAATCAATGTCACCTCAATTAATTGATAGCAAAACCGGACAACAATCTCACGGAACCCTTCTGCTCAGAACGTTAGCGATGCCTTCTAATACCAACGCTAACGGTGACATTTTTGGTGGTTGGATTATGTCTCAAATGGACATTGGTGGCGCAATCTTAGCAAAAGAAATCGCTCACGGACGCGTTGTGACTGTTGCCGTCGAAAGCATGAATTTCATTCAACCGGTTTCTGTTGGAGATGTAGTTTGTTGCTATGGACAATGTTTACACGTTGGACGTAGCTCAATTAAAATCAAAGTGGAAGTGTGGGTTAAAAAAGTTGCCAGCGAACCTATCGGTGAACGCTATTGCGTGACAGAAGCGCAATTTACGTTTGTTGCCGTTGATCCACAAGGCAAACCTCGCGCCATTCCACGCGAAAATAATCACGAATTAGATGCCGCTTTGGCACACATTAAAACGCCATAAACTAACAAGAGGACTCAAAATGTACTACGTTATTTTTGCTCAAGACAAACCAAACACGTTGGCTCAACGCTTGGCCGTGCGTGAGCAGCACCTTGCTCGTTTGAAACAACTCCAAGCGGAAGATCGTTTATTAACCGCAGGCCCAAACCCAGCTATTGATGATGAAAATCCGGGTGAGGCCGGTTTTACCGGTTCGACCGTCATTGCCAAGTTTGATAACTTGCAAGCAGCAAAAGAATGGGCAATTCAAGATCCTTATGTAGAAGCCGGCGTGTATGGCGATGTCATTATTAAGCCGTTTAAAAAAGTATTTTAATTTTCAAGCGGTCATCACGGAAACATGTTGAACTAATGATAACAAAGGCGGATCTAAGTATCCGCCTTTGATTTATGACTAATGGAAAATAGCCATGCGATATTTGCAACGAACCTCAATTTCTCTGTTAATTTTAACCGCACTTTCTTTCTCTGCCTTGGCAGCAAAAACTGAAAGCGCCGTACCCCACGAAATCCATTTAGCGCAAGAACAAGCAAAGTGGGCACAACAGCAACACGAGTCAGAATTGCTTTTGATTAAGCAGCGTTCAACGTTTCTTCAATTGGAAAGTCTGCTTAAAAGTGCGGTGAAAAATAACAACGTTTCTGATAATGCTGAGTTATATCTTAACCTCATTGAGTCTTTAAAAGACTATCCATTGAAAATGGATGCTACAACCACCTACATTGATGCCCGCATTAAAAGCATTAGTAAAGATACGCCATCTGAAGAGGTAAAGGCATTAAAACACGAAATTGAACAAGTTATCGCGCAAAACCCTACGCATTTTTTACGTAATCGATGGGAACAAGGCATTTTCACACTATTAATAAATACTGATGATACGGAAGGATTAGTCCATTATGCGCAACGCGTTAAGCCAAGTTCCTTGGAGATGCAAATAGCCGTATTAAATGCCGAACTTCAGCTTGAACGCACAAAAAACAAAACAAATAAAAAACAAAACTCCAACAGCGACTCAAACATTATTTCCCGCTATGAACAACTTTGGTTAGCCAACAGCAACCTCCCTAATGACGCGCAACTCTGGGCAAAATGGTATTCCGATGGCAACCGGACACAAGATAAAATCCACCAAAAAGCCGAGGAACTCTTTGCCCAAAATGATGCGAACGGGATGGCGTTGCTATCATCAGAATTAAATAAAATTGATAGTGCGAAAGAAGACGAAATGGTTTTGGCGAATTTAAAACGCTTTGAATCCCTATTAAAAAATCCGGCAACCCTGCCTGAATTGGCCGATAGACTACCGCTCATTGAAGAAAATAACAAAATCGTCACAAAATTTGCAGTGGTGCAGACCTTTCCGCGTTATTTACGCACTCTATCGGAAACAATGAAAGAGCCTAACTTTGCTCCCTATCAACAATGGGCAAAAACTTGGCAATTAACAGATGCGCAAATTCGTGAGTGGGAAATTGCTTTTCTTGGTCGTTTTTTTGACAATGAAAGCCCGAATTTCCAACAATGGCGGGATGCGGAAATTCTTAAATTAAAAGCAGATAACCTTACCGAACGCCGTTTGCGTATGGCCATTTGGCAAAAGACCGATTTAACCCCATGGCTCAACGCTCTTTCAGCAGAAGGTCAGCAAAAACAGGAATGGCGTTATTGGCAGGCGAAAACAATAGCAAAACACGATAGCAAAAAAACAAAAGAAATATTGACCGCACTTTCTGAGGAACGCGGTTTTTATCCAATGTTGGCAGCCGCCAAATTACATCCGAAAACCCGTGGCAACGGTTATGATTTCGGTCAACCTGAATTACTTATTGCCCCGAGTATCTCCGATCCTTATTGGGCTGATGAATTCAAAAAAGTAAAACCGGCATTGGAAGAAATTGCCGAACTACGTCAACTCGAAAGATTTGGCCCGGCTAAACAGCGTTGGCGTTTCTTGTTGGAAAATCTATCCGGTGATGCCAAAAAAGAGAAACAAATGGCGCTTAGTCAATATGCCAACCAACAAAACTGGTTTGATTTAGGTGTGGATGGCTCCATCATTGCTAAAGCGTTTGATTACATTCAGTTGCGCTTACCAATTGCTTATAGCGATTATTATGATATTGCTCTCAAAAGCCGCCCGGCATTAAACAAAACCAAACCGCAAGCCGCACTACATACCAATGTCAGTAAAAGCTTTGCCATGGCGATTTCTCGTCAGGAAAGCGCGTGGAACCCACAAGCACAATCTTCCGCCAATGCACGGGGCTTAATGCAACTTCTGCCGAGCACGGCAAAAGCCACGGCAGACAACGCCAAATTACCTTACGCAGGCGAAGCGGATTTATTTAAGCCGCTCAATAATATTTTGTTAGGCACGGCACATTTAGCGGAGCTAAACGCCAAATACCCGAATAACCGCATTCTGATCGCCTCAGCTTATAATGCGGGTGCTCATCGCGTGGAAAAATGGTTAGCGCGTGCCAATGGTAAGTTGGAAATGGATGAATTTGTGGCCTCCATTCCGTTCTATGAAACTCGTGGTTATGTTCAAAATGTGCTGACTTACGATTTTTACTATCAAATATTGCAAGAAAAAGAAGATCCACAAACCTTTAGCAATGAGGAATTTGATCGGCTATACTAGCCGGACTAGTTTAATAGTATAGGATTGTTGATATGTACATTAGTCGTGATTTAGAACAATGGAATGCCTTCCTCAATATGTTGCAAACCGCCTTTGAACAAGGCAAGGCTCAGGATGTATTAACCTTATTGCTTACTCCCGATGAGCGAGATGCGTTAGGACTTCGCCTGCAAATTATCGCCCAATTACTTAATAAAGAGCTGCCTCAGCGTGAAATTCAACAAAATCTGAACACCAGTGCGGCAACCATCACTCGGGGATCTAATATGTTAAAAACCATGGATCCTGTTTTTATTGATTGGATAAAAACGCAACTCAATGCGCAAGAAAAAAACCATTAAATTTCCATTCAAGCTAGCCAATCTGCGCAATCTATCCTTGCGCAGATTACCGCTTTTCATGAAATTTCCCACTCAAAGTGCGGTACGTTTTTTATATCGTTTTTTACTTGCTACTTTAGTAGTCACCTTTGCCTTTCGTTTTATTCCCATTCCTTATTCCAGTTATATGCTGGAACAAAAAGTATCTCATATTTTGTCTGGTGATTTTACTTATCAAACACGCTACGATTGGGTGAGCTTAGAGGATATTTCTTGGCAAATGCAACTGGCAGTGATTGCGGCTGAAGATCAGAATTTTCCGGAACACTACGGCTTTGATTTCACCGCAATTAAACGGGCTTTTCTGCATAATCAAAAAAGCAATCGAATCCGTGGTGCTTCCACCATTTCTCAACAAACGGCCAAAAATCTCTATTTATGGCATGGACAAAGTTGGTTACGCAAAGCAATCGAAGTGCCGGCAACCTTAATATTAGAAACCTTGTGGTCCAAAAAGCGTATTCTCGAAGTATATTTAAACATCGCAGAATTTGGCGAAGGCATTTATGGCGTAGAGGCTGCCAGCCGTTTTTACTTCAAAAAACCGGCCAAAAATTTATCGCAAAATGAAGCCGCACTTTTAGCCGCCACGCTGCCCAATCCGATCATTTATAAAGCCAATGCCCCGAGTGCTTATACCAAGCGCAGACAGCTGTGGATTCAACGTCAAATGGAACAATTGGGTAAATCCTACTTAGAAACACTCAATTAGCTCCCATTTATTTCAAAACTCAAAATAAATAAATTATTCAAAAAACCTTAATTAAATACTCTTTGATTAATAAATTCGCCATTTTCTTGAAAAAAACATCAAATTAAGATAACTTCCTTGCTCCTTATCTATATTTTATTTTTTAATTATTTATCTATTTGGGGGAGTATTTACATTGATTAGGCGTATTCAAACATTTTTCCAATCAGAAGCAGCTAGCGGCATACTATTATTACTTTTTGCCTCAATGGCTATCCTGCTTGCCAACACCTCTTTTAATCAACATTACTTCGGTTTCCTCGATACACCGGTCAGCGTCCAATTCGGCGCTTTCAGCATTGCTAAACCTTTATTAATGTGGGTCAACGACGGCTTTATGGCAGTCTTTTTCGTTTTGGTTGGTATGGAAGTCAAGCGTGAAATGTTGGAAGGTTCACTGTCAAGTTATCAACAAGCGATTTTCCCTGCTATTGCGGCGATTGGCGGAATGGTAGTACCGGCCTTAATCTATTTTATGATTGCCCAAGGTACACCTGAAATCTATTCCGGTTGGGCAATTCCCATGGCCACAGATATTGCCTTTGCCATTGGCATCGTTGCTCTTTTAGGTAAGCGCGTCCCTTTGCCACTCAAAGTATTTTTACTGGCACTTGCCATTATTGATGACCTTGGTGCCATTATCGTCATTGCGATCTTCTACTCACATGAACTGAGCACGCCGGCACTGATTATCGCTGTGGTAACCATCAGTATTTTAGTCACTATGAATCGCTTTAAAGTCAGCGCACTCTGCGCCTATATGGTCGTTGGCTTAATTTTATGGGCATCCGTATTAAAATCCGGCGTACACGCGACTCTCTCTGGCGTCATTATTGGTTTTTGCATTCCAATGGAAGGTCGTAACGGTTCAAGCCCATTATACCAATTTGAACATATTCTAGCGCCTTGGTGCTCTTATTTAATTCTACCGTTATTTGCTTTTTCCAACGCGGGAGTTCCTTTAGAAAACGTGGGCTTATCCAGCCTTAATTCGCCTCTTACTCTCGGGATTGCACTGGGATTAATCGTCGGAAAACCATTAGGCGTATTTCTATTCAGCTACCTATCGGTCAAATTACGTCTTGCCCAGTTACCACAAGGTGTTAATTTCGCTCAAATTTTTGCTATTGCAATACTCTGCGGCATCGGTTTTACCATGTCGATGTTCCTAGCAGGTCTTGCTTTCGGTGAAACAGCATATAACAGCTTTGATACGCTATCTCGATTAGGGATTTTATTGGGATCAGGTGTGTCCGCTGTTGTTGGCTATGTTTTATTAAGAAAAACAACCGCTCAACCTTAAGCGGCAAAAAGAAAGCCTTGCTAATCAGCAAGGCTTTTTTATATCGATGAACTATCTACGACAAACATTTTCACAAGGAATCCCATCATTATCCCGATCAAGACGCCCCTCTCCACAAACATTAAGATGGTATTTCGCTTCAGCACAAGAACGCATTTCCTTACAGTACTTCCGCTCATCACAACTGAAATCCTCATGATTGTTTGATTTCGCAACGGCAAACTGCACCAGACCAAGTACAACAAAAATGAAAAATACCTTCTGCATAATAAATTACTTTATTAGGATTTTGAGATGAAATAAGAATACAGACTCAATTAAAATCAGTGACTGCAAATACAATTATAGGTAAATCACTTCAGAAAGGAAATTTTAGAAAAGGAGAAAAAAGAAAACCTAGCATTTCTGCTAGGTTCTGTTTTTGGTGCTCTGAGCGAGACTTGAACTCGCACGACCTACGGTCACTACCCCCTCAAGATAGCGTGTCTACCAATTCCACCACCAGAGCTTAATTCGATAAATTTTATTGTTGAGGAATATCGCTATTTTTTGTGTCTAACACAGCCGGTGCTTTTTGCTGTTGTTGCTGAATTTGTTCAGCAGTTCCGGATAAATCATCAAATGCGCCTTGTTTTGCATTGTTTTTGTGCGAATTGATGTTACCGATAACGATACTAATAACAAAGAAAATAATCGCTAAAACAGCTGTTGTTCTAGAAAGGAAGTTACCTGCACCGGCAGAACCAAAAACAGTACCGGATGCGCCACCACCAAAAGATGCACCGGCATCTGCACCTTTACCTTGTTGTAACAGGATAAAAGCGATAAGGGCAATGGAAACGACCAAATAAATGATTAACAAAGCTGAGTACATTTTATCTTCTCTGATTTAGCAAATTCTAATGAAAAATAACGGCGCAGATATTAGCGGATATCTTGACGCTCCGCAAGTTGTTTTATGTATTTTTACGCTGTTTGGTGCAAATTCGATCAGTAAAAAAACATTTTGAAAAACGACCGCACTTTTAACCCTCATTCACTTTTCTTTGTTCTCGGCGCAGCCTTTTTCACACTTTGATTATGCCGGCTTAACTCGCGTAAAGCGGAAAAATTAATGTAATGCAATAATTCAGGCAAAAGCTGGATGAGGTTTTGCATAAATTGCTGATAACTCGCCTGTTTACGGCTAATGCCATCAAGCTGTGACTCCCAATGTGCCGTCATGTCAGGCTGCGTTGCCACATCCGGCAAGGCGTTAATTAAGATTCGTCCCGCCTCTGTGCTGTGAATATTACGCCCTTTTTTATAGAGAAAACCACGCTTAAACAATAACTCAATAATTCCTGCACGCGTCGCTTCCGTGCCTAACCCATCGGTTTCACGCAAAATTTTTTTCAATTCTTTGTCTTGCACGAAACGAGCAATGCCTGTCATTGCAGAAAGCAAGGTCGCATCTGTAAAAGGTTTTGGCGGTTGCGTTTTTTTACTGATAATTTCACCCTTTTCGCAATGCAACATTTGCCCTTTTTTGACGACCGGCAGCAGCGTATCTTGCTGTTCATCGTCGCTGTCTTCTTTGCCCCAAAGCTGTTTCCAACCGGCAATTTGCAAATTGCGAGCATGCGCCACAAAAGTCCCACCGGCAATATTCAAAGTAATTTTACATTTACGGTATTCTGCATCCGGGCAGAACTGCATGAGGTATTGTCGGGCAATCAGAAAATAAATATGTTGTTCCGCCGGACTCAAACTCACCGGTCTGTTCTTTGCCGTCGGAATGATGGCATGATGTGCTTCGACTTTTTTATCATTCCAACAACGATTTTTTTGTTCAGGATCAATAATTTCCGGCAAAGGTTGAAATTGCGTTAAATGGGTAGAAATAGCATTCATCACCGCCATGCGATCCGCAAAATGTTCTTTTGGCAAATAACGACAATCAGAACGTGGGTAAGTGATCAATTTATGGGTTTCATACAAACGTTGACAGGTATCCAGCACTTCCTGTGCGGACATCCCGAACCGCTTGGCAGCATCAATTTGCAACGCGGACAAGGAATAGGGCAACGGTGCCGTTTCTTTTTCCCGTTTATCCGAATAATCCGTCACTTCCGCCGGTTGGTCAGTAATGCGCTTCACCACATTTTCCGCCAACGCATGAGATAACACGCGCCCATCCTCGTCCTGATAATCTTCACAGGCTTTGCTTGGCTGCCATAACGCAGAAAAAAGTGCGGTAGCTTTCTTCGGTGTTTCTTCCTCTTTTGGGTCACGCAACCAAGCCAACACTTCAAAGAAATCCTTTGGTTGAAAATGTTCAATTTCCAAATCACGGCGTACGATAAGGCCAAGTACGGGCGTTTGCACACGCCCAACAGAAAGCACGCCATTATAACCTGCCTGTCTGCCGCGAATGGTATAAGCACGGGTCATGTTAATACCGTATAACCAATCGGCTCGGGCTCGTGCTAAAGCGGAGGTGGCAAGGGGGATAAAATCACGATTAGGTTGCAATTTTTTGATGGCTTTTTCTACCGCACTTGGGTTCAAGTCGCTGATTAAACAACGCTGAATGGCATTGCGTTTTTCCGGTGGTAAATTGAGATAACTGAAAACCTCGTCCACCAGTAATTGCCCTTCACGATCCGGGTCACCTGCGTTGACGAGGATGTCCGCTTGCTGCACCAACTTTTCAACGGTTTTTAGCTGTTTATAGGTTTCTTTTTTCGGAATTAACTGCCACTTTTGCGGCACAATCGGCAAATCCTCTAAACGCCATTGTTTGAAACACGCATCATAGGCATCGGGTTCGGCCTGTTCCAGCAAATGCCCCACGCACCAAGTTACGCAGTCGTTATCACCACATTTAATAAAGCCATCACCGCGTTGATGTGGTTTCGGCAAAACATCAGCGATAGCGCGTCCAAGACTCGGTTTTTCTGCTATAAAAAGTCGCATAAACAAGAAAACGCAGAGGAGAGAAAAGATTAGCCGATTTCGCGGCGACCTAAGAAAGAATGGGTCAGTGTGGTGCCATCCACCATTTCCAATTCACCGCCCACCGGAATGCCGTGGGCAATGCGGCTGACTTTGACGTTTTGTTGCAAACACAATTCTGCAATGTAATTCGCCGTGGCATCGCCTTCGACAGTGGGATTTGTCGCCAAAATCACTTCCTTGAAGGATTCTGTTTGTAAACGTTTTTGCAATAAATCCAAGCCGATCTCCCGTGGGCCAATGCCGTCCAATGGCGACAAATGCCCCATAAGCACAAAATAACGGCCTGAAAATTGCCCGGTTTGCTCAATGGCAAGAATATCTGCCGGCATTTCCACCACACAAAGCAACCCCGAATTTTGACGGCGAGGATTGTTGCAAATATGGCAAACCTCTTCTTCCGTGAACGTACGGCAATGCTCACAATGCCCAATTTTTGACATGGCTTCAGTCAGTCCTTGAGCCAAACGCATACCGCCACTACGGTTACGTTGCAATAAATGATACGCCATACGTTGTGCGGATTTCGGGCCAACGCCCGGTAATACACGTAAGCTTTCGATCAAATTTTCTAACAAGGGACTGGTTTGCATAAGGTTCTCGGTGAATTGACTGAAAAAATAAACCGCACTTTAGTCATAAAGTGCGGTAAGTTTTACGGACGTTTTTTAGAATGGCATTTTGAAACCCGGCGGCAATGGCATGCCGGCGGTGACAGACGCCATTTTTTCTTTTTGTAACTCTTCAGCACGGCGTACTGCATCATTAAATGCAGCGGCGATTAAGTCTTCCAGCATTTCTTTGTCGTCTTCCATTAAAGAAGGGTCGATGTCAATACGACGGCAGTTATGCGCACCGTTAATCGTGATTTTCACTAGCCCTGCGCCTGACTCGCCGGTCACTTCTAATTGTGCAATTTCTTCTTGCATTTTTTGCATACGATCTTGCATTTGCTGGGCTTGTTTCATCAAGTTGCCCAAACCGCCTTTTCCGAACATAAATTTTCTTCCGTTATTAAAAAGTTGAGTAAAAAAAGTGTGGGCATTTTAGCGAAAAAATTGCCGATTGGGAACGATCAATTTACCGTGTCGTTGCGCAGCGCCTTTATCCATATTATTATCCGAGCCCTACCCTCTTCTGATAAAAAAGCACTGCTTTTTGAAGATAAACGCACAATAAAACAACCGCACTTTTAACAGAAAAATGATGGAAACCCGACACTACATCACCATGGCCATTGCCGTGCTGGCCTTACAACTCATGCTATTCGGTTTTAGTCGTACACTCGGCTGGCTTTTTAATCTCAACCCCAAAACACGCACTAAGCTGACCATCACCCTCTTTTTGCTATTCAATATTTTGGTTTCTACTGCGCCATTGCGTCTTTATGCCGAAAGTTTTCGAGTAAGTGCCTTGCTTCTCACCTTATTGTTATTTTCAACATTTAGCAGCCTGATTGTGGCTTTCCTTTACCTGCTCCGTAAACAATGGCGTAATCAAATAAAATGGCTTTATCCTGTGATTTTTCTCAGTTTCATCGCCACCGCCTGTTACAACGCTTATGTGCCGACCATTCGCCATTTTCAGGTGAAATTAGATAAACCTATGCAACCTTTACGCATTGGCATGGCAAGCGATTTGCATTTAGGGCGTTTGTTTGGTTCAACACAGTTAGATACATTGGCTGGCATCATGCGGCAGGAAAAGGTAGATATTATTTTGCTCCCAGGTGACATTATGGATGATAACGTCAACGCCTATTTAGCGGAGAAAATGCAACCGCACTTAGCCAAACTACAAGCTCCCCTTGGGGTTTATGCCACACTAGGCAATCATGATTTCTTTGGCGATCAACAACGCATTGAAGCTGAAATGCGCAAAGCAGGGATCATTCCCGTGATGGATGAAAGTGTCGTGATTGATGGCCGTTTTACCCTCATTGGTCGCAATGATGACCTCGTTAAAAACAGACCAACGGCAGCGCAATTACTAAAAGGTGTCAATACGGCATTACCGGTGATTTTAATGGATCATCGTCCAACAGAGATTGAACAACACGCCAATTTGCCGATTGATATTCAGCTTTCCGGTCACGCTCATAATGGACAAATTTTCCCGGCAAATTTTGTTGTAAAACTGATTTATCGCTTAAGTTACGGCTATGAAAAAATCAATCAAGGGCACTTTTTTGTCACATCAGGTTATGGCTTTTGGGGCGTACCGATGCGATTAGGGTCGCAATCAGAAGTGATGATTATCGACCTGGTCGGACATTAAAAAAGAACTATTCTCAATACCGAGTCCTGTGTATAATTTAACCCATTATACTTATGTTTTTATGATGACAGAGGACTCGAAAATGAAAAAATTCGTCAACGCAACCCTTACTTCTCTTTTCCTTATGGCATCTGTGACGGCAAGTGCTGTGACCGTCACCGATGCTAAAGGTGAATTCACTATAGATAAAACCCCAAGTCGCATTGTCGCGTTAGAATATTCTTTCGTTGATGCCCTTGCTCAAGTTGGTGTTAGCCCGGTCGGCGTTGCCGATGACAACGATAAAACCCGCATTTTGCAGGAAGTACGAGATAAGATACAACCTTGGCAATCTGTCGGTACCCGTTCACAACCTAGTCTTGAAGCCATTGCCGCATTAAAACCCGATTTAATTATCGCTGATCCTTCTCGCCATACAGCAGTGTATGAAGAATTAAAAAAAATTGCCCCGACCATGATGTTTGACTCCCGCCATGAAAGCTATCAGGAGAATCTTGATACGGCACAAAAAATCGGCGATGTTGTCGGTAAAGGCAGTGAAATGAAATTGCAAATTGATAAACACAATAAAATTATCGAAAGCATTGCGCAAAATATCAATGTGAAAGGCAAAAAAGGGATTTTCGGTACCTCTCGCGAAGACAAATTCAATTTACAAAATGACAGTGGTTATGTCGCCAGTTTCCTTGGTGTTCTAGGTTTTAACTCGCCAAAATTACCAAACGCCACTCAAGCCTTTGCTGAAATCAATCTTGAGCAATTAGTGATGGAAAAACCGGACTATATGTTTATCGCCCACTATCGCCAAGAAAGTATCGCCCGCAAATGGGAAGCAGAACCATTATGGCAAGCCATTCCTGCCGTAAAAGCCAAACATGTATTTAGCGTCAATGCCGATATGTGGGCGCGCGGACGCGGCATTACGGCCAGCGAGATCATGGCAAAACAAGTTGAACAATTCGTTAATCAAAAATAATGTTTGGCAAAGCTTTTCGTTGGGGCTTCCCCCTGATAGGACTGGCTTTCCTGTTGTGGGGAAGTCTGTTTTTATACTACCCTATTGAAATTTCACCATTAGATGCGCTAAACGCCTTTTTCCCCAATGGCGATGAATTGACCAAGATCACCGTGGTCGATTTACGTTTCCCTCGGGCGTTAGTGGCGATCGCATTAGGCGCCAATTTGGCGGTAGCCGGGGCATTATTACAAACCATCACCCGCAACCCACTGGCCTCACCAACGCTATTAAGCGTTAACTCCGGCGCAAGTTTGGCCATGGTAACGGCGAGTGCCATTAGCCCGGTCTTATTATCAGGCTATAGCATTGCCTTGGTGGCAAGTATCGGCGGTGGAATCAGTTGGTTGGTTGTAATGTTGATCAGCAACGCGTGGAAAGACAGTAGCGGCGATCGCAGCCGCGTGATTTTGGCAGGGATTGCCGTGTCGTTATTGTGTACTGCCCTCACCAAATTAGTGTTAATTATGTCGGAAGATCATGCCTTTGGCGTAATGAGTTGGCTTGCCGGCGGCATTTCTCACGCCCGTTGGAACGAATGGTACGCTATTTGGCCGTTTCTGCTATCGAGCGCTCTCTTTTGCCTCTTCTTTGCCAGCCGCTTAAATTTACTCAATTTAAGCGACGAATCCGCTCAATCCTTGGGAATTAACCTGTTCCGTCTGCGTTGGTATGCCAATATCATAGCATTATTAATTGTGGGTTCAGCCGTTAGCGTAGCCGGCCCGGTCGCCTTTATCGGTTTGTTAATTCCACACTTAGCGCGTTATTGGATAGGCTATGATCTACGAAAATCATTACCCATGTCCATGTTATTAGGCGCTATTTTAATGTTGGCGGCGGATACCGTTGCCCGTGCTGTTGATTTCCCAAGTGAAGTGCCTGCCGGTGCCATTTTGGCCTTAATCGGTGCGCCAATCTTTGTATTATTTGCCAGAGGAAAACACTAATGCGCCGTTCTCATTCAGGATTCCGTGCAATCGGCTTTTACTTATCGGCACTCTGTACGGTCGCGCTATTATTTGTATTAAGCATTCGCTACGGCACTTACACGCTATCCTTTGATGAAATTAGCCAGGCCTTTCACCCTGACGATAAAAACTATTTCACGTTAATGGAATACCGTCTGCCACGCGCACTACTCGCCATCATTATCGGCGGCGCATTGGCCATTTCCGGGGTGTTGGTGCAAAGTGTCGTGCGTAATCCGTTGGCCTCTCCTGATATTTTAGGAATCAATAACGCCGCCGGTTTAGTCGCCGTCACCGTATTAATCTTCCTACCGAATTTAGCCTTTTACTGGCTACCGATTTTCGCCTTTATCGGCGGTGTCCTGTCTTTCATTTTGTTATGGGTGATATGTGGTTTTAACTTCCGCCCGATCAAAATGGCCATTATCGGCGTAGCGCTTTCTGCCCTATGGGCGGCAATCAGCCATTATTTAATGCTAACCAATCCGGTAGAAATCAACACGGCTATGCTTTGGCTAACCGGAAGTTTGTGGGGCAGAAGTTGGGCTTATGTCAATGTCGTTTTGCCTTGGTTGTTGGTGTTGTTACCGTTACCGTTTATTTTCTGCCGAGATTTGGACACTTTAGGTTTAGGTGAAAACAAAGCGGCCACCTTGGGAGTAAGCGTAAATAAAACGCAAATCTTGGTATTAGTGCTGGCTGTTGCGCTTTCCACCACAGCCGTCGCCATTTGCGGCCCCATCGCATTTCTCGGTTTAGTTGCACCGCACTTAGCACGCAAATTGGTCGGTGGACGTCACCGCACATTATTGCCGGCGGCCATGCTAATCGGCACGTTGTTGTTACAAATTTCCGATATTTTAGCGCGGGTTATCGATCCGCCGACAGAACTGCCAGCCGGTATTCTCACCGCTATTATCGGCGCCCCTTACTTCTTCTATTTATTGATGAGAACGAAATAATGAGCATTGAGATCAATAAGTTACAATTAGGTTATCAAGATAAAACTATCGTACGGGATTTATCTCTCACCTTTCCGAGCAACCAAATTATTGCCTTAATTGGCCCGAACGGGTGTGGCAAATCCACAACACTGAAAGCAGTGGCCCGTTTGCTCAAGCCTCGCCTAGGCACAATTACTCACAAAGGCAAAGATATTTGGCAAAGCACCCCGAAAGAATACGCCAAACAATTAGCGTTCTTGCCACAACAACATTTGGTGCCGGAAGGCATTAAAGTACGCGAATTAATTGCTTACGGCCGTTCGCCTTATTTGAATTTGTGGGGCAAATTAAGTGATAAAGATGAGCAATTAGTGGCTTGGGCTATGGAACAAACCCACACCGCGGAACTGGCGGAACATTTGGTATCGGATTTATCCGGCGGGCAACAACAACGGGTTTTCTTAGCCATGACATTAGCGCAAGATGCAGAACTTGTTCTGTTGGATGAACCAACCACTTATTTGGATCTCAACCGACAGGCGGAACTCATGGGCATGATGCGTCAAATGCAACAAAACGGCAAAACCGTCATTACGGTACTCCATGATTTAAATCAGGCTTGTCGTTATTGTGATTATTTAATCGTTCTCAAAGACGGTAACCTTATGGCCCAAGGGACGCCTGACGAAGTGATGACAGAGCGGCTATTAAAAGAGGTGTTTGATTTAGAGGTGGTAATACACCGCGATCCGATTAGCCAAACACCAATGTTTATTTTGAAGTAAACAAAAGTGCGGTCATAAAAAACATTTTATTTTTCGACCGCACTTTTAGCATTTAAAAAATATCGCCATTTATGACCGCACTTTACGCATTGTCTATCGCAAAGGAAATCACCTCTTTAATACTCTCCGCGTCCATGGCAATCATGAGCAAGCGATCCACACCGAGAGCGACGCCCGAACAATCCGGGATTCCAGCTTGTAACGCTCCCAACAAACGTTTATCAATATCACGCACCGGCAGACCGGCTTTTTCCCGTTGACGATTATCCAACTCGAAGCGATGTAATTGTTCCCGCACATCCGCCAATTCATGGAAACCATTAGCAAGCTCTAGCCCTTTGTAATAAAACTCAAAACGCTCTGCAACGCGCAGATCCTCCGAGCTAATTTGTGCCAACGCCGCTTGGCTTGCCGGGAAATGATATACCACGACTGGGCTGTCATGCCCTATTTGTGGTTCCACCACCCTACTGAAAAGAAATTGCAACAACGTATCGCGATTCTCTTTTTCTGCATCAACCAACTGATATTTTTTCGCTTTTTCCACAAGTTCGGATAATTCCGCCGACAACGGATCCAATCCGACATATTGTTGAAAAGCGAACTGATAACTCATGCTTTCTGCCGGCGGACATTCCAATATTTGTTGTAATAAATCATCTACTTCATTGATTAAGCGGTACATATCAAAGTGTGGTCGATACCACTCCAACATCGTAAACTCCGGATTATGGCGATTACCCGCTTCTTCGTTACGAAACACTTTGCCAATTTGAAATATCGGACCACTGCCGGCGGCCAATAAACGCTTCATGTGATATTCCGGACTGGTGGAAAGCCACAATGTTTTAGATTGCTCTCCGAAAGGAGAAACAAATTCAGTGCTGAATGTAGCAAGATGAAGATCTGTTACGCCAAATTCGCTTAACACCGGTGTTTCCACTTCCAACAAACCGCGATCAGTAAAAAATCGACGAATTTCTGCAATTAATTTCGCTCGGTCAAGTAAGTTTTTGATGGATGCCGTTGGTTGCCATGCTTCTTGTTCAAACATAAATATGCCTTTGCTAAAGATAATTTGAAAAATTTGCGACTTATTCTAAAACAAGTGAATCAAAATTCATAAATGAATCCTTTTTCCACCGCACTTTTATGCACTTTTTAGTTAACTCAACGTTAATGACTTGTTAACAATAAGACAAAATGTAAACAACTGGTTCTGTTTGTTAACTTTTTGAGGTAGATCACGAAATCGCGACAAAGTTTGAGAAAAAAGGTTCTAATCACAAAAAATAATGGCAAAATGACTTCACCCTAACAGTACCAAAAATCTATTTGGTGTTTTTATTATCATCCCTTTACTTGGAGGAATATCGTGCAAACTGTTAACGTCGATATCGCCATTGTTGGCGCAGGTGGCGGTGGTTTACGTGCGGCGATTGCTGCAGCCCAAGCTAATCCAAATCTTAAAATTGCTTTAGTATCAAAAGTTTATCCAATGCGGAGTCATACTGTTGCGGCTGAAGGTGGTGCTGCAGCAGTGATTAAAGAGGAAGACTCCTACGATAAACACTTCCACGATACCGTTGCCGGTGGCGACTGGTTGTGTGAGCAAGATGTCGTGGAGTATTTCGTGGAACACTCTCCGGTGGAAATGACCCAACTTGAACGCTGGGGCTGCCCTTGGAGCCGTAAAACCGATGGCGATGTAAACGTACGCCGTTTCGGTGGGATGAAAATCGAACGTACTTGGTTCGCTGCCGATAAAACCGGTTTCCACTTACTTCACACGTTATTCCAAACCTCCATTCAATACCCACAAATCATTCGTTTCGATGAGCACTTTGTATTAGACATTTTAGTGGATGACGGTCATGCACGTGGTATGGTTGCCATGAACATGATGGAAGGTTCTTTAGTACAAATTAATGCTAACGCCGTTGTTATCGCCACAGGTGGTGGTTGCCGTGCATTCCGTTTCAACACTAACGGCGGTATTGTTACCGGTGACGGCTTATCAATGGCTTATCGCCATGGTGTACCATTGCGTGACATGGAATTCGTTCAATATCACCCAACCGGCTTACCAAATACCGGTATCTTAATGACCGAAGGTTGTCGTGGTGAAGGTGGTATCTTAGTCAATAAAGACGGCTATCGCTATTTACAAGACTACGGTTTGGGACCGGAAACACCAATCGGCAAACCTGAAAACAAATACATGGAATTAGGCCCTCGTGACAAAGTATCTCAAGCATTCTGGCAAGAATGGCGTAAAGGTAACACCTTAAAAACAGCTAAAGGCGTTGATGTGGTGCACCTGGACTTACGTCACCTTGGTGAAAAATACTTACACGAACGTTTACCATTCATTTGTGAATTAGCGAAAGCTTATGAAGGTGTCGATCCGGCACAAGCGCCAATTCCTGTACGCCCGGTAGTTCACTACACTATGGGTGGTATTGAAGTTGACTTCAACAGCGAAACCCGTATTAAAGGTTTATTTGCGGTGGGCGAATGTGCATCTTCCGGTTTACATGGCGCTAACCGCTTAGGCTCCAACTCCTTGGCTGAATTAGTGGTATTAGGTCGTGTTGCGGGTGAATACGCGGCACAACGCGCAATTGAAGCCACACCGGCTAACCAAGCCGCACTTGATGCTCAGGCGCAAGATATTGTAAAACGCTTGACCGACCTCTATAACCAAGAAGGTACTGAGTCTTGGTCTGAAATTCGTGACGAAATGGGTCAAGCCATGGAAGAAGGTTGCGGTATCTATCGCACCCAAGAAAGTATGCAACAAGCAGTAGATAAGATTGCAGAACTCAAAGAGCGTTACAAACACATTCGTATTACTGACCGTTCTAGCGTATTTAATACAAACTTATTATATACCGTTGAATTGGGTTACATTTTGGACGTGGCACAATCTATTGCGAACTCTGCGATTGAACGTAAAGAGTCTCGTGGTGCGCACCAACGTTTGGATTACACCGAACGTGATGATGTGAACTACTTGAAACATACCTTGGCGTTCTATAACGAAAACGGTGCACCACGCATTGAATACAGCCCAGTGAAAATCACGAAATCACAGCCGGCAAAACGTGTTTATGGTGCAGAAGCAGAAGCAGCAGAGGCAGCCGCCAAAGCGAAAGAACAAGCTCAAGCGGGTAAGGAGTAATAATATGGCCGAACAATCAATCATGAACGTTGAAGTTCTACGTTATAACCCCGAAGTTGATAAGGAACCGCACTTAAAAACCTATCAAGTGCCTTATGACAGCCAAACATCCTTACTTGATGCTTTAGGTTACATTAAAGATAAGCTTGAACCGGAACTTTCTTATCGCTGGTCATGCCGTATGGCGATCTGCGGTTCTTGCGGCATGATGGTAAACAACATTCCAAAATTAGCGTGTAAAACCTTCTTGCGTGACTACAGTGGCCACATGCGCATTGAAGCCCTAGCAAACTTCCCGATTGAACGCGACTTGATCGTGGACTTAAGCCACTTTATCGAAAGCTTAGAAGCCATCAAACCTTATGTGATTGGTAACAAAGCGCCTGAGTTAGATGGTAAACCGCATCCATCAAAAGAATTAGCGAAAAGCCGTACCAAACAAACGCCGGCTCAATTGGAAAAATATCGTCAATTCTCTATGTGTATCAACTGTGGTTTATGTTATGCCGCCTGTCCACAATTCGGTTTAAACCCTGAATTCGTTGGTCCTGCCGTATTAACTTTAGGTCATCGTTATAACTTAGATAACCGCGACCATGGTAAAGCAGAACGGATGAAAATCATGAATGGTGAAAATGGCGTTTGGTCTTGTACCTTCGTAGGCGCCTGTTCCGAAGTGTGTCCAAAACATGTAGGCCCGGCAACCGCCATTAACCAAGGCAAATTAGAAAGTGCCAAAGATTACCTCATTTCCATGCTTAAACCGAAGGCGTAAGGGGAAAGATTATGACTACAACAGTAAGTAAACGTAAAAAATACGTCCGTGAAATCACCCCGACTTGGTGGAAAAGTTGGGATTTCTACAAATTCTATATGCTACGTGAAGCCACTGCTGTTCCAACCGTTTGGTTCAGCTTAGTGTTGCTCTACGGTGTAATTTGTTTAGGCAAAGCAGATGGATTTGTTATGAATTTCATCCCATTCTTACAAAATCCTATCGTTGTTATTCTTAACATCATTTCATTGGCGGCTTTATTGCTCCATGCTGCCACATTATTTGATATGACAGGCGAAGTGATGTCAGGTACCACCGGTTTGCCGGCAAAACTCATTAAAAATGCTTTACGTGGCGCGTTTGTCGCCGTCACCGTATTGGCTTTAGTGTTAGTATTTATCTAGGGGGAAGTCATGGTTAATCAAAATCCAAAACGTTCAAACGAACCACCTGTCTGGTTAATGTTCAGTGCGGGTGGCATGGTAAGTGCTTTGGCTTTCCCGGTGTTAATTCTTATTCTCGGCTTCCTATTGCCTTTCGGTATCGTGAGTCCTGAGAATATCATTGCCTTTGCACACCACTGGCTAGGGAAATTAGTTATTCTCGTTCTCACAATTTTCCCAATGTGGGGAGGTTTACACCGCGTTCATCACGGTATGCATGATATTAAAGTTCATGTGCCGGCCGGCGGATTTATTTTCTACGGTTTGGCAACACTTTATAGCATCATCGTGTTATTTGCCGTGTTCAACCTATAATCTCTCATCCCAAATGAAAAACTCCCTCAATGTAGGGAGTTTTTTTATTTCCTGTCTTTTTTAAGTCTATAAAACACACAATTCGTACATATTACGAACAACAAAACCTTATTTTTTATGTGACTTCAATCACAGATCACCAAAAAAGTCATTTACTAATAAACAGACCATCTATATTTTGTTAACAATTACATAACAAAAGGAGATTTTCTCATGCAATTCACACTATCAAAACAATATAGCCCTATTCGCCAAGCGATCACTGCAAACTATCGTTTAGATGAGAAAAGTGCGGTCGATTCTTTAGTGAAAACATTAGATTTTTCTCCAGAACAAGAACAACGGATCACAGAAAATGCTATTAAGTTAATTAAAAAATTACGCCAACTTAAACAAAAACAATATGGCGCAGATGCCTTAATGCAAGAGTTTTCATTAAGCAGTGAAGAAGGGGTGGCGTTAATGTGCTTGGCTGAAGCCTTGTTACGTATTCCTGATGCACAAACCCGCGATGACTTAATTTATGAGAAATTACAAGAAGGGAACTGGAAATCTCACATCGGCAATTCCAATTCGTTCTTTATCAATGCAGCCAGTTACGGCCTACTGTTTGGTAAAAAAATCAGTGAAAGCTTGGATGAAAACAGTTTATCAAACGCACTCACCCGTAGTTTCTCTCGTTTGTCTGCGCCTATTATGCGTATGGCAATTATCAAATCTATGCAGATTTTGGGTAAACAGTTCGTTACCGGCGTGACGATGCAAGAGGCGTTGCAAAACATCAAACCACGCTACGAAAAAGGTTTTACGTTCTCTTTTGATATGTTGGGTGAAGCTGCAATGACTGAAGCCGATGCACAACGCTATTTCAATGACTATTTACACGCCATTGAAGAAGTGGGCAAAGACGCAGCCGGCCGTACCATTTATAACGGCAACAGTGTTTCCGTTAAACTTTCTGCGATTCACCCGAAATATAGCCGTTCCAAATATGATCGTACCATCAATGAGCTTTACCCTCGCTTAAAAGAACTCTTCTTATTAGCGAAAAAATACAACATCAGTATCAATATTGATGCGGAAGAGGCTAATCGTTTAGAGCTTTCCCTCGATCTTGTGGAAAAATTATTAGATGAACCGGAATTACAAGGCTACAAAGGCATTGGTTTCGTAGTACAGGCTTACTCCAAACGTTGTCCGTTTGTGTTGGATTACTTGATTAATTTAGCTCGAGAAAAACAAGGCTATTTGATGATTCGTCTTGTTAAAGGCGCTTATTGGGACAGCGAAATCAAATGGGCGCAAGCGGACGGTTTGGACGGTTTCCCACTTTACACACGCAAAAATCACACTGATATTTCTTATATTGCCTGTGCGAAAAAATTATTTGCTGCACAAGATGTTATTTATCCGCAATTTGCCACCCATAACGTGCAAACCATGTGCACGATTCACGAATTAGGCCAAGGTAAAAACTTTGAATTCCAATGCCTACACGGCATGGGGGAATCCCTTTATGACAATATTGTGGGGAAAGACAATCTGAATCGACAAGTGCGTGTCTATGCTCCCGTGGGCACACACGCCACCTTGTTAGCCTATTTAGTCCGCCGTCTCTTAGAAAACGGTGCAAACTCCTCTTTCGTTCACCAGCTGGTTGATGAAAACATTCCGGTCGAACAACTTGTTACACCACCATGGAAACTTTATGCCAAATCTCATGGCGAGCCGAATAAGTCGGTTCTCAAACCGTTAGAATTATTTAAAAACCGTAAAAACTCCGCCGGTTTCGATCTGAGCAATGAATTGGAATTAGCAAGATTAGAACAAGCGCTGAATGCGGCAACCATCGAAAACGCTACCTCTTTGGTTGCGTTTGAAAATGCTGAAAATGCACCGGCACATCAAGTCACCAATCCGGCCAATCTCAATGAAACTGTCGCAGAAGTCGCCTTTTTAGCCGTAAATCAGGCGGAAAAAGCGTTTACCGCTGCCGACAATACCCAATGGAAAGCTAAAAGTGCGGTGGAAAAAGCCAATGTTTTACGCAATGCTGCCGACTTATATGAAGAACATTTTGGCTTGTTGATGAAACTCGCTGTGGTTGAAGCGGGTAAAACCTTGCCAAACGCCATTGCCGAATTGCGTGAAGCCGTGGATTTCTTACGTTATTACGCCGTTCAATTAGAGCAGCTCGCAACACAAAATCACCTTGCCGAGCCCCGTGGAAAAGTACTTTGTATTTCTCCATGGAACTTCCCATTAGCCATCTTTACCGGCCAAATTGCCGCCTCTTTAGCGGCCGGCAATGCAGTGATTGCAAAACCGGCAGAACAAACCTCATTAATTGCGTATGCCGCCGTGAAACTCTTACACCAAGCCGGCATCCCGAAAGAAACCCTACAACTGGTGTTAGGGGCGGGGGATTTAGGGGCTGCGTTAGTCCAACAAGCTTTTGATGGCGTCGTATTTACCGGTTCAACAGAAGTGGCCAAACTCATTGAGCAACGTCTGACATTAGCAGATAACGATCCGGTGTTGATTGCAGAAACCGGCGGTCAAAACGTGCTTGTCGTTGACTCTTCAGCCTTACCGGAACAAGTCGTTGCTGATGTTCTCAGCTCCGCCTTTGACTCGGCAGGTCAGCGTTGTTCTGCATTACGCATCTTATTGTTACAAGAAGATGTGGCAGATCATTATTACAAAATGATCACGGAAGCCATTAAAGAATTAAGTTTAGGCGATCCACGTTTATTGGAAACCGATATCGGTCCTGTGATTGATGAAGAAGCTAAACAAAATCTAGAAAACCACAAGGCAGCCATGCGTAAAGTCGCCCGCGCTTATGCGGAAATCGACACGCCGACTCAAGGGCATTTTGTGGCACCGAGTGTGTATTTGTTGGATAACCTCGATCAAGTACAGCGTGAAGTCTTCGGTCCGATTCTACACATCGTACGTTATAAAAAAGATAACTTACTCAATGTCCTCAAAGCGGTAAATGAAAAAGGTTATGCGCTGACCGGTGGTTGCCATACCCGTATTCGTAAACAGATGGATATGGTGGAACGCCACTTAAACTGCGGTAACTTCTATATCAACCGTAATATTGTAGGTGCGGTGGTTGGTGTTCAACCATTCGGTGGACACGGATTGTCCGGTACAGGGCCGAAAGCCGGCGGTGAGTTCTATTTGCAACGTTTAACCCGTACGCCTCGCTATTACAGCCAATTTGGCGATGAAAATACGCTAGGCACAACCAAACCGGTATTAGAAAGTATCACCGGTGAACACAACTCCCTAGCTTATCTGCCTTGTGAAGTAGCCATTCTCAACGGCGACTTAGCTGCAGCAGAAAAAGCGGCAAAAAAACTGCTTGCCAAAGGCTTTAGCATTTTGGTGGAACCGCAGCATCCATTAGCCGCCAAAGCCAAACCGGGCATTCGTGTTGATACGAAGTTAGGTCATTGTCAAAAAGGCATTTATTTGACCGCACTTGATAAAGCCAAACGTCAATGGTTGGCTGAAAACAGTAAAGCTATTTTCAAATGTTACGACTGGCAAGATACCCAAGATTTACTGCCATTGTATGATGAGTTTTCCCGCAGTTATAACACCACTGCGGCAGGTGGAAACACCTCATTAATGTCCTCTCAAGAAGAATAAAAGGAGTGTTTTATGCAAATCTACATCACCTTTGGTCTCTATTTGGCAATTATTTTAGGCATTGGGTTATACGCCTATCGTTCCACCCAAAATTTTGACGATTACATTTTGGGTGGTCGAAAAATGGGAAGTTTTGTGACCGCCATGTCTGCCGGTGCTTCCGACATGTCCGGTTGGCTATTAATGGGGTTACCCGGCGCAATTTTCTTATCAGGTCTTTCCGAGGCATGGATTGCTGTCGGCTTAACCGTTGGCGCCTATCTGAACTATCGCGTTGTGGCAGGACGCTTGCGGATTTTTACTGAGAAATATAGCAATGCGCTGACCTTACCTGAATTTTTTGCACAACGTTTTCCGCGTCAGAAAAAAGCATTAAAGATTATTTCTTCAGGCATTATTCTCTTCTTCTTCACCATTTACTGCGCTTCCGGCGTGGTAGCGGGAGCGAAGTTATTCCAAAGCTTATTGGGCTTGGAATATTCCACCGCACTTTGGTTAGGGGCATTAGCTACCATTACGTATACCTTTATCGGTGGCTATTTAGCGGTTTCATGGAGCGACACCATCCAAGCCTCATTAATGATTTTCGCCTTGATTTTGGCACCGGTCATGGTATTGCTCAACATCAGCTGGGATGAAATCACGATGTCTTTGGAAGCTAAATCTGCTGTCACCGGCATTCCATACAGCAACTGGCTGCACAATGTTTCCGGTATCGGTGTTATCTCTGCATTGGCTTGGGGCTTGGGTTATTTCGGACAACCACACATTCTTGCCCGTTTCATGGCAGCCGATTCTGTTGCCTCTCTCGAAAAAGCCCGTCGAATCGGAATTTCTTGGATGTTCCTCTGCCTTGGCGGCGCCGTTGCAGTGGGCTATTTTGGATTGGCCTATTTCACCACCCAAAATATTGAACTATACAATGCAGAAGCGGTTTTCATTGAGTTAAGTAAAGCCATGTTTAACCCGTGGATTGTCGGCATCGTATTATCCGCGATCTTAGCGGCGGTCATGAGTACCCTGTCCGCTCAATTATTAATGTGCTCAGCTGCAATTACGGAGGATTTCTATAAAGGTTTCTTCCGTAAAGGAGCCTCAAGCCTTGAATTGGTCTGGGTCGGTCGTTTAATGGTATTGTTAATCTCAGTGGTTGCCATCGCTATCGCACAAGATCCAAACTCTAAAGTAATGGGCTTAGTTTCCTATGCATGGGCAGGTTTTGGTGCCGCATTCGGTCCGGTTGTCATCCTTTCCTTGTTCAACCGCAACATCAGCTCCAAAGCGGCATTATGGGGAATGTTATCCGGCGCTATCACGGTGGTTGCTTGGAGCCCATTAATGAAATACTTGGGCTGGGAAGATTTATCTCACCTCTATGAAATCGTCCCTGGTTTCTTGGTCTGTTCTTTCATTACCATTACCTCTTCCGTGTTCGCACCGGTGCATCCGAAAGTGATGGAACAATTCGATGCCGCTTTAGCTGAATTTGAAACAAGACGCTAAAAAAGTGCGGTCATTTTTAAATGTAAAATAGGGCGGAATTTCCGCCCTTATCTTTTTCTATTCTCTTTAGGTTATTCCTATCTAAATAACGTTGCTTAATTTATAGCCATCACTTTTCCCTTTATATTTACTCACTATTCGGTAATATACCGCCTCTTTAAATCCGATATAATTAGTCAGGTATTTTACTTTCAATCGTAAAATCTGAATGTGTCTGACACAAATAATTAAGTTATCTACCTCTACTTTTCTCAAGGAGTGATCAAATGGGACAATATAAGAAGTTCTGGTACCTATTAGTCGCCGTCTTAGTGGGAGCCTTCTCTCTTCTCGGCTACTATGGCTTTGAAATCTATCGTGAAGCTCCGCCAATTCCAAAACAATATGTGACGGAACAAGGCGAACCGGTTATCACACATGACAATATTTTACACGGTCAAACCGCTTGGCAAACCACCGGTGGTATGCAGTTAGGTTCCGTTTGGGGCCATGGCGCATATCAAGCACCGGACTGGACCGCCGACTGGTTACACCGCGAATTAACCAACTGGTTAGATATTGTTGCAAATCAAGAGTATGGTAAAAATTTTGCCGACTTAAATGATGACCAACAAACTATCTTAAAAAGCCGTTTAACCAAAGAATACCGCGGCAGTAAAGTTGACGAAAACGGCACCGTAGTGCTTTCTGCCAACCGTTTAGCGGCAATCGATAAAACAGCGCAATATTATATTTCTTTATATGGTGATGATCCTGCGAGCAAAGCAACGCGTGAACATTTCGCCATGAAAGACAATACCTTGCCGAGCTTAGAAGCCCGTCAAGATTTAGCAAAATTCTTCTTCTGGACAGCATGGACTGCCTCTGCAGAGCGTCCGAATACCCATGCCACTTACACTAACAACTGGCCGCATGAGCCGTTAATCAATAACGTGCCGACACCGGAAAACGTCATTTGGTCCATCGCCAGTATCGTCTTCCTCATTGCCGGTATCGGTTTTGTGGTGTGGATTTGGTCATTTAAACGTCGTGAAGATGAAAAAGACCCGATTTCCCCGGAAGTTGACCCGCTAACCAAATTGCAATTAACGCCATCACAAAAAGCCTTGGGTAAATATTTGTTTACCGTACTTGCGCTTTTCTTCGTACAAGTAAACTTAGGTGCCGTTGTGGCGCACTACACGGTTGAAGGTCAGGAATTCTATGGTTTGGATATTTCCCAATATTTTCCATATTCCTTAGTACGTACCTGGCACATTCAAGCAGCGTTATTCTGGATCGCCATGGCATTCTTGGCCGGTGGTTTATTCCTTGCACCGATTATTAACGGCGGTAAAGATCCGAAATACCAAAAACTTGGCGTAAATGTTCTCTTCTGGGCGTTGGTCGTCTTGGTGGTTGGCTCCTTCACCGGTAGCTATTTGGCCATCGCACACATCATCCCTGAAGAATGGAGCTTCTTGTTCGGTCACCAAGGTTATGAATTCATCGACTTAGGCCGTTTCTGGCAAGCTGTGAAATTCGCAGGTATCTTGTTCTGGTTGGTCTTAATGCTACGCGGCACCGTGAATGCGTTCAAACAACCTGGCGACAAAAACTTACTTGCCTTGTTCTTCGCCTCTGTTATCGCCATCGGCTTATTCTATGGCCCGGCGTTATTCTACGGAGAACACACACACTTATCCGTGATGGAATACTGGCGTTGGTGGGTAGTTCACCTTTGGGTAGAAGGCTTCTTTGAAGTATTCTCCGTGGCGGCACTGTCCTTCATCTTCGTAAGTTTAGGTTTAGTTTCCCGTCGCACAGCGACCGTAGCAACCATCACCGAAGCGGCATTGTTCTTAATCGGCGGTATTCCGGGAACCTTCCACCACTTATACTTCGCCGGTGCGACAACGCCAATTATCGCTGTAGGTGCCTCCTTCTCCGCACTTGAAGTTGTGCCATTAGTTTTACTTGGCCATGAAGCCTGGGAACACTGGGAAATGAAACAAAAAGCACCATGGATGGATCGCTTAAAATGGCCTATCTACTGCTTCGTTGCCGTTGCCTTCTGGAATATGTTAGGTGCGGGTGTGTTTGGTTTCTTAATCAACCCACCGATTTCCCTCTACTATATCCAAGGTTTAAACACCACCGCAGTACATGCCCACGCGGCATTATTCGGGGTATATGGTTTCTTGGCATTAGGTTTCGTATTCTTAATTGCACGTTACTTGCGTCCAAACACACCATTCAACGACAAATTGATGAAATGGGGCTTCTGGTTGCTTAACGGCGGGTTGGTCTTAATGATCGTCTCCAGCCTATTACCAATCGGTATCATTCAAGGTTACGCGAGTATCTCTGAAGGTTTATGGTATGCCCGTAGCGAAGAATTCATGCAACAACCGTTATTCGACACCTTGCGTTGGGTACGTTTAGTCGGTGACGTCGTATTCATCTTTGGTGCGCTTGCATTCTTCTGGCAAATTTTCACCATGGTTTTCTTCAAACCAAAACATATTGCCAATTAAGTAAATTGAGCAAAAAACAAAGCTGCTGATTTTAAATCAACAGCTTTTCATATAAAGAGATACAAAAATAGGGCGGAATTTCCGCCCTATTTTATTTTCTTATTTCAACGTCACCAGCCAACAATTATGAATTTGCTTATTGCGTTCAAAGTCCAACGGCAAGGTTTTGTGAGAAATTTCCACCGCACTTAAACCTAATTCTTCCAACTTAGCAAAATCCATTTTGAAACCGCGTTTGTTGTTAGAGAACACAATGGTGCCGTTCGGGCGCAGAATGCGTTTTAAATTCGTCATTAACTTAATATGATCCCGTTGCACGTCCCAACTGTCTTCCATGCGTTTGGAATTGGAGAATGTCGGCGGATCAACAAAAATCAAATCAAACTGACGGTCGCATTTTTCTAACCATTGTAGGCAATCCGCTTGAATCAGTTTGTGTTGTTTACCTTCAATGTCGTTCAACAACAAATTCTGTTCCGCCCAGTTGAGATAGGTATTTGACATATCCACGGTAGTAGTAGATTTTGCCTTGCCCAACGCTGCATGCACCGTTGCCGAACCGGTGTAAGCAAACAAATTGAGAAAATCCTTGCCTTGCGCCGTTTCGCCGAGCATTTTACGGGTCAGGCGGTGATCCAAAAACAAGCCGGTATCCAAATAATCCGTTAAATTCACCCACAACTTCGCGCCGTATTCGTTCACATAAAAATACTCGCCTTTGTTTGCCAATTTTTCATATTGATTGGTGCCTTTTTGTTTTTGACGCACTTTTAAAATCAACTTATTGGTTTCAATACCGGTCACGATCAACGTAGCATTTACCGCATCCAACAACCGTTGGCGCGCTTTATTTTCATCAATATTTTTCGGCGCGGCATATTCCTGCACCACAATGTGATCAGCATAACGATCCACTGCCAAATTATATTCCGGTAAATCCGCGTCATATAAGCGATAAGCGTCCAGTCCTTGCTGCTTCGCCCATTTCTCAATTTTCTTGATATTTTTTTGCAGGCGATTAGCGAAATCCACCGCGACTTCAGACGTTACCGAAGAAGTGCGGTCAAATTCTACGGTGTTTTCTACCTCACTTTGCTCGGCGCGCTCAGCAATTTGATAATTTTTCTGGACACAATCCAACGGACCGTTTTTCGCTTTAAACTGACGGTGAGAACGTAAACGCAAGCAATCTAATAGACTTGGTTCGCCGCTAAAAATAGATGCATTCCAGCCGGCAAATCGTTGTTTCAAGCGTTGCCCAAACACAGAATATAAGGCAATCAGCGCCGGCGTTGTGCCTAAACGTTCGCCGTACGGCGGATTACAAATCACCGTGCCGGCTACGTTCGGACTTGGATTTTTTATCGCCGCCACATCGCCCTGTTGCCATTGCATCAGATGCGCCACGCCCGCATTTTTGGCGTTTTGTTTGGCTTTTTGCAACACACGATGATCCAAATCGAAGCCATAAAAGTGCGGTGGGTTTTCACGCTGTTTTTCGGCTTCCGCCAAAGCTAAAGCCTCTTCTTTCACCTTTTCCCACGCTACCTGATTATGCCCCTGCCAAAAATCAAAGCCCCAATGCAGACGATATAATTGCGGTGCGATTTGCGCTTCCATTTGTGCGGCTTCAATCAATAGCGTACCCGAACCGCACATCGGATCCACTAACGGCGTGCCTCTTTGCCAACCGGAACGCAGCACAATCGCAGCTGCCAAGGTTTCGCGCAACGGCGCTTTGCCGGTGTCTTCGCGATAACCACGCATATGCAGCGCATCACCACTTAAATCGAGAGAAAGCACCACGTCATCACGATTTAAATACGCATGAATACGAATATCCGGTTGTTCTTTATCCACGTTTGGACGAGCGCGACCATGGCGTTCAAAATAATCCACAATCCCGTCTTTTACACGCATCGCGCCAAATTGGGTATGACGAATTTCTTGGTTCGTACCGTTAAAATCCACGAAAAAATGAACTTTTTCATCAAAATAATCCAACCAATTCACGCCAACCACCGCAGAATATAAATCCAAATCGCTAAAGACTTTGGCTTGCACGATAGGCAATAAAATGCGTGAACTCAAACGACTCCAAAGCAAAGTGCGATACAGGGTTTCGTCATCCGCCCAATAATGCACGCCGCCTTGCGCGACTTTGGCATCCTGCGCGCCTAATTCGGTCAATTCGGATTTTAAAAGCTCTTCAAACCCACGGGCTGTGGTGGCAAAAAGTTGTTTCATAAGGTCTCAATGGTTGGAAAAATTGGCGGGGATTATAGCAGTTTTAAACGCGAAGTGCGTTGAAGTGCGGTGGATTTTACGGATATTTTAGATTCACTCTGAAAACCGACCGCACTTTTTGAATGCGAACGAACTGATCTGCCTGTTCATGGTAATTTATAAGACATTCAGCTTCCGTATAAAAAATGCGCGTTATTCTTAACGCGCATTTTATGTCATTAAAAGTCAATGGTCGCACTCACCGATAAGGTGCGCGGCGCGCCGGAGACTAAATAGCCATAGTTCGGGTAGCCACCGACGGATTCCCAGTATTTTTTGTGGGTAACGTTATCCAAGCGGGCGCGCAAGGTGACCGGTGTATTGCCCAACATCGTGATATAACGGGCACCGACGTCAAGACGGGTCCAGTCTTTCACTTTGAGAGTGTTTTGTGCATCAGCATAGCTTGAACCGGTGTAAGTCACGCGGGATTCAAGGGTTAAGCCGTCAATGGCTTTCACATCATATTCCAATCCCAAATTGCCTTGGAATTTTGGCACGCCGATGGTGTATTTGCCATCGGTCGTTGAGGAACCGGTATCGCGTTGTTTGGCGTGTAAAAAGGTCACGCCACCAAGTAAACGGACATTTTCTGTCACTTGACCATACAGGTTGATTTCCGCACCGTCGTGACGATCTTTACCTTTGGTGGTGTAGAAGTTATTGGCATCTAAATAGCCGCGCGGTTTTTCGGTGCTGAAGAGCGCAAGGCTGGCACCAAAGCCACTTTCTGATTCATATTTCACGCCTACTTCTTTTTGTTTCGCAACATAAGGTTTTAACGTTTCGCCTTGATTGACTGCATTGCTTGGTGCGCTGCCGCCTTGTGAGAGGCTTTCGATATAGTTTCCATACACGGAAACTTCAGGCGTGAAGCGATAAACCACGCCAACACTCGGGCTGATTCTTGCTTCTTTGTAGCTTGCCGATTGTGTACCTGTGTTATAGGCAAAATCTTTGGAAGAAAGCTGTTGCCAGCGGGCACCTAAAGTTACTTGTAAGGTTTTATCTAGGAAAGACAACGTATCACCCAATGCCACACTGGTGAGTACTACGCGATTGGTTACCGCAGGGGAATCTAAGTCATTGCCTTTCAGCGCATTCGCTGAATAGGCAATACCATTGATGTAACGCGGAGAATAAAGGTCAGTGGCGAAGGTATTTTGCCAATCCATCACATAAGCATTTTTGCGTTTTTCTTGGTAGCGGTTTGCGCTTAATACCACTTCATGACCGATTGCGCCTGTTTCAAACACCCCTTTCAAGCCGACTTCGCCTGTGTGAATAATATTACGGCGAGCGTTATCAAAACGGTATTGCGTACCATCACCGTTATTATTACGCACCGTTAAATTCGCTAATACGTTGGACTCTTTGCCGTCACGGAAGCCGTACGCCGCATAACCGGTAAGGTTTGGTAGGAAATCATATTCCGCGCGCAAGGTGCCGAATACGTCACGTTCTTCTGAATACGTCCAACGTTGTCCCCAGTTGCTGGTCGCCTTCGGTGCGGCAGGTACTTCTGTTACACCGCTTAATGTGACACTTGGGCGTGGACTGCTTAAATAGTTTTTCTGATAGCCTAAATCGGCAGAAACACGGGCGCTTTCACCTTTCCAGTCAAGCCCCAGGTGGAACACCGTATTGCGGGCATGATCGTTATCAATGGCACTTTCCCCTTCGGTATGCGCCGCATTTAAACGCACACCGAATTCTTTGTTATCCCCAAAACGACGGGAAACATCCGCCCCAATATTGGTGCGTTCTTCGCTGGAAATCCCGATATTAAAACGGTTGAGATCTTCCATCGATGCACGTTTAGGCATTAAGGCGATGGTTCCTCCAATGGAACCACCGCCCGGTGCTACGCCATTTAAGAATGCCGATGCGCCGCGTTGCACTTCCACCCGTTCAAACATTTCTGAGGCGATATATTGGCGAGGCAGTAAGCCGAACAAACCATTGTAAAGAATATCGTCAGAATTCGTGATAAAGCCACGCATAAAATAGCTTTCCTGGAAATTCCCGAAGCCGCGAGCCACACGCACATTCGGATCGTTTTTTAACACATCCGCCACGCTGCGTGCTTGTTTATCCTGAATGAATTTGTTGGTATAGCCGGTGGTGGCAAACGGATTTTCTAGATTAGTTTTATTACCCAGAATCCCTGCACGACTGCCAGCAGCCACCTGACCGCCCGCAAATTCTTTTGTAAGACCGCTTTGAGAAGCATCGGAACTCACTTCAATCACGTCTAATTCTTCCACTTTTTGCTCTTCCGCATATGCAGAATTCATCGCAAAAACGACCGCACTTGCCAGTGCGCTATATACAAAGGTTTTCTTCATGTTATTTTCCTATATGTAACTTTCTGGTGAAAGTTGAGGTTAGTAAATTCGTTACACTTTTCGCATCATCGCTAAAAAATACGTCCCGCCCACTAAGGTCGCCACTAAGCCCGCAGGGATTTCATAAGGGAACAGAATTTGTCGTCCGATCCAATCGGCAATCAGCATAATGGTGCTGCCGAGCAGTGCCGAAATCAGTAATTGTTGCCGTGCTTTATGTACGCCTAAAAAGTGGGTTAAATGCGGTACGAGCAAGCCGATAAAGCTCAACGGACCAATAATTAAGGTGGCAAGTGCGGTTAAAATCGCACTGAAAATAATCAGAATCCAGCGTGTTTGTTGAATGTTCAAGCCTAACGCTTGTGCCATTGGGGCTTGCAGTCGAAGTAAATCCAGCCAGCGGCTGAACAGCAAGCTCGCTGCAAGTAATGCAAACGCCAAAAGCGTAAATGGAATCGCAAGGGCAGAATCCAAACTTTGGGTTGAACCTGATGTCCAGCTGATGAGCTGATTGGCACGCGGATCGCCGCTGGCAATGGCTATGCGTTGTAGCGTGTCAAATAGGGCAGAAAGGGAAATCCCCGTGAGTAACACTTTTTCGGGCAACATACCATTGCGTTGGTTGATCGCCGCCAGAATCATCAGGGCTATAAAGGCACCGCAGATACCGGCAAGCCAAAACCAAATGGGTTCTTGTGCCGAGAACACAAACAGCAGCACCAAAATCCCCATACTCGCGCCCGAAGAAACGCCGAGCAATTCCGGGCTTGCCATTGGGTTGAGGGTGAGGCGTTGCAATAACACACCTGCCACCGCAAGCAAAATGCCTGCGCAAATGGCAATCAACATACGAGGATAGCGCAGTTCTAAAATCTCCAGGCTGAAATCATTATCAGGCAGCAACACTTCCCAGCTTTGGTAAAACGCCCCTCTACCCACGCAAAGCGCGAGAACAAAACTGACGGCAAAGAAAGCGATAATCAGCCATGACAAGTGCGGTCGATATTGGCGAACATTTTGCAACGTTGCGCCTGTTAAACGTCCGCTCTGCGGTAGCGCGCGGAACATTAACCAAAGCAGTAACGGGGTGCCAAGTAGGGCAGTGACCGCGCCCGTCGGCAAGCTCACTTGATAATAAAGGGTGATGAGTTGCAAAATTAAATCGGTAATTGCCAACAATAATGCACCGAGAAATAGCGAGGCAATCAGTTGCCACGTTAAAGTACGCACGCCCAGTTGACGGACGATGGTCGCCGCCGCTAAACCAATAAAGCCAATCATTCCCACGGCACTGACCACTGAGGCAATCAAATAAGCACTCACCACCACGCCCACAAAACGCAGTTTGCCTACAGGCGCGCCCAAACTTTTCGCGTTGCTGTCATTTAACGTGAGAATGGTAAGCGGTCGACGCAATAAAAAAATAATGGAAAAACAGACCGCACTTTGCAACGCCAGCAGTTGGTTATCGCGCCAGCTTTCTTGCACGAGAGAGCCTGCCCCCCATTGCGCCAAGCCGCGCGATTCTTCTGGGTAGAACAACATCATCATACCCGTGAAAGCGCCGAAATAGAGGTTCACCACCAGCCCAGCCAAAATCAGCAACAAGGGCGACATCGTCTTACGCATTGCGAGCGTGATAACCAGCAACAAGCTCAAAGCCGCACCAATCAGCGCAACGGCACTTGCGCCATATTCCAACAGTTGAGGAGCAAAAATGGCGACTAAAAACAGGCTGAACTGTGCGCCGCTGTTAATGCCAAGAGTGCTGTCGGAAGCCAACGGATTGCCCATTACTTGTTGCAATAATAGACTGGCAAAGGCAAGCGTTCCGCCTGCCAATAACGCAATGCAAATGCGTGGTAAGGTGTAGCTTTGAAGCAATAACAGATCGAGGTTGTCGGTTTGTTGGAATAATTCAAGCAGCGAATGGTTCTCAGGTAGTTGTGCCGTCAATAATGCGCCGCAAAGCACGAAAAATAGCCCACCTAAAAGCACAAATAATAACAAGGCTCGATTTACCATGCTTCACCTCCGTGCAATAACCCGTTAGCAAAAATATTCGCAAAACGTTGTGCCGAAGGAATGGCGCCGAACGTCCATACTGCAGGTAGAATTAACGGTTCTTTAGCGAGGGAAAGATGTTGCCATAAGGTATTGTGCGTGAGGGCGGCGGCAATATTGTGCGGATAAGGTTTAATCACCACAAAACGGGTATTTTTCGGCAATTTCGCCAGCTCGGTAATTTCAATATTTTGGAAACCCCAATAATTCACCTCAGGCAAATAGGCGTTTTTAAAGCCGAGCTGATGAATTACCGCACCCAGTAAGCTGTTTTCGCCGTAAATGCGCAGATGGCGCGTGTCAATAAACTGCACCAAGGCGACAGGGCGGTCGGTAAAAGATGCAACAAGCGGTCGAAAATAGGCAATGTCTTGTGAATAGTTCGCCAGCAATTTTTGCACGGCTTCGGGTTTGTCAATAATGCGCCCGATTTCTTGCGTGGCGGCAACCACATTTTCCCATGCATTGCCCGCCTTGTAGAATTCGACGTTATACACGTTGCTATAAGGTGCTAATTTATCATTCAGCGCAGCATAAAATGAGCTGTGAATGAAACTCAGCGGTTGTGCATTGACGAAATGAGGAAGCGCGGCGATGCGTTCCATATTCGGCTGCAAACGAATGCCCAAATCTAGCGTGTTTTCAGGCAGTTGAGGCGCCATCACCCAAGTTTGATAGCTTTTCACATCACCCACGGCAAGAGGCGGCTGCCCAAGAGCAATTAAGGTTTCAGCAACCGACCAATCTACCGTGGCGTAGCCTGCTTGCGGTTCACCAGCCCCGCTTTTTAGGCTGAAAAGTGCGGTCAAAATCAGCAGTAAATTTTTAGGAAAACGTCGCATATTAATAAAAACTCACAGGGCGATGGGTTTCCGGGTGGTCAATCACGTTTAACGTGATGCCATAAATTTGCCGCAATGACGGTGTGTTTACGATATCAAAGGCATTGCCTTGCGCCAACAATTTTCCGCTGTGCAACGCCACTAAATGATCGCAAAAACGGGCGGCAAGATTGATGTCGTGAATCACGATAATCACGCCGAGGTTTAACTCTCGACTCAGTTGATGAACCAGCTGCATTACTTCCACCTGATGGGCAATATCCAATGCTGCCAAAGGCTCATCAAGCAATAAAAATTGGCTTTCTTGCGCCAATAACATCGCCAACCAAATACGCGAACGCTCACCACCCGAAAGGGTATCCACCAGCTGTTCGGCAAATTTTTCCGTATGAGTCAGCTTTAACGCACGCGCAATGGCTTGCTTGTCCGCTTCGGTTTCACGCCCAAACAAGCCATTCCACGCATAACGCCCCATGGCAATCAGCTCTTTTGCGGTCATATTGGTGGCTTGTGGCAAATGTTGCGGTAAATAGGCGACACGCTTGGCAAATTCGCGGCTCTGCCAATCTTGAATAGAACGGCTATCTAACAGAATATCGCCACCGGAAATGGGCTGCTGACGCGCCATCAGTTTAATTAACGTGGATTTACCCGAGCCGTTATGCCCGATTAAACCGTAAACCAGACCGTTTTCAAAAGAGAGGGAAAGGGAGTGCAGCAACGTGCGTTGAGGAATAGAAAATGAAACTTGTTGAAGCTGAAACATGAATAATCCGAAATATCTAACAAAAACAGCGCCCATTCTATATGATAATCGTTATCATTTCAATTTTAAATTAAGCGCTGAATATCCACTTAGGGATACAATCATAAAAATTTTTCTTGAAATCGCATCATACGTCCCCACCTGTTAAACGTCAGATGAAAAACTAACCATAGAAGAAAATATTATGACTACCGAAAACATCAACTACCCAGTATTAACCTTAACCGAAGTGAACCGTTCATTAAGTGCGGATACGCATAAAAACGCAGATTACACCGTGCCGGGCGTGGAAGTGAAAATCGGGCATTCCATTGCCGATGCGTTACAAAGCCGTTTACAAGGCTTAAACGAGTTAGCCCTGATTTTAAAACACGCTCATTGGAACGTGGTTGGTCCGCAATTTATCGCCGTGCATGAAATGTTGGATAGCCAAACCGATGAAGTACGTGATTTCGTGGATGAAATTGCAGAACGTATCGCCACGCTTGGCGTCTCACCAAACGGTTTGCCGGGCAATTTAGTGGCGCATCGCCAAACCCCGGAATATCCGCTTGGTCGTGCGACAGCACAAGATCATTTACGCTTAATCGATAAATATTACACTCACAACATCGAATCTCATCGTTTCGTGTTGGAACACTTCGGCGAATTGGATCCGATTACCGAAGATTTGTTAGTAGCACAAACCCGCGCAATCGAAAAATTGCAATGGTTCTTGCGCGCCCATTTAGATAATGGTTCAGGTAATATTTAATTAAAATAAAATGAAGCAAACCCGACGTGAGTCGGGTTTTATTTTTTTCCTTTATTCACGAAAAGTCAGTTTAATTTCATATGACATCTTAAATTAAACTGACTTTTGTCTATTCCAACACAAAAGCGCGGTGTTTTTTCTAAAGGTTTTTTCCTTCCCTTTCTAACAAATACGCCTTCAATCCCCGTTCCCGCAAAACGCAGCTCGGGCATTCGCCGCAACCGCCTTCTACGCCGTTGTAGCAGGTGTGCGTATGTTGGCGGATGTAGTCGAATGCACCGAGTTGATCCGCCAGTGCCCAAGTGTCTTTTTTATCCAGCCACATGAGCGGTGTGCGAATGTCAAAGGGGTAATCCATGGCGAGATTTAAGGTGACGTTCATGGATTTGACAAACACATCGCGGCAATCGGGATAATCGCTGAAATCCGTTTGGCATACGCCGGTGTAAATCACCCGAATGCCTTGGCTTTTGGCGTAAATGACAGCGTAAAGCAGAAATAAGGCGTTACGCCAATCCACAAAAGTGTTCGGCAATTCGTCGTCTTTTTGGCTGATTTGCGCATTGGGATCCATTAAGGCGTTGTGGGTAATGCCTTTGATGACGCTGGTGTCAAGCACCGTTTGTTTGACCTTTAAATCCTGCACAATCCAGCGGGCTTTTTACAGTTCAATGGCGTGACGTTGACCATATTGGAAAGTGATGACTTCAACGTTTTCCGCGCCGAATTCTTGAATAGCGAGAAATAAACAAGTGGTAGAATCCTGCCCGCCGGAGAAAATCACGAGGGCTTTTTGAGGTTGATTTGACATAGTGAGTCCTTAGTTTTTTTATGTGGGAGGGTTGCAAACCACAGATGAAAAGTGCGGTGGATTCTCACAAAAAATAAAGGGGATAAAAAATCCCCTTTAAAAAATGACCTCGCTTTTCAACAATCAATAACCTTCAACCTGCATATTCGGTAAAAAGGATGCCTGTTGAATACGTTTTACACGGGTTTCAATATGCCCATCCGCGTACAAATCAATTTCGCGCCAACCAGGCTGCACAACATCCAGTGCAAAAGTGTTGCTGTCCGCTTTAAATTGAATACAGGTGGAAGGCGTTGCCATCACTTGATAACCAAGCCATTCACTATCCACTTGTTGGTGAATGTGTCCGTATAGTAAGGCTTTGACATTCTTAAATGGCGCTAATACTTCCGCCAATTCATTGGCATTACGTAAGTTATGTTGATCCAACCAAGCAGAACCGGTGGAAAGAAGATGATGATGCAATACGACCAAAGAATAGCGTTCAGGATATTCCTGTAATTTTAGCTTTAACCAATCCAGCTCTTCCGCTTCTAATTGCCCGTGTGGCACGCCTTGCACTTGGCTATCCAAAAGCAAAATTTGCCACTTATCCCCTAACAAAATATGCTTTTTCGCACTCACGCTATCTTCTTTTAGGATTTCAAACATTTTCGGCTGAAAATCATGATTTCCGGGGATCCAAAAGACCATTTTGTTGTTCAGCGCTTTCACGTCTTGACGAAAACGCAAGTAGCCCTCATCACTATTATCCTGTACTAAATCGCCTGTTGCTAACACAAGATCATAGTCGTATTGCTGTTGTTGAATTTCACTTAAAACTTGGGAAAAACTTGCTTGCGTATTGATACCCAACAATTCACCGTTGATGTCTTTAAAAAGATGCGGATCCGTAATTTGAACGATACGGAACACGTCTTGTTGGGTGTTATATTGATAGGTATTTAACAAAGTAAACTCCTACTACTTAATATTAAACTTAGTCTAAATTACCTATGTCGTCAGATAATAAAATGCTTACAGCCATTGCTCTTTCAATTTTCGGTAATTTAACTCTAGCCATTGTAATCCGATTACCGCAATGCCATTATCAATCTTACCCTCACAAAGCCATTGATATGCTGTTTCCCTACTCACGACATGAACACGAATATCTTCATTCTCTTCTGCTAAACCGTGTAATCCGCCGACTATGGTGCTATCCACTTTACCGACAAAAACGTGAATACGCTCAAGCACGCCACCGGGGCTATCCCATACGCTCAAACAATGTTGCATATGAGAAATCTTCGCGCCGGCTTCTTCTTCACTTTCCCGTAACGCCACAGATTCCGGGGTTTCACCTTCCTCCACCATGCCGGCAATAAGTTCTAAAAGCCAAGGTGATTGAGTTGATGTCGGATCATAAGCACCGATACGCACCTGCTCCACCAACACCACGTTATCTAACACGGGGTCGTAAGCAACCATAGCAGAGGCAGCTCCTTTGATGAGCAGTTCACGGGTCACCGTGCCGCTCCAACCGCCGGCAAAAAGTTTATGTTTGAATTGAACTTTATTTAGCTTAAAAAAACCTTGATAAATCGTTTCATTCTTCAAAATTTCAATATCTTTTTGAGTAAACTGCTGAAACTGATACATCTTTATCTCCCTAAATTACAGCTAGCGAGTAGGATACTTTCATTCAGTGCAAAAAAAAATGTAATTCTTTGTAAAATTTCCGGATTTTTGAAGTAGCTCACAAAAGTCTAAGAGAAGAAAAGAGATGTGATAGAAATGTAACAACACATAAATCAAAAAAAGTGCGGTGTGTTTTTAACGTATTTTTCACTGCTGAAAAGTTCACTAAAAACACACCGCACTTTTTAATCAATCTATACAAAATACTGTTCAAAAATTTGAGGAAAATGCTGCTGTAATGTAGCCTTGCCAGCAATTTCTTCTTTTTCCCATGCCTGTAGCAACACCTCCGCGGAAAAAAGTTGTTTTGCTTTCTCCGCCAATGGCATGTAACTAATGTGCCAAGGCTCTCTCCCGATTTTTTTCTCTGCCGGCATTTGCATAAAAGGCAAACTAAAATCAAAGTGCGGTAGGTTTTCGGTGAGAAATTCACTCAGTTCAAAGAAATAACCGCCTTTTTCATATTCCCAAGGCTCAAGCTGTAAGGATTGACCTTGAGGCAAAAGGTCTGGATCGAAAATGTCAATTTCCGTGCCCCAATGGTGACGACTCGCCCCCGGTAGCGCTGACCAGCGTAAAATCGCTTGCGCCTTTTGCCAATCATCCAAGTTGGTCAAATCTAACGCATTGCCTGCATCATCATGCACTTTACGCTCACCACTGAATTTACCGTTCCAAATAAGTTGTTGGCGCGCAAAATCACGAAAGCTGCTGGCGGGTTGTAAATTAAAGCCATGTTTGACCGCACTTTGTTGCAGCCCTTGAAAGGCGTTCATTGCCTGCGCCTGCAAAAAATGATGAGGCGAATGAGGTGTTGGCAAATTCACCAAATGTTCCCGCGATTTTCCGGTCAACATGTCAGGGGTTAGTTTCATCTTATTTGCCCAATAAATTGACTAACATTTGATGATAAATCTGACCGCACTTGGCAAGATCATCTACGCTCACGCACTCATTGACTTTATGAATGGTCGCGTTAAGCGGCCCAAATTCCACCACTTCTGCGCCCATCAACGCAATAAAGCGCCCATCAGAGGTGCCACCACCGGTTTCCGCTTGTGGCGTAATGCCCATGGTTTGCTCGATAGCGGCAGTTAGCGCATCTAATAATTTACCCGGTTTGGTTAAAAACGGTTTGCCGGAAAGATTCCACTCAATGCGGTATTTCAATCCATGTTTTTCCAGCATTTCAGCGACTTTTTGCTTGATGATTTCATCGGTAACTTCCGTGCAATAACGCAAATTAAATTGCACGTAAAGCTCGCCCGGAATCACGTTATTGCTGCCCGTACCGGCATGAATATTGGCGATTTGCAAACTGGTCGGTGGGAAAAATTCATTGCCGTTGTCCCACTGATAGGTTGTTAGCTCTTGTAGGAAGGGAGCCGCTTTGTGAATCGGATTTTCTGCTAAATGTGGATATGCCACATGGCCTTGAACGCCTTGAATATAGAGGTTGCCTGTAATCGAACCGCGACGACCATTTTTGACCACATCGCCCAAGGTTTTCGAACTGGACGGCTCGCCCACCATGCAATACGTGATTTTCTCACCGCGCGCCATTAAGGTTTCTACCACACGTACCGTGCCATCTTTTGCTGCAGCTTCCTCATCGGAGGTAATCAATAAGGCAATAGTACCGTCGTGGTTGGGATTCGCTTTCACATATTCTTCCGCCGCCACGATCATCGCGGCTAATGAGCCTTTCATATCAGCAGCGCCACGTCCATAAAGCATATTATCTACAATTTCTGCAGAAAACGGCGGATGCGCCCACTGGCTTTCATCCCCTGTCGGCACCACATCCGTATGCCCGGCAAAGACAATCACAGGCTCACCAGAACCATGCTTTGCCCACAAGTTTAAGGTATCGTTAAAAGGCATCCATTCAATGTGGAAACCTAATTTTTCTAAACGTTCGGCAATCAGTTGCTGACAACCTTCGTCATTCGGGCTGATCGAGGGACGGCGGATAAGCGATTGAGATAATTGAATAATATGGTGTTTCATAGCATTGAGGAAATTGGCAGAATAAGTAAAAGTGCAGTGTAATTTAACAAAATTTCTTTTTTATTTAAATCTTATTGAACAAAAAATGGATAGCTAAGCTATCCATTTTTTATTTTCTCGACATCAAAATTGAACTTGTAGCCGCATCCAATATTGACGGCCCGGTTCATTCACCCGTGTGGTTTGCACTCCGGCAGAAGGATCGGCGCCTTTGCTGACGAATTCGGCATAGGATTTATCAAAGAGATTATCAATACCGCCCTGTAAGATCACATATTTGTTAATCTTCCACCCTGCGTTTAAGGACAATGTACCAAATCCCGCTGATGGACCAATATCTTGCCCGACAATATTACCTTGCCCTTCAGCATAACGTTTTTGGGCGGAAACCAAACGCCATAAAAGACCTGCGCTCAAGGTGTCGTTATCCCAAGTTAATGAGTTTTTCCATTCTAACGGAGGCGTTTGAGCCAGCGGGCGATCATCGGTACGGTTTTTACCGTAAGTATAAGCAAGGCTACTACCGATTTCCCAGTGTTCGGCAAATTTCCATTTACCTTCAACCTCACCGCCTAAACGGGTCGCTTTCACATTGCGGGCTGTCACATTATTATTTATGCGTTCTAACATAATAAAATTATGTACATCACTGCCAAAAAGCGAGACGGAAAGATCAAAAGCATCATTTTTCCAAATCAGTCCCGTATCAATTTGACGGTTCTGTTCTTTATTCAACACTTGGCTTACTCGGCGCTCCCAATAATCCGGCGCACGCTCGGCAACGCCAAGACCGGCATAATATTTAATGCCATTGATTTCTTCTTCCCAACGGAAGAAACCCGCGTGTAAATCATAGGTGCGTTTTTTATGCGGATGATTTGCCATTAAGGTGTCATATTCCGCCTTCACTTCATCATAACGATAACCTGCTATGAACTTACGGCTATCATTAACCGTCCATGCCCCTTCTGCAAATCCGCCCCATTGGGTGAAGTTTTGTTGCGGCTGATAAGGTTTATGTGTATAACCTTCCCCCTTCATTTCCATGCGAGCAAGGTGTTTGTCGCGCATATAATCTATTCCGGTCTGCAAATTAATATCCGACCAATCAAAGGTCGCTTTTAAGTGTCCGGTATCTGTTTCACGTTTTGGATTCATTGCTTTTTTGACTTGGCTTCCCATCATGCGCAAATAGCGCAAGCTATAAGTATCCATCACATGATCGATCTTGCTTTGACCGTAGCGCAACTCAAGCTCAGTAAACCATGGCGCAATATTACGTTGCACAAAACGCACATTCCATGCATCGCGGTCAAATTTACTGCCGTCCATCATACGATCCGCATAAGCCGCTTCACCTCGGCTACGCTCATAGGTTCCTGTCAGCAATGTATTTTCTGTCGGAGTAAGGCCAAGTTGTAGCATTTGGTTACGACGTTCAAAGGAAGAATGAATGCGATTACCGTCACCATCTTTGTAATTGCCGGCTTCATTATGTGACACACTGGTACGTAAATAACCGTATTTACCACCGGCCATCGCATCAAAATAAGCATCATGACGCTTATTTCCGCCAAGGGTTAGGCTGCCGTTTAAATAAGTGTTTTGCGTATCAAATTCAGGTTCTTTCCGCACAAAACGCACCGCGCCTGCAACCAACCCCGTCCCTTGTGTCACCGTTTGTGGTCCTTTAGTCACCACCACTTCATCATAAGCTGATGGGAAAATATAGGCGGTTGGTGGATCCATTCGGTTGCTACAACCGCCATGAATAAATTGATCATCCGCCTGAATACTCAAACGGGAGCCACCCAATCCACGAAATAAAGGATCACCTGAACTCCCGCCTTTACGAATCACACTCATATTTGCAACAGATTGCAATAAATCCGCACCATCACCGGCCGGCAAAGGTTGAAGCGTCGTTTTAGGGTTAAGTTTTACCGTATTCGCACTCTTTTGCGACACACCGGTCACAACAATCGGGGCAAGTGAGGTGGTAGATTGAGGCTCTTCCGCAAACGCATTAGATAAAAAGAACGGAAGAGGAAGAAGGGCAAAATAAGATTTGTTATTCATAAGCAATCCTTTGTTTCTTTAATTCACAAAAATGGATTCCAAAATCCAAGCATATTAAATATTCCAAACAACTAAGCCACATGAAACATTTATCACACCGGTGATTAATATTTCTAACAATATGATAACAAATCTTATTCTCATTAATAACAAAAAGCAAGGTGATAAAACGCCTGCAAAAATAACCGCACTTTCGGCCAAGCAAATCCCGGCCACAAAAAAGTGAGCGACAATGCCACAATCAAAATAATAATTACAACAGCTATAAACGGTTAAAAATAGATTTTCTTCGGCTCACATTATTTAAACGCGGCTTCATACTCTTTTGCATCAAAACCAATTAACGTTTTGCCGTCCTGCAAAATAATCGGGCGTTTAATCAGCGTAGGATTCTCGGCAAGCACAGAAAGTGCGGTGGCTTTTGACAACGTTTTTTTCACATCATCCTCGAGATTACGCCAAGTCGTGCTACGTTTATTGACCAAGTTTTCCCAACCGAATTGCGCTTCCGCTTGCTGTAAAAAAGCGGTATCTAAACCGTCCACCCGATAATCATGGAGTTTATGTTCGATGTTGTGATCCGCAAGCCATTTCAATGCTTTCTTCACGGTGTCGCAGTTTTTAATGCCGTAAACGGTAATCATGTTTTCACCTCAAAAAATAAAAAATCCTCAATCTTATTCAGACTGAGGATTTTAACCATTACATTAATCCATCACAAATAGATTAACCCAATAACTTATTGATGCGCTTAATAAACGCCGCCGGATTTTCTAATGAACCGCGCTCTGCAAGCATGGCTTGCTCTAGCAACAACTCCACCCAATCGGCAAATTCCGCTTCATCGGCAATGTCAGCCACTTTTTTCACCAAGTGATGTTCCGGATTTAATTCAAACGTGTATTTCACTTCCGGCACAGGCTGACCTGCGGCGGCAAAAAGTTTTGCCATTTGCGTGGTCATTTGGTCGTTACCGGTGGAAACTACTGCAGGTGTATCCGTTAAACGGTGAGTTAAACGGACCTCTTTCACGCGTTCGCCCAGCAAGGTTTTTACGCGCTCAATAAAACTATCAAAGGCTTTATCTTGTTCTTTTTGCGCTTCGGTTTCTTCTTTGTCCGCCAAATCACCTAAATCCAAATCCGCTTTCGTGATAGTTTGGAGCGGTTTGCCGTCAAATTCCGTTAAGTAGCTTAACATCCATTCGTCAATTCGATCGGAAAGCAATAAGACTTCAATGCCTTTTTTATTGAACAATTCCAAATGCGGGCTATTTTTCGCCGCCACATAGCTGTCTGCCGTAATGTAATAAATGGCTTTTTGCCCTTCTTTCATGCGAGCAACGTAGTCTTCTAATGACGCGGTTTGTTCACTGCTGTCGTTGTGGGTAGAGGCAAAACGCAATAATTTCGCAATGGTTTCTTTATTGCCAAAATCTTCCGCAGGGCCTTCTTTTAGCACTAAGCCAAATTCTTTCCAGAACTGCTGATATTTGTCGGCATCCTCTTTCGCCAATTTCTCTAACATTTGCAACGAACGTTTGGTTAACGCTTTGCGTAACGCGGCCGTAGTTTTGTTGTCCTGCAGAATTTCACGGGATACATTTAACGGCAAGTCATTGCTGTCGATTAAACCACGCATGAACCGCAGATAATTCGGCATGAACTGCTCCGCATCATCCATGATAAACACGCGTTGTACATAGAGTTTCAAGCCGTGTTTGTGTTCACGATTAAATAAATCCCAAGGCGCTTTCGACGGCACATAAAGCAAACTGGTGTACTCTTGGTTACCTTCCACTTTGTTGTGCGCCCACAATAACGGGTCCGCAAAATCATGGCTTAAATGCTTATAAAACTCTTTGTATTCCTCATCGGAAATGTCGTTTTTAGAACGTGTCCAAAGGGCATCAGATTTATTGATTTTTTCCCATTTTTCACCGGTTTCTTTGCCTTCGTCATCATATTCTTTGGTGAGCATTTCCACCGGCAAACCAATATGATCGGAATATTTACCGATAATGTCACGCAAACGCCATTCATTTAAGAATTCTTTTTCGTCCTCGCGTAAATGTAAAATCACATCAGTGCCACGGGATTTTTTCTCAATATCCGCCACGGAATACTCGCCTTCCCCGGCAGATTCCCAAAGCACGCCTTTATCCATTGCCTCACCTGCCGCACGGGTTTTCACCGTCACTTTATCGGCAACGATAAACGCCGAATAGAAACCCACACCGAATTGACCGATAAGCTGACTGTCTTTCGCTTGATCTTGCCCAAGTGCGGTCAAAAATTCTTTTGTTCCGGATTTGGCAATCGTGCCCAAATGATCGATCACTTGTTCACGGGTCATCCCAATCCCATTATCGCTGATGGTGAGGGTGCCTTTATCCGCATCAAAACTAACACGCACGCGTAATTCACCGTCACCTTCATATAAAGCCGGATTAGACAGGGCTTTGAAACGCAATTTATCCGCCGCATCAGAGGCATTTGAAATCAGCTCGCGCAAGAAAATTTCTTTATTGGAATATAAAGAATGAATCATTAATTGGAGAAGTTGTTTGACTTCCGATTGAAAGCCACGGGTTTCTTGATTTGTACTCATACTCTTCCTACTTATGTTGAATAAATTGAAAACGTTATGGATATAAGTGCGGAAGGTGAAATTTCAAGAGCAGGAAAGAAGAAAAGTGCGGTGAAAAATTTATTTGTTTTTCCACCGCACTTTCTTTAGATATTTATTTCGGCAAGGCTGTTGGTTTTACTATTTCACTAGGATAACAACCAAGAATTTTGAGATAGTGACTAAATTGTTTTAATTCATTCAACGCCGATTGCGTATCAGGATGATGAATATTGGCTTCAATTTCCAAATAAAACATCTCCTCCCAAGGCTTGCCATAAATCGGACGTGACTCCAATTTTGTCATGTTGATATGGTGTTTTTTAAATACCAACAACGCATCGACCAAAGCCCCCGCCTGTTGCCCCGTACTCATTAACAATAGGGTTTTTGTATGGATTTGCGGTGAAACACTGTGCGGCTTTTTGGCAATGACAATAAAGCGTGTAATATTATTTTCCTGATTGGCAACATTACGCTTCAGCACGTTCAAACCATATAACTTGCCACCATCCTCATTGCCCAAAGCGGCAATATTCGGTTTATTCAAACCTGCAACTAATTGCATGGCGTGCGAACTACTTTCGCAATATTCAATATGCACACGTTCTAAGCCGTGAATAAAGTGGCTGCATTGCTGAATCACTTGGGGATGACTGTATAATGTATCGATTTTACTTAAATCATCTTGCCCATTCACCAAGACACAATGTTGAATGGGGTAAGCCAATTCACCTACCAAAAACAAATCGGTGTGCTGCAATAGGTCATAAACTTCGTTTATGGCACCGGATGTCGTATTTTCTAATGGAAGAACCCCATAATCGGCTTCCGCGTTTTGTACTTTAGCAAAAACCTCATCAAAACTGGCACAACTTATTTCCACTAATTCTTCTTGATATCGAGTAGCATAATTACGCGCTGCTAAATGAGAATAAGATCCTCGCTTACCTAAAAAGGCGATATGAATATTCTGTTCACGTTGCGTATTCAGTTTTTTCTGCAAATACACTTGTTGCGTCAGCACCGAATCTTCAATAATTTTTTGGAAAATTGAGGTGATGTATTGCGGTTCTAATTGGTAATTTTCATTTTCGGCAAATTGCACCAACTCTTGTAGCAATTGCTCCTCACGCTCTGCATCACGCAACGGTTTCTGGGTAAGTTCCTTGCTACGCACAACATCAAACGCTAAACGATGACGCTCAGAAAGGAGCTTTAACAAACGGCGATCAATTTGGGTAATTTGTTGTCGAATTTCACTTAGATCCAATGACATAAGCTTTCCTTTATTTAAATACTAGGGCATCTTTCTTTTCACATTTAGTGATATCAATAAAGCCCGTATTCATTCACAAACGACTTAGTTATTCTGAAATGGGCATAGGAAACATTGCTATTTTTAACCGCACTTTTATAAACCTGGGTGAAAAATGCCTTTTAAGCAATAAAAAAAGCTATATTTCAAATGAAATATAGCTTTTAAGATAGAATTGATTAAATCAAAACTTGAGCAGGAGCAACATAACCTTCCGGAACTTGCTGTTTGTCTTCAAAGGTGACAAATTCCCAAGCGTCTTGATTATCTAATACCGCTCTTAACAATTTATTATTTAAACCATGGCCTGATTTATATGCTTTGAAATCACCAATGATGTTATAACCACACATATATAAATCGCCGATAGCATCTAACATTTTGTGACGAACCAATTCATCTTTAAAACGTAAACCGTCTTCATTTAAAATGCGGTAATCATCAAGCACAATGGCATTATCCAAGCTACCGCCTAAAGCTAAACCTTGTGACTGTAGATATTCGATATCTTTCATGAAACCAAAGGTTCTAGCGCGACTAATTTGTTGAACAAAAGCCTGCGCAGAAAAATCCATCATATAGTTACGTACATTTTTACTAATTGCCGGATGGTTGAAATCAATAGTGAAATCTAAACGGAAGCCGTTATAAGGGGAGAACTCAGCCCACTTATCACCGTCCTCTACACGCACTTTTTGCTTAATACGAATGAATTTCTTCGGTGCATTCTGTTCTTCAATGCCGGCATCAAGCAATAAATAAATAAATGGACTTGCACTACCATCCATAATTGGAATTTCAGGTGCATCAACTTCAATAATCACATTATCAATACCCAAACCCGCTAATGCTGCGTTCAGGTGTTCAACTGTTGAAATGCGCACACCCTGTTCATTCACTAAGCAAGTGCAAAGCATAGTATCGCGCACCGAATTTGCATTTGCAGGAAATGTAACCGGCGGATTTAAATCAGTACGGCAATAAACAACACCAGTATTTGGCATTGCAGGGCGTAAAATCAATGTCACCTTATTGCCGCTGTGTAATCCCACACCTGTTACTTTTATGCTTTGTTTTAAGGTTCTTTGCTTAATCATAATCTGTCTCTTAACGTATTGTTACACAACAAACAAGCTTCTTTATTTGTCGTTGTTACGCATAAATCCTTGAATGTTAAATAAATTCGTATCTTTCAAGCGTTCAGTAATTGGGGTATCTAAATCATCTCTACGATGATTTTGAACATTCTGTTGATGATTTTCATCTTGCGAATTTTGACTATAACTTTGCGGACGAGTTCCTAAACCACCAAAAGAAGTATTTACCGGTTGAAGTCCTGGTTGTGAATTTTGTGCAACTTGTGGACGAGGTGAAATTTGAATTTCAGGTGCATCAGGCTCACCAATACCGGTTGCGACAATAGTTACGCGAATTTCATCGACCATATCCGGTACGAGCGTTGTACCAATAACAACCGTAGCCTCTTCAGATGCAAACGCTTTAACAGTATCACCAACTGCGTAAAACTCGGATAATCCTAAATCCATTCCGGCAGTAATATTAACTAATACACCTTTTGCTCCGGACAAATCAACGCGTTCTAATAAATCACTTTTCACAGCGATCTTAGCTGCATCTTCTGCACGGCCTTCCCCTGGCGCACTTTTGGCGGAACCAAAACCGATCATGGCTTGCCCCATCTCAGACATGACAGTGCGCACGTCAGCAAAGTCCACGTTAATTAACCCCGGAGAGGTAATCATATCTGAAATACCGGTAACAGAATTACGCAGAACATCATTTGCTGCAGAAAAGGCTTGCATGAGCGTTGCATTTTTAGGCATAACCTTGGCTAACTGCTCATTCGGAATGATAATCAAGGAGTCTACATGTTTCGATAATTCTTTGATCCCCATTTCAGCGAACATCATTCGTTTTTTACCTTCAAAGGAAAACGGTTTTGTTACAACTGCAACAGTAAGAATACCTAATTCTTTTGCAATTTGAGCGACAATTGGTGCAGCCCCCGTACCAGTACCGCCGCCCATCCCGGCAGCGATAAATACCATATCAGCCCCTTCTAGCATCTTACGAATAGCATCCTGGTCATCTTCAGCCGCTTTACGTCCAACATTAGGGTTTGCACCCGCCCCGAGACCTTTCGTCGTTTCAGCTCCAATTTGAACTGTTTGCTGGGCTTGGCTTTTACGAAGAGCTTGAGCATCAGTATTTACGGAATAAAATTCAATCTTGCCATGTTCATCCGTATTTATGATGGATTCATCAATTAGAGTACCGCCAACTTCTTTTTCTAAAACACTGGCGACCATGTGGTTAATAGCATTACCACCGCCACCACCAACACCGACAACTTTAATCAGCGCGCCACTCATTTCACCAAGATCGTACTCTACCGGCTCAAACATAATTATCTATTCTCCGTGAATGCCGACATATTATCAGCATAAATTAAAGCCCAAATTTTTCATATTGTAGATGAAAAATCAAAATTATCAAAATTCTGACCGCACTTTATTAAAGATTTTTTTCAACACATTACCGCAGGAATTTAGGAAATTACTTCCCGAGTTTTCCTCATGAATCAATCCATCATCTTCATTGCTATGTTCATACTGAAGTAAACCAATAACGGTTGAATATTGAGGTTTATTCACATAATCCGTTAAACCGGTAATGTTTAACGGACTGCCTATTCTTACTTGATGATTAGAGCCAAAAACCTCTTCTGCACATTCTTTTAAATCTTCTATTTGAGCACCGCCACCAGTAATCACAATACCCGCGATAAGCTCACATTTCATATTTTTGGATTCTAAATCTGCTTTTAAACGCAACCATTCGTTTTTAACTAAACCAAGTAGCTCTTTGTAACGAGCTGATGTTACAAATGACAGTTGTTCTTTTGTTAATACGCGAGGCCCACGCCCACCGATACCAGAAACTTCAATTTTCTTATCTGCATGATATTTTGGAGGCATTAATGCACTACCGTGGTTAACTTTGATACTTTCTGCTTCCATTCTAGACGCAGCACAAGCATAGGCAATATCATCGGTAACGCGATTTCCGGCATAAGGAATCACCTTACTAAAGCGCAAAGCGCCATTGATATACACCATGATATCCATCGTGCCCGCACCAAAATCAACTAAGCAAACCCCTAAGTCTTTTTCATCCTCTGTTAATACAGAATAACTTGAAGCCAAACCGGAGAATACAATTTTATCGACTTTTAATTTACAGCGTTCTACCGCTTTTTTCAGGTTATTCAACCAATCCTGATGACAAGCAATCAAATGAGTTTGTGCTTTCAAACGAACACCTTGTAATCCCAATGGATTTTTAATATTCATTTGTTTATCAACAGCAAATTCTTGCGGAATAATATGAAGCAAAGACAAGCCTTCCGGCATTTTTACCGAACTTGCCGTATGAATCGCAGAATCAATTTCATCTTGAGTCACTTCGCCTTCTGCAATAGGCACGAAACCATTCTCATTAAGACTCTGAATATGTTCCCCGGTAATGGCTAACGTCACACTCATGATGCGACAGTCAGCAACTGACTCGGCAGCTTCAATTGCACGCTGGATAGAGGTGACTACCGCATTTAAATCAGTAATGCTTCCTTTATCGATCCCCTTTGAAGGACAACTGCCGACGCCAAGGACATTTACCACACCGTCAGGCAATACCTCACCAACGACTGCAACAACTTTAGAAGTGCCCACTTCTAAACCAACAATGGTCTTTGATTCCACAATTTTAGACATATTCTAACTTCACACTTAACAATTAATTTAAATCAACCATACCTACTGTCGCACCGGAGGCATAACGCAAATCGACATAGGAGATTTTCTTATTTTCAGGCACTTCGATTTGCGGATAAATCGTAACAAAACGATCCAGTTTTGTTTTCCATTCACCACGTCCTAGTTTCAGTACCACATCATTATCCAGCACGACTTGCCAAGCACCGCGAGCATCAATGCCTACCGCCTTAAGCGTTAAACCTTTCTGTTTTAAATCGGCATAAATTCTATTCCATGCATCCAACACTTTTTCACTTTGGAAATCAGGGCCGGCTAAACGAGGTAAATGAGTTTCTTTTAATTTACTCATTGGCAATTGAAAAACCGCACCATCTTCGGACAAAAAGTCACTTTCATTCCAAATAGCAATCGGTTTATATTCCGTTACCCAAATGCTCAATCTGTTTGGCCACATTTTGCGAACAACCGCCCCTTTTACCCAAGGCATTGTTTCAATTTGTTCACGAATGGCATCAATATCTTGACCAAAAAAACCTTTTAAATCGCCCATTTTTAATAAAGCATCACGCACATCAGCATCTGTCGTAAAATTGGGCGAGCCAACCAACGCAAAAGCACTGATAGGCTTACTATCTAATTTTTCTAGGAAATTTTGCCAATTTGAATAAGAATAGAACAATATGCCAACGCATAATAGCACAAGTAATAATTTAATTTGCACAAAAACTTTGGGTTTCGGCTCACCATATCTTATATTTTGTGTGGTTTTGCGTTTTAGTAAATTCATTCCGCACTCAACTCTAAAATTCTCTCAACCAACTGCTCAAAAGAGTAACCGACTGTTGCCGCTGATTTTGGGAATAAACTATGGCTAGTCATACCAGGATTCGTGTTGACTTCCACTAAACGGAAGTTTCCTTCCGCATCCGCAATAACATCAATACGGCTCCAACCACGGCACCCCACTACATCGTAGGCCTGCTTAACTAAATGGCGAAGCTCCTGCTCACGTTCATCGCTTAACCCTGCCGGACAAAAATATTGCGTATTATCAGAAATGTATTTCGCATCATAATCATAGAACTCACCTTCCGGCACGATTTTAATGGAAGGTAACACTTCGTTATCCAGTACCGGCACAGTGAATTCATCACCGGCAAGCCATTCTTCAATGAGTACGGTGCGATCAAATTTAAGTGCAAAATCCACCGCACTTTCCAATTCTTCAATGGCTTTCACTTTAGTTAAACCCACGCTAGACCCTTCTAAAGAGGGTTTCACCATCAACGGTAAGCCGAGTTTTTTGACCACTGACTCAGGGTTTAAGTTGGCTCTATTTTCCACGGTAACGATTTCCATTTCAGCAACCGGCAAACCAAAGGCTTTCCATAACATTTTGGTACGCATTTTGTCCATGGTAAGCGCAGAAGTCATCACGCCACAGCCGGTATAAGGAATGCCGATTTGCTCCAGCAACCCTTGCATCGTGCCATCTTCACCACCGCGACCATGTAAAATATTAAACACACGATCAAATCCTTGTTCTTTTAACGTCGCTACCGGAAATTCTTTCGGGTCAATCGGGTGAGCATCATACCCTTGTTCACGCAACGCGTTTAATACTGCAGTTCCTGAATTTAAAGACACCTCACGTTCGGCTGAGGTGCCGCCCAATAATACGGCGATTTTTTCTTGTTTTAATGTTTTACTCATCTTGCTATCCACTTATTCTTTTGTCCAACGTTCGACTAACTGGCGTGAAAGCTTACTCACGCTTCCGGCGCCTTGCGCCAAAATTAAATCCCCATCTTGAATGAGATGATCAAGCACCTCACCTAACCGCGCTGTATCAGACACCAAAATAGGATCCACTTTGCCAAGATTGCGAATAGAACGACATAACGCCTTACTATCAGCACCCACAATAGGCGCCTCGCCGGCGGGATACACATCCAACATAATCAAGGCATCGACTTGAGACAATACTTGCACAAAATCATCAAATAAATCTCGGGTGCGGGAATAACGGTGCGGTTGGAAAATCATCACAATCCGTTTATTCTCCCAGCCCTGGCGCGCGGCTTGAATGGTAACGCCCACTTCCGTCGGATGATGGCCATAGTCATCCACCAGCATCACTTTACCGTTCGGGCGAATAAATTGTCCTAACTGATCGAAACGACGCCCTGCACCTTGGAAATCGGCTAACGCAGCTAAAATCGCTTCGTTTTTAATGCCTTCCTCTTTGGCTACAACCAATGCTGCCGTTGCATTTAAGGCATTATGGCGCCCCGGTACATTCAGCAACACATCAATACGTTCACCGTTCGAGCAAATCACGGTGTAATGTCCTTGGAAACCGGTTTGTTGATAATCTTCAATGCGATAATCGGCATTCTCACTGAAACCGTAAGTAATCACCTGACGCCCAACTTGTGGCACTAAACTCATTAAATCGGCATCATCGGCACATAACACGGCTAATCCATAAAACGGCAAATTATGTAAGAAATTCACATAGGTTTGCTTCATTTCATCAAAATCACCGTGATAGGTATCCATATGATCCGGCTCAATATTGGTTACGATAGAAATCATCGGCTGCAAATGCAAGAAAGAGGCATCACTTTCATCGGCCTCGGCAATCAAATAACGGCTACGCCCTAAATGCGCATTCGTCCCGGCAGATTTCACCAAACCACCATTCACAAAAGTCGGATCCAAACCTGCTTCCGCATAAATCATAGAGACCATCGCGGTGGTTGTCGTTTTACCGTGCGTACCTGCCACTGCAATACCATGACGAAAACGCATTAATTCCGCCAACATTTGCGCGCGTTGAATGACCGGAATGCGCGCTTCTTTTGCCGCCACCACTTCAGGGTTATCATCACGAATCGCAGAAGAAATCACCACCACACTGGCACCGGTAATATTTTCTGCTTTATGCCCAATAAAAACTTTGGCGCCGGCACAAGCTAAACGCTGAGTCACCGCACTTTCCGCAATATCAGAACCGGAAATATGATATCCCTCATTCAATAAAATTTCGGCAATACCACACATCCCCGCGCCACCGATGCCGATAAAATGAATTTGCTTCACTCGGCGCATTTCCGGAATGATGTCTCTAATCTGTTGATGATAGTTATCCATGAATATGTCCTTTTTACTCGGCCGCGTAAAACAGTTAAAAAAACGACCGCACTTTTAATTTAATTTGCCACGTCTTCAATCACGTCAGCGACCCGCTTAGCCGCTAACGGTGTTGCCTTACTTTTTGCCTTTAACGCCATGGCTAATAATGTTTCACGATCTACTAACAGTGGAGTTAACGCATTCAAGAGACGCTCTTCGGTAAATTCCGGTTGCTCAATGATCAGCGCAGCCCCCGCATCCGCTAAATATTTGGCATTCAAAAATTGCTGACGGTCTTTATGTTGGAAAGGCACGAAAATAGCCGGTACACCTACTGCCGCCAATTCGCACACCGTCAATGCGCCCGAGCGACAAATCACAATGTCCGCCCAAGCATAAGCTTCTGCCATGTCATCAATAAATTCAGTCGCCACGCCATTTTGGTTTGCCTGATAAATTTCCTCAATGCCTGCTAAATTGCCCTTGCCTACTTGGTGACGCACATAAATCTCCAAACCTTGAGCACTGAGTTTCGCTGCGACTTTTGGCACAGTTTGATTTAACACGCGCGCCCCTTGGCTACCACCGACGACTAAAATACGCAAGGTTTTATCACGCGCAGCAAAACGTGTTTCTGGGGATTTGGTTTGAAATAAATCACGACGTACCGGATTTCCCACCACTTCAGCATGAGGAAAGGCATTTGGGAAGGCTTGCAACACCCGCGCAGCAATTTTGGATAACCAATGATTGGTTAACCCCGCAATGGCATTTTGTTCATGCAATACCACCGGCACGCCGCAAAGTTTTGCCGCGATACCGCCCGGACCGGAAACATAGCCGCCCATGCCTAATACCGCATTAGGTTGGTATTGTTGAATAATCTTACGCGCCTGACACACCGCGCGCAAAATAGCAAAAGGCGCCAATAATAAACTCTTGATGCCCTTGCCGCGTAAACCTGAAATTTGGATAAATTCAATGGGAATGCCATGTTTTGGTACTAATTGAGCTTCCATACGATCTTTGGTGCCCAGCCAGCGAATTTCCCAACCTTGCTGTTGTAATTCTTGTACAACGGCAATGGCAGGAAAAACATGTCCGCCTGTTCCACCTGCCATCACTAATAATTTTTTACCCATATCTTTTCTCTAAAAACACTCAAAAAAAATGACCGCACTTTGGTTCTTAGTCATCCCGCAATCTTGCTTGGCCACCACGCATTAAACGATTTTCGTGGTCAATGCGTAATAATATGCCGACAGTGACCGACATAATGATAATACTGGAGCCACCGTAACTGATTAGTGGGAAGGTTAAGCCTTTCGTTGGCAACATGCCGAGAGCCATACCAAGGTTTACAAAACCTTGGAAGAAAATCCAGAAGCTAATACCGAAAGCTAAAAAGCCTTTAAAACGTTGCTCCAATATTAGGGATTCTCGTCCTATTTTCATGGCGCGGAAAACCAATAAACCAAGCAAAATAATAATCACTAAAATGCCGAAAAAGCCAAATTCTTCACCCACAATCGCCATCACAAAGTCAGTGTGCGCTTCCGGTAAATATTCTAGTTTCAGTACGGAATTGCCTAACCCTTCGCCGAAAAATCCACCTCGGCCGAATGCCATTAAAGAGTTGGATAATTGGAAACCGGTGCCGTAAGGATCTTTGAAGGGGTCCATAAAGCCGGTGATACGTTTAAGGCGATAAGCAGAAGAAAGTACCAGCCACACAAACATCAATGCAGCAAAACCAAATAAAAGAAGGAATTGTCCAAATTTTGCACCGATAATAAATAGCAAACCGAAGGTAATGACAAATAAAACGACGGTACTACCCAAATCCGGCTGCATCAATAAGAAACAACCTAACAATCCCATGACCAAAAATGGCTTAACCGCACTTAACTTGCGACTCCGTACCTCATCATAACGACGGGTAAAATAACTGGCGAGGAAACAAGTTAAGGCTAACTTAGCAAATTCTGCCGGTTGAAAATTGAATAAAACCATTGGGATCCAGCGGCGCGCACCATTCACCTCTCGCCCGATACCGGGAATCATCACAAGGAAAAGCAAAACCAGCGCAATACCAAACAATCTAACATGCCATCTCTCCCATTTATCCATGGAAATTTGCAAAGTGAAATAACAGGTTACGCAGGAAAGAAAAATATAAATCATATCCCGCTTGGCAAAATAAAACGGATCGCCATGTAAGCGTGTTCCTACCGGAATGGAAGCGGAAGACACCGCCAGTAAACCAATAAGCAATAGCACAAGATACAACCACAATAACGCACGATCATATAATAAACTCGCTGGCGTAATCGTCGTCGTTTGTTGCCAAGTTGTTTTCAGTTTAGCCCAAAATTCCATGAATAAAATCCGTCTTTAACTTAAACGAGCCAAACGCGTGAACTCATCGCCACGAGCTTCAAAACAAGGGAATTGGTCCAAGCTTGCACAGGCCGGGGATAACAACACCATATCTCCCTCTTGTAACTGCGGACGAATTGCTGCAATGGCCTGTTCCATGGTGTCGAATAATTGACTTTGTGACGAAAGTGCAGCTAACTGTTTACCATCCTGCCCAAAGCAATAACAAAAAATATGCGGTTGATTAATTAATGTCGCCAATTCAGAAAAATCTGCGCCTTTGCCATCGCCACCGAGTAATAAATAGAGTTTCCCGGCGACCTGTAAACCGGTTAATGCAGCAACCGTACTACCGACATTGGTTGCTTTTGAATCATTGATCCAATGCACACCGTTCGCCATATGTGCCACTTGGAAACGATGTTCCAAGCCACCGAATTCGCGAAGTGCGGTCTGAATTCCCAGCAAATTAATGCCGGCTGCTTGTGCCAAGGCAATCGCGGCCAAAGCATTCATGTAATTATGGCGACCGGTTAATTTCATTTCATCACAAGCTAAAATCACCTCACCACGCGCCATTAAATAGGTTTTTCGGTTTTCATTTTTCAGCCAATAATCCGCATGATGTTCAGCGAAACTCACTTGTTTTTCCGGGTGTTGGGTGGTTGGCAAGGTGAGCGGGTCTTCTCCGTTAACCACTGCCGTTTGGCAATTGTCGTAGATTTTTAATTTCGCATGGCGATAATCCTGTAAATCCACGTAACGATTCATATGATCTTCAGTGACGTTCAACACTGTTGCCGCCACGGTTTTTAGCGCATAGGTGGTTTCTAACTGGAAGCTGGAAAGCTCCAAAACGTAAATATCATGCGATTGATTTAAGAGAGAAAGCGCAGGAATGCCGATATTACCGCCCATGCCAACGCTTAATCCGGCGGCTTTTGCCATTTCTGCAACCAATGTGGTCACAGTACTTTTCCCATTAGAACCGGTAATTGCCACAATCGGTTTATCCGCTTCTCGACAAAATAATTCGATATCGCCGATGACTTCGACACCGGCTTGAAGTGCGGTCTGAATTTCAGGTGTTTTTACCGCAAGACCCGGGCTAATTACGATCAAATCGCTTTCTAAGAGCCATTGCTGATTTAAACTACCGATGTGCAGAGGAATGGCTTTATCAAGTTGATCTGCCCCTGCCGGTGCGTTACGCGTATCAATGACACGAACATCCGCATGTTTAGCGCGCAGAAAATCAACACAGGATAACCCTGTTTTACCAAGTCCGATAACTGTGACTTTTTTATCTTGATATTGCATGAAATTCTCTCTCAAAAATAACCGCTCTTTTTGGGGGGATTAACGTAGTTTTAAGGTCACTAAACCAATTAATACCAGCATTAAGGAAATGATCCAGAAACGCACAATAACACGTGGCTCCGGCCAGCCTTTTTTCTCGAAATGATGATGAATCGGCGCCATCAGGAAAATGCGTTGTTTGTTACGCAATTTGTAGGAACCCACTTGTAAAATCACGGACAGCGTTTCCATGACAAACACGCCGCCCATGATCAGTAATAAAAATTCTTGGCGCACCAATACGGCAATCACACCTAACGCGCCGCCCAACGCTAATGAGCCGACATCGCCCATAAACACTTGTGCCGGGTAAGTGTTAAACCATAAGAAACCGAGGCCGGCACCAACAATGGCCGTACAGAACACAGTCAGTTCCGCGCTGAATTTCAGGTATGGAATGTGCAAGTATTCCGCAAAATTGATGTTACCTGTCGCCCATGCCACCAATGCAAATGCGCCGGCCACCATCACGGTCGGTACAATCGCTAGACCATCTAACCCATCCGTTAAATTCACAGCATTACTGGAGCCGACAATAACAAAGTAAGCCAATACAATATAAAAAATGCCCAGTTGCGGCATAAATCCCTTAAAGAATGGCACAACCAAGCGAGTGGCATCGGTGTCTTTACCGATCGCATACATACCGAAAATTGCCACTAAGGCAATAACGGAAAGCCAAAAATATTTCCAGCGGGCAATTAAACCGTCTGTGCTTTTACGCGTAATCTTGCGGTAATCGTCCACGAAGCCGACAGCGCCGTAGCCGAATAAAACGAACAAGCTAAACCAAACATATGGATTAGTTAAATCCGCCCATAATAATGTACTCACACCGATGGCGAAAAGAATCATGACACCGCCCATCGTCGGCGTACCTTTTTTGGCGAAGTGACTTTCAGGACCGTCATTGCGTACGACTTGGCCAAACTTCAATAGTTGTAAACGACGAATGACTTTCGGTCCAATCCATAAGGACAATAAAAGTGCCGTGAGCAACGCTAAAATAGCACGCACGGTAATATAGGAAATCACATGGAAATCAGAATTGTATTTGGTGAGAAACTCAGCAATCCAAACTAACATAAAAAATTACCCTTTAATAAATCGATCACGTCTTCCATTTTCATACTGCGTGATCCCTTCACCAAAACAACGACTTTTTGTTGTGTTAATTGTTGTTTAATAATTGGTGTTAAATAAGCGACAAGTTCTGTTTTATCAGTAAAATGGCGCCCAAAATTGACCGCACTTATGGCGGAACTAGAACGTCCAAAAGAAATCACTAAATCCAATTTTGCCGCCTGAGCAAACTCGCCCACTTCTTGATGACAAAGCGGTGTATTATCGCCTAATTCGCCCATATCACCAACAACAAAGACGCGAAAAGCCGGATATTTTTGCAACACGGAAATCGCTGATTTCATGGAACCTACATTGGCGTTATAGGTGTCGTCTAGTAATAAAAGATTGTCGCAAGGGTGAATCGGGAATAAACGCCCTTTCACCAAGGAGGGCATTTCTAACCCTTTTTTTACCTGCGCTAACGTTGCGCCCACATTCATTGCCAACGCTGTCGCAGCTAAGGCATTAGATACGTTATGTTCGCCTAAATACGGTGAATCAATCTGCACATTGCCTTGTGGCGTGTGCAATACAAAAGACGCCCCTTGTTCGGAGAAGTGAATAGCATCCGCGTAAAAATCAGCTTGTGGATTGTCATAGGCAAAATATTGAACGGCATGCTGCCCAATCTCTTTTTGCCATTTTTGTTGATAGTTATGCGCTTGGTTAATGATGGCAACGCCATGATGAGTTAACCCGCGGAAAATTTCGCCTTTCGCTGTTGCAACACCGTCAAGAGAACCAAAACCCTCTAAATGTGCTGCCATGACATTATTGACTAACGCCACATCAGGCTGAGCCAAGGCGGTGGTATAGGCAATTTCACCAATATGATTGGCGCCAAGTTCAATCACTGCAAATTTATGTTTTTCGGTTAAACGTAATAACGTTAGCGGAACACCGATGTCGTTATTAAAATTGCCTTGGGTAAATAAAACGTCGTCAAAATCCACCGCACTTTGTTGCAAGATAGAGGCCGTCATTTCTTTTACCGTGGTTTTGCCCGAAGACCCCGTCACCGCCACCACTTTCGGATTGATTTTTTCACGCAACCATTTGGCAAGCTGTCCTAGGGCAAGACGGCTGTCTTTCACAATTAATTGGGCAATATTGCCCTCTGTCGGATGTTCAACCACGGCGGCGACACAACCTTGCTCAGCCGCTTTCATAACATAGTCATGTGCATCAAAATTTTCGCCTTTCAACGCAAAAAACAACCCATTGTTGACGGCTTTACGGCTGTCCGTACTCACGTTTTCGACAGTCACGTCGCCATCACCGATAAGTTGTGCCTCTAAAATGGAAGCAATTTGAGAGAGAGATAATGTAATCATATTTTTCGTTACTGAGATAAATAATGACGGGCAACTTCCTGATCGGAAAAATGATGCTTCGTTTTGCCAATAATTTGATAGTCTTCATGCCCTTTGCCGGCAATTAAAATAACGTCATTTTCCACCGCACTTTGAATCGCAGTGGCAATGGCCTCTTCACGTTGGTGTATCACTTGCACGGCTTGCGGATGAATAAACCCTTTTAAAATATCCGCCATAATTTGCGTATGATCTTCTGTACGGGGATTATCATCCGTAGCAATGACCTTATCTGCCAACTGTTCGGCAATTTTCGCCATAAGTGGACGTTTACCACTATCGCGATCACCACCACAGCCGAAAATACACCAAAGCTTACCCTGACAATGTAACCGTGCTGCCTGTAACGCTTTTTCCAACGCGTCCGGTGTATGGGCGTAATCCACAATAACGGTCGGTTTATGCGGAGCGTGCAGCACTTCCATCCGACCACAAACCCCGGTTAATTTATGTGCACTACGAATGAGTTCGGCTAAGTCATAGCCAAGCGCCAACAAGGTTGCCATGACCAACAATAAATTACTGACGTTGAATGCACCGATAAGTGCGCTTTGTAATTCACCATTGCCCCAAGAGGATTCAAATTGAATACTGGCGCCTTTGTGATTAAAGGTGACGTTTACTGCCTTCAACCATTTGGCTTGTCGTGGAGCAAAGTCTGCGTTGGTACTTACTGCAACCGCCTCCGGCATCTCACTTAACCATGCTGCACCAACGGGATCATCCGCATCAATGATATGATGGCGGCTATCCAATTCGCTGAATAAACGTTTTTTTGCTGCGGCATAATTTTCCATCGTGTGATGGTAATCAAGATGATCACGGCTTAAATTTGTGAATACCGCCGCACTGAAATGTACGGCCTCTACACGATGTTGTACCAAACCGTGAGATGACACTTCAATCGCCGCAAAATCTGCACCTTGAGCCACAAACTCCGCCAGTGATGCTTGGATTTCCACTGCAGAACCTGTGGTATTCGTTGCTTCTTTGACTTGGCCGAATAATCCATTACCGATGGTGCCCATCACGGCGCTGGTATGCCCTAGAATCTGTGTCCACTGTGCCAATAATTGCGCAGTTGTTGTTTTGCCGTTGGTGCCGGTAACCCCAACCAAGGTTAAACGCTTGGAAGGCTCTCCATAAAACACATCCGCAAGATGCGATAAATGTTCGCTTAAACGGTAAAATGCAATGAGCGGAACCTGTTGTTCGTAGCGCACCTGAAGATGTTGCGCCTCAGAATCAGCCTCAAAAATGACCGCACTTGCGCCATTTTGCAACGCTTGCGGAATATATTGACGACCGTCGGTTTGATGTCCTTTAATTGCAACAAAAAGACAGCCGGCCTTTGCAGTTCGACTGTCTAATGTCATTTCGGTGAGATTCACATTTTCTGGTATGTGAATCCCGAGAAGAGAAGTTAATCGATACATAATTTTTTCTCAATAAATGAGTGAAAAACGCTTCATTTACGCACCGCACTTTATGTCTAATTTAATTGACTTCACTTGATTTTTTGCTACTCAAACGAACAGTGCGTTTTGTTGTTTTATCCGTTTCAACGCCATCCGGTGGTACATTGTTACTACGCAACGCATAGCTCATGATGCTGGAAAATACCGGTGCGGAAATTGCACCACCATAGTACTGCCCTGCTTTCGGATCATTAATCAGCACCACCAAAGCATAACGTGGGTCAGTAATTGGTGCGATACCTGCGGTATAAGCCACATATTTATCTACATAGCGACCATTTTCCAATTTCTTCGCCGTACCGGTTTTAATACCAACACGATATCCTTCGACCATCGCACGACCATTTTTAATCGCAACTTTTTCCATCATGTTGACGACTTCACGCGTGATTTTTTCAGAGAACACACGTTGTCCCACGACCGGTGGATCCACTTTAGTAATAGAAAGCGGGCGATAAATACCAAAGCTACCTAAAGTGACATAAGCACGAGCAATTTGTAATGGCGTTGCATTCAAACCATAACCATAGGCTACGTTAGCACGCTCAATATCAGACCAACGAGCACGATTGGCATTCAATAAACCAGATTGTTCGCCAATCAAACCTAAATCTGTCGGTTTGCCTAAACCGGCATTTTGATAGGTTTCCATTAAAGCACTCGGCGGCATACGTAACGCTAAACGGCTCACACCGCGGTTACTGGAGTTTTCTAAAATGCCATCTAAACTTAACTGATCACGTGGTGCCACGTCTTTTACTTCATGGCCGTTCAAGATTAACGGGCCGGTATTGATAATTTCATCACGACGTACTGCCCCACGTTGAAGTGCGGTCAAAACCACAAACGGTTTTACAGTAGAACCCGGCTCAAAGGTATCGGTAATCGCGCGATTACGCATTAACTCGGATTTTACTCCCACTCGATTATTTGGGTTATAAGAAGGGGCATTCGCCATTGCCAATACTTCACCGGTACGCACATCCACCAATACGGCCGTGCCGGATTCCGCTTTATTCTCAGTAACTGCTTTCTTAATTTCACGGTAAACCATGGATTGTAATTTTTCATCAATGCTCAAGGTCACGTCTTGCGCATCATATTTCTTCACATCAGAAATATTTTCGACAATGTTACCGAATCTATCTTTACGATATGTCATGGAACCGGATTTACCCACTAACATGGAATCAAAGCTTTTTTCAATGCCCTCAATACCTGCGCCATCAATATTGGTATAACCAATCAAATGGGCTGTTTCTTCCACGCGAGGATAAAAGCGGCGCGCTTCCATTTTTAGAATAATGCCGGTAATTTTTAACTCTTTAACATACTGTGCAAGCGTTGGTGAAATTTGACGAGATAAATAGACAAAACGGGATTTCGGATCTTTTTCAACGCGCTTAACCAAATTGCTATAAGAAATCCCTAACGCTTCCGCCAATTTTTGCCAACGTTCTTTGTCTTTTAACGAATTTTCATCAAAAATAAATTTTGGATCCGCTACCACAGAATACATCGGCACACTCACCGATAACAGTTGGCCATTACGATCTAGAATAGAACCACGAACAAATTGAATTTCTTGTGTGCGTAGAGAACGTTTATCCGCCTCCCCCATCAAAGAGTCAGCATTGATAATTTGCATATAAGCCGCTTGAGCAACCAATGCCATTAATCCCAAGAAAACACTGGTTAACGCCCACAAATAACGCCCTTTTAAGAAACTTCTCTCATAAACCATTTTAGGCTTATTCGGTTTTACCGAAGAAGTATTTTGTGCCGATGGTTTAGGGTTATTCTTTTTCGCTTGTATCGGCTTAATTGATTTATTAAATTTAACCATATTTGTGATTTCCGCGTTTATTCAAGAATAACAACTTCTTGTTCTGGGGTTGCTCGTTGCATGCCGAATTGCTTGGCAATAGCTTCTATGCGTGTATTATCGCTGAGGGTTGCCTCTTCTAATCTTAAATTAAGATATTCATTTTCAAGCGCTTGATGTTGTAAAACCAAATCACCTTTCTCTGCCACTAATCCACGCGTTTGATGAGTAAGCCAAACCGTTCCTAATGCACTTAGCGTAATCGCCAGTAATAAAATCAACACCAATTTATTTGACGTAAATAAATCTTCAAGAATAATGTTTCGCAAAGGGAATCTATCGTTATTTTCTAACATTAGCTTAATCTCTCCGCAATTCTTAAGACGGCACTACGTGCTCTTGGGTTTTGGGCAATTTCCTCATCACTTGGCATAATCGCTTTGCCAATCACTTTTAAGGTTTGATTACGTTGAATTTGGTCTTCACGCAATGGTAAACCTTTCGGAATATCCTCGCCTTGGCTTTGCTTACGCATAAAATGCTTCACCATGCGATCTTCTAATGAATGGAAACTGATAATTGATAAACGCCCGCCTGGGGCTAACACCGTCAATGCGGACTGCAAGACTTTTTCCAGCTCATCTAACTCTGAATTAATAAAAATACGGATCGCCTGAAAGCTTCGTGTAGCAGGATGTTTATGTTTATCTTTAAATGGCACAGTCTGTGCAATTAATTCAGCGAGTTGTAATGTGCGCGTTAAACATTCACCGCCATTTTGCACCGCACTTTTATTGTAATTCACGATGGCCGAGGCAATTTTCTTTGCAAAACGCTCTTCACCAAACGTTTTTAAAACCCACGCTAAATCTTGTTCGGAAACGTGCTGCAGCCACTCTGCTGCGGACATGCCTTTACTATCATCCATTCGCATATCTAATGGACCATCTTTCATAAAACTAAAACCGCGCTCAGCATCATCCAATTGCGGAGATGACACACCAAGATCAAGCAAAATGCCGTCAATCTTACCGACTAAATTTAACTTCTCACAAATAGGTAAAATATCTGAAAATGCGCTGTGTTCGATATGAAATCGTGAATCTTGAATTTTTTGAGCCTCAGCGACGGCTTTAGGGTCTCGGTCAATGGCAATTAATCTACCGTTAGCCGATAACTTAGAAAGGATTAATCTGGAATGCCCCCCGCGACCAAACGTACCGTCAATATAAATGCCGTTTTCTTTTAAAGCCAAGCCTTCAACGGTTTCATGTAACAAAACCGTCGCATGTTCAGCTGATGAAAACGCATTTAAATGACTCATAAATTATTACCGGCAATATGTAAAAATAAAAATATAATTTAAAGATAAGATAGAGCGGCATAATTGCCGCTTATCTTTTGCTAGTGCCGCTGTTCGGTGAGTTTTACTCTTATAATGACAGCGTTTTTAATTCTTCTGATAATGCAAAGCTATCTGTTGCACCCAATGCCATGTCTTTTTCAATTTGAGCCTGCCACTCGGCCTCGCTCCAAATTTCAAATTTATTTAATTGTCCAACAAGCATGATGGATTTTTCTAATTTAGCGTGCTGGCGTAAAGGACCACTAATTAAAATTCGTCCAGCACTGTCCAATTCACATTCCGTGGCATAACCCAGTATCACTCGTTGTAAGGTACGTTGTAATGGATCAAAATTAGAAAGCCCGAGCAATTTTTGCTCAATAATTTCCCATTCCTTTAACGGATAAAGCAATAAACAAGGTTGACGAATATCTACGGTACAAACCATTTGCCCCTGGTTCTGTTCCAAAAGCTCGGCACGATAACGGGTAGGAATAGAAATTCTTCCCTTTACATCCAAATTAATCGTTGCCGCACCACGAAACATTTTTTCTCACCTTGGTTGTTCTGTTTATTTCAATTCGGGAGTTCAGCCCAAAATTTCCCACAAAAAAACACTTTTTACCACTTTTGATTAATTTTATTATTTGTGTGTATAAGTTGCAAGCAATTTAATGAGATGCATCAGGAAAGTTTTATCTATTTTTAAGTTCAATGTGCATTTAGATATGAAGGAATCATCGGATAAAAAATACCCTGTTAATCTTCATCAACAGGGTATTTTATTTTAGTCTTTACCGCTAAAAGTGCGGTCAATATTTTTGCTATTTCGCAAGGCTATCAACTAAAGATTCCGGGTCTGCTTCATTGGAGCGTTTAACCAATGCGAAGAACAACACGACACAAACAATCGTTGTCGCAAAGCCTAGGTAAACTGACAATTGATAGTCTAAACCGAAACCGATTTTGTTGTAATACAAATAGGTTGCACAGACAGTGGTAATAAACCATGCAGGGATAGATGCCACCCAGTGGAATTTATGATAGCGGTATAAATAAGCTGCCGCCGTCCATAACATCACCATTGCAGTCATTTGGTTTGCCCAAGTGAAGTAACGCCATAACACGCTGAAGTCGATGGTTGAAACAAAATAACCTAATACGAACAATGGCACTGCAATGAACAAACGTTTTGTCAATGAACGTTGATCAATTTTGAAAATTTCCGCTAATTGTAAACGTGCTGCACGGAATGCCGTATCCCCAGAAGTAATTGGAAGTACAACGACACCCAATACTGCAAAGATACCACCAACGAAACCTAAGAAGTGTAATGAGCTGTCATATACTACTTTAGATGGTGAACCTGCGGCAATCGCATCTTGTAACGCTTGCGGGTTCTCATAGAATGCAAGACCCACCATGCACCATACTAATGCAATAATACCTTCAGTAATCATCGCACCGTAGAAAATGAAACGACCTTCTTTTTCATTTTCAGCACAACGCGCCATTAACGGAGTTTGTGTTGCGTGGAAACCCGATAATGCACCGCAAGAAATGGTTAAGAACAATAATGGCCAAATTGGTACATCACCTTTCACTTGGAAGTTTTGTGTGAATTTATCTAAGGTTAAACCTTGACCATCTGCATCAATCGTACGGAAGAATTCGATAGGATCTACCGCACTGAAATGCGCGGATACTAAACCATACACCATACCTACAGACATAAAGAGTAATAACGCACCAAAGAGTGGGTAAATACGGCCGATAATTTTGTCAATTGGTAACAAAGTTGCAAGAATATAGTAAGCAAAAATAATCGCAGTCCATACGGAAACTACAGTTGCTTTATCCATTCCCCATACGGTTAAACCACCGGCTTCAACAGCCTTATGAACCGCTTCGGCATCACCTAATTGCAATGCACCTTGAGATGCGCCCATGATGTCCATGGTGATCGTACCCATTAATTGCGCAGGGCTTGCAACGAAGACAACGCCAACTAATAAAAGAAGAACAAGCGCTAAAACGTTGATAAAGACTTTTACTGGACGACCTAAGAATTTACCTGCTAAGTAAGGCATGGTTGCCCCACCATGACGAATACTTAACATACCGCAGAAATAGTCATGTACCGCACCGGCAAAAATACAACCAACAACGATCCACAACATAGCAACGGGTCCGTATAACGCACCAAGAATCGGACCAAAAATCGGACCGGTACCTGCAATGTTTAATAATTGGATTAGCCAAATTTTCGTTTTAGACATCGGCATATAGTCGACGCCATCATTGACTTGATAAGCCGGTGTTTGACGTTTAGGGTTAATGACAAAGATTTTTTCAATAATTCTGCCATAAATCGCATAACCTAAAATCAACACCAGAACACAGAAGAAGAACCACAACATATGAAAATCCTATGGAAAGAACAGTTAGATTTACAAATAAAACATAACGTGCTCGGGTTAATGTTTAACTATTTACTCCTATATGAGTAAAGCCGCGCTATTTTAGGCTTCTGTTACAATGAAGTAAATAAAGGGTAATCTGTCGACTCAGAATATCTTTGTAAAATGTGATTCTAATCACATTTTTAAATTGAGCTAAAAAGTGCGGTATAAATTTCTTGTGTTTTAAACAAAAATCGCTACATTGTGTTTTTCTTGAAAATTGATCTCACCGGAGAAGTCATGTTACACCGTTGCCCGGAATGCCGTAAAAAAATCAGCGAAAGTGCAGAATACTGCCCTAACTGTGGTTTTTCCTTTAAACCTGAGAATCTTGAAGCCTATAAACAAAAACTGGAAGAGCGTCGTTTACAGAATGAGGAAATTAATCGTAAGAGCGTTAAACTCCACTTGGTTTGGGCAGCAATTTTTGCTTTAGTGTTGATCGTGGCAAGTTGGATAACAAACAACGCATAAAAAATGGGCAACATCTTGCCCATTTTTCACTTAATGATTACTTTACCATCCATTTATCATAAATTTTCTGATATTCACCATTCGCTTTAATCGCGGACAATCCTTTATTCAGGCTTTCCTGTAAAGCTTTGTTGGATTTATGAACTGCAATCCCCGTACCATTACCAAAATATTTTGGATTGACTACTTTCTCGCCAACAAACTGAAGTTCTGGTTCTTTTTTCATCATATCTGCCAATAATGCGGTATCGCTCAATACAATATCAATTCGTCCATTCTTCAAATCCAAAATAGCATCCTGCAAATTCACATAAGCTTTCACAGCATATTGTTTAGTTTCAGCTAAAGTATATTGCTGAAACGTTGAACCGTTCTGTACACCAATATTTTTTGCCGTAGTTAAATCCATTTTCCCTTTCAAAGCAACATAACTGGCTGAATTATCATAATAAGAATCCGTAAATAGCACTTGCTTAGTACGCGCTTCTGTAATATCGATGGCAGACATTGCTGCATCAAAATGTTTGGCTTTCAAACTAGGAATTAATGCATCAAAAGGCTGCGTTTTAAATTGACAAGTGACTTGAATTTCTTTGCAAATAGCTTGCGCAATATCAATATCAAATCCAACAAGATCACCTTTTTCATTAGTCAGTTCAAAAGGCGGATAACTTGGTTCTGTGCCAAAAATTAAATTTTGTGCATTTGTTAGCATTGTTGCGCCCATTAGCAGGCTACCAAGTAGTAATGTTTTCATCTTAATACTCCTCTAAGTTGCTGACATGATGGATAATTAGACTTGCATTGATTAAGATTCACTCAACAATGAAAATATATTATCTTTTATTGCATAATTATGCAATCTTAAAATATAAAAAATCCCAAATAAATTTGGGATTTAAAAACATTCGAAAAAATAACCGCACTTAATTCTAGTTACGCATATCCAACCGTTCAAAAGCAAGCACTTGGTTTTCCAGCTTACGCAATAACAACGTCGCAATACCGGTAATCACGAGATAAATACCACCTGCAATGCCATAAATGGTGAGCGCATCATATTCTGTGCCATAAAGCTGACGAGCATAGCCCATGATGTCCATGATAGTGATCGTGGAAGCGAGGGCCGTTCCTTTAAACACTAAAATGATCTCATTAGAGTATGAAGGTAAAGCGCGTTTTAATGCATATGGAAGTAAAATTTTCAAGGTTTGCAAACGGCTTAGCCCAAGTGCTTCACAACTTTCCCATTGGCCTTTAGAAATTGCTTTCACTGCGCCATGGAATAATTGGGTAGAATAGGCCGCACTATTTAACGCCAATGCTAACGCAGCACAAAACCAAGCATTCGAAAACAGCAGCCATAACGGGCTGTCCACAATCCATTGAAACTGCCCCGGCCCTGCATAAATCAGGAAAAACTGCACCAATAAAGGCGTGCCGGTAAATAAAGTAAGATATAAATTGACCGCACTTTTCACCACTTTATTACCAATAGAAAGTAGTATGGTAAACAACAAAGCCAGACTAAAGGCAATCAACAATGACACAACAGTTAATAGCAAGCTGGTAGGAATACCTTGTGCAATCACGCTTAAATATTCTTGAAACATAATTACACTTCCCTTTCAAAACGAGTAAAACGCAGTTCTAATTTACGAATACCGACTTGACTCACTAATGTCACTAAAAGATAAATCAACGCGGCAATACCATACCAAGTGAAAGGTTGGTGTGTATTCGTATTAATCAGCTGTGCTTGACGCATCAGATCATCTACACCAATTAAGGAAATCAACGCCGTATCTTTCAACAATACCAACCATTGATTGCTCAACCCCGGCAATGCATGACGCCACACTTGTGGCATGATAATACGAAGGAAAGTGTAGCCTTTACTCAATCCCAACGCGGTTCCTGACTCCCACTGCCCTTTAGCAATCGCCTGAATAGCACCACGCAATGTTTGTGAAGCATAGGCTGCAAAAATTAAGGACAGCGCGAATACACCACAACCGAATGCACCGAACTCAATGTATTCGCCGGTGAGCAATTCAACCAATTCGCTAGAACCAAAATAAACCAGCAATACGACCAGAATTTCCGGTAAGCCTCGCAATAAGGCAACAAATACCGCGGTAGGTTTACCGACAAAACGATTAGCTTCCAGCATGGCAAATAGCATGCCTAAAAAAAGCCCTAACACTAACGAACAAACCGCAAGCCCTAAGGTCATCAGGGCCGCGGTCAACATTAAAGAAAAATAATCAGAAAACATAGGATTATTTGGTCATCCATTTATCGTAGATTTTTTGATATTCGCCATTGGCTTTAATTGCCGCTAAACCTTTATTGAAGCTTTCTGCTAATTCTTTGTTAGATTTATTCAATGCAATACCAAAACCATTACCGAAATATTTTTTGTTATTCACTTTATCGCCGACAAACTGAACGTTATCTTCTTTGGAAATCATATCCGCAAGCACTGCTGTATCACCGAAGATAATATCAATACGTCCATTTTTTAGATCCAGTACCGCATCTTGTAAGCTGGCATAGGATTTCACGCTGTATTGTTTTGTTTCCGCTACTGTATATTGCTGATAGGTCGTCCCATTTTGTACACCAACATTTTTCGCATTTTCTAAAGTAGCTTTGCCTTTTAATGCAACATAGCTGGCTGTGCTGTCGTAGTATGGGTCAGAGAATAATACTTGTTTACCACGAGCCTCGGTAATATCCATCGCAGAAATAACAGCATCAAAACGTTTTGATCTTAAATTAGTAATCAAAGAATCAAATGCCTCGCCTTTAAAATGGCAGGTAGCTTGAATTTCTTTACAGATAGCGTTGGCAATATCCACATCAAAACCGATAATTTCACCTTTTTCATTAGTAGTCTCAAACGGTGGGTAACTTGGTTCCATGGCAAAAGTTAAATCCTGCGCGTGAGCCGCTACTGCAGAGCCTAATAAAATTGCACTTAATAATAATTTTTTCATAATATTCTCCTTCTAGATTAGATATTGTGTGATAAATATTGTTTAAACTTCTCCGTCTGAGGGTTCTCAAAACAAGTCTTATCGCCCATTTCGATGATACGCCCCTGTTCCATATAAACCACTTTAGTTGCTACTTTTTTCGCTACATTTACTTCATGAGTAACAATAACTTGCGTAATTCCGGTTTGTTGCAATTCTTCAATAATAGAAACGATCTGAGCTGTAATTTCCGGATCTAATGCAGCAGTTGGTTCGTCAAATAACAATACTTGCGGTTTCATCATTAAAGCGCGTGCAATCGCCACCCGCTGCTGTTGACCACCAGACAAATGCAACGGAAATCTATCAGCAAACTCCTCTAAACGTAAACGTTGCAGCAATTCCAATGCTTGTTGTTTAGCCTCTAGGTCACTTACACCAAGAATTTTCATCGGTGCTTCAATAAGATTCTGTAATACGGTCATATGCGGCCATAAATTATATTGCTGAAATACCATGCCTACATCACGACGTAACTGACGAAGTTGTTTCAGATCATTCCCTGAAGACAAATCAAACTGATTATTGGCAATACTCAATTTACCCGATTGTGGAACTTCTAGTAAATTTAATGTTCGAATCAACGTACTTTTGCCTGCACCACTAGGCCCTAGTAATACCACCACATCACCATCATCAGCGGATAAGTTAATATCAAATAAGGCCTGGCTTGAACCATAAAAAAAATTTAAATTTTTAACACTAATTGTCATTGTTTACTGCGTCTCTGTATCAATCATCATAGAATTGAAAATATATTATTATTTTTTGAATAATTATGCAATGTTAGGATATAAAAAATCCCAAAAAAATTTGGGATTCAAAAAACATATGAAAAAACGACCGCTCTTTATTAATTTACTTTTGCCATTTCAAATTCAATTAACATCATCAAAATATGAATAACTTTAATGTGAATTTCCTGAATGCGATCTGCATAACCAAAATGAGGCACTCGAATTTCCACATCGGCAATTCCTGCCATTTTACCGCCATCTTTACCAGTCATGGCAATGACTTTCATTCCTTTCGTTTTTGCTACTTCAATAGCATTAAGCACGTTTTTGGAATTTCCTGAAGTAGACAAACCGAACAAAACATCACCTTTTTGTCCTACAGCTTCCACATAACGCGAAAACACATAATCATAGCCAAAATCATTACTCACGCAGCTTAAATGGCTAACATCGGAAATAGCAATTGCCGGGTAACCGGGGCGATTTTCACGATAACGCCCCGTTAATTCTTCAGCAAAATGCATCGCATCACAATGAGAACCTCCGTTACCACAAGAGAGCACTTTACCACCCTGTTTAAAACTCTCTGAAATCAATAATGCTGCTTTTTGGATTAATTTGATATTATTCTCGTCAGCTAAAAATTTATTTAATACATCTGCCGCTTCAGTAAGTTCAGCTTTAATTTTATCAAAGTACATCTGCTTCTCCTTTAAAGTAAAATTCGCTAGATTGTATGAAAAAACACAAGATCTCTCAACGTAAATTAGGTTCTGATTTAAAATATTCCGCTTTGCTTTCTATTTTCCTTTCCTATGCCCCCAAAGCAAAAACCCCCCGACGCTCTCACATCAGGGGTTCCTATCAGGCTTGGCGGTGACCTACTCTCACATGGGGATACCCCACACTACCATCGGCATTACGGCGTTTCACTTCTGAGTTCGGTATGGAGTCAGGTGGGCCCACCGCACTATCGCCGCCAATATTCTTTATGATTTCTATCTTATCTTATTCGCGTCTTCTTAATCTAAAAACAAGCCTTCTCTCAACTCTCTTTTGCGTCTTTCTATTAACTGCTACTCTACTTCGCTCCATGCTCCAGGTCTCCCCAAAAACACTTGAGCGTTGTATGGCTAAGCCTCTCGGGCAATTAGTATGCGTTAGCTCAATGTATCACTACACTTACACACCGCACCTATCTACGTCTTAGTCTTAAACAACCCTTACTGTCTTAAAGACAGGGAGAACTCATCTCTTGGCAAGTTTCGTGCTTAGATGCTTTCAGCACTTATCTCTTCCGCATGTAGCTACCCAGCAATGCCTCTGGCGAGACAACTGGAACACCAGTGATGCGTCCACTCCGGTCCTCTCGTACTAGGAGCAGCCCCAATCAATTCTCCAACGCCCACGGCAGATAGGGACCGAACTGTCTCACGACGTTCTAAACCCAGCTCGCGTACCACTTTAAATGGCGAACAGCCATACCCTTGGGACCTACTTCAGCCCCAGGATGTGATGAGCCGACATCGAGGTGCCAAACACCGCCGTCGATATGAACTCTTGGGCGGTATCAGCCTGTTATCCCCGGAGTACCTTTTATCCGTTGAGCGATGGCCCTTCCATACAGAACCACCGGATCACTATGACCTACTTTCGTACCTGCTCGACTTGTCTGTCTCGCAGTTAAGCTTGCTTATACCATTGCACTAACCTCACGATGTCCGACCGTGATTAGCAAACCTTCGTGCTCCTCCGTTACTCTTTGGGAGGAGACCGCCCCAGTCAAACTACCCACCAGACACTGTCCGAGACCACGTTTCGTCATCTTCGTTAGAACATCAAACGTTAAAGGGTGGTATTTCAAGGACGACTCCATAATCACTGGCGTGACTACTTCAAAGTCTCCCACCTATCCTACACATCAAAATTCAATGTTCAGTGTCAAGCTATAGTAAAGGTTCACGGGGTCTTTCCGTCTAGCCGCGGGTACACCGCATCTTCACGGCGATTTCAATTTCACTGAGTCTCGGGTGGAGACAGCCTGGCCATCATTATGCCATTCGTGCAGGTCGGAACTTACCCGACAAGGAATTTCGCTACCTTAGGACCGTTATAGTTACGGCCGCCGTTTACTGGGGCTTCGATCAGGAGCTTCTCTTTCGATTACACCATCAATTAACCTTCCAGCACCGGGCAGGCATCACACCCTATACGTCCACTTTCGTGTTTGCAGAGTGCTGTGTTTTTAATAAACAGTTGCAGCCAGCTGGTATCTTCGACCGGTTCAACCTTCAGGGGTAAACCCTTACAATCTACGCCGGCGCACCTTCTCCCGAAGTTACGGTGCTATTTTGCCTAGTTCCTTCACCCGAGTTCTCTCAAGCGCCTGAGTATTCTCTACCTGACCACCTGTGTCGGTTTTCAGTACGGTTTAGATAAACCTGAAGCTTAGTGGCTTTTCCTGGAAGTGTGGTATCAGTTACTTCAGCTCCGTAGAGCCTCGTCATCATCTCTCAGTGTTAAGGAAGTCCGGATTTGCCTAAACTCCCCACCTACGAACTTAAACGACCATATCCAACAGGTCGCTAACCTAACCTACTCCGTCCCCACATCGCAGTTTATCCAAGTACGGGAATATTAACCCGTTTCCCATCGACTACGCTTTTCAGCCTCGCCTTAGGGGCCGACTCACCCTGCCCCGATTAACGTTGGACAGGAACCCTTGGTCTTCCGGCGAACGGGTTTTTCACCCGTTTTATCGTTACTTATGTCAGCATTCGCACTTGTGATACGTCCAGCCCACCTCTCGATGAACCTTCATCCGCTTACACAACGCTCCCCTACCCAACAGACTTACGTCTGATGCCGCAGCTTCGGTGCTATATTTGAGCCCCGTTACATCTTCCGCGCAGGCCGACTCGACTAGTGAGCTATTACGCTTTCTTTAAATGATGGCTGCTTCTAAGCCAACATCCTAGCTGTCTAAGCCTTCCCACTTCGTTTCCCACTTAATATAGACTTTGGGACCTTAGCTGGCGGTCTGGGTTGTTTCCCTCTCCACGACGGACGTTAGCACCCGCCGTGTGTCTCCTGAGTATCACTCTTCGGTATTCGTAGTTTGCATCGGGTTGGTAAGCCGGGATGGCCCCCTAGCCGAAACAGTGCTCTACCCCCGAAGGTGTCCGCTCAAGGCTCTACCTAAATAGATTTCGGGGAGAACCAGCTATCTCCCGGTTTGATTGGCCTTTCACCCCCAGCCACAAGTCATCCGCTAATTTTTCAACATTAGTCGGTTCGGTCCTCCAGTTAGTGTTACCCAACCTTCAACCTGCCCATGGCTAGATCACCGGGTTTCGGGTCTATACCTTGCAACTATTCGCCCAGTTAAGACTCGGTTTCCCTTCGGCTCCCCTATTCGGTTAACCTCGCTACAAAATATAAGTCGCTGACCCATTATACAAAAGGTACGCAGTCACCCTCACGGGCTCCCACTGCTTGTACGTACAAGGTTTCAGGTTCTATTTCACTCCCCTCACCGGGGTTCTTTTCGCCTTTCCTTCACAGTACTGGTTCACTATCGGTCAATCAGGAGTATTTAGCCTTGGAGGATGGTCCCCCCATCTTCAAACAGGATATCACGTGTCCCGCCCTACTTATCGTTAGCTCAGTACCACAAAAGTATTTTCGAGTACGGGATTATCACCCTCTACGATTTGGCTTCCCAGCCAATTCCTCTAATACTTCCGCTATCACTAACAGGCTCCTTCGCTTTCGCTCGCCGCTACTCACAAAATCTCGGTTGATTTCTTTTCCTCGGGGTACTTAGATGTTTCAGTTCTCCCGGTTCGCCTCATTATCCTATGGATTCAGATAATGATAGTGGGTTCTTCACCCACTGGGTTTCCCCATTCGGACATCTTGGATTAAACGCCTCTTATCGACTCATCCAAGCTTTTCGCAGATTAGCACGTCCTTCTTCGCCTCTGATTGCCAAGGCATCCACCTTGTACGCTTTGTCACTTAACCATACAACCTCAAGTATTCTTATAATGAATTCAATTTCATAAACTTAAAAGTTAATTTAAATCTAAAATCCACTTAAAATCACAAGATTGAATCGAAAAACACTTAATGTCGCTAAGCAGTAACAGTTAATTTATTAAGAGTCATTGCCTTTTATCAATCACTCTCACTCAGACTTTCTTGAAAGTCTCGTTTTCAGCTTGTTTCCAGATTTTTAAAGAACAGATAAGATGAAAAATCATCTTTAAATGGCGTCCCCACGGGGATTCGAACCCCGGTTACCGCCGTGAAAGGGCGATGTCCTAGGCCTCTAGACGATGGGGACAGCATATAAAGATGCTCTCTTCTCTTTGATATTTTGCTCTTTCCTTGTCTACAACCATCAAACAAACTGTGTGAACACTTAAAGTCGATTCTATCTTTGGTAAGGAGGTGATCCAACCGCAGGTTCCCCTACGGTTACCTTGTTACGACTTCACCCCAGTCATGAATCATACCGTGGTAAACGCCCTCCCGAAGGTTAAGCTATCTACTTCTGGTACAACCCACTCCCATGGTGTGACGGGCGGTGTGTACAAGGCCCGGGAACGTATTCACCGCGACATTCTGATTCGCGATTACTAGCGATTCCGACTTCATGGAGTCGAGTTGCAGACTCCAATCCGGACTTAGACGTACTTTGTGAGATTCACTCCACCTCGCGGCTTCGTCGCCCTCTGTATACGCCATTGTAGCACGTGTGTAGCCCTACTCGTAAGGGCCATGATGACTTGACGTCATCCCCACCTTCCTCCGGTTTATCACCGGCAGTCTCCTTTGAGTTCCCGACCGAATCGCTGGCAACAAAGGATAAGGGTTGCGCTCGTTGCGGGACTTAACCCAACATTTCACAACACGAGCTGACGACAGCCATGCAGCACCTGTCTCATGGTTCCCGAAGGCACTCCCGTATCTCTACAGGATTCCATGGATGTCAAGAGTAGGTAAGGTTCTTCGCGTTGCATCGAATTAAACCACATGCTCCACCGCTTGTGCGGGCCCCCGTCAATTCATTTGAGTTTTAACCTTGCGGCCGTACTCCCCAGGCGGTCGATTTATCACGTTAGCTTCGGGCACCAAGCTCAAGGCCCAATCCCCAAATCGACAGCGTTTACAGCGTGGACTACCAGGGTATCTAATCCTGTTTGCTCCCCACGCTTTCGCACATGAGCGTCAGTACATTCCCAAGGGGCTGCCTTCGCCTTCGGTATTCCTCCACATCTCTACGCATTTCACCGCTACACGTGGAATTCTACCCCTCCCTAAAGTACTCTAGCTACCCAGTCTGAAATGCAATTCCCAGGTTAAGCCCGGGGATTTCACACCTCACTTAAATAGCCGCCTGCGTGCCCTTTACGCCCAGTTATTCCGATTAACGCTCGCACCCTCCGTATTACCGCGGCTGCTGGCACGGAGTTAGCCGGTGCTTCTTCTGTGATTAACGTCAATCGTGATGCCTATTAAACATCACGCCTTCCTCGTCACCGAAAGAACTTTACAACCCGAAGGCCTTCTTCATTCACGCGGCATGGCTGCGTCAGGGTTGCCCCCATTGCGCAATATTCCCCACTGCTGCCTCCCGTAGGAGTCCGGGCCGTGTCTCAGTCCCGGTGTGGCTGGTCATCCTCTCAGACCAGCTAGAGATCGTCGGCTTGGTAGGCCTTTACCCCACCAACTACCTAATCCCACTTGGGCTCATCCTATGGCATGCGGCCTTGCGGTCCCGCACTTTCATCTCTCGACACTACGCGGTATTAGCGACAGTTTCCCGTCGTTATCCCCCTCCATAAGCCAGATTCCCAAGCATTACTCACCCGTCCGCCACTCGTCAGCAAGAAAGCAAGCTTTCTCCTGTTACCGTTCGACTTGCATGTGTTAAGCCTGCCGCCAGCGTTCAATCTGAGCCATGATCAAACTCTTCAATTCAAAAAGTTTAATCGCTCAATACTGCTGACTTAATTAATCATCTATATAAATAAACGAATCTTCGTAGCACTATTCAGTTCAATTTTAAAATCTTTAATGATAAAAACGAATCTTCAAGTGCCCACACAGTTTGTCTGATTGATTGTTAAAGAACAAAAAATTCTGAGAAGCCTCAGAATTAAAATTGGTCGGCGAGATAGGATTTGAACCTACGACCCACTGGTCCCAAACCAGTTGCGCTACCAAGCTGCGCTACTCGCCGATGGGGTGGCTAATGGGACTTGAACCCACGACAACCGGAATCACAATCCGGGGCTCTACCAACTGAGCTATAGCCACCATATTTAATAAGTTGAACTCGCATGACCTTTGGCGCGCTCGACAGGATTTGAACCTGCGACCTTTGGCTCCGGAGGCCAACGCTCTATCCAACTGAGCTACGAGCGCTAGAAGCGTCGTTGCGGGGCGTATATTAAAAGTTTAAAAAGTGCTTGTCTAGTTTTTTTTTATAAAAATTTATCATCAGCTATTTTTTTAGCCAAAATGAATATAATTTATAAAATTTCTGGTTATTTTTTATTTAACTCTAACTTTTTAGTGAAAAATTTAACTTCTATTTAGTTTTAGCCCGTTTAGCCGCACGACGTTTCATTCGACGTATCCAACGGGTAATCTTCCAAGCTTTCGTAATAGAATAAGAATAAAGGAAGAAGAGAATAATGAATGCGATGAACATGATCCATTCATTAATATAGTAAATTTCCCCTAAAATCCCAAAGCAGGCACACAATGCAGCGACAAAGGTAATTAACAAAAACGCCTGACGGGAAGTTAAACCTGCACGCACCATCAAATGATGGACATGCAAGCGGTCCGGACGGAATGGGCTCTTCCCTTTTCTTAAACGACGATAAATAATCGCCACCATATCCACCAAAGGAATAGCAATCACCCAAAGTGCGGTCACCGGGTTCATCGGATGACCTTTGCCTTGCGTACTTAACAACAGAATCCAAATAATCGTAAAACCAATTAAAGTACTGCCGGCATCGCCCATAAAGACTTTAAATTTCGGTCCCAAAGGAATCCCCAGATTCATCATTAAATAAGGAATCGTTGCAATAATTAAGCCAAAACTCCAATAAGCCAAATCCATTTGACCATCGCGATACATCAAAATACCGATCGCAGCGAAAGAAACACAAGACAAGCCGCCAAGTAAACCGTCAATACCATCGATCATATTAAAAGCATTAATGATGCCGATGGTCGCCAACACGGTAATAATCAAGCCGATAGATCCTAACGTGAGCTGGAATGGCCCTAAAATTTGCCCTAAATGATCGAGGTAAACATTCCCCATATCGATCATGAGAATGGCTAAAAATGCCTGAACGCCTGCGCGCAAGAAAGGGCTAATGTCATAACGGTCATCAATAATGCCGATTACTAGCAAGACTAAAATACTGAATAAATAAAGATAAGGTAAACGCGTTTGATCCCACTGCATGAGATAAAAACAAAGATTCCCCATAAACAATGAAATGCCGCCAATTAACGGAATTGCGCCTTGATGGCGTTTACGATAGTTAGGTTTATCCACCAAACCGATTTTAATAGCAACAGGGCGCATCACAAGTAAAGTTAAAAGTGCCCCAAGAAATGTAACAAATAACGTTAATAACATAGGTTTTCCCATGAAAATAAAATACGCAAAGGATATCACAAAGGCAAAAGGCTACATAAATATTTTTACTCACCTTCCTTTTTTTCAGTACAATAAAGCACTTTTTTGTATATAAGGATAAAAACGATGGTAAATTCAACCGCACTTTTCTCCCGCGCTCAGCATGTTATTCCGGGCGGCGTTAATTCACCGGTTCGCGCTTTTAACGGTGTCGGCGGCACACCGGTCTTTATTGAAAAAGCACAAGGCGCTTATATTTATGACACAGACGGTAAACAATATATCGACTACGTAGGGTCTTGGGGCCCAATGATTTTAGGACACAATCACCCCACTATTTTAAATGCCGTGATGAAAACCGCACAAAACGGCTTGAGTTTCGGCGCACCGACACCGTTGGAAATCGAACTTGCCGAATTAGTGTGTGAACTTATCCCTTCAATTGAAATGGTCAGAATGGTGAGCTCCGGCACCGAAGCTACGATGTCAGCCATTCGCTTAGCCCGTGGCTATACAAATCGAGATAAAATCATCAAATTCGAAGGGTGCTATCATGGTCATGCGGATTCCCTGTTAGTCAAAGCCGGTTCCGGTGCATTAACATTGGGGCAACCTAACTCACCGGGCGTGCCGGCAGATTTTGCCAAACACACGCTCACCTGTGCCTATAACGACATCGACTCTGTCAAACAAGCCTTCGAGCAATATCCTGACGACATTGCTTGCGTGATTGTCGAACCGGTCGCGGGCAACATGAACTGTGTTCCACCAAAAAATGATTTTCTGCAAGGGTTACGCAAACTTTGCGATCAATACGGCGCCGTATTCATCATTGATGAAGTAATGACCGGTTTCCGTGTGGCACTTGGCGGTGCACAACGTTACTACAATGTCACACCGGATTTAACCTGTTTAGGCAAGGTGATCGGCGGTGGTATGCCGGTGGGTGCCTTTGGCGGTAAGAAAGAAATTATGCAATACATTGCCCCAACCGGCCCGGTTTACCAAGCAGGCACCTTATCCGGCAACCCGATTGCCATGGCAGCCGGTATCGCTTGCTTAACAGAATTGAAAAAAGCCGGTAATGAGCAAAAACTGGCGCAACAAACGGAAAAATTAGCAAAAGGCTTGCAACAGCTTGCCGATAAGCATCAAGTGCCGTTTACCGTCAATTATGTCGGCGGTATGTTCGGCATTTTCTTTACTGATAAAAAAGAAGTGACTTGTTATCAAGACGTGATGACGTGCGATACCGAAAAATTTAAACGCTTTTTCCACAAAATGTTGGATTTAGGCGTTTATCTGGCGCCGTCTGCATTTGAGGCAGGCTTTATGTCTCTTGCGCATTCTGATGAAGACATCGACCGCACGCTAGCGGCAGCAGATATTGCTTTTGCTGAATTGGCATAATTCATAAAACACAAAGTGCGGTCAGTTTTAAAAACGTTTTTAAATCTGACCGCACTTTTATGTTTAATCGCTAATTTAAAATTTGCAACAAACGCGTCAGTAATGTCGCTCTCTCGGATTCATCCAAGGCACGTCCGAATTTATTCGTCAAAATAAAGAAATCTTCTGCTTTTTCACCAATGGTGGTGATTTTTGCATTAAGTAAGTTCAACTCCAAGTCACAGAAGACAGCGCTCACATCCGCCAACAAGCCAGCCTGATCCAGAGCGAACAATTCCATTTCAGTTTGATCGTTCTTCTCAAGATTCAAAAAACGCACGTCGGTTTTCACATGAAAATGAGCCAAATGGTGTTTTTCGCGCAGGCGTTGTTTATTCACCGTTTCTGACGTTAGGCTTTTCGTCAGAGCATCTTCCAACATGCGACGACGATCAAATGGCAACTCAGCACCATCCAATTCAGTCACAATAAAACTGTCCAACACATAGCCGTCTTGCGTAGTAATAATTTGCGCATCATGAATGCTGAGTTTTTTCGCGCCGATGGTACTTACCACTTTATTAAACAGGTTCGGGCGGTCGTTGGTATAAATAAAAATTTCCGTACCGCCGGCGGAAAACCGATTGCTCACTTTTACCAACACATCACCGGTAAATTCAGCAAGCAGTTGCGTGTGCCAGCTGATTTGCTGCGGCGAATTACGTAAAAAATAATCCAACGGGCAACGTTGCCATAGCTTTTCAATTTGCGCCTCAGAAAGTGCGGTGTTTTTTTCACGTATTTCTAACAACGCTAAGCGGCGATGCTCTTCAGCCTTTGCCTGATTATCCAACAAGGTTGCCAGCCCTTGGGCAAATTGTTGTGTGGTGTAATCATATAAGGTTGCTAATAAAGAACGCTTCCAGCTGTTCCATAAGGTTTCATTAGTCGCTACGATATCGGCGATGGTGAGACAGGTTAAATAATCTAAGCGTACTTGATTACGCACCCGCTCAGCAAAGCTCAACACAATTTCCGGGTCATGAATGTCCCGTCGTTGTGCGGTCACTGACATCAACAAATGCTGTTCGACCAGCCATGCCATGGTTTCTGTTTCGCGTTGGTCGAAACCATGCAGTACGGCAAACTCGCGTATATCTTCCGCCCCCAGTAATTCATGCGCGCCACCACGCCCTTTCGCGATGTCATGAAATAAGGCGGCAATATACAATAAAGTGCGGTCGGAAATTTGATGCATTATTTGATGGCAAATCGGGTGATTTTGTGCCGACGCTTCCGCTAAAAAACTTTCTAGTTTTAACATCACGCGCAGAATATGCTCATCCACGGTGTAACAATGGAACAAATCAAACTGCATTAAGCCGACAATATTGCCCCATTGCGGTAAATAAGCGGTCAGCACACCATATTGGTGCATGGGGAAAAATGCGCGTTGGATGGCATTAGGCTGATTAAACAACCGAATAAATTTTTCTCGTGCCGTCGGTAAATCGCATAAATAGCCTTGCCGTTGCTCTAGCGCCAAATACAGCTCACGTAACACGGAGGAATGGATCTCCGCCTGCGGATATTGCGTTAAATAATAGAAAAGATCGAGAATGCTTTCCGGCTGTTGTTCAAAGCATTGGCGATGACGCAAACAAATGGATTGATTTATCAAGCTGAAATTCACATCAAGCACTTGCTCGTTCACCACTTTATGTGGAGTTAAAAAATGCTCCTGATAATGCTTGACCAGTAATTCGCTCAGCAATGAAATGGAATGTAGCGCCTGAAAAAATTGCTTCATCATGGCTTCCACGCCTTGATTGCCCTCGCCTTGGAATCCCAATAATTCGCTGACTTTTAATTGACGATCAAATAAGAGGCGGTTGTCATAACGTTTCAAGATTAAATGCAATGCATACCGCACTTTAAACAGAAATTGTTGGCTTTTCAGCAACAAAGCATACTCCGCCGGATGAATAAATCCCGCTTGCAAAATTTCCTGCAAATTTTTTGCCCCGTTGTGGCGAAGGGCAATCCAATACAACAAATGCAAATCCCGCAAGCCGCCCGGACTGTATTTAATGTCGGGTTCAAGATTGTAAGACGTATTGTTATAACGTTGATAACGCTCATTTTTTTCTTGAATCTTTGCCTGGCAGAAATCGGTTTTTGACCAAAAAGTCGGTTGTTGCACCAATGCGACCAACTGTTTGAATAACGTTTGATTGCCGATTAAATAACGCGCTTCCAACAAATTTGTTGCCACCGTAATATCCGCCATGCCCTCCGCTTCACATTCAGCAAGGGTACGGATGCTCTGCCCGACGTTAAAACCGCAATCCCATAAAAATTGCACGAATTGACCGAGTGTTTCCTGCAGCGCAGCCGTTGGTGTTTGCTCGGTTAAAATCAAAATATCTAAATCGGAAAGCGGAAACATTTCCTGCCGCCCGTAACCGCCCACAGCAATCAGGCTTAATGCAGGATTATCGGTAAATTGAAAATGACGCCAGAGGTGCAAAAGGAATTGATCGTAAAACGCGGTACGATTGGCAATCAGTTGATCGATGGCTATTTTGTCAAAATTCGCCAGTTCAAACTGTTTTAAATTTTCTCTCTGAATTTTGACCGCACTTGGCGTGAGCTCGGCTTGGGTATCGTAAGGAAAAAGCATAGGTCGTCTTGCAAAAGCGGGAAATAGAAAAAATCCGCCACGGGAAACGTAGCGGATTTCAGTTAATTAAACGTTCACCATGACACGTTGGATACGCCCTTCGGCAATCTCTTCGTCACGGATGGTCATCACTTCACAGCCATTTTCCGTCACCACAATTTGGTGCTCAAATTGTGCAGAATGGCTACGGTCTTTGGTTTTCACCGTCCACCCATCGCCCATTAAACGCACTTCTTTTTTACCGGCGTTAATCATTGGCTCAATGGTGAACACCATGCCCGGTTTTAACACTACGCCGCCATCGTCTGCGTAATAATGCAAGACCTGTGGTTCGCAGTGGAATTCCGTCCCAATGCCATGGCCGCAATATTCGCGCACCACACTAAAAGTTTGAGATTCCGTATATTTTTGTACGGCTCTACCGATTTCATTTAAACGAATGCCCGGTTTAACCGTACGCAGACCGACATAAAGCGCTTCTTGCGCCGCTTCCACCAGCTTTTTACTGCGTAAATTGGTTTCGCCAACAATATACATTTTCGAGTTATCTCCAAAATAACCGTCTTTTATCACCGTGACATCAATATTCACAATATCGCCATTTTTCAGATGCTTATCAAAACTTGGGATGCCATGACAAACCACTTCGTTAATGGAAATGCAAGTCGCTTTCGGGAAACCATGATAATTCAAGCAAGCGGGAATAACTTTTTGCACATTCACCATATAATCGTGACAAATGCGATCCAATTCACCGGTACTCACGCCTTCTTTAATATACGGTTCAATCATCACCAACACATCGGATGCCAGTTTGCAGGCTTCGCGTAATTTAATAATTTCCTCTTCCGTTCTTAATGGAATACCCATGTTTATCTCCCTATTTAAAAAATTAATGGGCGGAATTATAGCACTGTGATAGAGAAAAATCCTTGATAAATTCTTGAATGGACTAGTCGGTTATTGGATAATACGCGCTCAAATAAATCGTGGGGAATTACACAATATGACAGAGATATCCGTTCCGTTAACCTTTACTGATGCTGCGGCACAAAAAGTGAAGTCTTTAATTACCGAGGAAGAAAACCCGGCGCTTAAATTGCGCGTCTATATTACCGGCGGCGGTTGTAGCGGCTTCCAATACGGCTTTACCTTTGACGAAAAAGTCAATGAAGGTGACTTAACCGTAGAAAATGCCGGCGTGCAATTAGTTGTCGATCCGATGAGCCTACAATATTTAATCGGCGGCACCATTGACTATACCGAAGGCTTGGAAGGTTCACGTTTTGTGGTGAATAACCCGAATGCCTCATCCACTTGCGGTTGTGGATCGTCTTTCAGCATCTAATATGGATTTTCAGTTTACCTCCCATCAAGGCAACACTGTCGCGAAATGCTCAATGGAGCACGAAGCCTTCGCCAACTGGTTTAACATTGAAGTGCGGTCAAATCCACAACTGATTTCCACCGCACTTTTTCATTTACAAAACTTGCCCGCCCCCCATGCGGCGGATGTCGTGTTAACCGGTGCCGAATACAGCTTATACATTAACGCAGATGAGGTGATGGCGAAGGCAAATAATCTCGCCATTGAGAATCAAGACGCATTGGAAGACGGTTTTTATTATTACGATGAGGAAAGTATCGCCTTTTGTGGCATTGAAGATTTTGCCCGTTTTTTACATTCTTACTTAGATTTTATCCGCGCCTAATCCCAACATTCAGCCCAAACGGTAACGCATATGGCAACAACACCTGCTCAAAATACGTCTTCCAAACAACCTTCTACAACGCCCCAAAAATCTTGGACGACAACCCTATTAAAAATTGCATTTACCGCCTTTTGTATGTTGTTTTGCTATTCCGCTTATTTGGATTGGCAAATTCGCAGCAAAATGGACGGGCAAATTTGGCGTTTGCCGGCGGAAGTGTATAGCCGTATTGAAAGTGTTCGGGTCAGCGACCAACTCAGCCTTGAGCAAATTAAACAACTCCTGCTCGATAACGAATATCGCCAAACCACAATGATCGCAGCACCGGGCGATTTTAAAATCGAAGACAACACCATTGTCTTATTGCGTCGTGCGTTCCCTTTCCCCGACACACCGGAGGCACAACGGGTTTTTCGTCTGCGTTTTGAAAATGACAAACTGGCAGTCATTGAAGATCTGATTAATGTCAAAGCGATTGATGAATTTCGCTTGGCGCCGAAATTGATTGCCATTTTGCAATCGGACAAAGAAGAACGTCTTGCGATTTCCTTGCAACAATACCCACGCTTACTCATTGATGCGTTATTACTGACAGAAGATCGTCGTTTTTTCCAACACGATGGCATCAGTCCGCTAGGCATTTTGCGTGCCGTGATCACCAATATTCAAGCAGGTCATACCGTTCAAGGCGGCAGTACGCTGACCCAACAACTGGTTAAAAACTTATTTTTAAGTAACGAACGCACCCTCACCCGTAAAATTAATGAAGCCTTGATGGCGTTAATTCTCGATTGGCGTTATGACAAAAACCGTATCTTAGAAACCTACCTAAACGAAATTTACCTCGGGCAGAACGGCGATAACCAAATTCATGGTTTTGAATTGGCCAGTCAGTTTTATTTCGGACGTTCCGTGCGCGAAATCAGCCTAGATCAAATTGCCTTATTAGTGGGCATGGTCAAAGGCCCTTCCCTCTATAATCCGTGGCGTAATCCAACGAATGCACTAGAACGCCGCAATGTGGTGTTGCATTTGATGTTGGAACACAAAATCATCGGTGAGGAACTGTATCAATTATTGAGCCAACGCCCGCTCGGTGTGCAAGAAAAAGGGAAAATTAGCCGTAAATACCCGGCGTTTATTCAAACCTTACAAACCGAATTACGCCACCAACTTGGCGAAGGCAAGACAGAAAATCTCCTGGGGGCGCGAATTTTCTCTACATTGGACGTGAAACAACAAGATCGCGCAGAACAAGCGGTAATCAGTGCCCTATCCGATTTACAGCTCAAACATAAGAATCCGTTTTTGGAATCCGCCATGGTGGTTGCCGATTATCAAACCGGTGAAGTACGCGCCATTGTTGGGGGATTGCAAACACAATTTGCTGGGTTCAACCGTGCCTTATCGGCTAAACGCCAAATCGGCTCGTTGGTAAAACCATCTGTTTATTTGACCGCACTTATGTATCCGGATCAATTTCGGTTGAACACACCGATTAACAACCAACCGATTACCATCAATGTAAAAGGCAGTCCGCCTTGGCAGCCACGCAATTACGACCGGAAATACAGTGGCTCGGTCATGCTGATGGATGCATTAGTTCGCTCATTGAATATTCCAACGGTCAATATCGGCATGAAGCTGGGGTTAACCAAAGTGATTTCAGTGCAACAAGCCATGGGTTGGGATAAAGTCACGATTCCCAAAGTCCCGTCAATGTTGCTGGGTTCCTACGCTATTTCGCCTTATGACGTGACCAAACTTTACCAAACCATCGCTAATGAAGGGGCAAGCATTCCGCTCAACACCATCAATAGTGTGGTGGATAGACAAGGCAATGTGGTTTATTCCCGTGAATTTGAGCCCAAACAAGTGGTTCCACGTGAAGCCGCCTTCCAAACGCTCTTTGCTATGCAACAAGTGGTTGATCGTGGCACAGCTCATAGCCTACAACCGGATTACGCCTATTTACACTTAGCCGGCAAAACCGGTACTACTAACGATGCTCGCGACACTTGGTTTGTCGGCATTGATGGCGAAAACGTCACCACCATTTGGCTTGGCCGAGACGACAACGGTGAAACAAAACTCACCGGTGCCAGCGGTGCGTTACAGGTCTATAAAGAGTATTTAAAACGCACCACCACCCGACAGTTAAAACTTCATAAACCGGAAGAAATTAAATGGGTCGGTATCAATGCCTATGGTGGTTGGGATTGCAGTAGTGCTCGCACAATTCCTGTTTGGGCCGACAGAAATCAATCTTTCTGCCAACAAACCGAATATACGCCGACAACACCTTCCGTCAATGCCGTTGAAAGCAATAATGTTACGAAACAAGAAAGCGTTTGGGATGTGTTAAACGAAGGTAATTCAGCACCGGTGGAAGACGCAAGACCGGCAAATTAACGCAATAACGTTTACATCCACTTTAAAAAACACTGTAAAAAAAGACCGCACTTTAACACCTAAAGTGCGGTCTTTTTTTAATGTATTTTGTGAGGGCGCAACAACATGAATCCCTCACAAAATGGTGTTGCTATTGCCAGTGTTTCTTCTTCGATGTATGCCCGATACCCGGGTTAAAACTGTTGGTTGGATCGAGCGCTTTATAGAATTTACGCAACGCCGGTTTCGCTTCATATAAATGGCCCACATTATGTTCTGCCGGGTATTGTGCACCGCGTTTATCAAGCAATGCCAACATTTGATGCTCCAATTCCATGCAATCATGCCCTTTTTTAACGATGTAATCCTGATGGAAAACATGACACATAAAATGCCCGTAATACAATTTATGGCTGATTTTTTGGTCAATCTCAGGCGGTAGCGTTTCAAACCACTCACGATCATTGCGACGTAATGCAATATCCAGTGCCACAATATCTTCCACCTCTTTTTCATGAATTGCACGATAACGAATCGCTGCTGAGGCAACGGCAAAGCGGTGTAACATCGCTGCTTGAGTTTCTACGGCATCACATTCAAAAAAAGCGCCTTTGCTGCTCTCTTTAAAGTAAGAGGTTAAATAATCCCGCGCTTCCTGTACGCCATCACCGCCCATTTTAACAATCAAGTGATGTTCGTATTGATCACGATATTGCCATAATTTTTTCGGCAAATGTTCCGGCAAAACCCTTGAAATCGCCTGCATGATTTTGTCGCTGAAATGACTTGGCATAAAACTGATTTTTTTAGCCAAACGATCCACTTTGGCTTTCATGGAAAATAACTTCGGCAACCAATGTGTGCCAAATTTCTTGATAACCCAGAACGTATCTTTACCGTATTTGGCTGCCACATCAAACGCGTCACGATGAATATACTCGCCGGAAATCGGTAGCTGTTTAAAATTCGCCAACATATGACGACGAAGATCATTTAATGCTTCAGTTTGATTGGTGCCAATATAAAATACCGCGGTCTTATTCTCCGCCACAAAGGTATCCAAACGGACAGCAAAAATCGCCAATTTACCTGCACAACCGGACGCCTCATAGTGACGTGCCGGATCGGCATTAAAACGTGCTGGGCTGTCTTCATCCACTTGGCGCACATGATTGCAGTAGGCATGGTCGTGGCCTTTGCCACAATCTAATTGAATGTCTTTGCGCTGATAACGTTGATTATCCAAATTCTCTAAAATTTCTTCCGGCGTTTCACCCAAATCAATGCCTAAATGATTAACGAGCTGCAATTCCCCCTGCTCTGTTAATTGCGCATAAAGCGCCATTTCCGTGTAAGCCGGCCCACGTTGCACCAACGCACCACCGGAATTATTACAAATACCGCCAATCACCGAGGCGCCAATACAGGAAGAACCGATGACAGAGTGCGGTTCACGTCCGTGTGGTTTTAAAGCGATCTCTAATTCATTTAGCGTAGAACCCGGCAAACAAACCACTTGTTGCGCATCGTTAATTAATTGAATGCCTGAAATGCGCATGGCATTGATGATCACAATGTCGCGATCGTAATCATTACCATCGGGCGTGGAACCGCCAGTTAAACCGGTATTGGCGGCTTGAGCAATAACAATAACATCTGCTGCCACACAAGCTTTAAGAATCGCCCAAAATTCCGCTAAATTTCCCGGACGGACTACGGCTAAAGCATTTCCGTTACCAAAGCGATAACCACTGCGATAGGCTTCCGATTTACTCGGGTCGGTAATCAAATATTTGTCTCCGACAATTTGACGAAGTTGACTAATTAATGAAGTACTGGTCATAGATTGTTACCCTTATGTTAAAAATAACGTTAACGAAAAACGCCAAAAGAATAACAGAAATTGACCAGTAAAACAGAGTAAAAATACACTTTTTTTAGACCGCACTTGATTGTACAAAAGTATTAGTTTGATTAAAGCTGAAACAATTAAGTTACATAGATCACATTTTTTTAAAAAATATGCGCATTTTTTGATAACTAGATCACACTTTCTCCAAATAGGTATATTTTTTCTAAGCGTATTCTCTAGAATTCGTTAGATGTTTTAATCGCTAATTTATTATTAACAGGAGTAAACATGTCTTTTTTCCTAAGCGTCTTACCTATTGCTTTACTGATCTATTTAATGGTGAAGCGTAATGCTTTACCGTCTTACGTTGCGTTACCTTGGATTGCAACACTTGTCATGGGCGTGCATTTATTGCACTTCAATACAGACATTATTACCATCAGCGCGAATGTAACCTCCGCTATCGTCGCGGTACAAACCCCAATTACCGTTATTTTCGGCGCGATTTTATTCAACCGTTTCAGTGAAGTGTCCGGTGCAACCGACATCATGCGTAAATGGTTAGGTAACATTAACCCAAACCCGGTTGCACAATTGATGATTATCGGTTGGGCGTTTGCTTTTATGATTGAAGGCGCCAGTGGTTTCGGTACACCCGCCGCTATTGCCGCACCAATTCTGATGGGCTTAGGTTTTAATCCGTTAAAAGTAGCGATGCTTGCCTTAATTATGAACTCCGTTCCAGTGTCTTTCGGTGCGGTCGGCACACCAACATGGTTTGGTTTTGGTCCGCTTAAATTGTCTGAAGACATGGTACTAGAAGTCGGCTCCATCACAGCGCTGATTCACTCTGTGGCAGCCCTGCTTATCCCATTGTTGGCATTGCGTGTACTTGTCAGCTGGAAAGATATTCGCCAAAACTTGGTCTTTATTTATATCAGTGTCTTTGCTTGCGTTGTGCCTTATTTACTGATTGCACAATTTAACTATGAATTCCCGTCTTTAGTGGGCGGCGCAATCGGGTTGTTTGTTTCCGTCTGGGCGGCAAATCGCAATATCGGGTTAGCAAAAGTCGAAAACACATTAGATAGCAATGCGGTAACCACCGGTCAAGTGGTTAAAGCCCTCTTCCCTACCGGTTTGTTAATTGCGTTTTTAGTCGTAACACGTATTCACCAACTGCCGTTTAAAGCGATGATGAACGACACCACCGTTTGGTTTACTACCGCGTTAGGTTCATTAGGGACATTCGAAATCAGTAAAGGCCTTATCTTCAGCCTAAAAAATATCTTCGGTTCAGATGTTTCCTCAAGCTATAAATTGCTTTATGTGCCGGCATTAATTCCATTTGTTATCACGGTATTAATTGCCATTCCGGTATTCGGCGTTTCCGGTGCAAAAGTCAAAGATATTTTTGCCACCAGCTTGAAACAATCCAAAAATCCATTTATCGCCTTAATCGGTGCCTTAGTAATGGTAAACTTAATGTTAGTGGGTGGCGAACATTCTATGGTGAAAATCATTGGCCGTACCTTTGCCGAAGTGACCGGTAATGACTGGACGATTTTCTCCTCTTACCTTGGTGCGGTAGGTGCGTTCTTCTCCGGTTCTAACACCGTATCTAACCTAACTTTCGGTAGCGTACAATTATCCACCGCAGAGACCACCGGTTTATCTGTCGCATTAATCTTGGCACTACAATCTGTGGGCGGTGCAATGGGTAACATGGTATGTATTAATAATATCGTTGCCGTGTCTTCCGTATTAAACATTCAAAATCAAGAAGGCACCATCATCAAAACAACGATCATTCCAATGGTGATTTACGGTATCATTGCTGCGCTTTGTGCCACGCTATTAATCCCGTTGTTCTACACGTTGTAGCGGCAACACATAAAATTAACTAAAAAAACGACCGCACTTTTGCGGTCGTCATTTAATTTTTTTACTTATTTCTCTTTTTTAACATTGGAGTATTACTATGAATGTGAATTTCTACGTGACCTGCATTGCCGACGTAGTAAAGAGCGGTGTGGCGAAAAATACCGTTCTATTACTGGAAAAGTTGGGCTGTCAGGTGACCTTTTTGGAAAAACAAGGTTGCTGCGGACAACCTGCATTAAACAGCGGTTATACCAAACAAGCCCTTCCCGGCATGAAAAACTTGGTCGAAACCTTTGAAGCCAACAATTACCCTATCGTCGCCCCTGCCGGCTCTTGCGTTTATGCCGTTAAAAATTACCCGGATTACTTCACTCGCGCCAATGAACCGGAATGGGCGGAACGCGCGAAAAAAGTCGCCGCTCGTTTCTATGACTTAACGGATTTTATCGTCAATAAACTCGGCGTAACCGACATCGGTGCCCATCTGCCGGGTCGTGCAGTTTATCACCCTTCCTGCAGTCTTTTCCGTAAACTTGGCATCGTAGACGAGCCGATCACATTACTAAAACACGTTAAAGGTTTGGAACTGTTACCCATTCACAATCAACAAACTTGTTGCGGATTTGGTGGCACGTTCTCGGTCAAAATGGCGGAAATTTCCGGTGAAATGGTAAAAGAAAAAGTGGAACACGTTGAGGAAGTCGAACCGGAATACTTAATTGGTGCAGACGTGAGCTGTTTACTCAATATCGGTGGTCGCCTACAACGTGAAGGCAGCAAAATCAAAGTGATGCACATCGCAGAAGTGTTAATGCAGGAGTAATAAACTATGTCATTAAAAACCAGTAATCTTGCATTTAAAGCACGCGTTGATCGCGAAGTCCATAATGAAATCATGCGAAAAGCGGTGGTAAAAGCCCAAGAAACTATCGGCACAAACCGTCAAAAAATGGTGGATGAGTTAGGTCACTGGGAAGAATGGCGTGATTTGTCGAAACAAATCCGTAACCACGTTTTAGCAAACCTTGATGCCTATTTATACCAACTTAGCGAAAAAGTCATGGAAAACGGCGGTAAAGTTTATTTTGCTGAAACCGCCGAAGAAGCCACCGAATACATTCGCCAAGTCGCGCTGAAAAAAAATGCCAAGAAAATCGTGAAATCCAAATCCATGGTAACAGAAGAAATTGGGTTAAATGGCGTGTTGGAAAAAGAAGGCATGCAAGTCATTGAAACCGATTTAGGGGAATATTTACTGCAAATTTCCGGCGACAAACCATCTCATATTGTGGTACCCGCGATTCATAAAGATCGTCACCAAATTCGTAAAGATTTACATGAAAAACTCGGTTATGAAGGTGCAGAAACACCGGAAGACATGACCCGTTTCGTGCGTGAAAAAATTCGTCAGGATTTCTTAGAAGCAGACATCGGCATCAGCGGTTGTAACTTTGCCGTTGCAGAAACCGGCTCTGTTTGTTTAGTTACGAATGAAGGTAACTTGCGTTTAGCCACTACTCTACCGAAAACCCACATTGCCGTAATGGGGATGGAACGCCTAGCGCCGACGTTCCAAGAAGTAGACGTGTTAATTACCATGCTTGCCCGTAGTGCGGTGGGTGCCAGATTAACCGGTTACAACACCTGGCTTACCGGCCCTCGTCTTGCCGGCGAAACCGATGGCCCGGAAGAGTTCCATTTAGTTATTGTCGATAACGGTCGTTCCGATATTCTGGCTTCCGAATTCCAAGAAGTTTTACGTTGTATTCGTTGCGGTGCATGCTTAAATACTTGCCCGGCTTACCGTCAAATCGGTGGTCATGGTTATGGCTCTATTTATCCGGGTCCAATTGGCGCGGTGATTTCTCCGTTACTTGGCGGCTATGACGAATTTAAAGAATTGCCGTATGCCTGTTCCTTGTGTAACGCCTGTAACTCCGTTTGTCCGGTACGCATTCCGTTAGCCCAACTGATTTTAAAACACCGTGAAAAAATGGTGGAACAAGGCAAAACGCCGGCATTGGAACGCTTATCCATTTTCGGTTTTGGCTTTGCCAACTCCCATCCAACCTTATGGAAAATCGGTGTAAACACCGGTGCCAAATTAGCGGGTAAACTCATTAAGAACGGCAAAGCACCAATTAAAATGGGTGCCTTGGCAGAATGGACAAAAGCCCGTGATTTACCGACACCTGAAGGCGAAAGCTTCCGTCAATGGTTCAACAAAAGAGGAGCAAACTAATGGATTTACAAAATAGAGAAAACTTCCTCAATAAATTGGCAGCCAAAATGGGCAAACAACGTGCCAATGTGCCGGCAAGCATGGCGACACCGGTAAATACTTATCCAACAGAACGCCTGACCCATCTCACCCAAGCAGAACTTTGCGAAGAATTTGTAAACTTCGCCAAAGTGATGATGGTGGATGTGGTTGTGACGTCAGAAACGTTAGCAAAACAGACCGCACTTGAGCTTTGCGAAAAATATGGTGGCGGTGATTTAGTGTTAAACGATGACTCACGTTTAGAAGAACTCGGCATCACCGAGGCGGTTCAAGAAAAATACACTTGCCATATTTGGTCACCGGAACAGGCGGAAGCGAACATTGCCAAATCGGAACAAGCCAATATTGGGATTGTTTACGCCGAATACGGTTTAACCGAATCAGGCGGTATCGTGCTATTTTCCCAAGCTGAACGTGGACGTTCTGTGAGCTTACTGCCGGAGAAATCCATTGTCGTTGTACGCAAAAGCAAGATACTACCCCGTGTAGCACAACTGGCAAAAATCCTACATGACAAAGCGCAACAGGGCGAACGTATGCCTTCTTGTATTAATATCATTTCCGGCCCAAGTTCCACGGCAGATATTGAATTAATCAAAGTGGTTGGGGTACATGGCCCAGTGGCGAAAATCTATCTTGTCATTGATGATTTAGCACAAAACTAAAACATCCTCGCCATGAGATAAAAAGGAAAGTTGCCAAACTTTCCTTTTTTATGCGCCATAAAAAATGCTCATTTTGTGATCTACCTCAGAGATCAAACAAGAATTTACTTGCACTAAAATTTTATTAGAGGATAATAATTCTCAATTATATCTATAGGCAAATGCAATAAATCAAGGAGATGCGCATGTGTTTTTCCCGTTGGTCTCAATCTGTTCTTTTTAGTTTTATGCTTCTGTTTTCAGCATTTACCCACGCAGAAGATAACTATCAGCAATGGGTACAAGACATTGAAAATCGCTTGGATAAAACCACCGCACTTTATGCCGAAAATAAAGTTGACGATGCCCGCACTGAAGTCCAAATGGCGTATTTTGAAGTATTTGAAAATCTTGAAGGCCCTATTCGTATTAACTTTTCCGCTCAAAAAAGCTATCAAATGGAAGCCACCTTTGGTGAAATTCGCAAGATGATTGGTGACGGTCTGCCACAAGAGCAAGTTAAAGCCAAAATTGACGGTCTCAAAGCCGAATTACAAGAAGTGCTTCCTTCTTTAAAAGATGGGCATCAACTTAACGCCTCCGCGCAACATGGCGTATATGAAAACCAAACTATTACCCCTCATTGGCAAAAAAGCTTTAAAACTATCGATGATTTATTAGCTCAAGCCATGACGGCGTATGAAGCGAAAGATTACGCAACAGCCAAAAAACTTGTGCAACAAGCGCAATACGATGGGTATAAAAACTCCGAAATGGAAATGTCCATTCGCCAAAATCGTTCCGCCGCCATTTCCGGCAATCTTAATCAACAGTTTTATGATTTAATCAAACTGAGCGAACAACCGGATCAAATCAGCAATTTCGGTTATCAAATCACGACATTATTACAAGACGTTGAAGAACAACTGCCTGACTTACCAACCACTCGTGATACACAAGTGGAACAGCCTGCCAATCAAACTATCGCTGATACCACGCAGGACAAAGACTGGTCGCAGGTTAGTGCACAAGTGAACGCAGGCATTCAACAAGCCATCGGCTTGTACGAGCAAGGCGAAGCCAAAAAAGCCATGTTAGCCGTGCAAGATACCTACTTTGACATTTTTGAAAGCACCGGCATGGAAAACAAAGTGGGTTCCCGCGACAGCAATTTCAAAACCCAACTAGAAGGCTATTTCACTCGTTTGGTGAGCTTAATGAAAGCCGGTGCAGAGAAAGAAAAGTTACAAGAACAAGCGCAAGGATTAGGCCAAGATTTGAGCAAGGCTGTAGAAATGTTACAGGGCGGAGAACAGACTGCATGGAGTATGTTCTTATACAGCTTATTAATCATCTTGCGTGAAGGCTTGGAGGCGCTATTAATTGTTGCTGCCATCGTGGCATATTTAGTAAAAAATAACCATCAGGACAAACTACCTGTCATTCGTCAATCCGTCTATGTGGCATTACTCAGTAGCCTTATTACTGCAGTGATCTTCCAACTTATTTTCTCTAATTCCGGCGCCAGCCGAGAATTGTTGGAAGGTTTCACAATGATGATAGCCGTGGTGATGTTGTTCATGATGAGTTACTGGTTGCTTTCCAAAGTGGAAGCGCAAAACTGGAAACGCTATTTGGAAGGCAAACTCTCTACCGCGCTCACCACCGGCTCTCTTGTAGGTCTGTGGCTGACCAGTTTCCTTGCCGTGTATCGTGAAGGGGCAGAAACCGTGTTGTTCTACTATGCCCTCGCCGGCGATGCACAAAGTGCGGTGGATTATTTCTATCTTTTCGGCGGTTTCTTCCTTGGCGTGATAATTCTAGCCGTATGCTATTTCCTCATGCGCTATACCGTGGTGAAATTACCGCTTAAACCGTTCTTTATGTTCACCGGCTCATTCATGTATTTAATGGCCTTTGTGTTTGCCGGTAAAAGCGTACTGGAACTTATCGAAGGCAAATTATTTGAACCAACCTTGGTTTCCGGCATCACGGAAATCTCATGGTTGGGTATTTATCCTTATGTAGAAACATTGGTTCCGCAGGCTGTCTTGTTGGTGGCTGCTGTTTTTGCATTCATTTATATGAAGTACCAAAGCAGAAAATCTGCTTAATGTCGCACAAGCTATACTTATTCAGTTAAGGAGAAACTAAGTATGAAAAAAACATTAATCGCCACCGCACTTTTAGCAGGCATGATCACCGCACCGGCAGCCTTAGGCTTCAAAGAGTTCCCTGTCGGTGAACCAGTGACTATGAACGAAATGGAAATTGCCGCTGTGTATTTGCAACCGGTTGACATGGAACCTCGTGGCATGGGCTTGCCGGCAGCGAAATCCGATATTCACTTAGAAGCGGATATTCACGCCACCAAAGGCAACAAAAACGGTTTCGGTGAAGGTGAATGGATGCCTTACTTAACCATTCAATATACCCTAGTAAACAGCGACACCGGTGAAAAACAAGAAGGCACCTTCATGCCGATGGTAGCCAGCGACGGTCCTCACTACGGTGCAAACATCAAAATGATGGGCGTGGGTAACTATAAATTAACCTATCACATTGACCCGCCACCAAAAGCCGGTATGCACCGTCACACTGACGAAGAAACCGGTGTTGGCCGTTGGTGGAAACCGTTTGATGTTAACTATGAATTCAAATTCACCGGTTTGAAATAAACCTTTCAGGTGTTAACTAAAAATAACAATAAAAACACCTTGAAATCACTCAAGGTGTTTTTTTATGCTAGAGCATAATCTCTGATCAAAAATAAGCGATATGATTCATTCACCCTTTCGGAGTAAGCTATGAACTATTTTTTTGTTTTCCTCATTCAAACCCTACTCCCTATTTCTATTTTGCTCAGTTGCAGTTGGGCACATTACCCGAACGCCAATGCGAAAAAACTCATTTGGCTTTCTCTTTTCGGATTTTTTATCGGTAGCCTAGTCTCGCTGAATTTACCTGCAACACAAAGTGCAAAACTCTCTGTTACCATTATTGCATTGTGTATTTTATTGTTTGCTTATTTCAGCCAATTTATCTATTGGCAAAAACTCAATACCTTTTGGCATATCATGTTGTCTATGCTTGCCGGACACTTGTGGGCGAAAGATCCCAATATTGCGGCTATCACCGGCACAGACGTCATTAACACCGATTTTTTACTTCAATTCAGCGCGATCATTTTGGGCGTTATTTTCTGCATTATTGTCGCCGGTTGGCTATTTATTTTATTTCAACAACAAAAAACGCCCGGAAAAACGACCGCACTTTCTGTTTTCTTAACCTCCCTTTTCACACTGCTATTAATAACCCCATTGATGGGCGATATCTTGTTGATTTTAATGAAGCTTCAAGTGATAGATCTCACAAAAATGCGGTTAAGTTTTGCGGCAAAATCAGGCAATATTTCCATCTATTTGAATTATATTAACGTCGCGGTATTGGCATTTATTGTGTGCCTATTTGCTTTCAAAACACACTTGCCACGCCTTCATCAAGTTAAGCAAGAACAAGACCCGATTGAAAAACGCAAAGCCATTGCCGCCAAACGCACCTCCGGCAAAATTATTGCTTACGGTTTAGTCGCAACCGCTATCATCCTTGTTTCCCAACTTTATTGGGACAGAATTGCGTCCCAGCCGCCACAACTTTCGGAAGCGCAAAGAGTCACCTTAGATGGGGAAAACAACGTACACATCCCAATCGAACAAGTAAAAGACGGGAAATTACACCGTTTTCTTTGGGTTGCCGACGATGGCAAAGCGGTACGTTTCTTCATTATTAATCGTCTGCCAGACAAACTCAGTCTTGCTGCCGTATTCGATGCCTGCATTTTATGTGGCGACCAAGGTTATGTCATGGAAGGCAACCAAGTGGTATGCGTGGGTTGCGGTGTGCGTATGTTTACCCCTTCCATCGGCAAACCGGGCGGTTGCAATCCTGTGCCAATCGATGATTGGAAACAAACGGATACGGAAGTGGTCATCAACAAGAAAAACTTGGAAGAAGGTTTGAGCTATTTCAGCACTATCATTGAAATTGAAGTGGTAGATCCCGTCAATGGTAAGAAATTGACCAACACTAAAACGGAACACAAATACAATCATGAAGGCAAAACCTATTTCTTTACTGATGAAAAGAACTTAGAACTGTTCCGTGATAATCCTGAGGCCTATTTAAACCAACCCGATGAAGCCACAACCGCCAAGGAGGAAAAATAATCATGTTAGCGCGAATGTTATTTCAATCTTGGCGTTACGGTTTAAAGCGTAAGTTTCTTGCCATTGTCACCATTTTCCTCGCTGCCGGTTTGATTTCCGCCTTGCTCGCCGTGTCGATCGATATTGGCGACAAAATGGCAAAAGAGTTGAAATCTTACGGTGCCAACATTTTGGTGGAACCGGCTAGCAGTGCCGTTTTGCCAGATGATGTCAGCGGCCGTAGTTCCCTCGCTACGCAAGATTTTTTAGATGAAAAAGAACTGCCGAATGTGAAAGACATTTTCTGGCGCAACAACATTGTGGGGTTCGCCCCCTTACTGAGCACGCAGGTGAAAGCCAGTGTGGCTAACGGCGCAGAAAACGATGTGGGCATCCTCGGGACATTTTTTGATCATAATATTCCTGTGCCGGATGAAGAGGATTACCATACCGGGCAAAAAATCATCAGCCCTTACTGGCAAGTAGAAGGCGAGTGGGTGGATGATGCTACTGATGATTTCGGTGAACAAGTTCCTGCCCTACTCGGTGCCCAACTTGCCAAACAACAGCAATGGAAAATCGGTGATGTGATTACCTTAAGTTATCAGACGGAAGAACACGCACCGCAACAACACATGACCGCTATCGTAAAAGGCATTGTTAAAACCGGTGGCACAGAAGAACAACAACTGATTTTGCCGTTAAGTGCGGTGCAAAATTTACTTAGATTAGAAGGCAAGGTACAGGCGATTAAAGTCTCTGCGCTCACCGTGCCGGAAAATGATTTATCCCGCAAAGCCCGCGCCAATGTGGACGGTTTAGCCGCAGAGGAATATGACCGTTGGTATTGCACGGCCTACGTTTCCTCTATTTCCCATCAATTGGAAGAAGCGATTTCCGGCGCGATTGTTCGCCCTATCTGGCAAGTCGCGGCTTCCGAAGGCGTCGTCATTGAAAAAATTCAATTATTACTCGCTGTCGTCACCCTTGCCGCACTGATTGCCGCCGCCATGGGCATTGCTTCATTAATGACCACAACCATTATCGAACGCAGCAAAGAAATCGGCTTAATGAAAGCGCTCGGCGCCTATCAATGGCAAATCGTCTTGCTGTTTTATTGCGAAGCCATCATCAGCGGCTTAATCGGTGGTATCTTAGGTTGCATTGCCGGTTGGGGCTTAGCACGTTTTATCGGTGCCACGTTATTTGGCGCACCGCTCAGTTTCGCCTGGATCGTTATCCCTTGCGTACTGGTACTTTCCGTCTTGATCGCCGTGATCGGCGCTTGGTTCCCGGCACACCGAATTGCCCGTCTTTATCCTATCGAGGTACTTTATGGCAGACAATAAACCTATCAATATGTTTTGGCGCTTGGTGTTACGCGCCTTGCGTCTGCGCTTGCAACGGGTATTCATCATTTTTGCCGCACTCACTGTGGGCGCAAGCATTGTGACGGCAATGGCGGCGGTGTACTTCGACATCAACACCAAAATGAGCCAAGAACTGCGTACCTTCGGCGCCAATTTTTATATTGGCCCAAGCAACGGCAATTTAATCAAAGTGGATCAAGTGCAACAGATCCTTGACCAAGCACCGAAAGGCTTAATCACGGCGGCAAGCCCCTATTTATATGGCGTGACACGTAGTGATTTGGAGAAAATCGTAATGATGGGCGTGTGGTTTGAAGACATAAAAACCCTTGCGCCTTATTGGCAAATCACAGGCAATCCTATCGGGGTAAACTTCGACGAGCGCAACGCCATGATCGGTAAAACTCTCGCGGAACGGCTCAATTTAAACATAGGCGATAAACTCACATTAAGCCTGAACTCCGTGGATAAACACCAGTTCAATATTAAAGCCATCGTAGAAGCGGGCGATGCCACCGACAATATGTTGATCGTGAGCCTGGATTTTGCACAAAACTGGTTAGAAAAAGAAAACTTGGCGACCAACGTATTGTTAAACGTCAAAAACGATCAAGGCCAAGTGGATCAATTCGCCCAACAGTTGCAACAACAATATCCCGATTTAGACATTCATCCGATCCGCAAAGTCTCCGCCTCCGAAGGGCAAATTTTAGATAAAATCAAAGGCTTGATGGGCTTGATTTCTGTAGTGATTTTGATTTTAGCCACCCTTTGCGTGAACACCACCTTAATCGCCATTGTGGGCGAACGAGCGAAAGAATTTGCGTTGCAAAAAGCTCTCGGTGCGAAAAGCCGAGACATCATTAAACAAATCGGCGCAGAAACCTTGATTATCGCCCTTTGCGCCATTGTATGCGGCTTAATCATCGGCTACCTATTAGCACAGGTGCTCGGCCTAACCGTATTCAAAGCCTATATTGATATGCGTCTGCCGGTGCTCCCGATTACCATTACTTTATCCTTATTAGTGGCGTTTATCGCGGTTATTGTACCGACCCGCCACGCTTTAGAGATTCAAACCGCCAACGTATTAAAAGGGGAATAACATGGCTAAACCAGTCATTGAAACACAGCATTTATATAAAAGATTCGGCCAAGTGACCGCACTTGAAGACATTAATATTCAAATTGCCGAGGGTGAATTCGTCTCCATCATGGGTGCCTCCGGTTCAGGTAAAACCACATTAATGAATATTCTCACCGGCTTGGATACAGCAACCGAGGGCAAAGTGATTTTAGACGGTGTGGATGCCGCACAACTGGACGAAACGGGCAGACAACGTTTCCGCGCGGAAAAAATCGGCTTGGTGTTCCAACAATTTCACCTCATCCCCTATTTAACCGCGCTTGAAAACGTGATGCTGGCGCAACATTATCACAGCGTGGTCGATGAAGCCGCCGCCAAAGCAGTATTAGATCAAGTGGGCTTGGCGCATCGTATGAATCACCGCCCAAGCCAACTTTCCGGCGGGGAACAACAACGGGTGTGTATTGCACGCGCCTTAGTGAACCAGCCGCCGGTCATTTTTGCCGACGAACCGACCGGCAACCTCGATGAAACAAATGAAAATTTGGTGTTGAATTTACTCACGGAATTAAACCGGCAAGGGCGCACGATCGTCATGGTGACCCATAACCCGGACTTAGGCAAACTCACCAATCGCATTATTTACTTGCAACACGGCAAATTATTGCGTGAGGAAAAAAATGCGGGTTAATTTTCTTCGTTTTCTCGGTATAAGTGCGGTCGTTTTTTTCAGCGTTTCCTGCAAAGAGGAATCTGCGCAAATTGGCCAACCTGCCCCGGAAATTGCCGCCTTCGATCTGCAAGGCAATAAAGCCTCATTAAGCGACTGGCAGGGCAAAACCGTGCTCATCAACTTCTGGTCGGAAACCTGTGGCGCATGCATTGCGGAATTAAGAACCTTGCAACAATGGGCGGAAAAATACCCGAACCAAGTGCAACTGATCGCCATGAATATCGACGGCGAAAAGGCCGACACGCAAGCGATTGTCACCAAACGACAACTCACCTTGCCGATATTTAAAGATCAAATGAAAATCACTGCCGAACGTTACCAACTTGTCGGTACACCAACCTCTTTCGTGATTGACCCAAGCGGCAAAGTAATATATAAATTCGAGGGTTTACTCCCTGAAGAGGAACTACAACGCCTCTTTACCCCAACGAAAAACTAAATTAAGGAAAATCATGAAAATTTATTACGCTATTCTTCCTCTTATCACACTCAGTGCTGTTTCTACCGTTCAAGCTGAAGGCAACTTAGAACACGGCAAAAAAATTTTTAACCGTTCATGTGTGCTCTGTCATGGGAAACAAGCTGAAAAATCGGCTATGGGACAATCCCAAATTATTAATACCTTCAACGAAGAAAAAATTATTAGCTCACTTCAAGATCGCAAAAGCGGAAAAATTTATGGTGGCGGCAATCACGTAAAAGAAGGGCTGAGTGATCAAGACATGCAAGATGTAGCAAGCTATATCCAAACACTTAAACAATAGTGTGTTATCTTAAGAAGTTAAAGTTAAAATAAGTTAGAAAAAAAACCGCACTTTAGATAAAAAATCTAAGTGCGGTTTTTCTTATGGTTTATCTCAGCCATTTATAGTTTATTGTCAGTTTTCTTCTATTATTTTCTAATACGACTTTCCTATCCCCCAAAAGCAAAAACCCCCGATGCTCTCACATCAGGGGTTCCTATCAGGCTTGGCGGTGACCTACTCTCACATGGGGATACCCCACACTACCATCGGCATTACGGCGTTTCACTTCTGAGTTCGGTATGGAGTCAGGTGGGCCCACCGCACTATCGCCGCCAATATTCTTTATGATTTCTATCTTATCTTATTCGCGTCTTCTTAATCTAAAAACAAGCCTTCTCTCAACTCTCTCTTTGCGTCTTTCTATTAACTGCTACTCTACTTCGCTCCATGCTCCAGGTCTCCCCAAAAACACTTGAGCGTTGTATGGCTAAGCCTCTCGGGCAATTAGTATGCGTTAGCTCAATGTATCACTACACTTACACACCGCACCTATCTACGTCTTAGTCTTAAACAACCCTTACTGTCTTAAAGACAGGGAGAACTCATCTCTTGGCAAGTTTCGTGCTTAGATGCTTTCAGCACTTATCTCTTCCGCATGTAGCTACCCAGCAATGCCTCTGGCGAGACAACTGGAACACCAGTGATGCGTCCACTCCGGTCCTCTCGTACTAGGAGCAGCCCCAATCAATTCTCCAACGCCCACGGCAGATAGGGACCGAACTGTCTCACGACGTTCTAAACCCAGCTCGCGTACCACTTTAAATGGCGAACAGCCATACCCTTGGGACCTACTTCAGCCCCAGGATGTGATGAGCCGACATCGAGGTGCCAAACACCGCCGTCGATATGAACTCTTGGGCGGTATCAGCCTGTTATCCCCGGAGTACCTTTTATCCGTTGAGCGATGGCCCTTCCATACAGAACCACCGGATCACTATGACCTACTTTCGTACCTGCTCGACTTGTCTGTCTCGCAGTTAAGCTTGCTTATACCATTGCACTAACCTCACGATGTCCGACCGTGATTAGCAAACCTTCGTGCTCCTCCGTTACTCTTTGGGAGGAGACCGCCCCAGTCAAACTACCCACCAGACACTGTCCGAGACCACGTTTCGTCATCTTCGTTAGAACATCAAACGTTAAAGGGTGGTATTTCAAGGACGACTCCATAATCACTGGCGTGACTACTTCAAAGTCTCCCACCTATCCTACACATCAAAATTCAATGTTCAGTGTCAAGCTATAGTAAAGGTTCACGGGGTCTTTCCGTCTAGCCGCGGGTACACCGCATCTTCACGGCGATTTCAATTTCACTGAGTCTCGGGTGGAGACAGCCTGGCCATCATTATGCCATTCGTGCAGGTCGGAACTTACCCGACAAGGAATTTCGCTACCTTAGGACCGTTATAGTTACGGCCGCCGTTTACTGGGGCTTCGATCAGGAGCTTCTCTTTCGATTACACCATCAATTAACCTTCCAGCACCGGGCAGGCATCACACCCTATACGTCCACTTTCGTGTTTGCAGAGTGCTGTGTTTTTAATAAACAGTTGCAGCCAGCTGGTATCTTCGACCGGTTCAACCTTCAGGGGTAAACCCTTACAATCTACGCCGGCGCACCTTCTCCCGAAGTTACGGTGCTATTTTGCCTAGTTCCTTCACCCGAGTTCTCTCAAGCGCCTGAGTATTCTCTACCTGACCACCTGTGTCGGTTTTCAGTACGGTTTAGATAAACCTGAAGCTTAGTGGCTTTTCCTGGAAGTGTGGTATCAGTTACTTCAGCTCCGTAGAGCCTCGTCATCATCTCTCAGTGTTAAGGAAGTCCGGATTTGCCTAAACTCCCCACCTACGAACTTAAACGACCATATCCAACAGGTCGCTAACCTAACCTACTCCGTCCCCACATCGCAGTTTATCCAAGTACGGGAATATTAACCCGTTTCCCATCGACTACGCTTTTCAGCCTCGCCTTAGGGGCCGACTCACCCTGCCCCGATTAACGTTGGACAGGAACCCTTGGTCTTCCGGCGAACGGGTTTTTCACCCGTTTTATCGTTACTTATGTCAGCATTCGCACTTGTGATACGTCCAGCCCACCTCTCGATGAACCTTCATCCGCTTACACAACGCTCCCCTACCCAACAGACTTACGTCTGATGCCGCAGCTTCGGTGCTATATTTGAGCCCCGTTACATCTTCCGCGCAGGCCGACTCGACTAGTGAGCTATTACGCTTTCTTTAAATGATGGCTGCTTCTAAGCCAACATCCTAGCTGTCTAAGCCTTCCCACTTCGTTTCCCACTTAATATAGACTTTGGGACCTTAGCTGGCGGTCTGGGTTGTTTCCCTCTCCACGACGGACGTTAGCACCCGCCGTGTGTCTCCTGAGTATCACTCTTCGGTATTCGTAGTTTGCATCGGGTTGGTAAGCCGGGATGGCCCCCTAGCCGAAACAGTGCTCTACCCCCGAAGGTGTCCGCTCAAGGCTCTACCTAAATAGATTTCGGGGAGAACCAGCTATCTCCCGGTTTGATTGGCCTTTCACCCCCAGCCACAAGTCATCCGCTAATTTTTCAACATTAGTCGGTTCGGTCCTCCAGTTAGTGTTACCCAACCTTCAACCTGCCCATGGCTAGATCACCGGGTTTCGGGTCTATACCTTGCAACTATTCGCCCAGTTAAGACTCGGTTTCCCTTCGGCTCCCCTATTCGGTTAACCTCGCTACAAAATATAAGTCGCTGACCCATTATACAAAAGGTACGCAGTCACCCTCACGGGCTCCCACTGCTTGTACGTACAAGGTTTCAGGTTCTATTTCACTCCCCTCACCGGGGTTCTTTTCGCCTTTCCTTCACAGTACTGGTTCACTATCGGTCAATCAGGAGTATTTAGCCTTGGAGGATGGTCCCCCCATCTTCAAACAGGATATCACGTGTCCCGCCCTACTTATCGTTAGCTCAGTACCACAAAAGTATTTTCGAGTACGGGATTATCACCCTCTACGATTTGGCTTCCCAGCCAATTCCTCTAATACTTCCGCTATCACTAACAGGCTCCTTCGCTTTCGCTCGCCGCTACTCACAAAATCTCGGTTGATTTCTTTTCCTCGGGGTACTTAGATGTTTCAGTTCTCCCGGTTCGCCTCATTATCCTATGGATTCAGATAATGATAGTGGGTTCTTCACCCACTGGGTTTCCCCATTCGGACATCTTGGATTAAACGCCTCTTATCGACTCATCCAAGCTTTTCGCAGATTAGCACGTCCTTCTTCGCCTCTGATTGCCAAGGCATCCACCTTGTACGCTTTGTCACTTAACCATACAACCTCAAGTATTCTTATAATGAATTCAATTTCATAAACTTAAAAGTTAATTTAAATCTAAAATCCACTTAAAATCACAAGATTGAATCGAAAAACACTTAATGTCGCTAAGCAGTAACAGTTAATTTATTAAGAGTCATTGCCTTTTATCAATCACTCTCACTCAGACTTTCTTGAAAGTCTCGTTTTCAGCTTGTTTCCAGATTTTTAAAGAACAGATAAGATGAAAAATCATCTTTAAATGGCGTCCCCACGGGGATTCGAACCCCGGTTACCGCCGTGAAAGGGCGATGTCCTAGGCCTCTAGACGATGGGGACAGCATATAAAGATGCTCTCTTCTCTTTGATATTTTGCTCTTTCCTTGTCTACAACCATCAAACAAACTGTGTGAACACTTAAAGTCGATTCTATCTTTGGTAAGGAGGTGATCCAACCGCAGGTTCCCCTACGGTTACCTTGTTACGACTTCACCCCAGTCATGAATCATACCGTGGTAAACGCCCTCCCGAAGGTTAAGCTATCTACTTCTGGTACAACCCACTCCCATGGTGTGACGGGCGGTGTGTACAAGGCCCGGGAACGTATTCACCGCGACATTCTGATTCGCGATTACTAGCGATTCCGACTTCATGGAGTCGAGTTGCAGACTCCAATCCGGACTTAGACGTACTTTGTGAGATTCACTCCACCTCGCGGCTTCGTCGCCCTCTGTATACGCCATTGTAGCACGTGTGTAGCCCTACTCGTAAGGGCCATGATGACTTGACGTCATCCCCACCTTCCTCCGGTTTATCACCGGCAGTCTCCTTTGAGTTCCCGACCGAATCGCTGGCAACAAAGGATAAGGGTTGCGCTCGTTGCGGGACTTAACCCAACATTTCACAACACGAGCTGACGACAGCCATGCAGCACCTGTCTCATGGTTCCCGAAGGCACTCCCGTATCTCTACAGGATTCCATGGATGTCAAGAGTAGGTAAGGTTCTTCGCGTTGCATCGAATTAAACCACATGCTCCACCGCTTGTGCGGGCCCCCGTCAATTCATTTGAGTTTTAACCTTGCGGCCGTACTCCCCAGGCGGTCGATTTATCACGTTAGCTTCGGGCACCAAGCTCAAGGCCCAATCCCCAAATCGACAGCGTTTACAGCGTGGACTACCAGGGTATCTAATCCTGTTTGCTCCCCACGCTTTCGCACATGAGCGTCAGTACATTCCCAAGGGGCTGCCTTCGCCTTCGGTATTCCTCCACATCTCTACGCATTTCACCGCTACACGTGGAATTCTACCCCTCCCTAAAGTACTCTAGCTACCCAGTCTGAAATGCAATTCCCAGGTTAAGCCCGGGGATTTCACACCTCACTTAAATAGCCGCCTGCGTGCCCTTTACGCCCAGTTATTCCGATTAACGCTCGCACCCTCCGTATTACCGCGGCTGCTGGCACGGAGTTAGCCGGTGCTTCTTCTGTGATTAACGTCAATCGTGATGCCTATTAAACATCACGCCTTCCTCGTCACCGAAAGAACTTTACAACCCGAAGGCCTTCTTCATTCACGCGGCATGGCTGCGTCAGGGTTGCCCCCATTGCGCAATATTCCCCACTGCTGCCTCCCGTAGGAGTCCGGGCCGTGTCTCAGTCCCGGTGTGGCTGGTCATCCTCTCAGACCAGCTAGAGATCGTCGGCTTGGTAGGCCTTTACCCCACCAACTACCTAATCCCACTTGGGCTCATCCTATGGCATGCGGCCTTGCGGTCCCGCACTTTCATCTCTCGACACTACGCGGTATTAGCGACAGTTTCCCGTCGTTATCCCCCTCCATAAGCCAGATTCCCAAGCATTACTCACCCGTCCGCCACTCGTCAGCAAGAAAGCAAGCTTTCTCCTGTTACCGTTCGACTTGCATGTGTTAAGCCTGCCGCCAGCGTTCAATCTGAGCCATGATCAAACTCTTCAATTCAAAAAGTTTAATCGCTCAATACTGCTGACTTAATTAATCATCTATATAAATAAACGAATCTTCGTAGCACTATTCAGTTCAATTTTAAAATCTTTAATGATAAAAACGAATCTTCAAGTGCCCACACAGTTTGTCTGATTGATTGTTAAAGAACAAAAAACGACGCGCGGTTTAATGCTTTACAACGGCGCGTCGTTGTGGGGGCGTATTATAGGCATTTATCATGACCTTGCAACCCCTTTTTGCGATTTTTTACAAAATATTTTTTAATTGATTATTTTTTGTCAGAATCGCACAAAATTTCGCTATCAATATCCAGTAAACTTAACTTTTCAAAGCCCAATGAATGAATAAGTTGTAATAAACCATCTTTTTTCACAAGGGGCTTGGTACAAAACACTTGAGAATTTATTTGATTTTTTGACCGCACTTTTACGTCTTTAAGTAAGGATTTCACCCGTTTCGCAATTGCCGCGCCGGAATCAATAAAATACTTAACTTGCGGTAAACATTGCTGAATTTCAGATTTAATCAGCGGAAAATGCGTACAGCCCAGTACGACAGCGTCTAAATCAGGTATATTTTCCCATTCGCTCAATTCTGCTTTTATCTCATTTAAATCAATAGAATAACCATGCAACTTGAGCTCTGCCAACTCCACTAATTTTGTACTACCAATTTTCTCAACCCGACAAAAAGAAGCGTATTTATCAATTAAATCTGATAAATATTGACGTTTTACCGTTCCCTTAGTAGCAAGCAAGCCAATATGTTTAGTTTGCGTTTGTTCTGCTGCAGGTTTAATCGCCGGTACCGTACCAACAATAGGAATGGAAAAATGTTTACGCAATACCGGTAAAACCACCGTACTTGCCGTATTACAGGCGATAACAATAAGATCTAAAGGATACATGTTGTCGATACGTTGGCAAATCTTTAGCGTACGCTCAACAATACCGTCTTCAGGCTTTTCAGAATAAGGAAAATACGCATTATCAAAACAATATAAATAATGATAATCAGGTAAAAGCTGTTTAACTTCCTGATATACGCTAAAGCCCCCAACTCCGGAATCAAAAAAAAGAATGGTAGGTTTTGATTGAATATTCATGAGCAATTTTATGTAAGAATTTGTGTAATTTTATTCGCTTATCAAGCTGTTCTCAAGAAAAAGCTCACTAATGAGCAACGGCATTTTTTGGACTAAAAACAAGGAACGACGCGCATATAATCCGCTTTCAGGATCTTTCGCCCATTGAATTCCAACCCTTTGCGCTGATAGTGAAAACAGCCATTCACCAATCGGTTTATCGCCTAATGTGGACAGTGATTGATAATGGGTAAATAACCCTTTAGAAATTAACGTACGCGCTGCCACCCAAGGTTTTCCATCACCATGCAATACCACTTCACGACACCAATAAACTCCCTCGGACAAAAGTGCGGTCTCATTTTCAAATGTTTTTTCTATCCATTTTTCCGACCGCACTTTCACCTCAAATTGATGGCAATGTTGCTTCAATCTCGCCGTCAGCGAGCCTTTTTCAAATAACCAATGCTGAATGGAAAGAGGAATATGTTGAATCTCTGACGAGTTTTCATATTGCCAACTTAAACGCGCAAAAATCGAATCAGGCATTGCTATAAATCTCTCGATTATTCAGCCATCGGCGAATGAGCAATTCTGCTGTTTGTGGATATTTGAGTACCAATTGTTTAGCATAAAATTGGACGGTTGGGAGCATTTTACGATCACGCATGAGGTTTGCGACTTTAAATTCCGTAATTCCCGTTTGTTTCGTACCAAGTACTTCGCCCGGACCGCGAATTTCTAAATCTTTTTCCGAAATAACAAAGCCATCTTGCGTATCCCGCATGACTTGCAGGCGTTTCTGCGAAATTTTGCCAAGTGGCGGTTTATACATCAAGACACAAAAAGAAGCTGTACTTCCTCGACCCACACGTCCGCGAAGCTGATGAAGCTGGGAAAGCCCTAAACGCTCCGCATTTTCAATGATCATTAAACTGGCATTTGGCACATCCACGCCTACTTCAATTACCGTCGTGGCAACTAACAAATCTAGCTCGGCAAGCTTGAATTGCTCCATGACGGCTTGTTTTTCACTTGGTTTCATCCGCCCATGGACTAAGCCAATACGCAAGTGCGGTAAGATCTTATGAAGATCTTCTGCTACTGCCTCCGCGGCCTGAGCTTCCAGCACTTCCGATTCATCAATCAGGGTACAAACCCAATAAGCCTGCAGCTTTTCCTGCGTGCAGGCCACATTGACCCGCTCGATAATTTCCGCACGACGCTCTTCAGAAATGGCAATGGTCGTAATCGGCGTACGCCCCGGCGGCAGTTCGTCAATAATTGAGGTATCTAAATCGGCATACACTGTCATGGCCAATGTGCGTGGAATCGGCGTGGCAGTCATAATAAGCTGATGAGGATAAACGCCTGCTTGGTTGCCTTTTTCACGCAACATTAAACGTTGGTGTACACCAAAACGGTGTTGCTCATCCACAATCACCAAACTCAGATTATGAAATGCGACTTCATCTTGGAATAGGGCGTGTGTCCCCACCACCATTTGAACCGTACCGTTTTTTATTTTTTCCAGCTCGGCAGTGCGCTGCTTCCCTTTGACTTTTCCTGCCAACCAACCGACTTGAATACCAAGCGGTTCAAACCAACGACGGAAATTTGTGGCATGCTGTTCCGCCAAAATCTCCGTTGGCGCCATCAATGCCACTTGTTTGCCATTATCGATTGCCGTCAACGCCGCCAGTGCCGCGACCAATGTTTTACCGGATCCCACATCGCCCTGTACCAAGCGCATCATCGGGTAAATCTGAGCAATGTCTTGTTCTATGTCTTCCGTCACTCGCAGCTGCGCCTTCGTTGGTTGGAAAGGCAACTTAGCTAAAAAACGTTGTTTTAAATTGGATCGAGGTATTAAAGACTCGGCTAAATTTGCTTGAATTCCCGACCGCACTTTTTGCATCGCAAGATTGTATGCCAATAATTCTTCAAAAATCAGGCGCTGTTGTGCAGGGTGTTTGCCTTCTTCCAATATCGCCAAAGAAACATCCGGCGGCGGATTATGCAAAAATTGAATGGCTGATTTCAAATCAAAAGGATGCGGATTAAACTCTGCAGGCAGCAACTCAGCCAAAGGCGTTTTCTCTAATACCAACAAAGCTTGCGCAATTAATTTACGCAATGACGTTTGTTTTAATCCTTCTGTGGCAGGATAAATAGGCGTTAGCGTTTCCGCCAAAACGAGCGGCTTATTATCATGAATAATTTGATATTCCGGGTGATGGATCTCTGCCATAAAACGCCCACGGCGTATTTCGCCAAAAGCTTTCACTCGAGCGCCGGGCTGTAGGCTATTTTTCATGCCGGCATTAAAGTTAAAAAAACGTAATGCTAACTTGGATGTACCATCGGAAAGGTAAACCATCAGCATGGGGCGACGGCCAAATTGCACTTCTGCGGTTTGGACTACGCCTTCAATCGTGGCGTACTGGTCAGCTTGTAAATCGGCTATGGGGGTAATTCGTGTGCGATCTTCGTAACGAAGGGGAAGGTGAAATAGCAAATCCTGTAAATTAAAAATACCCAATCTGCCTAACTTTTCCGCTATCGCGGCACCAACACCGGAAATGGCTGTAAGCGGAATCGCATCTAATAATTGGGTATTCATTTATTGATTAATGTTGCGTTCAATGCTAATTAATTCAGGAATAGCTTTAATTTTACGAATAATTTGTTCGAGATGTTTTTTATCTTTAACCGTCAAAAGCACGACGATTTGATACAAACGCCCTTCCTGCTCTTCCGTCCAAATGCTTTGAATGTTGCTGTCCATAGACGAAATAGCAGACATCAGATGGGGTAATGTGCCTTGTTGGTTGAGCATTTCAATACGAAGTTCCGCTTCAAATTCAAGTTGAGCGCTACTTTTTTCCCAATCAACAGACATATAATGTTTTGGGTTATCTTTACGATCTTTCAAATTCGAACAGGCTTCATGATGAATAACCAAGCCTTTACCCGGGCTGGCGTAAGCAATGATTGGATCGCCCGGCACAGGATGGCAACACTGTGCAAATGTGGTCAATAAACCACCAGTCGCATTGATTTCTAATGGACTGCTATTGTTGTCCGGATTGCCATCCGTATCAATTTCGATAGATTCCCCTAACAAGCGGTGCGCGATGACACTGCTCATTTGGTTACCTAGACCGATTTCCATAAATAAATCATCCAAATTGGCTAGTTTAAGATCGATCAATACATTTCGTACATATTCAGGGTTGAGAGCATCTAATTTGATTGGATTCAAGGCATGTACGAGTTGACGTTTACCGGATTCAATAGCTTCATCATGACGTAAATTTTTCAATGCATGGCGGATACTCGAGCGGGCTTTAGCGGTAACCACAAAGTTCAGCCATGCGGCATTCGGTTTCGCATTCGGTGAAGTGACAATATCAATAGTTTGCCCGGATTCCAGCGCTTGGGATAACGGATACGGCTTGCGATCTACATTTGCGGCCACACAGTTTTTGCCTATATCCGTATGCACCGCGTAGGCAAAATCCACCGGAGTTGCGCCTTTCGGCAATTCAACAATCCGCCCTTTCGGGGTAAAAACATAAATTTCTTTCGGGAAGAATTCGGATTTTACACTTTCAATGAATTCAAACGAGTTACCCGCACTTTGTTGTAGCTCGATTAAGCTTTGTAACCAGCGTTGCGCTTTAATTTGTGCCGTTGTGCTATCGTTACGTCCACCTTGTTTATAAGCCCAATGTGCAGCGACGCCCATTTCAGCCATTTGATCCATTTCTTCGGTACGAATTTGCACTTCCACCGGCACGCCATGCGGGCCGATCATCGACGTATGCAAAGACTGATACCCATTAGCTTTTGGCACAGCAATGTAATCTTTTACCCGCCCCGGACGTGGTTTATAAAGGCTGTGCATTTGTCCTAAAACGCGATAACAAGTATCCAGATTATTCACAACAGTGCGGAACGCATAAATATCCATAATGGAATGAAACTGCTGATCTTTTAAGCGCATTTTTTGGTAAATGGCATAGAGATGTTTCTCACGTCCAAACACGCGCGCTTGAATGCCCACATCGTCTAATCGGCCTTTAATTTCTGCAGAAATACGCTCAATCATATCTTTGCGATTGCCGCGTGCGATTTGTACAACTTTTTGCAAAACAGCATAACGTTGTGGATGCATGGCTTCAAAGCCAAGATCTTCCAGTTCATTTTTGATGTGTTCGATACCCAAACGATGCGCTAGAGGGGCGTAAATTTCTAACGTTTCTTTGGCGATACGACGACGTTTATCAGGGCGCAATGCGCCAAGCGTACGCATATTATGGGTACGATCGGCAAGTTTGATAAGAACGACGCGAATATCCTTGGTCATTGCCAGGATCATTTTGCGGAAGTTTGCCACTTCCGCCTCTTGACGCGTTCTAAATTTGAGTTTGTCGAGCTTTGATACACCTTCAACAATTTCCGCCACACTGGCGCCGAATTCATCTTTCAACTGTTCTTCGGTATAAGGCGTATCTTCAATGACATCATGTAACAAAGCCGCCATAACAGCTTCATGATCCAAGCGCATTTCAGCAATGATAGAAGCTACGGCGACAGGATGGGTGATATAGGGCTCACCACTGGAGCGTGCTTGTCCTTCGTGCGCATCGCGAGCAATCACAAATGCACGTTTAACTAATTCAATTTGCTCAGGCGGCAAATACCCCTGAATAATATGATGTAAACCTTCGAATAAATACAAAACACACCCGCCCAATTAAAAAACGTGGTTAATGTTGACCGCACTTTATTCGGATAATAAAGAAACGGCGTTCACTTCGGCTCTTTCCATTGCCAAATGTTCTTGGCGTTCTTGAGCATCTAAAATATCGTTATTAATCAAGCCTTTTTCAATTTCACGCAACGCGATTACCGTTGGTTTGTCGTTATCTTCCGGCACCAACGGTTCACGCGCATGTAGCTGTAATTGTCTTGCACGACGGGCAGCGGTTAAAATTAAATCAAAACGGTTACCAATTTTTTCTACTGCATCTTGCACGGTTACACGAGCCATAAATTACTCCAGTTTGCTAAATCTAATATGAATCTAAAGGGCGGACATGATACTAAAACATGCCTTATTTATCCAGTAATTGATCGATCAAGCCTTGATTTTCTTGCTGCTGATGCGTCAAGGTTAATCGCTCTGCGCGCAAGATTGCCTGTAAGTCAGCCAGCGCCTGCTCAAAATTATCATTCACAATGACATAATCGTATTCATTGTAATGAGAAATTTCACTGATGGCTTTTGCCATTCTGTCAGCAATCACTTCCGCGCTGTCTTGCCCTCTCCCAATTAAACGATTTTCTAGTTCATCTAAAGACGGAGGCAAAATAAAAATGCTTTTTACATTAGGCACTTTTTCACGGATTTGTTGCGCCCCTTGCCAATCGATGTCAAGAAACACATCAATCCCTTTGGCTAAATTTTCTTCAATAGCAAATAAAGAAGTGCCGTAATAATTGCCACCAAAAACTTTGGCATATTCCAAGAATGCATTTTGTTCGATTAAATTTTCAAACTCATCATGAGAAACAAAATAATAATGCACCCCCTCTTTCTCACCCGGACGCGGTTGTCTGGTGGTATGAGAAACCGACACCATCATTTGATGCAGATTGTTTTGTTTCAATAGCGCTGAGATTAACGATGATTTTCCGGCACCACTCGGCGCGGAGATAATATATAAATTGCCTTGTAACATAATGATTCTCTCGTCAATAATTTTGTTTATTATGCCTCTAACCCAATAAAAAATCAGCAAAAGTGCGGTCATTTTTTACAGAATTTTTCATCGTACTTTTCCATTTATCTGAGAACAGATACTTTCTCAAGGTTGGGAAAGCGTGCTATAATCTCACACAAAATTGGTAGGCGGATATTTTCTCATTTCTACCGAGTTTAACCTTTTCGTTTAACTTAAAAATATAAGGTGAAATCTTATGGCAATTAAAATTGGTATCAATGGTTTCGGTCGTATCGGCCGTATCGTATTCCGCGCAGCACAACATCGTGATGACATCGAAGTTGTAGGTATCAACGACTTAATCGACGTTGAATACATGGCTTACATGTTGAAATACGATTCAACGCATGGTCGTTTCGATGGCACTGTTGAAGTGAAAGACGGCAACCTAGTGGTAAACGGCAAAACTATCCGTGTCACAGCTGAACGTGATCCGGCGAACCTTAACTGGGGTGCAATCGGTGTTGATGTTGCAGTTGAAGCAACCGGTTTATTCTTAACGGATGAAACTGCTCGTAAACATATCACTGCAGGTGCGAAAAAAGTTGTGTTAACCGGTCCATCTAAAGACAGCACCCCAATGTTCGTACGCGGTGTAAACTTTGATGCGTATAAAGGCCAAGACATCGTTTCTAACGCGTCTTGTACAACGAACTGTTTAGCGCCATTAGCCAAAGTTATCAACGATAAATTCGGTATCAAAGATGGTTTAATGACCACTGTTCACGCAACCACAGCAACACAAAAAACCGTTGACGGTCCATCTGCTAAAGACTGGCGCGGTGGTCGTGGTGCGGCACAAAACATCATCCCATCTTCTACCGGTGCAGCTAAAGCAGTAGGTAAAGTTATCCCTGCATTAAACGGCAAATTAACCGGTATGGCGTTCCGTGTTCCTACACCAAACGTATCTGTTGTTGACTTAACTGTTAACCTTGAAAAACCGGCAACTTACGCTGAAATCTGTGCAGAATTAAAACGCGCTTCTGAAAACGAAATGAAAGGCGTTTTAGGCTACACGGAAGATGCGGTTGTTTCTACCGACTTCAACGGTTGCTCATTCACTTCTGTGTTTGATGCAGCAGCAGGTATCGCATTAACCGACACCTTCGTAAAACTTGTCTCTTGGTACGATAACGAAACCGGTTATTCACACAAAGTATTAGACTTAGTTGCTCACATTTACAACTACAAAGGTTAATTCTTTACACTCAACATAAAAATAGCTCCCAATGGGAGCTATTTTTTTATAAATCATGCTAAAAGTGCGGTCGTTTTTCAGGGTGTTTTACAATGCTAGCACCAACACACCGGAAAGAATTAACCCTGCTCCAACAAGTAATTTCATACTAAGCGGTTCACCTAAAAGAGTTACCCCTAATATAATTGCAATTACCACGCTTAATTTATCAATAGGCGCAACCCAAGAAGCCGGCGCAAGTTGCAAAGCTCGATAATATAGAAGCCAAGAAAGCCCGGTAGCAACCCCGGACAACACTAGAAAAATTACCGGTTTAGCGGCAATATGCTGAGGTAATTGCCATTCATTTCGTATTGAAATAATTGTTATTACAACAAATAAAATTACTACGGTACGAATAAATGTGGCTAAATTACTGTTTAATCCTTCAACGCCTAACTTTCCTAAAATCGCGGTTAATCCAGCAAAAAATGCGGAGCCTATCGCAAACCAAATCCAATTCATTTAAATCCCCTCATATTTTCTCAACACTCTGCCTATAATATAGTGTCTTTTTTTATACACCAATTTTTCCTAATAATTCTTGTTAATTTCTAGGCATTCATAACACAAAAAATTTATTGAGTTATAGACAATTGATATCTTCTCAAATTATTGCTTCAATAACATCAACGGACGCATATCACATTAAAGTGCGGTGAAATTTGGCAATGAATTGTAAATAGACACCGCAGATATTCGACAAAAGTTTACGACCTGTAATACAATGGAGGAAAATCAATCAATAAAATGCAGTGAATTGACCATCATTTGAATTTGCCATAAAGCAAAAAGCCCCAGCAACATAGAATGAAAAAATTAATTTCCACATGATCGAATTTTCAACTCCGTCAGTAACATTTTCTTTCGGTCAAATTTTCACCCATTTATCTATAATGATTGATATCTTAAAACCAAGAGCAAAATTAATTTATGGCTAATAAAATTAATATTCAAATTACCTATGCCTTCCCCGATCATCATTATCTAAAAACATTTAGCGTTGATGAGGGCACGATGGTACAAACGGCGATTGTGCAATCCGGTATTTTGCAACAATTCAATGACATTGATTTACGCACCAATAAAATTGGTATTTTTAGCCGCCCTGTAAAATTAAACGATCAATTAAAAGAGGGAGATCGCATTGAAATCTATCGTCCGCTTTTAGCTGATCCAAAAGAAATTCGGCGCAAACGTGCAGAAGAACAGGCCAAGAAAAAATAGCACAACACAAAGAAGGAATGTATATGAGCAAATTCTGCTTACCCCAAGATATTACCCCAGAAATTTTCTTACGTGATTACTGGCAAAAAAAACCTCTCTTAATTCGTAGCGGATTGCCAGAAATTGTAGGTCAATTAGAACCTGATGACATTTTAGAACTTGCCCAAACAGAAGAAGTCGTCGCTCGTTTAATCAAGCAACATAGCGAAGATAATTGGGAACTGTTCACAAGTCCGTTATCTGAAGAGGACTTTAAAAACATGCCGGAGAAATGGTCTGTTTTAGTCCAAAACTTGGAACAATGGTCACCACAACTTGGTAGTTTGTGGAATAAATTCGGTTTTATTCCACAATGGCAGCGCGATGACATTATGGTGTCCTTTGCGCCGCAAGGCGGATCCGTAGGGAAACATTACGATGAATACGATGTTTTCCTTGTGCAGGCTTACGGGCATCGCCGCTGGCAATTAGGTAAATGGTGCGAACCAACAACTGAATTTAAACCTAATCAACCTATTCGTATTTTTGATGATATGGGTGAATTAATTTTAGATGAAGTAATGGCGCCGGGAGATGTACTTTATGTGCCTTCCAGACTCTCCCATTACGGTGTGGCACAAGATGATTGCTTAACGGTTTCTTTCGGTTTACGTTACCCAAACACGAGCGAATTAATTGACAACTTAGAACGTAACCTTTGTCATCCAAATCTAGACGTGAGTGAGCTGAATATCCCATTCCGTTTAACACCTGAAGTCCAAAATACCGGTAAACTCGACACAGCAACAATGCAAGAATTAAAACGCCAATTCTTGCAACAACTGTCTCAATCCAAACAATTTGATCAACTGTTCCAACATGCGTTGGCAACCACAGTAAGTCAAAGACGTTATGAATTACTAGACGTTGGTGAATTCACTGATCTTGATGATGTCGCCGAAATCTTTGAGTTAGGCGGAAAACTGCAACAAGATAACAACTGCAAATTAGTTTATACCGAAAACCCGTTGCGTATTTACGCCAATGGCGAATGGCTTGATGAGTTAAATCAGGCTGAGGCTGAAATACTGAAAAAATTAGCCGATGGCGAAAACGTTGATTACACTTTCTTAACTCAATTGATTGAAAAAGACGGAGAGCTTTCTCTTCATGCGCTCTTTGACAGCATTTGTAACTGGCTGGATGACGGCTGGGCACTATTGCACGAGCACTAAAAAACAATAAAGAGAATGAGCGATAATATTTATTCCGTCAGTCAGCTAAACCAATCTGTACGCTTGATGTTAGAAAATCAACTTGGGCAGGTTTGGCTTACCGGGGAAATTTCTAATTTTACCCAGCCGGTTTCCGGTCATTGGTATTTGAGTTTAAAAGACGAAAATGCCCAAGTGCGTTGCGCCATGTTCCGCATGAAAAATCTGCGCGTGAGCTTTCGTCCAACCAATGGCATGCAAGTGTTGGTGCGTGCTTCCGTCAGTTTGTATGAACCACGCGGTGATTATCAACTGATTATCGAAAGCATGCACCTCGCCGGCGATGGCTTGCTTATGCAGCAGTTTGAGGCATTAAAAGTAAAACTCGCGGCAGAAGGGTTATTCGCTCAAAATCACAAAAAAAACCTACCGCACTTTAGCAAGGCGGTTGGAATTGTTACCTCTCAAACCGGTGCGGCGCTACAAGATATCTTACATATTTTGCAGCGTCGTGACCCAAGTCTGAAAGTCATCATTTATCCAACAGCGGTACAAGGTAAAGATGCGGCAACTGAAATTACGCAGATGATTCAACTTGCTAATCAACGGCAAGAAGTCGATGTGCTGATTGTTGGACGCGGTGGTGGCTCCTTAGAGGATTTATGGTGTTTCAACGAAGAAAAAGTGGCGCGCGCCATTTTCCACTCTGATATTCCAATTATCAGTGCCGTAGGGCATGAAACTGATGTGACTATCGCTGATTTCGTTGCCGACTTACGTGCCCCGACGCCTTCCGCTGCAGCAGAGCTCGTCAGTCGTAACCAAGCAGAATTGATACAACAATTACAATATCGTCAGCAACGGATTGAAATTGCTTTAGATCGAATCTTTGCCGAGAAGAAGCAACAATTACAACACCTCTCGTTGCGTTTACAGCATCGTCATCCGCAATCACAGCTCCGCATTCAACAACAATTAATCACACAATTACGCCATCGTTTACAGCAAAGTTTGCACCATCGCTGGCAAAAAACAGCGGAAAATCTGACCGCACTTTCTACCAGATTATATAAAAATCCGCTGCCACTACGGGTACAACAGCACGAACAGCGAGTGGCGCAACTCAAAGTGCGGTTAAATTCTGAAATGAATTTGAAGCTGGGACTTCAACAAAAACAGCTAGCCCATTTATGTGGAAAATTAGACAGTTTAAGTCCATTGAAAGTGTTGGCGCGTGGCTACTCCATTACGCAAAACGCCAAGTATGGCACGATTAAATCGATTAATGAGGTCAAGATTGGGGAGCAAATAAGAACACGTTTGACTGATGGTGAAATCATTAGTCAAGTCAGCCAAATTGCGAAAAAATAGCTTATTATTTTTTATGCTTTTCCAAAGAGCGGTGCAAAATACTGACGTTTTTGCCTTTATCTTGGAAATACTTGCCCAATTGTTCGGCAACATAGACGGAACGATGTTTACCACCGGTACAACCAATCGCAATGGTCAAATAACTACGGTTATTCTGCTCCAACATCGGCAACCAAGTTTCAATATAAGAACGGGTTAAATAGATAAATTGATGCACTTCATTGTGCTTTTCGAGAAATTCTATCACCGGCTGATCCAAACCTGTCATTGGTCTTAGTGCATGATTCCAATGGGGATTAGGTAAAAAACGGACATCAAAAACATAATCCGCATCCAACGGAATGCCGTATTTAAAACCAAAGGACTCCACCACAATTTTCAATTCCGTATCGGAATGCCCGCGCAAAAATTCGCGTAAACGCTCGGCCAATTCATGTGTGGACAATGATCCTGTATCAATGATGATATTTGCCTGTTGAATCAGTGGATCAAGATGTTTACTTTCTTCGTCAATAGCGGCTTCCAGAGAAAGATCTTGCGTGGATAAGGGGTGTAAACGGCGAGAGTCGCTATAACGACGAACTAACGTTGTTTTATCGGAATCCAAAAAGATGATTTTAACGTTATGTTCTTGTTGAATATGCGCAATCGTCTTTTCCAATACTGAAGGTGACGTTGGCAAATTACGAATATCCAAACTAATCGCAACAGCGTGTTGATTCACAGAAAGAATATTGATTAATTGCGGAACCAAATCTAATGGCAAATTATCTACGCAATAGTAGCCCATATCTTCCAAGGCTCTTAATGCAACGGATTTTCCACCACCGGAACGACCGCTAATAATGATAATTTCCATAATTCCCCCGTTAAACCATTTTTCTTTATTCTTCAGAACCGGATTCCGGTGCTAATGAAGCAGAATCTTCCTCATCAGCTTCTATTTCTTCCGCCTCGCATTGATCATAATGTGAAAAAACGCCCCAAATTTCGTCCGCACTTTTTGCTGCCCGCAGTTGTTTACACAAAGATTTATCCACTAAATTCTCAGCCAACGTTGGCAAATGCTGAACGTAATCACCACACATATTTTCCGGGACCAATACTGCGAAAATTAAATCCACTTCACGTTTATCTGCGGCGTCATAATCAATAGGGCTTTCTAATTGAATAAATACACCTATAGGTTTACCGTTGTTAGGTAGGCGCCCTTTTGGCATTGCGACCCCACCACCTAAACCGGAATTGCCTAATTTCTCACGGGTAAACAAACAATCAAAACAGCATTGCTCGCCATTTTCCATGTGTAATTGTTCTTCCACGATACGCGCAATAGACTCAAAAACTCGTTTTTTGCTGGAAGAAATCATTCCTTGACGAATGGTTTCCGGCGTTAATAACTCAGTAAATTTCATAGATTACAGTTGGAAATCGGCGCCTAAATAAACGTCTTTCACCAATTTGTTATTCATAATTTCAGTTGGTGTGCCGGTTGCAATCATCTTGCCTGAACTTACAATGTAAGCCCGCTCGCACACATCCAAGGTTTCACGTACGTTATGGTCGGTAATTAACACGCCAAGACCACGATCGCGTAAATCTTTAATAATTTTCTTAATATCAATCACGGAAATTGGATCGACCCCGGCAAAAGGCTCATCCAACAAAATGAATTTAGGATTGGCGGCTAAAGCCCGTGCGATTTCTACGCGGCGACGTTCACCACCGGATAAAGATTGCCCCAAACTATCGCGAATATGTCCGATATTAAATTCTTCAATCAGCTCATCTGCTTTTTCTTGGCGTTGAAGTGCGGTCAAATCTTTACGTATTTCCAATACTGCCATCAAATTTTCATACACACTTAAACGGCGAAAAATAGAGGCTTCTTGCGGTAAGTAACCAACACCTTTTTGTGCGCGGTTATGCATTGGCAACAGACTGATATCCTCATCATCAATGCGAATCTTGCCTTGGTCATGATTCACTAACCCCACCACCATATAGAAGGTGGTGGTTTTACCGGCACCATTCGGACCTAATAAGCCAACGATTTCACCTGAATGCACCGTTAAACTAACATCAGAAACCACTTGCCGGTTTTTATAGCTTTTCGCTAAATTTTCAGCATACAGAATCGCCATTTTTTTATCCTATTTGCCATTGGCACGATTTAATTGGGTGGGAATCAATACCGTTTTTACGCGTGCACCGGAATTCGCATTCGCCTTCAGTTGCTGCTTGGCTACATCATAGGTAATAACACTACCGTTAATTTTGCTATCCAATTGTTTTAATTCTGCATCACCGGTCAACGTTAAAAATTCGGTACCGAGGTCATAAACTACTTTATTTGCTTTACCATCCACCGGCTTGCCGTCATCCATGACTTGATGAAAGGTCACCGGATTGCCAAATGCTTCCACTTTATCTTTTTGTTTAGAATTCTCTTCCGGACGGGTAATAACCACTTTGCTCGCTTTGACGATAATGGAACCCTGTGTAATCACCACGTTATCCGTGAAAGTAACGACACGATTATTCATATCCAAAGATTGATTATCGGACACGATGTTAATCGGTTGATTAGTATCTTCTTTTAACGCCAAGGCGGAAAAAGACATCAAAACCAATGTAGAAGCAAGCACAATTTTACTGCTTATTAATTTCATAATGTGTTTTTACCTGTTCTTTTAAAGTGGCCACTTGTTGTTGTAAGTTGCCTGTCAATTTTAAACCTGTCGAACTAAAATCCTGCCCGTTTAATTTCACCATGTTATCGGAAGTAATGTCTTGCGTGGTTAAATTTACTACCGCACTTTCGGTTTCAATACGTTGTAAACGAGATTGTGCAGAAAGGCTTTGTGCCACGACATTACCTTCTAAATACAACATGTTGTTCTTCGTTAAAGTGGCTTTATTCGCACTTAACTCCCAACTTTCCGCGTCAGCACTCTCCGTGCCGGCACGCTGAATTTCAAGATCCAATAGACGCACTTTTGGATTCATAAAATTCGTATGCCCATCCGAGGTGTAATACTCTACTTTGTCGGATGTGGCCAAATACTGTTTTTTGCCGGTCGGTGCATACACCACCGTATTCATTTTCTGCCCGACATATTCCGGCGCGTCTGCCGTCTTAACAAGCGCATTCAGCCCGTCATCTTCTTGATTCAAGCTATAAAACCAAGCTAATAATCCCAATGCGATTACCGCCAACACAATATTCCAACGAATATTCATAACTCTATTTTAAGCCATAACAATTAATAATAGGGCGCAATAATAGCACAACTTTATTGAAAAAATCTAAAAGTGCGGTCAGATTTCGGCACGTTTTAATGGGAACATTTTTGCCCAAAAGAAGTCCAAGGCCGGGCATGAAGAGTGCGTAATTCTATTTGACATTCACGTGGATTTCATAGACTATCGCAACTCATTTTTATTCACTCAAGGCGCTCAAGCCTTCTCATCATTAAGGTTTTATGAACGACGCTTTAATCGAAGTTAAACACCTGACGTTTAAACGTGGCGAACGTGTGATTTATCGCGATCTCAACTTGCGTGTACCTCGCGGCAAAATCACAGCCATTATGGGGCCTTCCGGCATTGGTAAAACCACGTTACTAAAACTGATTGGTGGACAGCTCATCCCCGATGAAGGGGAAATCCTGTTTGACGGGCAAGATATTTGCAAACTGTCTAACAGCGAACTTTATGAAGTGCGTAAACGCATGGGCATGCTATTCCAATCCGGTGCGTTATTCACCGATATTTCAACCTTCGATAATGTGGCCTTTGCCATTCGTGAACACACGAATCTGCCGCCTTCATTAATTCGTCAAATAGTATTAATGAAATTAGAAGCGGTAGGATTACGCGGTGCAGCCGATTTAATGCCGTCCGAACTTTCCGGAGGAATGGCTCGCCGAGCCGCACTTGCCCGCGCGATTGCATTAGATCCGGATTTAATCATGTTTGATGAACCGTTTACTGGACAAGACCCAATTAGCATGGGCGTCATTATTAGTTTAATCAAACGCTTGAATGAGGCCTTAAATCTCACGTCTATCGTGGTTTCTCATGATGTGCAGGAGCTTTTGAGCATTGCGGATTATGCCTACATCATTGCGGATAAACATGTGATTGCCGAAGGAACATCTGCCCAATTACTGGCAAGCCAAGATCCGCAAGTTACCCAATTCTTGCAAGGACATGCTGATGGCCCGGTGCATTTTCATTATCCGGCACCGAATTACCTTGAGGAGCTGTTCAAATGTTAGAAAATTTGATTTCAACGTTTGGCCGTCACGCCATTAATTTTGGACGAGCACTTGGACGTGCCGGTTTTTTACTGTTCGGCGCATTAATTGGCAAACCGCAAGTCCGCAAGCATTTTCCTTTGTTTATTAAACAATTACATGTGCTTGGCGTACAGTCTTTATTAATCATCATGCTTTCCGGGTTATTTATCGGCATGGTACTTGGTTTACAAGGGTATGTGGTTTTAGTGGATTTCTCAGCGGAAACCAGTTTAGGGCAATTAGTCGCCTTATCCCTGCTTCGAGAATTAGGCCCGGTTGTGACCGCACTTTTATTCGCCGGACGGGCAGGTTCCGCATTAACCGCCGAAATTGGTTTAATGAAAGCCACGGAACAATTATCTAGCTTGGAAATGATGGCAGTTGATCCATTACGTCGTGTCATTGCCCCACGTTTTTGGGCGGGGATTATTGCCATGCCGATTTTGTCCATCATCTTTATTGCCATCGGTATTTGGGGCGGTTCTTTAGTCGGCGTCGATTGGAAAGGCGTGGATGCCGGTAGTTTTTGGTCCGTGATGCAAAGCTCGGTAACTTGGAGCCATGATATTTTAAACGGCACTATTAAAAGTATATTTTTCGCCATTGCGGTCGTTTGGATTGCGTTATTTAACGGCTACGATTGTATTCCAACCTCCGAAGGCATCAGCAAAGCCACCACCAGAACGGTAGTGCATGCTTCATTAGTCGTCCTCGGTTTAGACTTTGTACTGACCGCCATTATGTTCGGCGCAAATTAATCTCTGTTTGTAAGGAAATCTTATGCGACAAACTATTAAATATGAATTTTGGGTGGGTTTATTTTTACTGCTCGGTATCGGTTCACTGATTTTTTTAGGTTTAAAAGTGGCTAATGTGCAAGGCTTCAGCGAAACCAAATCGTATCGCGTGTATGCGACTTTTGATAATATCGGTGGTCTTAAAGTGCGTGCACCACTTAAAGTAGGTGGTGTTGTTGTGGGGCGTGTCTCCGAAATTGAATTGGATCCGCAAAGCTATTTACCCAAAGTGACCATTGCTATTAACCAAGAATACAATAAGATCCCAGAAACCAGCTCGTTATCCATTAAAACAGCCGGCTTATTGGGTGAGCAATATATTGCCCTCAGCATTGGCTTTGATGATGGCGAAATTGCAATGTTGAAAGACGGCGATAAAATCGTCGACACGAAGTCTGCCATGGTATTAGAAGATTTGATTGGTCAATTCTTATATGGCGACAAAGAGAAAAAAGAAGCTGCCGAAACCTCGGAAGCGACGAATAAATAACGTGACAGGAGAAACTCTCAATGTTGAAAAATGTAAAATACTGGTTAGCAAAAACGTTAGTCATTTTCACCGCACTTTTTGCTGTACAACAAGCCATCGCGGAAGATACACCCTATGATTTAACGCAGAAAGTATCCAATAAGTTGTTTAATGACATCAAAAGCAATCAACACAAAATTAAACAAGATCCGAACTATTTAAAAACCATCGTGCGTCAAGACTTAATGCCTTACGTTCATGTGAAATATGCCGGTTCTAAAATTTTGGGCCAGAACTATCAAACCGTTACGCAAGAACAACGTGATCGTTATTTCGCTGTATTGGACAAATACATTGAACAGGTTTATGCCCAAGTATTAACCCTGTATAGCGATCAAAGTATCCAAATCGGCAAAATGAAAGAAGAATCCGGTAGCCTTGCGATTGTGAATGTCAAAGTGGCACAGCCGAATAATCAACCACCGTTAAATGTTGATTTCTATTGGTATAAAAACAGCAAAACAGGACAATGGCAGGTGTATGACATGACCGCAGGCGGTGCGAGCATGGTAAATACTAAGCAACAAGAATGGAGCCCGATCATTCGCAAACAAGGATTGGATGCCCTCAGCGCACAACTACAAAAAGCTGCTGATACGCCAATTACACTGAGCAAATAAGCCATGCAACAGACACAAAGTTTACGTTGGGCATCACAAGTAAATAATGATAGAATAACGCTCCAATTATCAGGAGAGTTATCTCGTAACACGTTGTTGCCACTATGGCAGCAACGTGCTTCTTTTTTATTGGGAAAATCATCGGCAGAACAAAATATCTATTGGGACTTAAGCCAGGTTACTCGCATAGATTCTGCCGGTTTTGCTTTATTGTGTGACTTTTTACAACACAACCAAACCCGATTGCCTAAAGGTCGTGTACAAGTTTTACAGTGCCCACCTTCGGAATTACTGACATTGGCAGATCTTTTCGGCTTATCCGATTGGCTTGCTCAATTTATCCCACAAGATGGAAATATTTAATGGAAACTCAAGAAATCGAAAGAATTTTAAAAGAAGCGCTTAATCTTGATGAAGTGTATGTACAAGGTGAAAACGCACATTATGGTGTCATCGCTGTCAGTGATCAGTTTGAAGGGCTCTCCAAAGTCAAACAGCAACAAATGATTTACGCACCACTTCTAAATCACATTTCCAGTAATGAAATCCACGCGCTTTCTATCCGCACTTATACTGTTGAAAAATGGAAACGTGAACGCTTACTTAATCAACCGGCTTAATTTCCACAGGATATTCTCATGCAAAAATTTCGTGTTTATGGACAATCATGTTTGAAAGGCACCGTTGATATTTCAGGTGCTAAAAATGCTGCATTACCTATTCTTTTTGCTGCAATTCTGGCTACCGAGCCTGTTACGTTAACCAACGTACCGGATCTTAAAGACATTGAAACAACACTAAAAATCTTACGCCAATTAGGTGTTGAGGTTGAGCGTAACGCACAAGGTGTCGTACGTTTAGATGCCTCCAAAATTAATCATTTCATTGCGCCATACGAATTGGTAAAAACCATGCGCGCCTCAATTTGGGCGTTAGCACCATTAGTTGCACGTTTCAATCAAGGCCAAGTGTCTTTGCCGGGTGGCTGTTCCATTGGCGCTCGTCCGGTAGATTTACACATCAGTGGCTTGGAACGCCTTGGCGCCAAAATTGTACTTGAAGACGGCTATGTAAAAGCCTATGTCGATAGCCGTTTAATCGGGACTCGTATCGTGATGGAAAAAGTCAGCGTGGGTGCAACTCTTTCCATCATGATTGCCGCGACCTTAGCTAAAGGTACAACCGTCATTGAAAATGCGGCCCGTGAACCGGAAATTGCAGATACGGCAGAATTCCTAAATAAAATGGGTGCAAAAATCAGCGGTGCAGGTTCAGACGCCATTACTATCGAGGGTGTAGATCGCTTAACCGGCTGTGAGCACAGCGTTGTGCCGGATCGTATTGAAACCGGAACATTCTTAGTCGCTGCAGCAATTTCCGGTGGACGTGTCGTTTGTAAAAACACCAAAGCCAACACCTTAGATGCTGTGATCGATAAATTACGTGAAGCCGGTGCCCAAGTTGATGTCACTGAAGATACAATCACCCTAGATATGCTTGGCAACCGTCCAAAAGCGGTCAATATTCGTACCGCACCTTATCCTGGTTTTCCAACGGACATGCAAGCACAGTTCACCTTATTAAATATGGTGGCAAACGGCACCAGTATCATCACCGAAACTATTTTTGAAAATCGTTTCATGCACATCCCTGAATTGATTCGTATGGGAGGAAAAGCAGAAATTGAAGGTAATACAGCGATTTGTCACGGTGTTGCTCACTTGTCCGGCGCTGAAGTCATGGCAACCGATTTACGCGCCTCCATTAGCCTTGTCCTTGCCGGCTGTATCGCCACAGGTGAAACTATCGTCGATCGTATCTATCACATCGATCGTGGTTATGAACGTATTGAGGAAAAACTACGAGGCTTAGGCGCACGAATTGAGCGCTTTTCAGAAGAAACTGAAGAAGTGTAATTTGAAAACCTAAAAAGAAAGGCTTAAGTTTTTCAACTTAAGCCTTTTTATTTAAATCAATCAATTAACGCGTAGAAAGTTGGAAAATCATGGATTCAGCCTGGCAGCCAAACTCAAATTGTGCTTTTAATTTGTAGCCATTTTCGACCGCACTTATTTCACTGTTGATATTGCACGGATCGCTTTCTGCCGCTCTCGCTTTTTCAGTTAAATAGGCTAATGCTTCTTTTGCCTGCGCTTCCGTTGCATAAACCTGTTCAAAATCAATGGTGCAATCGGAGCCGTCAATGACTGTGCCGACATCAACACAACAACACACTTTAGCTTCTTCAGCTTGGCATTTTAACGAACTCATATTCTCTCCTTTATAAAATCAGTTGAAACTTTCAATTATTTTAGCATTATTAAAATACAATACAAAATTTGACCGCACTTTTCCTGTCTGACTGGTCTGAACACTTTACAAAAACCGAAAAGAACGTTGCTCCGCCTCCCTGCCTTTCTTAGAATGACCAGCTTTTAAATAACAATCAATAAACTTTGACCAGACGTCACCTTCGGGCAGGCGCAGAAAAAGGTAACAAAATGACAACGAGCAAATTGACAAAAACTCTCCTCTCTACTCTTCTTCTTGGTGCTGCAACCGGTGCATCCGCTGCCGCATTCCAATTAGCGGAGGTTTCTACCTCCGGTTTAGGCCGCGCTTATGCAGGTGAAGCGGCAATGGCCGATAACGCCTCTGTAGTCGCCACTAACCCGGCATTAATGAGCCTCTTCAAACAAAAAGAATTTTCTGCAGGCGGTGTTTATGTAGACTCACGCATTCACATGTATGGTCCGGTAACGGCTACCACCGCAAGCGGATTAAAGCTTGCGACCGGAAACGCAAATGCAAATAGCGTTGTTCCAGGTGCCTTTATCCCTAACATGTATTTTGTTTCTCCGATCAATGACAAATTTGCTTTAGGCGCGGGAATGAATGTTAACTTTGGTTTAAAAAGTGAGTACTCTCGTGACTACGATGCCGGCATTTTCGGTGGGGTAACCGATTTAACAACAATTAACTTAAATCTAAGCGGTTCATACAAAATCACTGATAATTTAACTGCCGGTCTAGGAATTAATGGTGTTTATGCCAAAGCTGAAGTTGAACGTACCGCAGGGATTGCCATTACCGGCGTTAAAAATATACTTAAAGCCAAGGGCGAAGACGCTGTGAAAAGCCAATTGAGTGGGGCAATTCGAGCTAAAAATCCAAGAGTTTCACAAGCAGCAGCCGATGCTTTAGCCCAAAAAACCATTAATAATTTAAAAAGCTTAGATAAGCAGGACTCCCTCGTACATTTAAAAGATAATGCTTGGGGATTTGGTTGGAATGCCGGTTTAATGTATGAATTTAACCAAGATAACCGCGTTGGTTTAGCTTATCACTCCAAAATCGATATTGACTTTACCGATCGCAATGCGCTTAGCTTACAACAGCATCAAGGTGCATTAACGCCTTATGTCGCTGAAGGTAGCTTAACCTTGAAATTACCAGCCTACTGGGAATTCTCCGGTTTCCATCAACTAACCGATCACTGGGCGGTTCACTATAGCTATAAATATACGGAATGGAACCGTTTCAAAGAATTACGTGGTACATACCAAGATGGCTCCGGCTATGAAGCTTTTGCGAAGAAAGAAGAATACAAAAACAATTCTCGCTTTGCTGTTGGTACAACCTATAACTTCAGTGATGCGCTCACTTTACGTGCCGGTTTAGCATACGATCAAGCTGCAAGCAAAAAACATTTATCTGCGTCAATTCCTGACACGGATCGCATGTGGTATAGCTTAGGTGCAACCTATAAATTCACACCGAATTTATCTGTTGATGTAGGTTTTTCTCATTTGCGTGGCAAGAAAAAACACTTTGTTGAAACACAAAATATTAAAGGCTTGCTCGTTGTTGAAGCAGATTACACCACAAAAGCATCTGCCAACCTTTACGGTTTAAACCTCAATTACCGTTTCTAATCGGCATAAAAATTCCGCATAATATAAAGCGTACTTCGGTACGCTTTTATTTTTGTGAAACAGAGAAAAATATGACCGCACTTTTTTACCGTTATTACTCATCGCCCATCGGCAAATTACTGATGCTATCTGATGGCAAGTATTTAACCCATTTGGATTTTGAACTGGAACAATTTGCGCCCAATCCAAAATGGCAGGAAAACAACGATTTGCCCCTGTTTACGCAAATTTGTTCGGCACTTGATCGGTATTTCAACGGCGAACCGGAACGTTTTGATGACATTCCGTTGGCACCGCAAGGCACACCATTTCAGCAACGCATTTGGCAGGCTCTACGCCAAATCGGCCATGGCGAAACGACAAGTTATGGCGAGTTGGCCAAACGCATTGAGAACCCCAATGCGGTGCGTGCGGTGGGCGGTGCAGTCGGGAGCAACCCGATCAGTATTATCATTCCTTGCCATCGTATTTTAAGCAAAGACGGAAAACTGACCGGATTCGGTGGCGGCTTAATTGCTAAACGTTTTCTACTCCAACTGGAAAACATTCCTTATATTGATAAAGGCAAAGAAACGGTTAAACCTCGCTTTTTCAAGAAATACCACTCATGATCCCAAAAACGACCAAAGAACTTCTTTCCCGTGCGCAAGCCATTGCCGGACTGAGTTTTGGCGAGTTAGCGATACAACTCGGCATTGCCGTGCCTCCGGATTTAAAACGTGATAAAGGCTGGGTGGGTATGCTGCTTGAAACAGCACTGGGTGCAACGGCAGGCAGCAAAGCTGAACAGGATTTTCGCCATTTGGGCATTGAACTGAAAACCCTCCCAATCAATGCGCAAGGCTATCCTTTGGAAACCACTTTCGTGAGTCTGGCACCCCTCATCCAAAATAGTGGCGTAAATTGGCAAAATTCCCATGTGCGCTATAAGTTGTCTCGCGTTCTTTGGATTCCTGTTGAAGGAAGCCGTTCTATTCCCCTGGCAGAAAGACGCATCGGTATCCCTATCCTTTGGCAACCTAGCGAACAGCAAGAACGCCTACTGCAACGAGACTGGGAAGAACTCATGGATTACATCGTACTAGGTCAACTGGATAAAATTAATGCGCGTTTAGGCGAAGTCTTGCAACTCCGCCCAAAAGGCGCGAATAGCAAGTCCTTAACCAAAGGTATTGGTAAAAATGGGGAAATTATCGATACGCTTCCTCTCGGTTTTTACTTGCGTAAAGCATTTACCCACGAAATTCTGCAACAATTTGTGCAGCAGAACACTTAGCCTCTTTTCATTTCATCGTCAAAGCTATATGATCGCGCACCCATTTGTACTTTAAGGAAACATTATGTTTGAATGGCTATTAAGCCCTGAGGCGTTAGTCGCCTTATTTACCCTCACCGCACTGGAAATTGTGTTGGGTATCGACAACATTATTTTAATCAGTATTCTCGTTGCTAAGTTGCCTCCCAAACAACGACAACCGGGACGTATTATCGGCTTAAGCCTTGCCATGGGCACTCGAATTTTACTTCTATTGACCCTTTCTTGGATGATGCACCTGATAGAGCCTCTGTTTGAGCTCTTTGGTAAAGGCGTTTCTGGACGAGATTTAATTCTGTTTTTCGGCGGTTTGTTCTTAATCGTTAAAAGTACCAATGAAATTCGTGAAGCGATGACACCACATACAGAAGAAGAACACCATGAAATCAGCAAAAAAGTAAGTTTTATCGGTGTGTTAATTCAAATTGCCTTGCTTGATATCGTGTTCTCACTGGATTCCGTCATTACCGCGGTGGGCATGGTGAATCAAATTGAAATTATGGTCACCGCAATTATTATTGCCGTGGGCATGATGATGTTTGCTGCCAAACCGATTGGCGATTTTGTAGAAAGCCACCCGACGTTCAAAATTTTAGCACTCGCCTTTTTGATTCTTATCGGTATTACGTTAATTATCGAAAGCTTCGGTTTCCATGTACCAAAAGCTTATATTTACTTCGCCATGGGCTTTTCCGTCTTTGTGGAAGTGTTGAATACAAAAATGCGTAAACGCTTAGGCATGAAACTTTAAACCATCTAAGTGCGGTCGAAAATTCATTTGTTTTTTTGACCGCACTTTTTAAGCAAAAATAAAGGCGGTATCAAACCGCCTTTTCTTTTCTCACGCTATTAGTAATACATTTCAAATTCCACCGGATGCGGTGTCATATTTAAACGTGTGACTTCCTTGCGTTTTACGCTAATAAATGCCTGTACAAATTCTTTGGTAAACACATTGCCTTGTGTTAAGAATTCAAAATCGTTTTCTAAGGCGTTTAACGCTTCTTCTAAAGAACCGGCGACAGATGGAATATCTTTCAATTCTTCCGGTGGTAAATCATAAAGGTTTTTGTCCATCGCATCACCCGGATGAATTTTATTCACCACACCATCCAAGCCCGCCATTAATAACGCCGCAAATGCTAAATACGGGTTAGCTAAAGGATCCGGGAAGCGCGCTTCCACACGAATGGCTTTCGGACTGGTCACGGCAGGAATACGAATGGACGCCGAACGATTGCTTGCGGAATACGCCAATAACACCGGCGCTTCAAAGCCTGGCACCAAACGTTTATAAGAGTTGGTGCTTGGGTTGGTAAAGGCATTTAACGCTTTCGCATGTTTGATGATACCGCCGATGTAATAAAGTGCGGTCTCTGAAAGCCCGGCATATTTATCCCCTTGGAAAATATTTTTACCGTCTTTACTCAAGGACATATTACAGTGCATCCCCGAACCGTTATCACCGGTAATCGGTTTCGGCATGAAACAGGCGGTTTTGCCGTATTCTTTTGCCACGTTATGCACGATGTATTTATAAATTTGGGTTTCATCCGCTTTCAACGTTAAGGTGTTGAACTTCGTGGCGATTTCATTTTGTCCGGCTGTGGCTACTTCGTGGTGGTGTGCTTCAATCACCAAGCCCATTTCTTCCATTAACAAACACATCTCGGAACGAATATCATGTGCCGTATCAATCGGTGCCACCGCACAATAGCCGCCTTTTTTCAGCGGACGATAAGCATTGTTGCCATTTTCATAACGCTTGTTGGTGTTCCACGCGGCTTCAACATCATCCACTTGATAAGTATTGCCATTCATCGACACATCGAAACGCACATCATCAAAGAGGAAAAATTCTGGTTCCGGTCCGAAGAAAGCTTGATCCGCCACGCCGGTGGAACGCATATAATTTTCTGCGCGAAGTGCGATTGAACGCGGGTCACGATCATAGCTTTGCATCGTTGTCGGTTCTGCAATACTGCAACGTAGGGACAACGTTGGAATCTGAGCGAAAGGATCGACAAAGGCAGTTTCGGCAATCGGCATTAATAACATATCCGCCTTATTAATCGCTTTCCAACCCTCTACAGAGGAACCGTCAAACATTTTGCCGTCTTCAAATAAATCCTCGTCAACCAAACTCACCGGTAAAGAAACACCATGTTCTTTGCCTTGAATATCGGTAAAACGAAGTAACACAAATTTGATGTCATTTTCTTCAATGAGTTTAAACACATTGTCAATCGCGTTAGACATACTAGTAAATCCTCTAAGACGTGGGTTAATTAAGATAAAATGGGGAAAAAGAATGCGTATAAAAATAGCATATTCTGGCCTGATTTCATAAAAGTATTTGATTCATTCACTTGAATTTTCTTCATCAAATGCCTTTTTTATTTTTTATAAAACCAACTTTTTATTGTTCAAATTTTCTCCCATTTATTCATAGCAGACCCTCATAAAAAGTTGTATAATCTGCGCCTTTCGCATTTTTGGCACTAAAAGTGCGGTCAGAAAATTATCTCTTTTTTTATTATTAGCTTAGGCTTAAGAATTCTCAATGACAGATCAAATAGACATTAACAAACTGCGTAATATCGCAATCATTGCCCACGTTGACCACGGCAAAACCACATTAGTCGATAAATTATTACAACAATCCGGTACTTTCGATGCCACCCGCGGTGATGCGGATGAGCGCGTCATGGACTCTAACGATATCGAAAAAGAACGCGGTATTACCATTTTGGCAAAAAATACCGCCATTAATTGGAACGGCTACCGTATTAACATTGTGGACACCCCGGGACACGCGGACTTCGGCGGCGAAGTAGAACGCGTATTATCCATGGTGGACTGCGTATTATTAGTGGTAGATGCCTTTGACGGCCCAATGCCACAAACCCGTTTCGTAACACAAAAAGCGTTTGCCCATGGCTTAAAACCGATCGTGGTCATCAACAAAGTTGACCGTCCTGGCGCACGCCCTGACTGGGTGGTCGATCAAGTGTTCGATTTATTCGTGAACCTTGGTGCCACTGACGAACAGTTAGACTTCCCGATTATTTATGCCTCCGCCTTAAACGGCGTTGCCGGTTTGGAACACGACGATTTAGCTGCTGACATGACACCGCTATTTGAAGCCATCGTCAAATACGTTGAACCACCGAAAGTGGAACTCAACGCCCCATTCCAAATGCAAATTTCCCAATTAGACTACAACAGCTATGTGGGTGTTATCGGTGTTGGTCGTATTAAACGTGGTACGGTGAAACCTAACCAAAGCGTAACCATCATCGACAGTTTCGGAAAAACCCGTACCGGTAAAATCGGTCAGGTATTGGGACACCTTGGATTACAACGCTACGAAGAAGATATTGCCAGCGCAGGCGACATCGTGGCGATTACCGGCCTTGGCGAGCTCAACATTTCCGATACCATTTGCGACATCAACAACGTAGAAGCCTTACCGGCATTAAGCGTTGATGAACCAACCGTCACCATGTTCTTCTGCGTTAACACCTCACCGTTCTGCGGTAAAGAAGGGAAATACGTGACATCTCGTCAGATTTTAGAGCGCTTAAACAAAGAGCTTGTGCATAACGTAGCATTGCGCGTAGAAGAAACCCCAAACCCAGATGAATTCCGTGTTTCCGGTCGTGGTGAATTGCATTTATCCGTGTTAATCGAAAATATGCGTCGCGAAGGCTACGAATTAGCCGTCTCCCGCCCCAAAGTCATCTTTAAAGAAGTGGATGGACACAAACAAGAACCGTTTGAACAAGTCACCATCGACATTGAAGACCAACACCAAGGCGCGGTAATGGAAGCTCTTGGTATCCGCAAAGGTGAAGTAAAAGATATGGTGCCGGATGGTAAAGGACGTACACGTTTAGAATATGTGATCCCAAGCCGTGGCTTAATCGGTTTCCGTAATGAATTCATGACCATGACTTCCGGTACCGGATTGCTCTACTCCAGTTTCAGTCATTACGATGATGTGAAACCGGGCGAAATCGGTCAGCGTAAAAATGGTGTATTGATTTCCAATGCGACAGGTAAAGCCTTGGCTTACGCGTTATGGGGCTTGCAAGAGCGCGGCAAACTGATGATCGATCACGGCGCCGAAGTGTACGAAGGTCAAATCATCGGTATTCACAGCCGTTCTAACGACTTAACTGTGAACTGCTTACAAGGGAAAAAACTCACCAATATACGCGCTTCCGGTAAGGATGACGCCATTGCGTTAACCACACCAATTAAATTCAGCCTTGAACAAGCCATTGAATTTATTGATGATGACGAATTGGTGGAAATTACCCCGCAATCTATCCGCATCCGTAAAAAATTATTAACGGAAATGGATCGTAAACGTGCTAACAGAACAACAACCAGCACGAGCACACATTAATTCGTTTAAAATCTAAAAAGTGCGGTGCGTTTTTCAAAAGTTCGGTATTATGTAGCAGTTGCACAAAGACCTAACCACTTGAAAATACTAGAATCTCCATTGAAATTTTAACTCAATGGAGATTTTTTATTATGGCAGAATCCCACCTTATCTCGCAACTGGCGAAGTTGATTGAAACCCAATATAAAGAAAAAGCCGTTTTAGAGCATCAACTCGCCCAATTGGAACAGCAAAAAGCCAATGTGGATGAAAAAATATTGAATTTTGAAAGAACATTAACACTTATCGATCCTGATTTTGACCTAAGAAAGATTAAAACAGAGTTTAATGCCTCTCAACTCATTAAACGCCGATTATTTAAACAAGATCTAAAATGGCTCATTTCAAAGGTGTTAAGGCAAGATAACCGTTGGCGGAATTTATATTCAATTACATCAAATGTGATGGGATTAGATTGTGAAAATAAATATTCCTTTTCAGTAACTAGAGAACATGAGCTTGCAGTGATTAGGGTATTAAGAGATTTATACAAGAAAGGAATTATTGAACGGAGAGAAGTTGAATTACATAAACGAACAATAAAGCGAGGATTTTTCAGACGTTCTGAATGGCGATTAAAACCTCTTGAGTAAAAATGGATAAGTAGCGGTAGAAATACCGCTATTTTTGTTTCAGTCGCCATTTGACATCGGTTACGCCTCTTTCTAACCGTTCTACTACGCCTTTTGTCAGCCAATGTTTTAACGCGCCACGCACCGAAACCGTATGCTTCGGACGAACGATAGGGTCTTGCCCGTCTTTTATTAAGACAATCTCAGTGATTTCATTAACCGTAAAATAATGGTCGGGTTGAGCTTTGAGTACCGCTAAGACCATTGGTCTTAATTTTCCACGGAATCTATGTTTGTAGGTTCGATATGAATAAACCTCTGTATCGTATTCATCGGTTAAGGCTTCATTTTCCATCACTTCAAGGGCATCGTTGAGTTTTTTGATTTTTCGTTCAACTAATTCGAGATGTTCTAGCACCTGTGTTCGTTCACGCTGTAAGCGATCGATTTTAGCCTGAATTTGGCTAAAGTAGATTTTATTTCCCATTACATTATCAACCTTTCTGCTTGTCTATGATTACCCTGCCAATAGCCTTGCCAGTCTGTTGTATTGTCGGTAGCAAGACATTGCCCGAGTGTACTGTTAAATAGGCTCAGATTATCCACACGGCGATTATCTTCTCGATAAGCACATTCGTTGGCGTAGTTATCAAGATACTTATTACTGATTTTATGATGTGTGCCAATAATCATACGTTTAAAACGGCTGAAATAGCTTTCTGCAAGATTGTTAGTGATACCTTCATCACTGCGATACTCTTTTTGATGGTTCACACGGCGCAAATCGTAGTGGATCATCAATTCGTCATAAGCGGAGTTTTCGTCCGCATGAATACGACTGCCTGCCTTGATATAGCTTATTGCCAATTTATTCACGACTCGACTATTTTCCGATAAAATCGGAAAGGTTAAGGTTTTCTTTGCGCCCACTAAATACGGATTTTCTGTGGTTTCTTCTTCAGTGTAACGGCTTCGCATGACCAAAATTGACCGCTTGTGAGGATTAGCATTTTCTTTCAATCGTCTATCCACGCGCTCCGATTTCTTATTCTTTGGTCGCGGGGCGGAATGCACATAAGTGCCGTCAATATGGATTTCACCCGAAAGCGGAAATAACTGTTTTTGAATTTGTAGGCTTTCACGGATTTTGTGCGCGAGCGTAAAAGCCGTCTTATATTGCACGTTTAAATCGCGCGAGAGTTGGCAAGCAGACAAGCCTTTAGCAGCATTAATGAATAAGGCAATGGCATAAAGATAGGTCTGAATAGATAACTTTCGGTCGGCAAAAATTGTGCCTGATGTCACACTAAAGGTATGATGACAATGTTTACACCGCCATTGATTGCGACTGGCAATGCGATAAGCAATATGTTGTACGCCACATTTCGGACACACCACATTTTCCTCACTTCCCCACCGAATTTGGCATAGCAATGCCCGAGCTTCGCTATCAGATAGCTGTGCCATCTTGATAGGCGAAAACTTGCGAGCTTTGCTGCTGAGAAGAAAATTCTGGGTCATAGTATTGAGGTCACACTTTTATTAAACTAAAATATGAAATATTATTCATATTGATTGTGCATAAAATATCACAATCATTCACTTTTTTCAATAGGAATGTGAAATAATGTGCATATCAAAACGTTTAAAGCAGATCTTAGAAGCCAAAAATATGACCGTTACTGAATTTTCTAATGTAACGGGAATCTCATATCGTTCGGCAATGAATTACTTGAATGAGGGACGCGATCCAAATGTAGATGCTCTAGTGAAAATTCATAAGGGGTTAGAAATCAGTATAACTTGGCTGCTCACAGGAAATGGATCAATGTTTCAAGCAGCAACTCAAGAAAGTTCGATTTCAGCACAAGAAGAAAAATTGATTGCAGACTACCGCTCAATGCCTGAAAACCTAAAAGATGCTTTCTCAATTTCTTTCAAAGAAATTTCCAATAAACAATAAATATTTAACTTGATATTAACTCAATAAGGAACAAAAAATGTCCCTACAAGCCTACAAGCCTACAAGCCTACAAGCCTACAAGCCTACAAGCCTACAAGCCTACATATAGCTTCTTTTATAAATCCCAACCTTGCAAATTTGTTTTGGGAGGTTGCTAATGACTAATGCTATTAAATTAGAAACAATCCTTAAAGATAGTCAATATAAACTAACTCAATTTACGCAAGGTCAGCTCGAAGAGTTAGAATCAAAAATCACCTCTAAGGAGCAAAAAGGTAAAACAGTCTATTTTGTTCCTTGTCTTATACGCAAAAAAGAAATTAAGCTTACTCCAGAGGAAATTGTTAGACAGCTTTATTTATCTACTCTCATTAATAAATACCAATATCCAATAGATAGAATTAATGTAGAAAGCATTGTTAATTTTGGTAGAGAAGAAAAGCGTGCGGATATTATTATTCAAGATAAAGATAATATAGGTTCAGCTTATATTATCGTTGAATTAAAAAAACCAAATTTAAAAGATGGTAAAGAACAATTAAAATCTTATTGCAACGCTACTGGTTCACCGATGGGAGTTTGGACAAATGGTGAGTCAATTTCATTTTATCACCGCAAAGATCCTAACTATTTTGAAGATATATCTAATATCCCTAATGTAAATGAAAAACTTTCAGATATATTAAACGAGCGCTACACAATAAGCGATCTAATTAAACGTGATAAATTAGTCAATGAGAGAAAATCATTAAAAGATCTTATTCTTGAAATGGAAGATGAGGTTCTAGCTAATGCTGGGGTAGATGTATTTGAGGAAGTATTTAAACTCATCTTTACAAAACTTTATGATGAAATGGAAAGCGGAAGAGATAAAAATAGATATCTAGAATTCAGAAATAATGGTGATACAGAAAATGAATTAAAAAACAAAATCCAGTCTTTATTTGATGAGGCAAAAGAAAAATGGCGCGGAGTATTTTCTGAAGATGCAAAAATCCAACTTACACCATCACATTTATCTGTTTGTGTATCATCTCTTCAAGATGTTAAGTTATTCAATTCTAATTTAGATGTAGTAGATGAAGCCTTTGAATATCTAATTAGTAAATCAAGCAAAGGTGAAAAAGGTCAATATTTCACACCTCGTTACGTTATTGATATGTGTGTAAGAATGCTTAATCCGACAAAATATGAAAGTATTATTGATACTGCGGCAGGTAGCTGTGGATTCCCTGTACATACAATTTTTCATGTATGGGAAAAAATTCTAAAAGAGCAAAGATTAAATAAGAGTCATTTATTTACCAGTGAAGAAAAACCTAGTGATTGTATAAAATATGTAACGAATAAAGTTTTTGCAATAGATTTTGATGAGAAAGTTGTTCGAGTTGCAAGAACATTAAATCTTATTGCAGGTGATGGACAAACAAATGTTCTTCATTTGAATACTTTAGACTGGGAAAGATGGGATGAAAAAACAGGTAATGAGAAAAAAGGAATTGTTAGTGATACAGAATGGGTAGAAACTTATAATAAAGGTTGGGTAAACATAAAAAAACTCCGTACGAGTAAGGAAAGTAATAGAGATTTTCAATTTGATATTGTAATGGCAAACCCACCATTTGCTGGAGATATAAAAGAAAGCCGTATTTTAGCTAAATATGAATTAGGCAAGAAACCGAACGGCAAAGCGCAAACTAAAGTTGGACGCGATATTCTTTTTATCGAACGCAATTTGGACTTTTTAAAAGACGGCGGACGCATGGCGATAGTATTACCGCAAGGACGTTTCAATAACAGCTCTGACAAAGCCATCCGCGAATTTATTGCAGAACGTTGTCGTATCCTTGCAGTAGTTGGTTTGCATGGGAACGTCTTTAAACCACATACCGGCACCAAAACCAGCGTTTTATTCGTGCAAAAATGGCATGATGAACTTTGCCCGAAAGTCGAAGACTACCCGATTTTCTTTGCCACAATGCAGGAGCCGAGTAAAGACAACAGCGGCGATAAAATCTTTGTCCGTAATGAAGACGGTACGCCTGTGCTGGATAGTCACGGGCATTTAATCGTTAAGCACGACCTGTTTAACCACGACGGCAAAACTCAAGATGGGATAGCTGAAGCCTTTTTAGAGTTTGCTAAAAAAGAAAAATTGTCTTTTGTGGGAAAGCCCTAAGCCCCTTTGATGCTGCGAAATACCAGCAGTTGTTGGAGGGGTTGGAGGTGAGAGTATTACAGTATTCAAGTCTAAAAAATGAAATAGATAAAACTTTTCGATTGGATGCTGAACATTATAGAAAAAAATATCAAATCTCTATTTCAAAATTATCAAATTTAACAACTCAAAGATTAGGTAGCTTATTGAGTATTCCTGTTTGCACGGGACATACTCCATCAATGCAGAACGATAGTTTTTATGGTGGTAGTGTAAAATTTATTAAGACTGACAATGTAAGAGAAAATAAAATTACTGATTTTTTCACTGATTATCTTTCTGATAAAGGAGCGAGTGAGTTAAAAAAGAGTAATCTTATATCAGGAGATGTTATTACAACTATAATTGGTGCAACTTACGATATAGTTGGCAGAACAGCTATGGTTACTGATGAGTTGCTTCCTGCAAATATTAATCAGAATATCGCCCTTATAAGATGTAATAGCAATAAAATAAATCCTTATTTTTTAAATTGCTATTTAAATACATATATAGGTAGAGCAATGCTTCACTATCATTCAAGACAAACAGAACAAGTTAATCTTAACTGTCGTGAAGTAGAGCGAGTGCTAGTTCCTATATTTAACAATGAATTTCAGAAATCTATTGAAGAATTATATAAAAAATCAGAAAAGATAATATTAGATTCTAAAATTGCTTACCAAACCGCCCAAAACCTGCTTTTAGAGCATTTAGGCTTAAAAGATTTTAATCCGCCGGCTCAAGCAGTCAATATCAAATCCTTTGCCGACAGTTTCGGTACATCGGGTAGGCTGGATGCGGAGTTTTATCAGGAAAAGTATGAAGGTTACCTGAAAAAGATTCAGGCTTATCCGTACGGTTGCGAACCGATAAGAACGGCTTGTAAATTGAAGGATGCGAATTACACGCCTAAAGATAATCAGACATACCAATATATTGAATTATCCAATATTGGAAATTTAGGGGAAATTACAGGGGCAAGCTTGGATTTAGGATGCAATTTGCCAAGCAGGGCAAGACGGAAAGCCAGTAAAAACGACGTGATTGTTTCAAGTGTTGAAGGCTCGCTTGCCAGTTGTGCCATCGTCTCGGAACAATACCATCAGGCGTTATGTTCAACTGGCTTTTATGTGGTGTCGTCTGAAAAAATTAATTCGGAAACTTTGCTGATATTGTTTAAATCCGAGCCTATACAGCAGCTTTTAAAACAAGGTTGCTCAGGTACAATTTTGACGGCTATCAATAAAAACGAATTTTTGAACATTCCCTTACCTTTAGTTGATGCAAATATCCAAACCCAAATCGCCGATTTAATCCGACAATCTAATTACTTACGTATTAAGAGTAAAGGATTGTTAGAAAAAGCTAAGAAAGCTGTTGAATTAGCAATTGAAAAAGATCAAGAATCAGCTTTAGATTTTATAAAAGGAAAACAAACTAATGACTGCAATGTACACTGATAATATAGAAAAATGGAAGTCATTATCTGATATAGATTACTTCACATATTTTGTTAAAAGTTGGATTTCATTTAATGCTTGGTATAAAAATTCTTATCCTAACTTAAAAACAGATAGAGAAGCCATTAATGAAATAAAATCATCTCCACAATGCTTATTTAGGAAGAGATTTTTAAGTTTACTAAATGGAAATAATGAAGATAGCTCGTACTTTAAAAATAATCTCGCCCACTTCCATTATTGTTTATTAAATAATCATATAGTATATGGCGGAGATAGACTATATTTTGAAGAATTCATGGTGGAGCTAGACAAAAGCAATTTAACACAAAACTATTCTAATAGAAATATTTCATATTACGTTCATATTGAATTAGAAAGAGTTGGTATAAAAAGAGTCACTGTCACAGTGAAAAATTCAAGTAAAACTTTATTATACTACACTCACAACGAGTATGATTTAGCGCATTTTAATCATGACAAAAGATTTAAATATTTAAGTGATTCTCAGAAACGTAAGATCAATGGAATTTTTGAAGAAGCTAATCCAAGAAAAAAGATTTCATTATTAACAAAATCTGAACCTTATTTAAAGATTGGAGAATATCAGTTTGTTGATAATGAAGATTTAATTTATAAAGCTACTTTAGAAATAATTTATAATTTAAGGAATGCTTTATTTCACGGGGAAATTGCCCCTGATAAAGATACAAATAAAGTTTACGAAGCAGCGTATAGAGTAATGAGACAATTAGTTATTGGACTTTAATATAAGATTGTTGTGTGAATACATTTATAATAGTCTTGCTCAATACTTTTAGTAAGCCCCAGTAAATCACTAAGCCAATTACTCGGCTAACTGGCAAGCATTATACCTTTCGGTTTATTGATTTCTACCACGATTTCCTTGTGGTGTTCATAGGTATTCAAAACCCAAACGCTTTGAGCCGATTTGAGATTCTCAAGTGGGCGATTTTTCATTTCCCACGTTTGGCTAACACCTTGCAACACAAGAAAATTCACATGGCTCATAACCTTAATTAATCAATATTCTTGCTGTTATAGTGATGGCGATAAGAGCTTTAAAGGGCATCTTTTTATTGCAAACTGAGTAAATTTTGAACTAGAATATTCACACTTTTAAGCAAATCTTCTCGTTTGCTTTTTCGGGAAATTTCCCATTTTTATATTTTTTGTTCAACCAATTTAACAAGAGAAAAACGGCTTATTGGGTAATAAGCCACTGTTTTTTTTTATGTATGTTGAACAAAAAATGAAAAAGAACAAAAAGACATATCTATCTGCTGTGCTTCGCAATTTACCTAGCGTTGCAATCTCGGATTTATCCGAATCCGAAATTCTCATTCTACTTAAAAATGCCCGTTGGGGAAATTCTCAGTGTTTTCATACCATTACATGCCCTCGTTGTCAGATTGAGCATAAAGCCTATTTCATTTCTTCTCGTAAGCAATGGCAGTGTAAACATTGCCAACATCGTTTTTCTGTAAAAAGTGGTACGATTTTTCAGCACACCAAACTTTCCCTAAGAAAGCTACTGTTAGCGGTTTATTATTTCACTATCAATAGTAAAGGGATTTCTGCTCTTAACTTATCTCGCCATCTTGGCGTGCAATATAAGACATCGTGGGCGTTACTGCATAAACTTCGTGAAGCAATTGAAAAGACACAAGACTTTACACCGCTAACAGGCATAGTTCATATCGACGGCTGTTATGTGAATCATTACATTCGCCCCAAAAACTTCAAACACCGCCGTATTGATAGACGTAAGAAATGCCACCAACGTAAAGATAAAGCCTGCGTGATGGTTTTCCGCCAACAAGCCGCAAATCAGGAAATAATAAAAGGAGCCGACCGCACGCTCGTTGCTTTAGTTAAAGAGGAGAATGCTGATGATACTTTTGCCTTAACACATCGCTTGGTCGTACCCAAATCTACAATTTGTGCTGATGAAAACCCTGCTTATGATGGCTTGGCATTTCATTATGATTTATGGCGCGTAAATCATTCACAAGAGTATTGTTCGATTGACGGCATCACCAATAACCTAGCTGAATCCTTCTTTGCCCGATTTAGAAGAATGATTATGGGCGTTTATCATAAGATGGGTAATAACTATATGATGCACTACGCCAATGAAGCTGCGTGGCGTGAGGATTTTCGTTATCAGTCGGATAAAGATAAATTCGACAACATATTAAAACGCTGTTTGAAAGCCAGACCTTCGCGAGATTTAACGGGTTACTGGCAGGGAAATAAGAAACCTACGGCAAAATTCGGATTGGAAAGTTTGTGCTTGGAAGCATCAAACGATAACCAATATTTAGCCGCAGCCTAAACAATTTAAAGCAACACAAGGAGCAATGATGGAAACCATGACACACACGCCACTTAACGTGGATTTAAAAAAGATGGACTATGAAACATTCAAAACTTTTATGCGAGAACTGGCTCAGATGTATTCAAACGTAAAAGATGATGCCTATCTGTTGTTCTATCACAATTTGCGCGACCTTGCGAAAGAAGTCAGTACTTTACCCCGTAATCCACTGATATTTTACGGAGCCTATGAAATCGCTAATAATCAGGTAGTCGTGGCGATATTTGAAATGCAATTTACCGATGAAGTGTTTGAAACCGAAGATGGGAAACCTTATCAGATGCTTTCTATTATTAGTAGTTTTGCAGAAGATAAAATCTATCTACGTTGCCCGACAAAAATTAGAGAACACCTCACCCAACCTGAATACGTTGCTCTCTGCGAACAGGCTTACCCTACAATGATGGAACAAATGTTGCTAGAGGAGCAACGTGAAAAATTGTTTAGAAGAAAACCGAAAAGCGAGTAATGGAAAAATGAGCAGAATTCTGTAAAATACAATTATAGTAAAAACAATGCCCTTATCGAAATAAGGGCATTTTTGTGCGATTTTGTTTAAATTTTGGTCTTTGTGCAACTGCTACATAATACCGCAAAAGTTTTGTAAAACGCATTGCACTTTTATATGTAACCCCCTAAATTTTCTCATATAAAAACCTACAAGCATTATTAAATCGATATCTAAGGTTTTTATGAAAAAATTATTAAAACCACTTTGTCGCACGCTTACAGCATCCTCTATTGCTCTGGCATTAAATCAATCCGCTTTTGCTGCCATTGTACGCAGCGATGTGGATTACCAAATTTTCCGTGATTTTGCCGAAAACAAAGGTAAATTCCATGTCGGCGCAACGAATGTGGAAATCCGAGATAAAAACGGCAATGCGTTGGGTACCCTTTTACCGAATTTACCGATGATCGACTTTAGCCCTGTTGATGTACAAATGCGTGTCGCGACTCTCGTTGATCCGCAGTATGTCGTGAGCGTAAAA